>JAVIYP010000077.1:0-11058 GCA_031323845.1 Bacteroidales bacterium | reverse complement strand
TTACAACATAGGTTACTCTTACGGTAGCTTTGATGTGCCGCTTCGCGAATATTACTCTTTCCGCCACGCCGACAAACCCGATTACAACCTTGATATCTCCAACCGGGAGTTTGGCCAGATATCATTTGCAAACGACTTTGATCCGATGGACTTCGACAAAATGAGGGTTCGTCATTACGAATTCCGTCGCGACGATTCAAATGACAACGACTTATATACAAGCCTCAACCTTACCGTTCCATACAACTTGTCAGGCTATTCTGCCCATATAAAATTTGGAGGCAAGTACTGGCAAAAAAACAAAAACAGGGATTACAACAGGAGAAGGTTCTCCTGGGATGGTGATTACCATCTGACCATGGCCATGCTTGGAATTGATGAGGAAAGATGGATGATTGAAGACAGGTATAACCTGTATGGTTTTGTTGACTGGGACACCGGCTATGATTTTTTCAATAACAACAGGAACCTGTTTAAAGAAGACCTCAACCGTACGCGTGAACGTTCAGACCCCAGCTATTGGGAAGCTCGCGAAACCGTTGTTGCAGCTTATGCCCTTACTGACATCACTTTTGGGAAACTCAACGTAAATGCCGGGGTTAGAATGGAGCAGGTGTACACAAATTATAAAGGCAATCGTGTTGTATTTGATGATAACGGCGACTGGCAGGAGACCGTTCAGGTTGAATCGGATGGCGATTACATCAACTTTTTCCCCATGCTGAATCTGCGTTACCAAATTGACAGGATGTCCAACTTACGTTTTGCTTTCACCAACACCATATCGCGCCCAGAAGACTTTGAATGGCTGGTACCCTTTGAGCTGGTAGAAACGGAAGACATGGAGCTTTCAAGAGGAAACCCTGATCTTGAACCATCTACATCCATGAACCTTGATCTGATGTATGAAAGATTCTTGCCGAACTTAGGATTGCTTTCAGCAGGTGTTTTCTATAAAGATATGGATAAGTTCATTTATATGGAAAACGCAATCGTTTCAGGCGGACCTTATGACGGTTTTCTGCAAAGAATGCCTGTAAACGGTGAGAGTGCAACCATTTGGGGTATTGAACTTGCCTGGCAACAGCAGCTTACGTTTTTACCAGGAGCATTAAGCGGCTTGGGTGTATATGCCAACTACAGTTACATCGAGTCGGATGCCAAAATCGTAATTCCCGACGAGCGTCGCATTGCCCTTCCACAGCAGGCCCCACACATTTTCAATATTGCCCTGTCGTACGACTGGAAAGGGTTTTCCGGCCAAATATCCTACAACTATCGCGACACCTGGTTGCACAGTGTAGGTGCTTCAACAAGTGCGCCGTCAATAAGCCAGGTCGATGACATCTTCCTTGACAGGTATTTCAAGGCGATTGGTCAGCTCGATTTGGTGTTGTCCTACAATTTTACCGATAACCTGAGGATTTTCGCCAACTTCAACAACCTCACAAATCAATCGCATCAGCACTACTTTTACGATCCAATATATCCCTACCGCAACTCCTTCCATGGTTGGTGGAGCAACATGGGGCTAAGGTACTCCCTCTGATTCTCTCCTTTTTTTGCAGTCGAACTCCCGGTAGTCACGCTCCATGATAGCCGGGAGTTTATTATCTTTATCTGGTAAACTAAACCGCTCAATTTTAAAAAAACCACAAGATGAAAAACCACAAACTCACTTCCTTTTTTACGGCTTCTTTGTTCATCTATCTTCTGTTTTTTACTGCCTGCCGTCAACAGCCTGAACGCATGTTTTGGTCGCCCTATCAAGAGTTAAACTGGGAACACATTGGCCATTATGACTCAGAGTTTCACACCCATCCCGGGCTGGGCGACGAACAATACGATCCTCATCAAACCATTGATCGATATTATGAGGAAGGGTATCAAATTCTGGCACTTGCCGGCCACGACTACGATATACCGAGCGATTACATTTCAACCATATATCCATGGACTCAATTGGCAGACATTTATGAGATCATCAAAGATATTGAGAATCCTACTGAGGATAATAAGACATACGGTGAAATGGCCAATGAGCCTTTTGAAAACCGCGACCCTGTTGCCTTGAACATGGTATCTGTGCAAGGCTGCGAGGTGTCTGCACCGCACCACATAGTAAGTCTTTTTAACCCGCTGTCGCAAGGTGCAGAAACAGAGGATGAAACGTTTCAGATCATCCAGGAGTACGGTGGCCTGGCATATTTTGCACACCCGGGACGTTATGTTGAAAGATGGGGCTTAACCGCCGAATGGTATGTTGATCATTACCGGAAATATGATATGCTTATCGGTCAGTCTGTTTATAATCGCGAAGACCGCCACCCCGAAGATCGACCGTTTTACGATAAAATCGTGCATATACTCGGCCATGAAAGACCTGTGTGGCTTTTTGGAGAAGATGATATGCATTATGAGAAGACCCTTGGGTGGAACCGTGATGTGATTTTGCTTGAAAACTTTCGCCCGGGGTCGATGCATCCGGATATTCCGGATGGAAGTGCTCCGGATGTAAAAAATGCGCTGATAAAAGGGCATACTTATTTATGGAAACCTTCCGAGCAATACAACAAGCGCGCATTTAATATTGTTGATGTTCAATTCAGTAAATCTGACATTACCCTCATTATTGATCAAATGGACGAGGTTAATGAAATTATCTGGAATACCCATAATCCCGCTTCCGATAAAACTGAAGCTATACATACCGGAAGTTCCATTTCGCTTTCTGACGTACCCGAATTCAGCAAGTTTGTAAGAGCAGAAATCAAGGGAGATAAGGGAACTATCTATACCCAGCCTTTTTACATCATTCATCCGGAATAATAATTAATTTCAAATCCGAAACGAAATGCAAAAAACGATCATATCATTTGTAGCACTTTTTGTTGTTTTATCTTGCACCTATCAAAACAACAAAGCCGAAAAAGATCCATTTTCTAAAAAGCCAAACGTTCAATTTGCTGCTTCAAAACACCCTGACCGGATTTTGCAAAGTGTTTCTGAAGACCCTGCAAGGCAAATCAATCTTTCATGGCGCTCTTCGTCAGATGTAGAGACGGGGTTCATTGAGTATTCCGTATTATCTGCAGAAATTACAAAAAACACGAAAGTAGAAACAGAATATGCAACCGTGGTACCGGTTACTTTCGAAAATACTACCGATCACTATTTCCAAGCCAAATTAACCGGACTTCAACCAAACACTTCCTATATGATGAGAGTAGGAAGTGAAAGCCACCGGTCTGAATGGTTTACAACCCGAACTGCACCGGAAACCTTTGAGCCTTATCATTTTCTTTATTTTGGTGATATGCAAAACGATATCCTGGAGTACGGTTCCCGAACCTTTCGAAAGGCTTTTTCAAGTTTTCCGGATTCAAGGTTTATGATACATGCCGGTGACCTGGTAGTCAGCAGTGGCGATGACGACACATGGGGCGAATGGTTTTATGCAGGTAACCGGGTTTTTCAGCATATTCCTTCTTTGCCGGTGGCCGGAAACAGTGACCATTATCGCATGCAGGAAACACCTGTGGATAAACGAATGCTTTTCCCGCAATGGAACGGCATTTTTCAGCTGCCTGAAAACGGACCTTCAGGTCTTGAAAACCTTAGCTATTATGTTGATTATCCCAAGCTGCGTGTTATTGCATTATACACCAACTTCGAGTCTGCCGGCAAAGACGAAAGAGAAATATATATTGACAAACATACAAAGCTAACAGACGATCTTTTTCAAAAACAATTGAGTTGGATGGAAGAAGTACTGGCTGAAAACACACAGCCCTGGACTGTAGTGGTTATGCATCATCCCGTTTTTACTGCAAGAGAAGAAAGAAACAACGAGCTGCTGCAGGAATATTTTTTGCCTCTTTTTGAAAAACACCAGGTTGACCTTGTTTTGCAAGGTCATGATCATGTGTATGCCAGGGGAATTAACCCTGAACGCCGAAACGAATCACAACAATTGCCGGTTTATGTAATTTCGATTTCCGGTGGAAAAATGCGAGAGGTGAATTATGATTACACATGGATCCGCAAGGCCGTCGAAAACACCCAAATATTCAGTGTTATTCACATTGAGAGCAATAGCCTAAAACTTGAGTCTTTTGATGTAACCGGCAAACTGAGAGACAGTTTTAAGATTCGATTGACATCAGAAAATGAAAAAAGCCTGGCTATGAATTGATGTGTTTTATAAACATAGACTTACGGTTATCAAAAAAACTAAAAAGCAAAATAAAAAAACAATTTTCAATTTTCAGAACTACACCAAACCAATCATTGACCATGAAAACATTTGTAATTCTCTGCATCGTAATGATTCTGCAATCGTGTGGGGGCAGTACCACCCGCACTGCCGATCAGGATCAGCAGCTCATGCTCAATGGTTTTTCATTTAGCGGCAAATACCTCGACATTTCAAATGAAACGGAGAATGCACGAGCCACTTTCTGGAAGTCTGATGGAAGTATTGTTTTTATTACAGGAAGATATTCCAACAATGTTGCTGCTTATCAACTGGAAGAACCCTGGCAGATTCATACAGCAACATTTTTGCACGATGTAATTGTACCGGGCGAGTTTCAGCATGGGCTATACTTCCGGGAAGATGGCATGATGATGTGGGTGTTTGACCGTACCGGTATTTGGGAATTCAGTCTTGAAAATCCTTGGGATATTACCACCCGCTCAGAAGGGAAAAACCACGACCTCAGCCATTTTGTCCAGCGTGGGCATGATATCGATTTTAAGCCCGATGGTTCAATTATGTTTATAGATGACCGCAATGCAGGGGCAGTATTCGAATACACTCTTGCAACGCCCTGGGATGTGGCATCAGGAACTCTTACCTACACCCTCGACATCAGCGATCAGCAGATAGAAGTTCGGGGGATTGAATTTTTGAAAAATGGCACTGTAATGATGCTCATGGATACCGAGCGTCGTGCTGTTTTGCAATACGATCTCACAGAGTCTTACAATCTCTCTACTTCCAAGTATTCCGGTGCTTTTGATGTAAGCAACCAGACTTTCCAGGGGCGTGGCTTGAGCTTTAGCGCCGATGAAAGCATCATGTATGTTACGGGGAGGGATGAGGAGAAGGTTTTTCAGTATGAAGTAAAAAAATAGTTTTAGGGCATATTTCCTTCTTTGCTTTTAAAAGTGCTAATTGATTTAAGGAGAACTTTTTTCGCCGCTTTTTCGTCATCCAGACCTAGGAAATCAACCACCCCTTCGCCCTTATAATTTGACAACCAGATTGTTAATACCGACACAACACCTGAAAACTGTTCATTCAGTTGATCAAGGGTAGATATTTCATAGTGCCAGTCATCAACGGGCACTGCGATAAGTTTATCATCTTGCTGTCCCCTGTCGAGCATTCGGATAATGCCTATGATGCGCGCCGGAATAATACTTCCCCTATCCACTCTTTCTCCAAGCAAAAATACATCCAGGGGGTCATTATCACCACCTTCGGCCTCAGGAAGCCAGGTGCGCGGAATCATACCATAGTTGGCCGGATAAGGAAGATATCTCACCAACCTTAATGAATCATTATTGACCTTTTCCCATTCCAGAAAGCCGGTTTCTTTGTTCACTTCCCATTTCTGGTTGCAACCAGCCGGTATCTCCACAACAATATTCACCAGGCTATCTTCTGTAAAAACAGGAATACCTCCAAGAAAGTCATGAGACGTAATCTTAGTATTAACAACTTCAGAATTATTACTGACACAGGCGCTGAACAAGAGAGCGCTCAGAAAACACAACAAATACTTCATCTGTTTTATTCTTTCCTTTTGTAATAATAGACTACAGGGATTACTCCCCCTCTCGATTCACTCAACGTATAATAACCGCTTCCATCTTCTGGAAAAGCAATGGCTTCACCCTGCATTTCGGGTGTGTAAGGAACCCTGAGAGGTTGCCTCATAAAAGCATCACTAATGCTTTCACCTTCATTTCTAGTCCAAAGAAATACCTTATCATAAGTCTTCACAAGAATCTCCTTGCCATCAGCAGAAATATCACCTGCGGTGGCAGTAGTAAAAGGAAGTGTGCCATATTTTAAGGCCACAGTGGTATCGCTTGCACTTTGGGGATAAGGAAGTTTATAAACGGTAACCGGAAACTCGCGTTTGGTGACAATATAAAGATCCTTTGTCCAGGGATCAACCAACAGGGTTTCTGCATCCATCATTACTTCGTCGGGATAGACAAATGGGATGCGGTCAACATTTTCAACATCTACCCACTGTACTGTTGAATCTGCCAGGTTTATATCGGGTTCGGGCAGGCGGTAAATGTATTTGATGGGATAACGACCAAGGTTATCACCTATTTCGGCAATATAGAGATAGTTGATGTCTTCTGTGGGCCCGGGACCTATGGCCATATCTTCCCAGTCGCGGTTTCCTGCCCCCAAAAGCCTGAATGTTCCCCTGGATATTCCATTGTTTTGAATGAGAAAGATCCGGTTCATATCCCCGCTATCGTTATGTGTCCAGATCAAATCCGGATTTTGACGACTCACGGCGATCCCCGAAGCTTCATCAATGGCGGGATTATTCAAAGGGCCCATCGCCTGGTATTCTTCAAAAAGATCAGAAACAGGAATGGCGTTCATGTCATAATCAGCAACAAAGTATTCAGGCTCATCGGGTTCAGAAACTGGATTTTCGCAGCTTAACATCAACAGCAATAGCATAAAAGCAATCATACGCAGGAATAAGATATTTGTTTTACTCATTAAAACAGGTAAATAACTTGTAAACAAAGCATTAGAAATAAAACAATTAAACCCCTGGCTTTTTTGGCCAGGGGTTTACTATACCAGAAAAAGCAATTTTAGTTATGTCTGTTACCACCGCCTGCAGTTGGGTATGCACCTAAATCAGCACTTGGGCTTACGGCAGAGGGGCCTCTGTTACCACTTAGGAAATTCCACTCTACAGGAACAAGGTTGAAATCAGTTGTTCCGGCACCGATTGCAGGAGAACCTTCAGCAAGACGCAGGTTATACGTTACTCCGTTATTGGTCATACGGTTCATGTGTACGGGTTGATTTTCACCAGCCAGGTATTCTTCCAGCGTAAATTGGGTTACATCGTAATTTACAAACATAGGATCATTATCTCCGGGGTTTTCGCCCAGAATATCGTTGGGTTGAACTTCACTTGCGGAGTCTTCCGGTGGGATCTGATCCAGAAACTGCTGGTTATCTGCATAATACAAAGTGTAGTCGTAGCTAATGTTGGCAATATCAGCATCATGTAAAATACGGATACCATTTTTGTTATTCACAAGAATATTGTTGTACGCATAACCACGGGCACCATTCTCAAAATTGATGTTAGAGCCACGGTTCAGCCCAGCTCTTCTGTGGCCGCTGTTGATAACAGTATTGTTGAAGATTCCAATATTTGACTGAATTGTGCTTTCTCCGTCATCAGATGGTTTAAAAGCGTTGGTAGCTGCTCCGATTACAACATTGTAAGCAATATTACCAACAGTACCACCTTTTACATTGATAATATCGCCGCCATCTTCGCCCATCAATTCAAAAGTGTTTCGGACAATATGCAGTTTGCCTCCAACCGGACGATACAAATCATCCTTTGAGCCGTAAAACCAGCTATCTTCAATTACCACCTCTGTTTGATCGCTAAGGGTCCACAATCCGTAGCGTATTTTACCTGCACGGGGAGTTCCGGGGCCACCTTCGCCTCCTACATACTCCATACGGGTCCATTTCAGTACAACGGCATCCGCTTTATCAGAGCATTGGATTCCGCCCCACAAACCCGCAAAAACGTTATCCAATGTACGATATGATTCAGGAACGGAGAGCAGGTTTGGATTTTGCTCAGTTCCCAAACTGATAAAGGCACCATTGTTGGTAATTTCATAGCCAATGCCATCGTCAGGCATTTCAAAAATCAGGGTTACACCTGCTTCTGCAACAATTTCTTCGCCCTCGGGAATGATCAGGTCGCCAACAACGGTATAAGTACGACCGGCAAGCAATGTTCCGCGCATGGGGCCAGAAAGTTCGGTTGTTTCGTCATCAATGGTTACTATATCATCTTGTTCACCATCATCAATAACTACTTCTGATTCATCTTTATCGCAGGCAATAAAAGCTACCGCGAAAAGCAAAGCAAAAATGTACAGGAAATTTTTAGTTTTCATTTTAAGTTGTTTTTAAAGATTAAAGAATAAATGATTAGAGATTGTATTTAAGTCCGATTGAACCGTTTATTTTGTAAAAGTCTTCCCTGACCAGTAAATTCTCTTGCAGATCCACATAAGGAACCTGCTCTGGATTAAAAGTGTTGGGTAACAGGATATCAGCTCGCATTGGGGTATTGAGCAGGTTGTTTACTTTTACGAACACCTTGAAATGGTTGCCAAACCCTTTTTCAACGGAAAGATCCAGCTGTGTGAAACCACGCTGCCAGATATCATTATCCAGATAGGGAGACACGCTGATAATCCTGCGACCTGTATAAACCATCGCCAACTGGATATCCAGTTTATTTCTCTGGTCTTTGTATAAAAGGGAAACATTGCTGATATGGCGTGATTGTCCTTGCAAAGGACGGGTTTGCTGCTCTTCCCTGGAAGTGAGCTGACCGTTTTCGTCCCTGAAACGGAAAATCTTGGTGGTTGTGATACGGGAATCCGTAAAATTATAGAATGCTCTGATGCCAAAGTTTCTGAAATACTTTGTAACATCCACCTCCAAACCCATATTGTTGGCAGTACCAAAGTTGTTGGGTTGCAGAAATATTGCCTGCCCGGAAATTTGCAATGCACTTTCAATGGGATCTACAATGGTTTTATAAAATGCCCCGATCATAATTTGATCGAGCATGCTTGGAAAATACTCAAAGCGAACATCAAAATTATCGGCTGTGGTTCTTTGCAAGAATGGATTTCCGCGCTCACGGTAATCGTCTTCATTGATCTCATAGGGAATTACTTCATAAAAATTGGGTCTGCTGAGGGAACGGAAATAGGAAGTGCGAAAATTGGTAGTGTTCCATGGAGAGTATTTCAAATGAATACTGGGCAAGATATCCTGGTAGCTAATTGACCCGGTGCGTCCCTGGGTTTGTGGAGGCGCATTGCTGACCCATCCGAATTCAGTATTTTCTATACGCACACCTCCCAAAAGCTGAAAATTGGAAATATCGGCCTTCAGCTGGGCATAATACCCCAGGACATTCTCATAAGATTCATAATTTAAGGGATCTGTGGGTGTTCCCTGGGTATTGAACAAATTCCATGAGTGATCGAAGATATTGCCTACCCATTCCTGGTAAATAGGGGAGGCACGAAAGAGATAATTATCATAAAAGTTGGTTCTTTCCTTGGCACGGTACATTCCACCCACAGCATACTCGGCCTGCACATTGGCAAACTTATGAAGATAACTAATATTCAGATATCCGGCCAAATCCTGATCCGAGTTGTTAACCCAGCGGCGATTCAAATCACGATCCAGCAAATCAATTTCTTTTACAATTTCTCCATCAGGGTTTCTCGATGTGCCTGTTCGCCTTACAACCTCAGCCAGATCGGGCTCTTCGTTGGTTGCCCTGGAATAAACTGCAGACCAGTTAGCCGCTAAGGCATCCAGTATTTCATGGGTTCCCTGCAAGGTGGTATTAAAGATTTGCTGGGTGCGCATCCTGGCCCTGTCACGTTCTGCAATACGGCCTGTTCCGGGGCCCTGCCCCCTGCCAATACGCAAGTTGGTGTCGACCCGGTTCCGAGCCTGGATGTCCGTGAGGCTTATCAAGGCATTGTATAAGTCAATCTTGTTTTTGCTGTTGATCCTGTAGTCGATTTTGGAATGCACTCCGGCACGCATTTGCTGCGTTGATATCTGCCTTATCTGCACTTCATCATAAAATGGATTGTTGGTATCGCGATCAACATCGGTTTCGAAAAACAAGCTGTTGGCCCCCCGGTAGGTATTATGATAGCTGCCTGCCAGAATCCATCCCAGCTTACCATTGTAGAAGCGATCACCCAATGCCAATCCAATGGTTTGATTTAGCGGCGCTGTGCCAGGGGTAAATTCGAGGTTGTCTATCGAAAAGTCATCAATGGTTGCCCTGTATGCTGTACCATTGGTTCTTCGGGGAGATTTCATGGCCGTCATACTTCTGTTGAAACTCAGAAAATCACGGTCAAGAAACAATTGACTGTAGCCGGTTCCCAGATTTACGCTCAACAGGAATTGGTCAGGGGCATCTTTCATTTTCATATCCATGACACCACCAATGGCATCACCCTCCATACTGGGAGTGAGAGCTTTGGTAACCTCCAACCTGTCGAGAAGCTCTGAAGGAAAAATATCAAGAGGTACATACCTGTTTTTGGGATCGGGGCTGGGGATTTTTATGCCGTTTACCAGCGTATAATTGTATCTTTTATCCATACCCCTTACAATGGCATGCTGCCCGTCACCACTGCTGCTTCTCTCTAAGGAAACACCAGATACCCGCTGCACCACATTGGCAACTGTTACATCTGGTGAAAGATCAATCTCCCTGCCTGAAATAACATTCATTACATTTAATGAATTGCGTTCAGTAGCCCTGGCACTGGCTTCAGTATGTCCGATGCGGGTAGTAGTAACCACAACCGTACCAAGGCTGATGGCCACCGATTCCATGGCAATATTTAAGTTGACTGAGCCATCGACTTCAACATTTATGGATTGCGGCTCGTAAGATATGTAGGACACATCCATGGTATAGCTTCCGTGCGCGATATTTCTTATCTGGAAACTCCCATCCAGGCCACTGATGGCGTAGTAGTTTGTACCCTGTAAAACAATAGTTGCCCCGGTTAAGGGTTCGTTACTTTCTTTATCGAATATTTTTCCTGCAATGCTGGATACTTTGTAATGGTCTGAAAAATTTGGACAGGAATTTATAAACCTTTAAATTTCTGTCATGAAAAAAACCAGAAGAAAATTCAGTTCTTCCTTAAAGACAAAGGTGGTTCTGGAGGCGCTCAAAGAGCGTT
>JAVIYP010000076.1:0-11424 GCA_031323845.1 Bacteroidales bacterium | reverse complement strand
GCCGGCAGGTACGGCAAACACTCCCGCGCGGCAGTTTGGTCCCGGCCAGGCACTGGAAGTCTTTATTTATGGCGACGGCTCAGGAAACCGCTTCCGCCTGATGACCAGGGACGGAATACCGACACTGGAAGGCTCCCAATGGATGTCCATTGACTGGACAGGCTGGCGCCGTGTAACCTGGAACTACAATGATCCTGACAATGTTGTGGGCTGGGTGAACGGAGATGGTGTTATGGATGGCGAAGTCTTCTACTTTGACAGTTTCCAGATCACCAAAGATCTTGAAGGAGCCGCCACCAGTGCCATGCTGTATTTCGACGACCTGCGTATTGTCGACCCCTTCAATGTCGTGTTCAACATTGCAGATGCCGACGGTACAGAGGTTATTGCCATTGACAACGTTACTTATGATGAAGGGGATACGGACTTTATGTATTTTCCCGGCACCTATCAGTACTTTGTTTACAAGGACGGTTTCGAAACTTATATGGGAACGTTCGAGGTGGATGATGCTGACCTTGATATTGATATTACGCTCACCGCAGGTGATGATCCGACCTACACCCTTACCTTCACCGTTATGGATGAAGAAATGGAACTGATCACCGATGCTGTTATCACCATTGAAGGAGAAAGCCACGACGCCGGAGAGTACGTATTTGAACTGACCCCGGGATTCTATAACTACGTGGTTAGCAGAGACCTTTACTTTGACAGTGAAGGCATGGTGGTGATCACCGATGGTAATGTTTTTGAAAATGTGATCATGGAAGAAATCCCGGATGTGTACGACAACGTTTACCTTTCCTGGGATGTGGCATCAACAGCCACTACGCCGGTTTACAGGGAAGAGTATTACAGTGTCTGGATTGCCGTTGACCCCGGCGAGGAATTGAACCCGGAAGAATGGGTAATGGTCTTCGAAGAAACCCTGGAGTCAACCGTCCCAGGCTGGGAATACCAGCATCGCAGTTTAGAAATATCTGCCTTCCAGCAACAAAACATCCGTGTTGCTTTCAGGCACCATGACATTACCGACAAAGATCGTATTGTTATTGACAACATTAAGATCGAAGGAATAGAAGCCAGCCTTGATCTGCCGGACATTCTGTTGTTTGAGGACTTTGAAGGCGGTGTGCCCGATGATTTTGACCCGGCAGACGGACTTCCGGAATATGATGAAGAATGGTTGCCCGAAGGCTGGGAAGCCATAGATTATGACAATGACGGCTTCAACTGGTACTTCGCCATGAGGATTGAACAGGATCTCACCTACCATGCTCACATGCGCAGCCAATCGTGGGACGGTGAAGGCCAGACCGCACTGACCCCCGACAACTGGCTGATCAGTCCGATGATAACCATGCCCTGGGTGCTTTACTACCCCATCGTGTTTGAAGTGGTTGATGGTGACGGTAATGTGATTCCGCACGCTGTTATTACCCTTGATGGTGTGGAGTATGAACCCGGTCAATATGAATTCAACCTCAACAATGGCATTTACGAATACATTGTTACACTGGAGGACTATGACACAGCAGAGGGATCATTTGAGGTTGCCGGCGAAGGAAAGACCGTCGAAGTCGTACTGTTCGCCATTGAATACTTTAACGTAACCTTCAATGTTAATATGAATCAGGCCGATGGCTTTGTGATTGGCGAAACCGATGTTTACATGACCGGTGATTTCCCGCAATGGGAATGGGCAGAACCCGGCACTTACGAAGACCAGCAGCTTGAACCAACCGACAATGTGTATGTTTTCACGACGACACTCCAGCTTGCTGCCGGCACTTACCACTACAAATATTTTGACGGCCCCTCATGGGCTGACGGAGAGTGGCCGGGTGATCCGAACCGCGAGGTAGAAGTCGAAGGGGATATGGTTATTGATGATGTCTTTGGTATTCAGGACGATACCTTTGTTGGAGATCCTGAAGCCATGCCCATCAGCATCTTCCCCAATCCTGCAAGAGACGTTGTAACGATAAGCGCTGACAGCCAGATTACAGAGGTAAGCATTTATAACCTGGGCGGACAGTTGCTGTATCACCGGAACGTATCTTCAAATACGGTAACCGTAAACCTCAGTGGGTTAAACCCCGGCCTATACCTCATCAAAGTCACCGGAGAAAACCATCATGCAGTGAACAAGCTGCAAATTGCCTACTAATTTTTTCTCTTCATATTTTTCATCTGAAGCCCGCACCTGTGCGGGCTTCAGATGTTTTTCACAACCAGACGACAAAGGCTTTCGCCATTTAGATTATCATGCTTCAGAAAACAAAGTACAGCTTATCGAATAGCGTAAGAAATTTTTATATATTTATAAGCCAAAAAGCTTCAACATGCTACAACAAGACCTGGAAGGTGTCAGCATTTTCCAATTTGCAAAACTGACGGTGTTTAATGAGCTTGTACATTTCATTTCCAGCCGCAAAGGAGGCATCTCAGAGGGAAACTTTTCTTCACTGAATATAGGTTTTCATGTGGGAGATGATAATTTCCGTGTACTTCAGAACAGACGCATCCTTTCCGATGCCATCGGCATTGACCTGATGAAGTTTACCTTCGCCAACCAATGCCACAGCAGCAATATTGCCATTGTCAACGACAACAGCCGCGGGAAAGGGGCACTTGAAATAGACACAGCCCTGTTCAACACCGATGGAATGATTACCAACGTAAAGAACCTGTGCCTGTGTGTTCAGGTGGCCGATTGTGTGCCTGTCCTGCTGTATGACCCCGTCGAAGGTGTTATTGCCTCACTGCATGCCGGATGGAAAGGTGCCGTCAGGAAGATCGTCCAGGAAGCCATCATAAAAATGGTTCAGAATTATGGCTCCAGGGCCGAAAACATATATGCCGGGCTCGGACCCTCGAACGGGCCCTGCTGTTATGAAGTCGGCGACGACGTCTGCCGGGAAGCAAAGGCAGCTTTCGGTTCAGTGAAGGACATCATCAAACCTTCAACAACTCCGGGAAAACATATATTTGACCAATGGGAGGCAAACACGCGCCAACTCAGGGAAGCGGGAGTTCCTGAAGGTCACATAGAAGTGTCAGGCATCTGCTCGCAATGCCATGCAGATACTTTTTTTTCAGCCAGGGCAGGCCAGGGGATTACCGGTCGTTATATGGCCGGCATTATGCTTAAAAAACAAGCACACAAGCATTGATAAACTCATGAAAGATCGTCTCCTCGAGCGTTTCCTGCGTTATGTCAGCATAGACACACAGAGCGACCCGTCATCGTCTTCAAACCCCAGCACTCCCAATCAGACTTTACTGGCAAACATGCTGGCTGATGAACTCTTACAGATGGGTTTGACAGATGCGCATGTAGATGAACACGGATATGTAATGGCCACCTTACCTGCCAATACCACAAAAAAAACACCGGTTGCTGGGTTTATAGCACATCTGGATACCAGTCCGGACATGACAGCTCAACATCTGAGACCTGTTATACACAAGCATTACGACGGTAACGACCTGGTGCTCCATGCAGAAAAAAATATTGTAATGCGCGTTGCCGATTTTCCGGTGCTTGAAAAATACAAAGGCCATACGCTGATCACCTCAGACGGAACAACGCTGCTCGGAGCCGACAACAAAGCCGGTGTTGCCGAAATTATGACGGCTGTTGAATACCTTATCAACAATCCGGACTTTCGGCATGGGGCTGTAAAAATTGCTTTCACCCCTGACGAAGAGATTGGCAGGGGCGCTGATCACTTCAACATAAAGAGATTTGCGGCAGATTTTGCCTTCACGGTTGACGGTGGCGAAGCGGGTGAGCTTCAATACGAAAACTTCAATGCCGCCCATGCCCGCATTACCATAAAGGGCAGAAGCATACACCCCGGGGAGGCGAAAGACAAAATGATCAACGCTTCGCTGCTGGCTATGGAATATAACCGCATGCTTCCGGAAAATGAGCGCCCCGAACACACCTCAGGCTACGAAGGTTTTTTTCATCTCATCAGCATCTCCGGCAACGTTGAGGAGGCCGTGATGGAATACATAGTTCGTGACCACGACATGACCCGGTTTAACAACCGTAAGTCAAAGCTGAGGCATCATGCCCTGTTGCTCAATGAAAGATACGGGAGCGGGCGTTTCCTGGTAGAGATAAAGGACCAGTATTACAACATGTATTCCAGGATACATCCGGTAATCGGGATCGTGGAGATGGCGCGGCAGGCCATGGAAGCGCTGGATATCACTCCACTGATCCGACCCGTCAGGGGAGGCACCGACGGAGCAAGACTGTCGTATATGGGCCTGCCCTGTCCTAACCTTTTTGCAGGCGGACACAATTACCATGGCCGCTATGAATTCATTCCGCTCGAAAGTATGGAAAAGGCCACCCGGGTAATCCTGAAAATCATTGAACTGACAGGCAAATCAAAGCTCTGATCGGGCTATAAGCTCAACCACCCTGTTGGAGTAGGCAAACTCATTGTCGTACCAGGCAAGCACCTGGATGAAATTGTTTCCAAGGACTTTGGTACACAAGGCATCAAAAATGGCTGAATGTGGATTGCCTATGACATCTTTTGACACAATGGGGTCTTCACAATATTCAATGACTCCCGGCATTTCCTCCCGGGCTGCCTGCTGAAAGCGCAGATTTAGCTCCGTTACGGTTACTTGTTTTTTAATGATGGCGTTCAACTCCACAAAGGAACCATCGCTCACCGGAACCCTGCTGGCGAACCCGTCAAAGCTGCCTTTCAGAGCAGGAAACAACGTCTGAACAGCTTTTATGGCGCTTGTGGTAGTAGGAATAATGTTTTCGGCCGCGCTGCGCGCCCTGCGCATGTCTGCATGGGGAGCATCAAGCAAATTCTGACTGTTGGTATAAGGATGTACCGTATTCATAAAGGCCCTGTCAATACCGGCATAATCCTGCAGTACTTTTATAACAGGCGCTATACAATTAGTAGTGCAGGAAGCATTGGATATAATGCGATGCTCCGGTTTCAGCTCCTGATCATTCACCCCGATAACGACCATCTTGTCAAGCTGATCCTTTGGCGGACAGCTCAGGATTACGCGTTTCACGCCGGATTTCAGGTGATCCTGCAGTTCTTTCCTGGTCAGAAACCTGCCACTGGCGTCAATCACCACATCCACGTTATGAGCATCCCATGGAATCCGGGCGGGAGCGTGCTCCTCGTATTTTATGATTTCTTGGCCATTAACCCGTATCCTGCCGTTATCAGGCGATACGGTAACAGCACGTCCGAAACCCCGGTGCACCGAATCATATTTCAGCAAATGAACGAGCGTCGCAGCAGGCATGGTGTCATTTATAGCCGCTACGCTCATGTTGGGGTGCTCGTGCACAAGACGGAAAACAAGTTTGCCGATCCTCCCGATACCATTAATACCAACCCTGATCATAGCAGTTTAAAAGTTTGTCAACCATGTGTGCTTGTAAAAGAATTAAATATCCAGATCCAGACGGATCTGCCTTTCCTTATCACCCGGTTGTGGGGGTTTGTGTTTTCTTTTTTCAATTGGACGTGGAAGGTCTTCAGCCACATCTTCGGAAGCACTGACTTCAGCCGGCGACGTCCCGGCCTTCTCAAGGGCAGCAACAGCCTCTTTGCCGGTTGTTTTTTCTTCAGGCAGGTCTGCTGTTTTTTCGTCCGGAGAATCATCTGATCCGGCAGTTTGCTCTTCGGCTTCTTCTTTTTTTACAGGTTCCAGCCACTTCAGCTTGTCGATAATGGTGGCGGACACCCTCTTGCCCCTGGCCTTATAGCTCTTAACAGCAATAAAATCCTCAACATCAATTTCTTCCCCGGACTTTTGCCTGCGGTCCGAGGGCGGGTAAGTCACCGCTAAACGCGGGTATTTTTCCGTTGTGACCAGGATCAGTTTGTTGTCTTTGTTATCGCCGATAAAACCGAGCATTTTTCCGTTCACCTCGGGCTCAAAACGCTTGATGTAATAATAGCCCTGATCAGCATCTTTATAGATAGCGGTGATTACGGTTCCCGGGTTAAGCTTCTGAATGATCAGAGGCTGTTCTTCAAAATGATTGCTCAAATCAAAATTCATCACCCTAAGGTTTCCGGATGCATAGAGTGCCAAGATTTTCTCATCGCCCTTAAATGCCCCTAAATGCTTGCCCCTGCCATCAGAATTCAGGCGCAACACCGCATCATCAAACCAAATATCAATGGCACCAAGGGTTGAGACTCCTTCATCTTTAAGCACAATGCGTCGCACGGCGTTTTTGGAAAGAATGTTTCCGACTGACCCTCTGCCCTTGATCGCAAGCTGGCTGAAATCAAAGTCAAAAACGGTTTTTTTCATGCGCGGCTTAGGCCGTAAATACACACTTACCACCTCAGCCTCACCATTGGGATTCGCGGTGAAGTAAAGCACCTTGCTTCCTTTGGTCCCTTTTGTAAGGTCATATTCCTTATCGCGTGTCACTCCTTTCACAGGAAAACGTTTCACATTAACGGCACCTTTCAGTCCATCCCGATAAATCACATTATAAATGGTGCGTTCATCGTTACGCTCAAAAACCCCGATGTGAATTACGTTTTTGCCCACGAACGACTTTTCGCTGACTTTAGTGACCATGTATGTGCCGTCCTCCCTGAACACAATAATATCGTCAATGTCAGAGCATTCACAAACAAACTCGTCTTTTTTAAGCGCTGTGCCGGCAAATCCCTCTGCCCTGTTTACATAGAGCTTTTCATTGGCCACGGCAACACGGGTAGCCTCAATGCTGTCAAAGTACCTGATCTCCGTTCTGCGCTCACGCCCTGCCCCGTATTTCTTTTTAATATCCCTGAAGTAATTTATGGTGTAAACGACCAGGTTCTCCAAATGATGCCTGGCTTTCTCAAGCCTCTCTTCCAGTTTTTTAATTTCCTTCTCGGCACGAAACGCATCATACCTGGAGATGCGTTTGATCTTGATCTCCGTCAGATGTATGATATCATCCCGGGTGATCTCCCTGTAAAACTCTTTCTTAAAAGGCTCAAGTCCCTTGTCGATGGTTTTGATAACGGCTTCCCAGCTTTCGCACGATTCAATATCCCTGTAAATACGATGCTCAATGAAAATCTTTTCGAGACTGGAGTACAACAACTGCTCCAGCATCTCATCCCTTTCAAGTTCCAGCTCCGATTTAAGCTGCTCTACAGTGTTGTCTGTTGAGATTTTCAAGATTTCATTAACACTCAGGAAGCGCGGCTTGTCAACATCGATGACAGAACAGTTGGGAGAAATGCTGATTTCGCAATCGGTGAACAGGTACAAGGCATCGATAGCCTGATCGGGGGAGATACCGGGTGCAAGATGAACCAGGATCTCCACTTTGTCGGCCGTATTGTCTTCAATCTTCCTGATTTTGATCTTTCCTTTGTCGTTGGCCGTAACAATACTGTCTATCAAACTGTTTGTGGTAGTTCCAAAGGGTATTTCCGTGATGATCAGGGTTCGTTTATCCTGTATGTTGATTTTAGCCCTGATGCGGACTCTCCCTCCGCGCATCCCACCCATATATTTCGAAAAATCAGCATAGCCGCCCGAAGGAAAATCAGGGACGATGTTGGGTTCTTCACCTTTCAGGTACAATATGGAAGCCTCTAAGAGTTCATTGAAGTTGTGGGGTAGAATTTTTGACGCCAGCCCTACGGCGATACCTTCCACACCCTGTGCGAGCAGCAATGGAAACTTAACGGGAAGTGTGACAGGTTCTTTATTTCTTCCGTCATAGCTGGTTTTCCAGCGGGTAGTTTTAGGATTAAAGACTACTTCAAGAGCAAATTTGGAAAGCCGGGCCTCAATGTATCGTGGTGCTGCCGCGCTGTCACCGGTGAGGATGTTACCCCAGTTACCCTGGGTGTCGATCAGCAGGTCTTTCTGTCCCAGTTGAACCAAGGCATCACCGATGGAAGCATCTCCATGGGGATGGTACTTCATGGTGTGGCCTATGATGTTGGCCACCTTATTGTATCGGCCATCGTCAAGTTCCTTCATGGCATGCAGTATCCTGCGCTGCACGGGTTTGAGTCCGTCGCGCACTTCCGGCACCGCACGTTCAAGGATCACGTATGAAGCGTATTCCAGAAACCAGTCGCGATACATACCCGACAGGCGTGTGGTCCTGCTCAGTTCCGGGGAGGTTTCTTCATGCTGGTCTTCAGACTCATCCGGTTGTAACCTTTCTTCTTCTTCCGGAATATGTTGTTCGTTAATCATGAATCAAAAAAAGAAACAAGCATTGGTTAAGTGCTGCAAATTTAACAATTAATCAAATAGGCCGGATTTATTTCCACCAGCGCAAAATAGCGACTTCTGCCAGCAAAAAAGTCAGGGCAAGAATAATAAAAAAGCGCCAAAGCTGTCTTCCCATAATGGTATCCCGGAGCATCTGGTCAAGAGACCGGTCTCCCGGCACAAGGACACTGGCAGTATGTATCTGGCTATCAGCCAGTATACGTTCAATTGAAGTCCGGCTGTGAGCTTCCAGTAACGATTCGCGCCGGTCGTAATTTAATGAGAGGGGTCCGTACAGTTCTTCACCATGGAACAGCAGGTAGTTATGGGCTTCACGGAGCTGGTCGTGAAAGATCAACTGCAGGCGGTTTCCGGCCTGGCGCTGCTCAGGAATCACCCTGAAACCATCACGCACCAGGGCAAAAACCTGATCCGTGCCCATTCCGGTGCCCGGTATGCCAACCGTCAGCATGGGCTCTAACACATGATACAAGGGCTGCCTGGAGTTACTGTGCAAGGCGATATTGACCATTACTGGCACAAAAATTGAGTGCCGTTGGAAATTACTGAACGCATCGTCGATGGGTACCGCCGACAAATAGACTGCTCCCTCTCCTACCGCGTATGATGCGAAAAAAGGCAGGCCGTTTTGCAGTACCAGCAGATTCTGGCCGGATGAACGCAGCTGGCGCGAAACAGCATAGTAAGATGAAACACGGGGGAGGTCAATATTTTCAGGCAGTTCCTCAAAAACACCTTCAAAAAGAGGATGTAGTTCATTGATTTCGCTGACCCGAAGACTATTGGTGTCAAGCCTGGTGTAGCTGTCCACATCCATTGCCATTAAAAAATCACTGTAGGATGCCTTATTGATGCTTGTTCCGGGAAAAACCGCAAGGCTGCCGCCTTCCTCCACAAAGCGTTGCAATTGCATAGCCAGTCCGCCTGATATCTGGTTGAAACCGTTCAAAATAATCAGCGACTGCCGTGCAAAAGCCGAATAATCAATAGAGAAAGCAGGCACACTGCTGTAATTGAACAGATCATCTCTGCGATACAAGGCCCCAAGGTAAGGATTGGCCTGGCCAGCTTCCAGGGTAAGCACATTGATTTCTGAAGAAACGGCATAGGAAAAATACAACCTGTCGTCAAAGGTTACGGGATAGTCAATAATTTCAATCCACCCCTGCTGAAACCGCTCATTACCTGCTGTCCATCCGACTACTGCTTCGGTCTGGCTTCCGGCAGCAACGTCGTAGGTGGTTACAGCCCGTTGCTGACCATCAATAAAGAGCCTGAGCGGCTGATTGCTGAGGTTCTGGCTTCCGTCGTTGCGGATGAGCACATGCAGGCTTAATGGCTGCCCTGCAAGTCTGACCGGTGATTCAAACCAGCATGAGTCAATAAAGACATTGTCGGTACGTGCGGCTTCAAGAGGAATAAAATAAGCCTTCGGTTCAGGTTCATCCTCAAGCATCTCAAGTCCCGTCGTACTTTTTTGAAAGTCACTGATATAGTATGCCCGGTGTCGGCCTTGCGGTTCAGAAGAGAACAGATCAGCTTTCCGGGTCATCACCTCTGTAAGGGTTCTTACCACCGGTGAAAGTTCCACTTCTTCAATCAGGGCAAGGAACTCCTCCCTGCTGACAAAACGCTGATGCCTGCCCTCAAAGTCGTTGGTGAGCAGCATAAACCTGTCAGCAGGCATGTATATGGAAGCAAGTTCCTGCGCCCTGGTTTTAGCCTCGTCAAGCAGGCTTCCATAAGCAGAACGCGCATTCATGCTGAAGGAATTATCTATATAAACGCCGACAATGTTTCCTTCAGGGCTAACTGCTTCATCCTCAGCAGGAATGTATGGCCGTGAAAAGGCCATCACCAGGAAGCTGATGGTGAGTATCCGCGCCAGCAACACAAGCAGGTGCTTCAACCGCGATTCCCTGTCAGAGGCTTCGCTCAGTTGCTGAAGAAAGGCAATGTTTGGGAAATAAATGGTTCGGAAACGCCTGAACCGGAACAGATGTATGATTACAGGAATACTGATCGCAAACAAGGCAAACAAGAAACCCGGGTACAAAAAACTCATGACGCTATACAAAAAGGGTGTTCATCATTAAAACTGGATCATGCAAAGGTACATTTATTTTGAGCGATTATGAAAGGGATCCGCTAGCATTCACACACTGCAAGGCTGCCAGTGTGAAGAAATATGTGGCTTTGTAGCCAATAGTTTCTTATTTTTGTCAGTTAAACTCTTACTCATGTCAACACTAAACACCATCATAACCGGCACAGGCAGTTACATTCCCTCTCAGCGCATTGATAACAGCCGTTTTATCAGCCAGACCTTTTTTGATAAGGATAAGTCATTGATCGACAGTCCGGGCGAAGAAGTTGTCAACAAGTTCCGTTATATCACGGGCATTGCGGAGCGCAGGTGGATAAGCGAGGATCAGAATTGTGCGGATATTGCTACCATTGCTGCCTCGAGGGCCATAACAGCCGCCGGACTTGATCCCGAGAGCCTCGATCAGCTTATCGTGGCCCATAATTTCGGTAACGTCATTAAAGGTACGATACAGACCGACATGCTTCCATCCATTGCGGCCAGGGTCAAGAAAAACTTAATGATCAAGAACCCCGGTTGTGTGGCTTACGACATTATTTTTGGCTGCCCCGGGTGGTTGCAGGGCATCATACAGGCCGATGCCTTTATCCGTGCCGGAGTGGCACGACGGTGTCTTGTTGTTGGCGCCGAAACGCTTTCACGGGTCGTCGATCAATACGACCGCGATACTATGATCTTCAGCGATGGTGCCGGTGCAACTGTCCTGGAAGGCATAGAAGAAGAAAAACAACGCGGGGTACTGGCCTCCGCCGCCGTGACACATGCACTGGATGAAGCCTATTACCTGTACCTGGGGGTTTCAAACAGGCCTGACAGCGACCCCGGAATCAGGTATATAAAAATGGATGGCCGAAAAGTATATGAATACGCCATCACACAAGTACCTGCAGCCATGAAAACCGCCCTCGACAAATCGGGAGTCGGCATTCAGGACATAAAAAAAGTACTCCTGCATCAGGCAAACGAAAAAATGGATGAAGCTATTGTGAAACGGTTTTACAGATTGTACGAGGAAAGACCCGATATTAACGACATTA
>JAVIYP010000075.1:0-11467 GCA_031323845.1 Bacteroidales bacterium | reverse complement strand
AAGGTAGTAGTAGAAGTTGTTTAACACCACATCGAAATTCAGGGAAAAAGGGATCAGCTCATAGGTTTCCTTATGTGAATCAAACAGTATGGTGAGAAAAGGGATCACCATGGTGATGCTGAAGAGGGAAAAAACTACCGACAAAAGATTAAAACGGAAGTTCAGGGCCACCTTTCCCCAGTAGGGTGTAATGTAGAGAATAATTTTTTTCAGATTGGAATTGCAGGTCAACTGATTAGCGCCGGAATAATTCCATTGCTAAACATTTTCATTGGAATAGAAGTGGCCGCCGCACTCTTTACGATTTTTCTCGCATTTGTAATCTTTAAGGAGGAAGAACAATGATGCTGTATATCTTATGTTTTATCCTGTTTTTGGTCGGGCTGTTTGGTGTGATAACCCGTAAAAACCTGATCAAGATCGTTTTGGGCATATGTATCATGGAATATAGCCTTAATCTGCTCCTTATTTTGATTGGTTATCTTGAAGAAGGTGTTTCTCCTATAGCCACCGCCGGAGGTGATGCAAAATACGTTGACCCGCTGCCCCAGGCAATGGTAATAACTGTCATAGTAATTGGTTTGGCAACTACTGCAATGTTGTTGGCAATCGCAATCAGGTTGTATAAAAAACACGGTACATTCGACATCAGGCAAATTAAAAACCTAAAAGGCTGAAAATGATGAAAGCTTGGATACCTATATTTGTCATTTTACCATTAGCCGGAGCATTTATCATACCGGTTCTGGGAGGCGTCTGGAAAAGCACAGGAAGAATGCTCACACCATTGATCATGCTTGTGCTCACCACTGTATCAGTGTTGTTTTATGCAGGCGAAGCCGACCTGTTGGTATACTATATCGGTGGCTGGGAGTTTATTGATGGTGTGCCCATAGGCATTCAGTTTGTAGTTGATGGACTGAGTATACTCATGCTCACAGTCATCAACCTAATAGCCTTCTTTGCTTCTTTCTTTTCGTTGTCATATATGCGGCGATTTACCGGTAAAAAATATTTTTATGCCCTGTTTTTGCTGATGGTGGCAGGAATGAACGGAGTGGTCATTACCGGTGATCTTTTTAACTTATTTGTGTTTCTTGAAATAGCAGTGATTGCCAGCTATGCACTCGTTGCGTTTGGTATTGAAAAGGCAGAACTCGAAGCTTCATTTAAATATCAGGTACTTGGCGGTTTAGCCTCGTTGCTGATCTTGCTTGGCATTGCTGTTATTTATTGGCAAACCTCCACCTTAAACATTGCAGATATCTCTTACGCCCTAAGCCAGTCGGAACAGCAAAACACAATACTTTTTGTTCAGCTGCTGTTTATTGCCGGATTTGGACTCAAAGCGGCAATGATCCCATTTCATGCCTGGCTGCCTGATGCCCACCCATCTGCACCGGCTCCTATATCTTCTATGCTCTCGGGGGTGCTAATTAAAGCTGTAGGTGTTTATGCAATCCTGCGATTATTCTTTAACATGTTCGGTATCAGCTACGAAATTGCCATGCTGATAACTGTAATTGGCAGTATTTCTATGGTAGGCGGCGTTTTTCTTGCCATTGGACAGTGGGATTTTAAGCGCCTGCTGGCCTATCACAGCATCAGCCAGATGGGATATGTTGTTCTGGGAATAGGTATGGGAATGACCATTTTGTCAGTTAATGGAGATAATCGTATCGCTGCTATGGCAATCATGGGAGGTTTGTTCCATATGGTAAATCATGCAGTGTTCAAAGGCTTACTCTTCCTGAACTCAGGCGCTCTTGAGTTTCGCACCGGAACACGTATGCTGCACGAAATGGGTGGAGTGGGAGAAAAAATGCCGCTCACTTCTGCAACTACGTTCAGTGCATCAATGGCAATATCAGGAATCCCGCCCTTTAACGGGTTTTTTAGCAAGCTCCTGATCATTATTGCTGCTGTGGCCGGCGGTTTCTACCTGATGGCTGCACTTGCTGTTATTGTAAGCCTGATTACACTGGCCTCATTCATGAAAGTGCATCGCTATGCATTTTCCGGGCTCGCAAAATTTAAAGGTATTAAGACATTGAATGAAGTACCGTTCTCTATGGGATTCTCAATGGTGTTTTTGGCCTTTCTATGTCTTGGACTTAGTCTGCTTATTATCCCGGTCTTTAGAGAAACGATTCTTGCTCCTGCAGCAGACGTATTGATGAATACAGTACAATATTCGCAAAACATTCTAGAACAGTTATTATGAGATACATCGTGTTTTTCATCCTTCTGCTGGGCTTGTGGCTCATGTTCACTTTCAGTCTGAAATGGGACAGCCTGGTCATTGGTGCATGTTGTGCAGCTATTACAGCAGCCTTTTTTGGCAGATACTTTGATGCCGGTTTAAAAAAACTACTGGATCCAACCAGGTATTTATGGGCAGTTCTGTACCTGTTTGTTTTTTCATGGGAATGCTTTAAGGCTAACCTGGATGTGGCCTACAGGGTGCTGCATCCTGGACTTCCTATAAAACCAGGTATTGTAAAAGTGAAACTTGATGTAAAAACAGAACTTGGCAGGGCAATGCTTGCCAACTCAATTACCATGACCCCGGGTACCATTACTGTTGATATTATTGAAGATCATATATATATTCACTGGATTTATGTTAGCACAAAAGATCCTGTTATGTATTCGCGCAGAATATGCGGCAGGTTTGAAACTTATATCAGGAGGATTTTCGAATGAACACACCGTATGATATTTTCCTGTGTCTCCTAATCGCAATGTGCTTTATGTGCCTGTATCGAGTGATAAAAGGTCCAACCATTGCCGACCGGATGGTAGGCATTGACATTCTGGGGATACTTGTAGTTGGCATTACTGCCATCATAGCTGTAAAAACAGATAGAATGTTTATCATGGATATCGGTATTGCCTGGATAATCCTTAGTTTTATCGGAACCTTGACACTAGCAAAATATTTAGGGAGGAATAAGCTCAATGAATGAAACAATAAGCCTTATAGTAATATCTGTTGGCGTTTTATTCGATTTTTTCGGATGCCTTGGACTGCTGCGCTTTCCAGATGTGTATAACCGCCTTCAATCAGCTACAAAGTGTGTTACACTGGGAACATGGTGTATCCTGCTGGGAGTTTTTATTCGATACGGTTTTTCTGCAATAGGTATAAAAGCACTTATTGCCATTCCTTTGTTGTTTTTGGCAGCTACCGTTGCTGCTCATTCGCTTGCAAGAGGCGCTTATCACTATGGGTTCCCACTTTGGGAAAAAAGTACTGTTGATGATTATAAACAGGAAGCACAGCAAATAAATGAAGAAGATTCAGGTGCTGAAAGCAAATAAGTAGTAAAAACAGAATAATCCGGTGCTGACAGTTTCAAAGCGTTTACTATTTTGAAAAAAACGAATTATGAAATATCCTAAAATACGGGAGGTAAAGGAAGCCATTCGCTCGTTAGTAACTCCGGCTTATACCACACAGTTCCCAAAGGTGCCGCACACCCCTTTTGAAAAATTCAGAGGAAAGCCGGTTGTTGATGATGAAAACTGCGTTGGTTGTGAAACTTGTGCCAATGTTTGTCCGCCAGGCGCAATAACATGCATTGATGAACCCCAAGAAAAAACAAGGGTAATCTCAAGAAACTACGGTATGTGTATATTTTGCGGACAGTGCGAAGAACATTGCATTACAGGAAAGGGAGTTGTGCTTTCGGATACACAGTACGACCTTTCGGCCTTTAATAGAAAGCAACTTGTCGAAGAGCAAGAAAAAGAACTGATTTTGTGCGAGTGGTGTAATGCAGTGATCACCACACGCGAGCATATTATATTCATTCACCATGTGTTAGGCCCAAAGGCTTTCTCTTCTGTTCTGAACCTCAATATGCTGAACGAACGACTGAAGCTAGTTGATCCCGATAGCATAAAGATTGAAGTTATTGACCATTTGAAGCGAAAGGACATGTTTAACGTAATGTGTCCGGATTGCCTGAGGCAAACCCTTGTCAAAGACCTTCTGTAGCTTATGCCTGATCTTCGAGCATTGCTTAATAACCCTGACCTGAAAGTTGTACTGGCCGGTGTGGGCAATTTGTTGAGAAATGACGACGGTGTAGGTCCTTATATCTCCAACCGACTGCAAACTAAGAAGAACCGCATAATAGTCACTCCAGAAGCCGGAATTGACAGGTATATCAGCACAATTAACAATGAAAATCCTGACTTGTTAATTATTATTGATTGTGTTGAAATGGGACTCCCGGCCGGCTCATGGAAAGTTATTCCTGTGAGCGATGTTCTTGATACTACGTGCCACAGTCATAATGTTTCACTCCAAAAATTGAGCTGCTTTTTCAACACTAGGATTTTTATAATTGCAATACAACCAGCCAATATTGACGTTGGCGAAATATTCTCACCTCCGGTTATGCAGGCCGCTTCTGAAATAATTGAATGCATCAATAACTAAGATTGACTCCTTAGCTTCTTAACCTTTCGTTCTTAGCCTTGTGGGTTTATTTTGTATTTTGCTAAGCAATCAGAATAAACCGCATAAGCTGTTAAAATATTCACAACTTTATTTGGTTGTTTCATTTTATTAGATTATTTTTGCACAAGTTTACAAAAAGCACTGATAATGAGGGTCGATGACATAGTGAAGATGCTGGATGCACGCATCGTTTGTGGCACCGCACAGGGCAGTTATACGGTGGACGTGGCCTTTGCCTCCGACCTGATGAGCGACGTGCTGACATTGAAAAATGATCACGTGCTGCTGATCACCGGGCTGGCTAACATGCAGACCATCCGGACAGCAGAAATGTCAGACATCAATTGCATCATCTTCGCAAGGAATAAAAAGACCAGTCCGGAAATGATCTCCCTGGCGGAAGAACATTCGATCATCCTCATTGAGTGCAGGTATTCAGTGTTTAAAACATGCGGACTGCTTTATCAGGCCGGAGTGAAACCCATTTATTAATCACCATGAGTGAACGCATACATCTGGAGTTCAACGTAGAAGGAGGTGATTTCACACGCGCAGGGTATGCATCAAGCGAGATAAAAAAGCTCCTTAAAAGACTGAATGTGGATACTGGCGTCATTAAACGCACCGTGGTTGCTGCCTACGAAGCCGAAGTGAATATCGTGGCGCACGCATACAGCGGTACCATTTACGCTGATGTTGAGGACCACAGCATAACCCTCACCTTCAGGGATGAAGGACCTGGGATCGCGGATATCGAAAAAGCCATGGAGGAAGGGTATTCAACCGCCAGTGAAGCGGTGAGGGAGATGGGTTTCGGTGCTGGAATGGGACTCTCGAACATCAAAAAAAATGCCGACAAGCTTGATATTTCCAGTGAAGTTGATAAGGGGACGATGCTTGTGATAACCATGAAACTGAATGCCTGAAAGAATATTTGTAATGAATTAATGGTTGATGGGATAAATGACTTTCAAAAAGGTAACGAGAAACTAGCAAATACATCAAAAAAAACGCATCAACCCGAAAAAAAAGATAACCATGACAGTAGCAGAACTTACAGAAGCATTGGACTTGCAGGTTTTTAGCGGTGACGCGGGTATGCAGCGTGAGATTACGGGTGGCTATGTATCGGATTTGCTCAGCGATGTGATGGGAAGGGCCGATGAAGGCCAGGTATGGATCACTTTGCAGACGCACAAAAACGTGATGGCCATTGCTTCGCTCAAGGAGCTGGCAGCCGTCATCCTGGTGAACGACAACAAACCCGCTGAAGACACTGCTCAGCAAAGCAACGAAGAAGGCATCCCGATCCTGGGCACTTCGATGAGCACTTTTGAAGTGACCGGCAAGATTTATGAACTGATAAAAAAGTAAATGCAGACCTACAGCGCCGATTTGCATGTGCATACCCTGTTATCGCCTTGCGGCGACCTGGAGATGAGTCCGGCAAGAATCGTGGAGGAGGCAGTCCGGCAAAAGATAGGAATTCTGGGCATCACCGACCACAATAGTACCAAACATGCAGCGCTGATACGCAATATGGCCGCAAAACATGATATCTTTGTGCTGTGCGGTGCGGAGGTAACAACGAAAGAAGAGATACACTGTTTAACGTTCTTTGAAAATGATGAAAAACTGATGCTGTTTCAACAGTATCTTGACCAGCACCTCAGTAAAGTGCCGAACAAACCGCATTTGTTTGGCTACCAGGTGGTGCTCGATGAAAGCGAAATGATTGTGGAGGAGGTTGAAACGCTGCTGATTGCTGCCATCAACCAGTCGGTCGACGAAGTGGAGGAGAAGGTGCACAACCTTGGCGGTTTGTTTATCCCCGCCCATATCGACAGACCGGCTTACAGCTTCTTCAGCCAGCTTGGCTTTGTTCCACCCGGGATAAAAGCAGATGCGCTGGAGGTGTCGCGCCAGGGCAGTCCGGAAGAACTCATTAGTCAGTTCCCCTACCTGGCGGAGTACAGCTTTATCCGAAGCTCCGACGCACACCATCCGGCACAGATCGGCGTGCGTACCACAACGTTTGAATTGGAAACAAGGAGCTTCAGCGAAATAAGCATGGCGTTGAAAGGGATCAGTAACCGCAGGGTGATTGTTTAGTTGGAAGCTCGAAGGAAGAAAGAGAAATCTGTAAGGAGCTCGAAGCTCGAAGGAAGACAGGGAGGTCGGAGGTCGGATTTTGGCAGATCTTCTTGCTAAAAGCCAAAGGCCAAAAGCAGATAATGAGAAAAATCAACGAATAAACGAATAAACGAATAAACGATTCAACAAATAAACGATTCAACGAATAAACGATTCAACAAATAAACGATTCAACAAATAAACGATTCAACGAATAAACGATTCAACGAATAAACGATTCAACAAATAAACGATTAAACGATTCAACAAAAAACGATTCAACGATCCTTGAAATACGGGCTGCGGCAGCCGGAAAGCATGAAGGAACTGGCATTACATATTCTTGATCTTGTGCAGAACTCCATTACTGCGGGTGCAACGCACATCACAGCGGATGTCAGGGAGGATATCCCGAACAACCTTTACGTGATCCGCGTGCACGATAACGGTTGCGGAATGAGCGAGGAGCTGGTAAAACGCGTTACCGATCCTTACGTTACGTCGCGAACCACACGCAGGGTGGGTATGGGCATTCCTTTACTGATGCACAGCGCCGGGCAGGCAGGTGGCCGTTTGAGCATCACCTCAAAACCCGGAGAAGGCACTTTCATTGAGGCGGTGTTTGAACATGACCATATTGACAGGCCGGAGCTGGGCGACATTGCAGGAGTGATGACCATACTGATAGGGGGAAATCCTGACATCCGCTTTCAGTACAAGCATCAGAAAAATGAGCAAAGCTTTGTACTGGACACGGATGAAATCAGGGAAACGCTTGAGGGCATCCCGATAAATGAACCTGAGGTGCTGAAATTCATCAGGGAGATGATCCGCGAACACATCAGCGTGTTAACATGACCGGTCAATAAAGACCTGTGGAAGGGCACCGGCTTATAAACAAAACATAAAACGAACAACACGCATATCAACATTAAAAACGAATCAACATGACAAAAATTAAATCTTTGGCAGATTTGAAAAAGATGAAGGCTGATCTTCAGTCGAAGATCGCTTTGCGCGAAAAAAGCGAAACACCTGAGGGCCGTGTGCTGATAAAGGTCGCTATGGCAACCTGCGGCATTGCTTCCGGATCGAAGGAAGTTATGGAGTACCTGGTGGATGAGCTGGACAAAAGGAACATCGACGCCATTGTCACCCAGACGGGTTGCATGGGCTATTGCTATGCCGAACCCACCGTTGAGGTGACGCTTCCCGGTCAGGAGGCTGTGGTTTACGGGTATGTAGATGTGAAAAAGGCAGATCAGATCATTGAGCGGTATATAAGAAACCAGGAGCTGCTGGACGGCATTATTCCTGTGAATTATCAAAGCATTGACACCAATAAAGAAGGAGGGAAAGCATAATGGCAAAATACAAGATGCATATGCTGGTTTGCGGTGGCACCGGCTGCCGGGCTTCGGCCAGCGACATGCTGTATGACAACTTAACCAAAGAAGTTCAGGCACAGGGGCTTCAGGATGATGTTCAGGTGGTTACCACCGGCTGTTTCGGATTCTGTGAGAAAGGGCCCATCGTAAAAGTGATTCCTGACAACACCTTTTATGTATCCGTTGAGCCCGGTGATGCCACGGAGATCGTGGCAGAGCATGCGGTGAAGGGCCGCAGGGTTGAACGTCTGCTTTATGTGGATCCGGTTGACAAGAAGCAAATTCCCGATTCCAAAGGTATGGGCTTCTATAAGAAGCAAATACGCATTGCCCTGCGCAACTGCGGTTTGATTGATCCTGAAAACATTGATGAATATCTGGCGGCTGACGGCTATGAGGCGATGGGTAAGGTGCTGCTGGAGATGACACCCGAAGAGGCTGTCCAGGAGATGATTGACTCCGGTTTGCGTGGCCGCGGCGGCGGTGGCTTCCCGACGGGAATTAAGTGGCAGATCGCCAGCAAGGTGGCCGGTGAACAAAAATACGTGGTGTGCAACGCCGATGAGGGCGACCCCGGTGCGTTCATGGACAGGTCTATCCTGGAAGGTGATCCGCATTCAGTGCTTGAAGCCATGGTGATTAACGGATATTGCATCGGTGCTACCAAGGGACTGATCTACATTCGTGCTGAATACCCGCTTGCCATTAACCGTTTGAAAATCGCCATTGACCAGGCCAGAGATTACGGCTTGCTGGGCAAGGACATCCTCGGCAGTGGTTTTGACTTTGATGTGGAGATCCGTTATGGTGCCGGAGCTTTTGTTTGTGGTGAGGAAACGGCGCTTATCCACTCTATGGAAGGGGAAAGGGGAGAGCCAACCTTCAAACCCCCGTTTCCCGCGCAAAGCGGCTACAAAGGCATGCCTACCAACGTAAACAACGTGGAAACCTTTGCCAACGTGCCGGTTATCTATAACAAAGGCGCCAAGTGGTTTGCCGGCATCGGCACGAAAACCTCCACCGGTACCAAGGTGTTTGCCCTGGCCGGAAAGATCAACAACGTAGGACTTATTGAGGTGCCCATGGGCATTACCCTCCGGGAGGTGATTTTTGAGATCGGCGGCGGCATCAAGGACGGCAAGAAGTTCAAGGCCGTACAGACCGGTGGCCCGTCGGGCGGATGCCTTACGGAAAAACACCTCGACACGCCGATAGACTTTGACAACCTGCTCGCGGCCGGCTCCATGATGGGCTCCGGCGGTATGATTGTCATGGACGAGGACGATTGCATGGTAGCCGTGGCCAAGTTTTACCTCGACTTCACCGTTGAAGAGAGCTGCGGAAAGTGTTCGCCCTGCCGCATCGGCAACAAAAGGCTTTATGAGCTGCTGGATAAGATCACCAAAGGACAGGCCGACAAGGAAGATATGGACAACCTGCGCAACCTAAGCGGCGTTATCCGCGACACTTCGCTCTGCGGACTCGGACAGACTTCCCCGAACCCCGTATTGTCGACCATGGACAACTTCATGAACGAATATCTGGCGCATGTCGACGAACATCGTTGCCCCGCAGGTGTGTGCAAAGACCTGATCCGCTACGAGATCATCCCGGAGAACTGTGTGGGCTGTACTGCCTGCGCGCGTAACTGTCCTGTGAACTGTATCTCAGGAGAGCGCAAGCAGTTACACACCATAGATCAGTCGCTCTGCATCAAATGCAATGCCTGTTTCGAGAAGTGTAAGTTCAACGCAGTAGCCATCATTTAAAAATAAGGATATAAGATAATGGAAATGATCAAGTTAAATATAGACAACAGGACTGTCGAGGTAAAGAAGGGGACGACCATATATCATGCTGCCAAAAAGCTTGATATTGCCATTCCCACCTTGTGTTACATGAACCTTGGCGATTTAAAGATTGAGCACAAGCCGGGTGGCTGCCGTGTTTGTGTGGTGGAGGTCGAGGGACGCCGGAACCTGGCGCCTGCCTGTGCCACCGAGTGTATGCCCGACATGAAGGTGCAAACCCACAGCATCAGGGTGCTCAATGCCCGTAAAACCGTGCTGGAGCTCATCCTGTCAGACCATCCGTTTGATTGCCTGATCTGTGCCAAGAGCGGCAACTGCGATCTGCAGGACATGGCCATCAAGATGGGCGTGCGGAGCATTCCCTACCAGGGTGAAAAATCAACCTACAAGCCTGACTTTTCGCCGGCTATCATCCGCGACATGGACAAATGCATCATGTGCCGCCGTTGCGAGACCATGTGCAACGACTTTCAGACCGTTGGTGTGCTTTCGGGCGTGAACAGGGGTTTTGAAGCGGTTGTGGCACCGGCCTTCGAGCGCGACCTCGACCACAGCGAATGTACCTATTGCGGCCAGTGTGTTGCCGTTTGTCCGACGGCTGCGCTGACAGAGGTTGACCATACCACTCAGCTCATCCGCGACCTGGCCGACCCGACCAAAAAAGTGATAGTACAAACTGCACCGGCGGTGAGAGCCGCCCTGGGTGAGGCCTTCGGTCTCAAACCCGGTACACTGGTGACCGGAAAAATGGTTGCAGCGCTGCGCCGGCTGGGCTTCGACTATGTGTTCGACACCGACTTTGCCGCCGACCTTACCATCATGGAAGAAGGCACCGAGCTGCTCGACCGCCTGACACGCTTCCTCGGTGGCGACAAGGAGGTGAAGCTGCCCATGCTGACCTCGTGCTGCCCGGGCTGGGTGAACTTCTTTGAATACCATTTCCCCGATATGCGCGACATCCCCTCAACGGCACGCTCACCGCAACAGATGTTCGGTTCGATCGCGAAAACCTATTTTGCCGATAAGATCGAAACCAAACGTGAAGACATGGTCGTGGTTTCCGTGATGCCCTGTGTAGCCAAGAAGTATGAGTGTACCCGCGAAGAATTCAAGGTGGATGGCAACCCGGACGTTGACTACAGCATCTCTACGCGAGAGTTGGCCATGCTCATCAAGCGCAGCAACATGGACTTCAACAGCCTTCCCGAAGAGGATTTTGACAAACCCATGGGTGAGTCCACTGGCGCAGCGGTTATTTTCGGTACCACCGGTGGTGTTATTGAAGCGGCCGTGAGGAGTGCCTACGAAATCCATACCGGGAAACAGCTGGAAAAGATAGACTTCGAGCAGTTGCGGGGCATTGACGGCATCCGTTCGGCCAGCGTTGACTTCGACGGTGTGCAGATCAACATCGGCATTGCCCACGGACTGGGACACGCCCGCAAATTGCTGGACGACATCAAAGCCGGCAAGAGCGAATACCATGCCATTGAGATCATGGCTTGTCCCGGTGGCTGTGTTGGCGGCGGCGGACAGCCCCTGCATCACGGTAATCCGGAGATCATAAAGGCGCGTCAAAAGGCCATCTATGAAGAAGATAAAAACAAACCCATCCGCAAGTCGCACAAAAATCCCTCCATCATTAAACTTTACGAGGAGTTCCT
>JAVIYP010000074.1:0-11570 GCA_031323845.1 Bacteroidales bacterium | reverse complement strand
TCATCATGCAAACCAACTGGGTTGATTACGACTTCCTGGAGACTTTCGGCATTCAGCTAGCAGAGGGTCGCTTCTTCGATCCTGACAGGCCCACCGACCAGGAGGCCTGCATCATCAACGAGCGCGCCGTACGCAACTACCGGCTCGAAAACCCGCTGGAGACCCGTGTGGTCAGTCCGGGTGAAGAACAGCAGGAGGTGCCTGTGATCGGCGTGGTCAAAGACTTTCATTTTGAATCGCTGCACCACGACATCACACCGGCCATCATGATGTTCAAGCATGAAAACATCCACTGGGGCTATGTCAGCATACGCTATGAAGAAGGTATGCCGGGCACGATACTTGACCGCACGGAAGAGCTGTGGGCGTCGTTCACCAACAACGAGCCGATGCTTTATTTCTTTATGGATGAAGACTTTAACAGGCTTTATGTTGAAGAACGTCAAAACGCTCACCTGTCAATCATCTTTACGTTACTGGCCATACTGGTGGCTTCCATGGGCCTTTACGGACTGACGGCTTTTTCGCTGCAGCAGCGCACCAAAGAGTTTGGGGTAAGGAAGACCTTCGGCGCCAGCATTTCAGATATCTGGTACATGGTATGTAAGGATGTGATGGTGCTGATAGCCGTGGCCACGGTGCTGGCCTGGCCGCTGATCTACTGGGTGGCCACCAACTGGCTGCAAAACTACCACTACCGCATCAACCTGCAGGCAACAGACTTCCTGCTTGGTTTTGGCGTGGCCGTAGTCATCGCCCTGATCACCATCAGCCAGCGGGTGATCAGCGCCGCCTCGGTGAACCCTGCCATATCGATGCGCTATGAGTAAGGACACACATCCCGAAACCGGGAAAAATGAAAAGTGAAAAATGAAAACAGCTCTTGGCTGTTGGCTGTTTTTCTTGCTAAAAGCCAAAGGCCAAAAGCGGATAAAATGAAAAGTGAAAAATGAAAAATTTCAGGAAACCTGGAGATTCTGACTTCCGAATTCTGACTTCCGATTTCCGACCTCAGACCTTTGCCTTCTCCTTCTTCCTTCGAGCTTCGAGCTTCGAGCATTTTTCTGCCTTCTTAGCTCTAACAATTCAACAAATAAACAATTCAACGATTAAACAATCTTCCAGCAATTCAACAACATAGTAATGACAGCATTCAGAGGTCGTAAATCAGAAGTTAGAACGAAGAAGGTCACAAAACCCTTCCTTCGAGCTTCCGGTTTCGGGCTTCGAGCTAAAACGCCATCATCATGTTCAAACATTACCTGAAATTCAGCTTTCGCGCACTCAGGCGCCAGGGCGGCTATGTCGCCATCAACGTATTGGGACTGGCCATCGGCATGGCCTGTGCCCTGATCATTGCCTTGTTCATCATGCATGAGGTCAGCTACGACCGGCATCACGAGCACAGAGACCGCATTTACCGCGTTGGCCTGCATGGCATCTTCAGCGGCCAGGAGGTGAAGGCTGCCTATACGGCGGCGCCCATGGGAGCTGCCATGGTGGCCGACATGCCTGAGGTGGAGAGCTTCCTGCGCGTCAATGTGTGGGATGAAACCATCATTCAGCGTGATGACGACTTCTTCATCGAACCATACTTTATGGAGGCGGATTCCACCTTCTTTGACTTTTTCACCGTGCCATTGCTTCGCGGAAACACAGCTACTGCTCTTACGGAACCTTACAGCATTGTACTTTCGGAGAGCGCCGCCCGACGCATCTTCGGTGATGACGACCCCATAAACAAGTCGCTGCGGGTCGGGAACATGCCCAACCACTACCGTGTAACCGGCGTGATGAGCGACATGCCTGAAACATCACATCTCTATGCCGACATCATCGCATCCTTTATCACCAACCAGCGCGCCGGTGACGAAAACTGGCTGTCAAACAGCTTTTTCACATACATCATGCTCCATCCCGGAGCGGAGGCACATGCCGTCGTTGATCGTTTTGAAGACCTGATTGTGAAGTATGTAGGTCCCCAGGTGCGCCAGATACTGGGCATCACCATCGAGGATTTCGTCAGCCAGGGCAACACGTACAACTACTTCCTGCAGCCGCTCACCTCCATCCATCTTGATCCTTCCGTGGACCAGTTCAACCAGCCCACCACCGACCCGAAATACCTGTGGATTTTCGGCGCCATCGGACTGCTGATCCTGGTGATCGCCTCCATAAACTTCATGAACCTTTCAACAGCCCAGGCCTCGCGCAGGGCCAAGGAGGTGGGCATGAAAAAGGTGATCGGATCCACCAAAGGCATGCTTGTCGGACAGTTTGTGACCGAAACCGTGGTGCTGTCTGCCCTCGCACTCCTGCTGGCCGTCCTGATTGCAGAGATCACCCTTCCCTACTTCAACGACCTGCTGTCGCTGAATCTGACACTCTCCTACTTCAGCGATTGGCGCGTCATTCCCGCGCTGATCCTCCTGGTGGTCACGGTAGGACTGTTTGCGGGCAGCTATCCCGCCTTCTATCTCAGCTCTTTCAGTCCGGCCACGGTGCTCAAGGGAAAAACGGGCAACGGAAAACAGAACACCGGCCTGCGCAAGGTGCTCACGGTAACCCAGTTTGCCATATCCATCATGCTGATCACAGGATCCCTGATCATGTTCAAGCAACTCAATTACATGATCAGCAAAGATCTGGGCTTCGACAAGGAGAACCTGCTTGTCATCCGCCAGGCACAGGCCATTGGCGACCAGGTGCACTCCTTTAAGACCGAAGCGCAGAACATCCCGGGCGTCATGTCGGTGTCCGCCTCCACGGCCGTTCCCGGCAGGAATAACAACAACAACGGGTACATCATCAGGGGCCGTGAGGAAGAGTCCTTCCTGATGCAAACCAACTGGGTCGATTACGACTTTTTGGAGACCTACAGAATAGAGCTGGCCGAGGGCCGTTTCTTCGATCCCGACATGCCCACCGACCGGCAGGCCGCAGTGGTCAATCAAAGCGCCGTTGCCAACTACCGCATGGAGGATCCTTTTGCCACACGTATCGTCAGTCCGGGCGACCAGGAAACCATCATGCCGGTGATCGGCGTGGTGAATAACTTCCACTTTGAATCGCTGCAGAGCAGCGTCGGTCCTTACATCCTGAGGTTCAAAAATGAAAACTTCAACTGGGGATATATCAGCATCCGCATTGAGCCCGGCATGACGCGCCAGGTGCTGGAAGCCACGGAGCAGTTGTGGGCTTCCTTCACTTCTAACGACCCCATGTTTTATGTGTTTCTTGATGAGGACTTCAGGCGCTTCTACCAGGAAGAACGGCAAAATGCCCGCCTCTCCGTGATCTTCACCCTGCTGGCCATTCTGATCGCTTCGCTGGGGCTCTACGGCCTTACGGCGTTCTCGCTTCAGCAGCGGGTGCGCGAAATCGGCATCAGGAAAACCTTTGGGGCCTCCGTGAGCAACATCTGGTACCTGGTATGCAAGGATGTGCTGGTGCTGGTGGCGCTGGCCAGCGTGCTGGCATGGCCGCTGATCTACTGGGTGGCCGGCAACTGGCTGCAAAACTACCACTACCGCATCAGCCTGCAGGCAACCGACTTCCTGCTTGGCTTTGGCGTGGCCGTGGCCATCGCGCTGATCACCATAAGCTACAGGGTCATCAACGCCGCCTCGGTCAACCCGGCCATCTCCATGCGCTACGAATAACCCGGCAGCGGAACTACCGCAACAGGCGGCTTTTCTTTTCAACTTTGATGAGATGCGGGATCAGCTCCTTCTCCATCTCATCAACGCTGTTGCACAACCTGAACAGCTTGAGGTCCTTTTTGCTGATCACCCCCAGCTCGGCCATCTTGGGTATGTTGATGATCTGCTGCCAGAAGTGGCTGTCATACAGGATGATCTTCAGTTCTTTTTTGATTTTTTCCGTCTGCACCAGCGTAAGCACCTCCATCAGCTCATCAAGGGTGCCAAAGCCTCCCGGGAAAATCACAAAAGCCTTGGCCATGAATACGAGCCACAGCTTTCGCATGAAGAAGTAGTGGAACTCAAAGTTCAGTTCTTCGTCGATGAACGGATTGGACTCCTGCTCGAAGGGCAGGCTGATGCCAAAGCCGATCGACTTGCCCCCGGCGAGCCTGGCGCCTTTGTTGGCAGCCTCCATGATGCCGGGGCCTCCGCCGCTGGCTACGATGAAACGGCTGTGAGGCGTGTACCTCTCCCTGGCCCACTGGGTAAGCCTGCGGGCCAGCTCCACCGCATCTTCGTAATACCTGGAGTGCTTCAGGTCACGCTCCGCCACCTTCAGCGCATGCGGGTCGGGCTTCGGCTGAGCCTTGAGCATTTCCATCCGCTGAACGGCTTCCTTGGCCGACAAGGTGCGCGCCGAACCGAAAAATACCACCGTGTCCTGAACCTTGTTCTTGCGCAAACGCGACTTCGGCTCAAGGTATTCTGACAAAATGCGTAACTCCCTGGCCAGGGGCGATTTCAGAAAACGCTCGTTTTCATAGGCCTTAAGTGCTTTGTTGTTTGACATAAGCGTAGTTTTATGTGGATGAATTGTTTATTGTTGAATCGTTGTATCGTTGAATCGTTTATTTGTTGAATCGTTTAATCGTTGATGGGGTTTGTGGCGACCGCATGGAAAAATCTGTCAGGAAGTCAGAATTCAGAGGTTTATTTCGAACGCAGTGAGAAATCTCCCGGGAGGTCTGTAGTCGAAGGAAAAATGAGAATTCAGAATTCAGAGGTCAGAAGTCAGAATCTCCAGGTTTCCTGATATTTTACACTTTCCATTTTTCGTTTTTCACTTTTTTCGCTTTTAGTTTTTAGCACTAAGATCTGCCAGGAGCCAACAGCCAGGAGCCAACAGCCAGGAGCCAACAGCCAATAGCTATTTTTCAGCTCCTTGTTAATCAATATATTAAGATTTTGTTTCTCGTAAAAAATTCCAAAAAAAATTTGTATCTTGACCTTCTCTGATAATAAAAATGCCCTAACTACACAAAGCTATGAAAATATTTTCAGTTCCCATATTGCTCTTCCTGCTGGTTGTTTTAAAGACGGGTGATGCCGTTGCCGATGAATTCGAGAGGGAGCGGAATCAGATGGTACGAACGCAGATCCAGGCCCGCGGCATTCGCGACAGGGCCACGTTACGGGCTATGCGTGCAGTGCCCCGCCATCTTTACGTACCTGCCGTACAGCGCCGCAACGCTTACCAGGACAGGCCTTTGCCCATCGGTTACGGGCAAACCATCTCACAACCCTACATTGTGGCCTACATGACGGAGATCATCAGGCCCGCTCCGGGGCAGCGCGTGCTGGAAATAGGTACGGGGTCGGGCTACCAGGCAGCGGTCCTGGCAGAGATCATTGACCAGGTGTACACCATAGAGATCATAGGGCCGCTTGGCGAGCAGGCCAAACGCAAGCTGCAGGCCCAGTACGACAACGTCCATGTGAAAATCGCCGACGGCTATCACGGCTGGCCCGAACATGCCCCTTTTGACGCCATCGTGGTGACCGCCGCCGCCGATTACATCCCTCCTCCCCTGGTGGAGCAGCTCAAGGAAGGCGGCCGGATGATCATTCCCGTCGGATCGCCCTTCCAGGTGCAGCAGCTGATGCTCGTTGAGAAAAAAGAGGGTGGTGAGATCAGCACCAGCAGCCTCATGCCCGTCAGGTTTGTACCCTTCGAAAGAGAAAGACAATGATGTTGAACGCGGAACAGTCGTCCGACAGCAGGAGGATCATCAGCCTGGGACTGCATTCAGCTGCCATTATTGCGTTCCAGCTTGCGCTGATGCAGCTCATCTCGATTGTTCAGTGGCATCATTTTGCCTATATGATCATCTCCGTGGCTATGCTGGGGTTCGGCGCCAGCGGCACCCTGCTGGCCCTGTTCAGGGAGCAGCTTCTGAGGCGGGCGGTGTGGCTCGTGCCCCTGTTGATGACCACAGCCGGTTTTTTTATGAGCATCGCCTTTGAGCTTACCCGGCTCGGCTTTTTCCGCTTCGACGTCTATCTGCTCTTTATTGACCGAAGCCAGTTTCCGGTGCTGGCCGCCAACTACCTGATCTTCTTCGTGCCCTTCTTTACCGGTGCACTGGCCATCGGCATCCTGTTTATCAGGCATGCCCGGCAAATCGGCACCTATTACTTCTCGAACCTGCTGGGATCGGGTGTGGGCGGCATCCTGGTGCTGCTGCTACTCGGAAAGGTGTTTCCCCAGCAAATCCCGCCCATTATCGGGTTGCTGTCTGTCGCGGCCGGGCTCATCAGCCTTTCGCCTGAAAAACGGAAGCTGCAGCTTGGCGCTGCCGCCATGGCCACCATGACAGCAGCCATCATGATCGTGGCTCCCGGCGATATTGTCCTGTCGGAATACAAGGGCCTGGCACGCACCATGAACCTGCCTGACGCCACGATCGTGTACCGCCAGCCGGGCACGCACGGCCTCACGGAAGTGGCAACCTCGCCGGCCCTCAGGTTTGCACCCGCACTGAGCCTGCGCTTCAGTGGCGAGGTGCCCGTAAAGAAAAATGTGTTCGTCAACGCCGACCACTTCGGCGTTATCCCCCATGCGGTAAACAGCCGTGAACGGCATATCCTGGATCACACCACACAGGCAATGCCGTGGCGCATGCGCGACCGCGACAGGGTGTTGATGCTGAATGCAGGCGAGGGAGCTCCGCTCGCACATGCCTTTACCCAAAACCCGCTGCATGTAGATGCGGTGATCGCCAACAGGGATGTGGTGAACATGATGAAAACCGGCTTTGTGGAAGAAACCGGGGGGTTGTTTCTGCACGAAGACCTCAGCATCCACACGGTAGAGGCACGGAACTTCCTGGCCTCCAGGAAACCGCAAAACTACGACCTGATCCTGCTGCCCCAGCAATATGCCTTCGGCGGAACAGCCGGCATCAATGCCCTTCGCGAAAACTATTCCATGACACTCGAAGCCTTTATGCTGATGTGGGATCACCTGGAACCTGATGGCGTGATCGCCGTCACCACCTGGCTCGACTACCCTTCGCGCGTCAGCCTGAAACTGCTGGCCACCCTGGTGGAAACGGCAGTGAACAAAGGCGTCGAAGAGCCGAAACAGCATATCGCCGCTGTGCGCTCCTGGGGCAACATTACCTTCGTGCTGAAAAAATCACCAATCACCGCTGCCGAGATCGAAAACATCAGGGCCTTCTGCGAAGAGCTGTTTTTCGACCCTTTGCTGTTGCCGGGCATTACAGAGGAAGTGCGGCAACGGTACAACATGCTGGGCGACACCGGCCTGCTGTACTATGTGGACAGCATCCTCCGCGGCGACACACAGGTGATCGGCGATTACAGCTTTATGATCAGTCCGGCCACCGACAACAAGCCTTACTTTTCACAGTTCCTCAAGCTGGGACGGCTTCGCGAGCTTTCGGACGTGTTTGGCGGCGACCAGCTCCCCTTTCTTGAACTGGGCTATCTCATCGTCTTAGTAACCCTCGCACAGAGCGCCCTGCTGGCGCTGATCTTCATCATCCTGCCCTTGCTGCGCCTCCGCAAAAGCCATCGCCGCAAAACGGGCACCCTGCTCTACTTCGGAGCGCTGGGCATCGGCTATATGTTTGTGGAAATTATCCTGATACAACGTTTTGTGCTCTACTTCGGTCAGCCGGTGTATGCCCTCTCCGCGGTGATCAGCACCATGCTCATAGCCAGCGGTGCAGGCAGCCTTCTTTCGGGCAGGCTTCCGGCAACACCGCGCATGCCGGCGATCTTCGGCATCATCATCACCGCACTGCTGATGGCCTACACCCTGTTCCTGACGCCTGTGCTGCAATGGACCATAGCGTTTCCGCTGGCTGTGAAAATCCTGATCAGCCTGCTGCTGATAGGCATTCCCTCCTTTTTCAAAGGCTTTATGTTTCCCCTGGGAATACGGTTTTTGTCGGGCTACGATGCCGGACAGGTGCCCTGGGCCTGGGGCATCAACGGCTCAGTATCGGTGATCAGCACCTCCCTGGCCATGCTGCTCGCCGTAGAAGCCGGATTTCAGACGGTGATGGGAGTCGCCGTGCTCTGCTACACCGTGGCCTTCCTGACCTTCATCCTGCATCGCCTGTTGTTCCGGACGGCTGATGTTCTCTAACCCACACTGCCGTAATCACCAGGCAGGCCGGCATAAGAAACCGGTCAGCGCAAGCTCCGGTACACATCCCGGTCTGTCTTTTGCTGCGTTTCCAAACAATTCACTAAATTTGGCCGTGGAGATCCGGTGATAAACCACCGGCTGCTTCCTTCCCAACATCATCACACAAAAAAACAGGACACTTATGAATCACAAACCCGGGATCACAAGCATGCAAAACCCGCTCGTCAAGCAGGTATTGCGGCTGCAACAGAAGGCGGCGGAGAGAAAGAAGACAGGCTTGTTTGTGGTGGAAGGCCGCCGCGAGGTTTCGCTGGCCTTAACCCATGGGGTGAACCTGCATCAACTGCTACTGTGTCCGGAGGTGTTCACTGAAGATCCTGCATATCCTGTCTTGACAATGGCTGCGGGAGACCGTAAAACCGTTTATGTGAGCCGTGCCGTTTACAACAGGATGGCCTATCGTGGCGATGCAGAGGGGGTGCTCATGTTAGGGGAGCACAAGTCGCGCGATCCGTTGCAGCTCACACTGCCTGACAGTCCGCTGATCGTTGTGCTGGAAGCCGTCGAGAAGCCCGGCAACCTGGGAGCCGTTCTGCGCACGGCAGATGCCGCCGGCGTTGATGCCGTGGTACTTGCAGATGCCCGAACCGACCTGTATAACCCGAACGTGATACGGTCGAGCCTGGGATGTGTCTTCACCCTGCCTGTTGTGTCGTGCAGCAGCAGTGAAGCGATAGCCTGGCTGACCAATGCCGGGTCATGGCCCGGTGAAAAACAACCCCGAATCTATGCTGCCGCCTTGCAAACCGACACCCTGTACTATGACAGCGACATGAGGGGGCCTTCCGCCCTGGTCTTTGGCGCCGAAGACAAGGGTTTGTCAGCGCCCTGGCAAGCCGCAGCGCATCAAACCATCAAAATACCCATGTCGGGATCCATTGACTCGCTGAACATAGGCGCTTCCGTGGCGGTGCTGTGCTTTGAGGCACGCCGGCAACGACAGCAGCAGGCAAACCCCCGTGCAAAAAGCTGAGAGGCGCGCCGGCAAGGCCGCCGGAGATCATGAGGCCTTCCTGCGGCGGATCTCTTTTTGCAACAGATACAACTCCCTGGTGGTTTGACCGGCCACCGAGGTATTCTCCTCGGCACGCCTGATGAGGTAAGGGATCACCGTTTTTACCGGACCATAAGGCACATATTTGCACACGTTATAACCGGCAGCGGCAAGGTTGCAGGAAATGTGATCGCTCATTCCCAGAAGCTGCGCAAAAGAAACCCGGCTGTCGTTCTTCGCAAAGCCTTTCTGTTCCATCAGCCGCACCGCTTTTTCGCAGCTGGCTTCGTTGTGCGTGCCAACACATACGGCCACATCGCTGACGTTATCCAGGCAAAAAGCGACAGCCTCGTCAAAGGCGGCATCGGTGGCCGGCTTATCAGGATATATGGGAGAAGGATAGCCAAATTTTTTAGCGCGTTCACGCTCTTTTTCCATATAGGCACCCCTGACCAGCTTAAAGGCCGAATGGACACCCTGTTCGCGCGCGCGGCGGACAAAACCGCGCAGATAATCAAGCCGGTCATGCCGGTACATCTGCAAGGTGTTAAACACCAGGGGCTTTTTCTTATTATGCGCCAGCATCAGTTCTTCCACAAGCTCGTCAACAGCGCCCTGTATCCAGCTTTCCTCGGAATCGATCATCACGGGAACACCCCTGCTTGCGGCATAGGTGCAAATATCGCTGAAACGGGCTTTGACCCGGGCAAACTCTTCCTTTTCACTATTGTTCAGCGCAGCGCCCGACTGCAGCTTCTCCAGGAGGGCAAAACGCGACAAACCCGTTGGCTTGAACACGGCATAAGGGATGCTTTTTTCAGCAGCCGCCTTATCAATGGTCGCCATGATTTGCGCTTTGGTGTAGTCAAAGTCAGCCTCCCTTTCCTTGCCTTCTGCAGAATAGTCAAGGATGGTTTGCACACCGGCTTCGGCGAGCTGCCGTATCACAGCATCACAATCGTCTATGCTTTCGCCCCCGCAAAAATGCGCAAAAACAGTGGGTTTCAGCGCCCAGCTAACGGGAAGGCGCAGGTTTATGGCCAACCTGGTCAACAAGGACCCCGAACTGACCAAAACAGGTCTGGCCAGCATCCGGAACAGCCAGTAGGCCCTTCTGAGTTGCCTGTTGCTTTTTTGCCGGAAGGCAATCCTGGTATTTTCAAAATCAATCATAAGTGTAGCAGCGTAGTTAACAAAACACATCCCCGGAAACGGTATCCGGGTTAACAATAAAACATTCGTATCAGATGATATCGGCAGATCGTGCGAAAAACCCCAGTGGGTCAACGAAAGGGGTTACGATGCCTTGCCGTGAGGAAACGGCTTCAGCTTCTTCGGCAAGATCTTCGGCACAAGGCATGATGGTCAGAACGGGTACATTGACCTTATCCAGGATGCGTTCCGTGTAGTTTGAAGAAAAGATATCCTGGAAGCGGCTGCCCCGCTCAGCAACGATCATGATGAGATCAGCCTTTACCTTATCCGCAAACATGAGCAGGGCCTCATCCCAATCCATGCCCGGTTTGACAAGCAGATCGGTGGTTACGGACACTCCTTTCGAGATGAAAAAATCTGTCACGCTTTTCAATAAAGCCTCCTTGTTGATGATTTTGGCTTTATTGTCGTGCGACAGAAAACCGAACACCCTGATCTTTGCCCCGAAAAACCTGGCAAATTTAGTGGCCTGCGCCACTTTTTGAGCACTTCTTCTGGAGAAGTCAATAGGAACTACGATATTATCAAACCCAACATGGTGGTGTTTTTCCTTGACCACCAGCACAGGAACGTGGGCACGGCACACCACCTTGTATGGATAACTGCCCACAAGGTGCGCAACGCCTTTTTTTCCATGCACTCCCATCACAATAAAAACGGCACTCAGTTCATCGGCCAGGTCGCTGATCGTGTCAAAAATATTGCCTGCCCTTACGGTATGATCAACCTCCAGTCCGGTATTCTCTTTAAGCTGCCCGGCCAGCTCCCGAAGCCGTTTCGCTGCTTCAGCTTCCTGGGCTTTTCCCTTGTGTTTTTTCTGAACGACATGCAGCAGGAAAAGCTGATAGCCGAAAATGCCGGCAAGGGCTTTAGCGTGATCGAGGGCATATTCAGCCACATCAGTAAAGTCAAGCGGTACAAGAATGGTTTGAGTGGCGCAATTTTTCATCGGTTTACTGGTAGGTTATGTTTCATTGTGGAATTGTTAGGAGAATGTTTAATTGTTTAATCGTTTATTTGTTTATTCGTTGAATCGTTTATTTGTTGAATTGTTAGGAATTTTGAAGTCAGAGGTTTATTTCGAACGCAGTGAGAAATCTCCCAGGAGATCGAAAATCAGAGGTCAGAAGTCAGAATTCAGAAGTCAGATTCTCCAGGTTTCCTGAAATTTTTCACTTTTCATTTTTCACTTTTCATT
>JAVIYP010000073.1:0-11787 GCA_031323845.1 Bacteroidales bacterium | reverse complement strand
GGCGTTTTCTCAAGAGTGCAGGATATACGAGAAGCTTTGATACAGTGACTTTTCAATTGCTGAACAAGCACATTTCAGAAACAGATAGCTCACAATACTTAGAAGCTGTCGCTGCCGGAGTTTCAGCTGGAATCTTGTCAGAAGCCGGGTGCCCGTGTATAGCCGATCCCGGTCAGATCATTGTCGGACAGGCACACAGAGAAGGTATACGGGTAGTTCCTCTTGTGGGTCCCAGTTCCATCCTAATGGCCCTTATGGCATCTGGTATGAATGGTCAATCCTTTGTTTTTAACGGCTACCTGCCGAAGCAGCAACATGAGCGCATTAAGGCGATAAGGGAATTGGAAAGCAATTCAAGGCGCAGCGGTGCAACACAGATCTTTATGGAAACCCCATTTCGCAACAACCAGGTAACCAGCGATCTGCTTCAGGCCTGCCACCCGGGCACTCGGCTGTGTATCGCAGCAGACATCAGCACCAGCAACGAATACATTCGCACGTATACCATAGGACACTGGCGCAAAACCGGCTTCCCTGACCTGAACAAACGTCCGGCCATATTTTTAATTTCAGCCTGAGGGTGCAGCGACGCTTTTCTTCCTGGCATAAATAAGAAATACAATACCGGCGATGATCACCGGAATGCTGAGGATTTGCCCCATGTTAAGCATCATGTTTTCTTCGAAGGCAGACTGAGGTTCTTTGATATATTCAATCAGGAAGCGTGCCGTGAACATAAATACACCGAAAAAGCCGGCCAGAAAACCCGGGGCCAGTTGCTTATATTTTTTGATGTAGGTGATTCCCAAAATTAAAAACAGAACAAGGTATGCCAGTCCTTCGTAGATCTGCGTGGGATGTTTCGGCACCACCTCCCCACGGCTCTCAAAAACAAACCCCCAGGGAAGATTCGTTTCGATGCCGTAAATTTCGGAATTCATCAGGTTTCCCATGCGAATGAAAAAAGCCCCCAGGGCAATGGGAATCACCAAACGGTCGAGAAGCCAGATGAAGGAAGGGTGCGGATACTTGCGCCGGTACAGCCAGAGTGCAATAACGATACCGATGGCACCGCCATGACTTGCCAGTCCTCCCTGCCAGATATACAGGACTTCAATAAGATTAGCCGAATAATAATCCCAGTCGTAAAAAAAACAATGTCCCAGCCGGGCACCAATAATGCTTCCCGCCGCCATGTAAATCAACAGGCTGTCAGCTTGTTTTGTCGGGATCTGTTCATTTTTGAAAATGCGCAGGGTTATTTCATAGCCCAGGTAAAAGGACAATGCCCAAAACAAGCCATACCACCTTATGGCCAGGTTACCGATTCTGAAGATTTCCGGACTTGCGTCCCAGCTAATTTGTAAGATTTCCATATAAACCGTTGTTTTTAATATTGAATATCAAGCAGTTCCACGTCAAATAACAGGGTTTCTCCCGGTGGTATGGGTCCGGTTCCTCTTTCACCATAGGCGAGGTGCGGAGGTATGATGAGGCGTGCCCTGCTTCCTTTTCGCAGCATGGTAAACCCTTCATCCCAGCCTCTGAGCACCTGACCGGTGCCCAGCATGAAACGAAAAGGCGTTTCGCGTTGCACTGAGGAATCAAACAGCACACCGTTACTGAGGTAACCTGTATAATGGACAATCAGAACGCTTCCCTGTACAGGCAGTTCACCGGTACCTTCCTCAACAATGATGATCTGCAATCCTGTTTCCGTAAAAATCGTGTCCTGCTCCTCGATAACGAAGGGTTCAGGAAGTTCCACCATATTGGCTTCCACTACTTCGATATCAAAAATCAGGTTGCTTTTTGGGGGGATGGGGCCTCTTCCCTGCTCGCCATAAGCCAGGGCATAAGGGATCCAGATACGGGCTATGTCTCCTACCCTCAGGTATGAAAGCGCTTCTTCCCATCCCGGTATCACCATGCCCCTGCCAAGGACAAAAGAGATCGGTTCACGGCGTTCCCAGGAACTGTCGAAAAGGCTCAGATCCTCTTCAAGGAAGCCCGAATAATGGATGCTGACGCGCATTTCGGGCCTGAGCCTTATCCCGTCGCCAGGCTCAATCACAGCATACTGCAGGCCTGAAGCCATGGTATTCCGTTTCAGTTCTTCGGTGGTGTACTCTACATAAGCGCTTTCCACGATCTTTTCCTCCACTTTGGCAGGAACTTCAGCTTCAGGCTGCTTCAGGGCTTTACAGCTGATCAGCAACAGGGCGATCATGGGCAAAAACTTCAGGAAACGCGGATACATTTTATTTTTCATCATACAAGAGGTATAGTTTATAAGCGTGAAAAAGTATTACCGGTTTTTCTGCGAACCTATTCCTTCCTCAACAACCATACTTTACAACAACGTGGAAGGCTTACTTGTTCTTTTGCACATCCACCAGTTCAACGTCAAACACGAGAGTGCTGAAAGGCTTGATCAGTGACCCGGCGCCTCTGTCGCCATAGCCCAGGTAGGAAGGTATAATAAGTGTGGCTTTGCCACCCACACGCATCATACGGATGCCTTCGTCCCAGCCGGGAATAACCCAGCCTTCTCCCACGGGAAACTCCAGGGGCTGACCCCTGTCGTAAGAGGAATCAAACACGGTACCATCGAGCAAACGGCCCTCATAATGCACAGAAACCATATCGCCTGAACGCACCTCAGGACCATCACCTCTTTTTGTTTCGATATAGTACAGTCCTGATGCCGTGGGTTCTATGTCAATGCCTTCACCGGCTAAAAAATTGAGCAACAGTTCTTCTTCCATTTCAGAGCGTTGCATGTCTTCCTGTATTTGCTGCTCCATTAAACGTTGTCTTTCCTGTTCGAATTCCTCATCGCTCATCGCTTTCAGCAACTTGACGGAAAAAAGCAGTTCACTGCCTTTCTCAATGAAATCAGGCAATGCAGGAACACCGGCTGTATAACGAAAGAAGTTCTCCGCATCCAGGTAAAAGCTGATGCTGTCGCCTACGGACATGCCTGATAGTTTTTCGTAAATATCACCGGGATAATCAGGTTCTATAAGTTCAATATACATGGGCATACCCATATCGTCACTGTTGAACAACAGGCTGTCGTTCAGGCTGTATTGCAGTCTGAGGCTGAGGATATCACCGGTGACAGGCTTTCTGTCATTTGACCCGCAGGCTGCAAGTCCCACGATCACCCATAAGCTGATAAAAAATATTCGTCTTTTCATGTGTTAATCATTTTTTAAGTATTTAATTTTCTGTGTTTTGTATTTATACCTGAGATACTGAATAGATGTGCAGATGTGCAGATGTAAGGTTATTGTTTAATTGTTGAATCGTTTATTCGTTTAATCGTTTAATCGTTTATTCGTTTAATCGTTTAATCATTTATTCGTTTTAATCGTTTATTTGTTTAATCGTTTAATATTTAATTTGTTGAAGCCATCCGACTTCTGAATTCTGACTTCCGACTTCTGACCTCTGACCTCTCTTTCTTCCTTCGAGCTTCCAGCAGGTTTCTCACTGCGTTCGAAATAAGCTTCGAGCTTTTATAATCATCTTCCCTATGCATAAAAACCCTGTTGTGTTGACCAAACAGCCTTAGTTAATAAATACCCATAACCTCGATTTCATAAATGATCGCAGACCTCCTGGGGATCTTATGGCCATCGCCGGGTAATCCGTGCGCCAGGTAGCTTGGCAGGATAAAGGTTGCCATGGCTTTGTTGTTAAGCAGCCTTATGCCTTCTTCAAGTCCGCTTTCCACGCCGCCCCTGCCGGCAACAAAGACCAGTGGCTCATCATTTGCGGAAGAATATACCGGATCACCGGTCATCAGGTAAACCGTGTAATTCACAACCACAAGGTCGCCGTAAGCTACGTTTGGCCCTTCGCCTTTTCGGTCAATTTTGTAACGCAAGCCCGTGCCCGTGCGTTGCATCTCCCATCCAAAACGTTCAATGAAATCATCAATAGCCTCTTCTTCGAGGATATTGAGGTATTTGTTGCTTTCTATGAAGGCTTCCTGCCATTGGTAAACATCCGGTAACACCGGGCGTTCTGCCTCACCCTGACAGGATAAAAACCCGGGCATCAGCAAAAGAAGCGGGAGCATCAACCAGCGGTTCCTGTTATTATGCTTCAGCATGGTCGCCCTCCATTTCTTTCACCAAAGACTCAAATTGCTGTAGCGCTTCTTCCAGGCCCAGGAAGCTTTTGCCGCCGGAAGCGTTTTTATGACCGCCACCATGGTAGAACTTCCTCGCGAGCACATTCACATCAAGATCACCGTAAGACCTTAAAGAAACCTTGATATGATCCTCTTTTTCCATAAACAGGGCAGCCAGATCAATATTTCTGATACTTAGTGCATAATTTACAATGCCTTCGGCATCTCCCTCACTATAACCGAAACGTGCCAGGTCATCCTGAGTAAGACTGATAAAGGCAGCTCTGTGACCGCCTATTACCCGGAGTTTTTCACTGAGACAGTAACCCAGGAGACGCATTCTGTTAAGGCTGTATGTACTGTATATTAACCTGTTGATATGTGCGCCGTCAACACCCTCAGCCATAATTTTGGCAATGATTTCGTAGGTTCTCGGGTTGTTGCAGGAATAACTGAACGAACCGGTATCGGTAAGAATACCTGCATAGAGGCATTCAGCGGCGTTTCGATCCATGCTGTGGTGAATATTCAGTGCTTCAAGCACTTCATAGATCAACTCAGCGGTGCTGCTAGCACGGACGTCAGAACAGTAAATATCAAAACCGGGTTCGGGTTCCGGATGGTGGTCAATCATAAGCTTAACCGCCTTACTCTTCCTGAGATGCTGTTCCAAAAGACCCGCTCTGCTTAATCCGTTAAAATCAACACAAATCAGAACGCCCGCATTGCTAATGGCTTGTCCGGCCGCCCTGCTGTCTGCTTCTGCAATGATCACCTTGTCGTTTCCGGGCATCCAATGCAGAAATGAGGCATAAGCATCCGGCATAAGCACGCGGACATCAGCAAATTCAAGGTTTTTCAGGCAGTGATACAAGCCCAGTGCGGAGCCAATGGCATCACCATCCGGATGGGTATGTCCAACGATGCACAACGGCCTGCTCCGGTCGCTTAACAGTTCCTGCAATTTGTCTGCCAGGGATTTATCCAAAACTCTGTGTTTAGGCATAATACCAGGCAAAGGTAAAAAAAATGCCCGTAAAACCTTTCTGTTAAAGAAATTATTGCTAATATTGACAAACAAGATAAACTTTTCATTAAATCCGATATACTTAATTTAATTCAATATGAAAGGGAACATCACTCTGACACTGATAAAGCCCCATGCGGTGCAGAATGGTTACATCGGTCCTATCCTGACAAAGATCAACGAAGCCGGATTCCGGATTAGAGCGATGAAGTATATTAAACTGACCAAATGCCAGGCAGAATCCTTTTATGAAATACACCGCGGACAAGTTTATTACGAGAAGCTGATCAATTTCATGTCGGAGGGACCGCTTGTAGTTGTCCTTCTGGAAAAAAAGAATGCCGTTGAAAGCTACCGGAAACTGATAGGAACCACTGATCCCAAACTTGCAGAGGAAGGCACGCTGCGCAAGTTATTCGGAAAAAGTGTTGAGCTGAATGCAATCCACGGATCAGATTCGGACGAAAATGCCCTCAGGGAAGCAAATTTCTTCTTTTCTGACCTTGAAAGGTTTTGATATTAAAGGGTTTACAAGCTGCGGCCAGCTATACCATGGATCACGGAGAAGAAAAATATTCGGAGTAGGTGCCGTCATCGTACATTACAATGACTTTTACCGATCGCCTGGAGGTCTGAGTTTCACCAGCTGAACGCGACACATGTCGCACATGACCTGTTTGCTGATCTTTACCAGATCTGCTTTCATTCCCGGCCGGACCTTTCCCTGCCCACACGCTTGCATCCCCCTCATCAAACAAGGTCTTGCTGTCCATAACAGCCGTATTTTTATCAGTATTCAGCAGTTCAGTAACGCCCTCATCGGCTGTATCGCCAGCAGTCACAGATTCATCACCCCTAAAGGCCCCTTCTCCTTTTAACAACCATTCGCTGGATATACCGGGGAAAGCTTCAAGAATCCGTAGAACCACTTCGAGGCTCGGTTTATTTCTTTCAGACAAAATATGCGAAATGGTTGATCTGGGAACTCCAATATGATCAGCGAAGCGTGAAGGTGTGAATGACCCACTGTCAATGATTTGTTTTATGCGATCGAGCATCATGGTTGGAAGAATAGAAGATTTACATTTGTGTAAATGTACAAAAAATACATATACAAGCAGTCGTTCCATTAATTATTTTTTTTGTACAGATATGTAAATTTGTTAATTTTTCATAAGCAATGCTTTAGTTGATTTTTATATTTATCTGTATTACAATATTTTAAAAATATTAGTAGTATTTAACACAAATTGACAAAAATATACCAATTTCTTAAAGTAATATCTTAAATAAAGACATATAATAACTGATTATTAATTGATTATGTAATCATATTTTCAAGCATTGCCAATTAATATTCAAATCACAAATATAAACTGCATTTATAAATTATCATCCATAAATAAATTAGGCTTTATATTATTGTTTATTAGCTTATTATCATGTCATTTTAGTTAAAATATTATATTTGTAAATTTACACAATAGTATAAATGTAACATGAGTTACAAATGTGAAATGTATCATTTATAAGCAAAAATTTACGTTTGGAAACTAAAATAACAGGGATTTTTCCTGTCAGGATGGCGGGCTTCAATGAACTTCTGCCCTACCCGATAACAATCTGGCAAGAATCAGAAAACAGAATCTGGGTTATGAAAAATCCTCTGATAACGGTTTAGCGGATAAAACCACCGGCGACGACATCATTACCTTCATAAAAAACGGCAGATTGACCCGGGGTAACAGCCGCCACCTCTTCATGAAGGCGCACATCCAGGGCTTCCTCTTCCTCTTTAAATGTAAGCGTTGCCATATGCCCGGGATCCTTGTACCTTATTTTTACCAGATATTCCGCACCATTCCGGAGTTGCGGATATTTGATCATGTTAAGGCCGGTAACGGAAAAACCGGTACTGAACGTTTCATCTCGGGTGCCTACGACAATGGTATTGGTCTGGGGGATGATTTTTGTCACGTAAAGCGGCTCGGGAGCAGTTAGATTGAGTCCTTTACGCTGACCAATGGTATAGAATGGATAACCCCGGTGATAACCAAGTACCTTTCCTGCTTTGTCAACAAAAACCCCGTTATTCACGCGCTCTTCCAGGCCATCCACATTCCGCTTCAGGAAACCGCGGTAGTCATTATCAGGGATGAAGCAAATCTCGTAGCTTTCCTTTTTTTCGGCAATATCCTCAAATCCTGCTTTCCGCGCTATTTCACGGATTTTATCCTTTGTATAAGAACCAAGAGGAAAGAGGGTTTTTTGCAGCAGAGGCTGTGTAAGTCCCCAGAGCACGTAGCTTTGATCCTTGCCGGCATCCAATCCCTTCGATAAGACGATTCTGCCGTTCTCCTTCCGCGTTTGTGCGTAATGACCTGTGGCAATGTAATCGCAATCAAGTTGTGAGGCTCTTTTAAGCAGAGCTTCCCATTTTATGAAGGTATTGCACAATACGCAGGGATTCGGGGTTCGTCCCTTCATGTACTGCTCAATGAAATCATCAACAATATACTTGTTAAACTCTTCCCTGATATCCAGCACATAATGCGGGAATCCCAGCGAGACAGCCAGATGCCGCGCATCGTTTATCGAATCGAGGCTGCAGCAGCCGGTTTCCTTGCCGGGAATGTCAGAAGGCCCGTATTCCCAGGTCTTCATGGTAATGCCCACGAGATCATATCCCTGTTCGATGAGCATCAGGGCGGCCACACTGCTGTCGAGCCCGCCGCTCATGGCCATCAATACCCGTTTTTTAGTCATAAGTTCCCGCTTCTTGAATTTGTAAATACTGATACGCGACTATCCTCATAATAAACGAGATACACAGTACTTAGTTCAATGATGTTATTCTTTTTGAGATGAGAAAGAGAGGGTTGTCCTATGATGACAAAGCGATACTGCGGTCAATTATACATCATCCCTGATCATGAAATCACTAAACAGCAATAAATTGTTAAACTGAAAATCAGCCATATAGTGATATCTCAACGGGAAAGACCGTTGTTTAGCGATGAGTACGCTGGTCATGCCAAGCCGATAGGCGAACAGGATGTCGCTGAAGCTGTCGCCCACCATGACAGAGGCTCCAGCATTTATTTCAGGGAAGTCCTTTTTTGCCTTCAGGAACATGCCTTCTGAGGGTTTCCGGTTAAAGCTGTCGCTATGCCTCAGTCCGCTTGCAAAATAGACGGCGTCGATGCGGGCACCGGCCTTTTGGGCGTCCCCCAGCATCTTTGCGTGTACGTCATCCAGTTGCTGTTTGTTCATCAGCCCTTTCCCTATGCCCTGCTGGTTGGTTACCACGATGATGCGAGCGTACAGCCCTGTGAGCCGGACAAGGGCTTGCAGGCTTCCTTCCATCCAGTGAAAATCACCTGGCTTCACCACGTAGGATTTCCCGGGCCGCACGTTCAGCACGCCGTCGCGATCGAGGAACAGCGTCCGCTTGTTATCTTTACAGGGAGAACCTTGCATCATGACGTTTCAAACAACTGGCGTTCAACGTTTTCGCATATGATATGACCAAGCAGCATATGCGCTTCCTGGATACGCGGCGTATCGTTCGAGGGTACACGAAACAGCATGGTGCATTTACCGATCATATCGCCGCCGGCGGCGCCAGTAAACCCAAGGGTATGCATCCCCAGCCCGTTAGCCGCCTCTATGGCTTTGATGATGTTCGGAGATTTTCCCGAGGTGGAAAATGCCATCAGCAGATCACCTGGTTTACCCTGGGCCATAACCATACGCTCATAAACATGATCAAAAGAATGATCGTTGGCTGTGGCGGTCACAAACGACGTATTCACATGCAGGGCCTCGGCGTTCAGTGGCGGACGGTTCAGGTAGAAGCGGCCACTGAGCTCCGCGGCCAGATGCTGTGCATCAGCAGCGCTGCCTCCGTTTCCGCAAAACAACACTTTGCCCCCGTTCTTATATACCCCGGCGATGAGCTCCACAGCCTTGTAAAGCAGGGTGCTGACCTCCTCTGAGGCCAGTAACGCCTCCCTGATCTTTATAGATTCAAGAATTTGCTTTCTGATTTCCATAATGCTTGTCTTTGTAAGCCATCTCCAGGGCAGCACGAACAAACTTTTCCCAGGAGAAACGCTTTTTCTCTTCTTTTAATGAATCTTTCATGGTCTTTGCCCTCTGGTGTGCAAAAAAATCGTGAATGGCACCGGCAATTTCTCCGGGATCCGGGTTTACTACATAACCGGACTTTCCATGGTTGATTATTTCAGGCAAACCACCCACATTGGTAACCACCATAGGCCGCTCGAAGTGATAAGCCACCTGGGTAACACCGCTTTGCGTGGCACTTTTGTACGCCTGGGCAATCAAATCAGCCGCACAAAAGTAATATTTTACCTCATCATTGGGTATAAAGCCGGTATGCCAGATCAGGCGTTCCTCTATGCCCAGCTCCCGGGCGAGACGGTAATATGGATCGGGATTTGTGTAAAACTCACCGGCGATCAGCAGTTTAACGGGAATTACACGAAGTTTCTCAAATGAAAAAGCTTTAAGCAGCAGATCCAGTCCTTTGTATTCCCTGATAAAGCCGAAAAATAACACCAGGGGCTCAGGCTCGTTAATTCCCAGGTGTTTTCTGGCTTTTTCCCGGTCAACAGCCTCACCAAAATTGTCATAAAGCGGGTGCAGGCAGACTTTTATCCTGTCCGGGCTGACGGAAAAGCGTTCCAGGTCGCTCCTCACCTGTTCCGACATACAGATATAGGCATGGGGTTTATGCACGAAATAGCGCGTCAGAAGGTTATCGCCGGGTCTTTTTTCGTGCGGAATGATGTTATCGGCAATGGCAACCACACGGGTATGCTTGTTCTTTTTTGTGATAGCAGCAATTTTGCCAAGGCAGGGGGCCATAAACGGCAACCAGTACCTGATGATCAGCACATCCGGTTTCATGTTACGCAACTCCCTTCCGACCTTATACCAGTTCAGCGGATTGATGCTGTTAACACGGACTCGTATGTCGAGATCTTCAGGCGGTTTTTCATCGGAATACTGGCTTTTACCGGGGAACAACAAGCGCGGGTACTGCAAAGCAAAGGTATATATAGTTACCCTGTGGCCGGCCTGCATGAATGCCCTGGCCAGCCTTTCGTTGAACGTGGCCAGTCCGCCCCCCCGAAGGGGATATGCCGATCCGAGAATAACAATATAAGCCATACCGGTGAGGTCGTTTTTTTACCTGGCGCCCTTTTTACTTACGTTTGATCAACAGTCCTCTTCTTAAGGCCTTTGGTGATGTGGTCAAATTGATAGACATCGCGATCAGGAGCATTGCGTGAGATGAGTTCGCCGAGAAAGCCTGCAATAAAGAGTTGCGTTCCCAAAACCATCGCCAGCAGGCCAAAGTAAAACAGCGGCCTTTCCGTCATGCGGTATTCCAACAGGAAGAATTTGGCATAGGCCAGGTATCCTGCAATTACAAAGCCGATAAAAAAGAGCACCGTGCCCAGCAATCCGAACAGATGCATGGGCCGTCGCCCGAATCTGGTCATGAAACTTACGGTCAGCAGATCAAGAAACCCTTTAAAAAACCGACCGGGGCCGTATTTTGTACGGCCATATTTTCGCTGACTGTGCACAACCACCTTCTCGCCTATGCGCCTGAAACCAGCTCTTTTAGCCAGAACGGGAATGTAACGATGCATTTCGCCGTAAACCTCTATAGATTTCACCACGGCAAGGGAATACGCCTTTAGCCCGCAATTAAAGTCATGCAGGCGGATGCCCGAAACCATGCGGGTTACTCCGTTGAACAATTTAGTGGGAATGGTTTTTGACAGAGGGTCGTGGCGTATCTTTTTCCAGCCGCTGACCAAATCATAGCCCTCTTCCCTGATCATGCGATACAAGTCAGGGATCTCCTCCGGATTATCCTGCAAATCTGCATCCATGGTAATTACCACTTCTCCTGTCGCATACTGAAACCCAACGTTGAGCGCAGCCGCCTTACCATAATTCCTGCGAAAGCTGACCCCATGTACCCTTGCATTTTCCGCTGCCAGTCTTTCAATAACAGCCCACGAGCCATCATTACTCCCGTCATCAACAAAGAGAATCTCATAAGTGAAGCCATAATTCGCCATCACACGTTCTATCCAGTCGTGCAATTCCTGCAGAGAAGCCTCCTCGTTGTAAAGGGGTATGACTACTGAAATATCCATGGTTAGGGATTAATAGGTTTATTCGTTTATTCGTTGAATCGTTTATTCGTTGAATCGTTTATTCGTTGATGTGTTTGGGCGGTTTAAACCTTTTGTTGTTTAATTTGGAAAATTCGAGCCTTATAAATCTGACATTTAGTATATTATCATCTTTTTCTTTGTGAAAGGCATGGCGTCATCACCGGAAACCGGTACTTTTTGCAGTGTACTCATTGGTTGATTTCAGAAACATAGTATGAGCCCACTCCTAAAAGTCCAAAAAACGCCACAGATTCACAGATGTGAACATTTATTCCTTTGTATGTTATAGAATATGAGCACATTAAAATTTTTATAATTTCATAATCTGTGAACCGAACGAAGTGAGCTCATGAACACCTTTGAAATGAATAATTGTTCATAATCTGTGGCTA
>JAVIYP010000072.1:0-12078 GCA_031323845.1 Bacteroidales bacterium | reverse complement strand
TTTCTTCCTTCGAGCTTCCAGCTTCCCAGCAGGTTTCTCACTGCGTTCGAAATAAACTTCGAGCTACTTCGAAGCTAATCCTTCACAAAAAAAACAACAAATAAACGATTCAACAAATAAACGATTCAACAAGACACTCTGACTCTCTGAATTCCGACTTCCGACTTCTGACTTCTGACCTCCTAACAGGTTTCTCACTGCGTTCGAAATAGAACCCTGTTCCCGAATAATCAGAATACTCAGTATGGGCGTTTCATATCATTAACAGAAAAGACCCTTAGCTCCTCTTGAAAAGCTTCTGGAGACAGGTTCGTACGACAGAACACGGTTTTTTTCTCACCCGGTACCAGGTGAAAGAAATTATCGTCGAACCACGCGTGCTCATTCTCCAGGTAAAGCCAGACGTGAGCAGCCAAAGCATTGGTATTCAATTCGATCTGGTATCCGTTCATGCTTATCTCCACACCATGACCAGTGGTCACTATGTTGCCGGACACAGGGCTAACCCTCACATCCATGGACACTTCCGGCAGCTGGAGCTTGCCATAGGGCAAGACAAAGAGCTGATTTCGGAAGCTGTTTCCTTTGGCAGTGGTAAAGGCGGCATCCAGCATTGTACGCGAAAGGTCATGACGGGCGCTGAGCTCATTCACGGGTATGCTGATCACGTCCAATGTTCCGTTGGCCGGGATGGTGACTTTTTCATTATAGATCAGCTTTGTGTTACCCTGAACATCCACCGCATTGAGGGTAAAGCTGCCGCGGGTTTCCTTAAGCAAGCCGGAAACAAGCGTCACGGTCACCTCATCCTGATGATGGATCATCGAAACCATAAGGTCATCATAGAGCGTTTTTACCTTATACTGGAGGGCTTTCCAGTTCCGGTTCACGTCCATCCCCGACCATGAGGTAACCGCCCAGCAATCGTTGAACTGCCAGTAAAGCGTTCCCATGCAGTAGGGCTTTGAGGTTCTGTGGGCCTGGATAGCCATTCCGACGCCTTTTGCCTGTATGAGCTGGCTGCTGTAGATGTATTCGGTCAGGGTTTCCGGAAAAAGCCCTTCGCGTTCAAGGTATGTGGTAATGGTTTCATAACCTGTAGGATGTTTTTGATGGCATTTGAGGGCATCGGAGAATAAAATGTCTTCTTCTTTAGTTTGGAACTGTCTGATGGTAGCTAAGGCCGGCATAGCCTGAAACCCGAATTCGCTCATAAATCGCGGAACTTTCTCCAGGTACATCTCAAAAGGTTGCAAGCCCCACCATACTCCCCAGTAATGGGCGCTGCCACGCGTCAGGCTTTCTTCGTGGCCCCAGCCGTATAAGGGAGAAGTAGGCAGGTAATAACGACCAGGATCATGATCTGAAACAAGGTCTGGAAGCAGCTCGTGAAACAGCTTCAGGTAGTCGTTCCATATCCTGGCCGAATCACCCGGCTGTATGTTGTGCGTCTGCTGCCACTGCCAGTTGTGCCATCCCTCATCAACTTCATTGTTGCCACACCATAAGGCCAGGCTAGCATGGTTGCGAAGGCGGCGGATCTGCTGTTTCGCTTCCTGTTTAACGTTTTCAGTAAAATCATTGTCGCCCGGATACATGGCACAGGCAAACATAAAGTCCTGCCAGACAAGTATTCCGTAGCGATCACACAATTCATAAAAAATATCACGCTCATAAATGCCGCCACCCCAAACTCTCAGCATGTTCATATTCGACAACAACGCATTTTTGATCATCTTTTCGTAATCTTCATCCGTAACTTCAGTAGCAAAGCTATGCTGCGGAATATAGTTGGCCCCTTTCATAAACACGGGCACGCCGTTCAGCTTAAGGTAGAAGGATTCGCCATAATGATCTTCCTCCGCGATAATTTCCAGGGTGCGAATGCCATACGGGATAACCTTCTCATGGCTGCTTCCCGATTGTGTTTTAATGTGAAAGGCCAGGTGGTACAGGTGGGGTTCACCCAGGTCGCTGCTCCACCAAAGAACAGGATTGTCAATGGCAAAGCTGATGTTGTGCCGTTCCTGTTCCGGGCTTAGCAAAACCTCACGCTGCAGGTACACCTGTCCGTTTTTGCTGTTGCGTATGGTGATCATGGCCGGTTCTGCAACGGAGGATTCAACAGTTACCGATGCACTGAGGTAAGCACGGTCTTTTTCAATGCTTTCGGTAAAGACCTGTATGTCTGTGGGCCGGTGTTCGTTCCACGCCAGCAGGTACACAGGCTGCCATATGCCAGCGGTAATAAAGGTCGGGCCCCAGTCCCAGCCAAAGTGACAGGCTGCTTTCCGGGCAAACACCCACCGGCCTCCGGGCAGCGGGTACCCCAGCTCAATGGAGTCATTGAGAAAGCGTTGCTCGGCCGAAGCAAACCGAACCTCCAGCAGGTTATCCCCTTCGCGGAGGATTTGCCTGACATCCGCCTCCCATCGCCTGAACATATTGTTGGCATCCAAAATCAATTTCCCATTGAGAAACACCCTGGCATACGTGTCGAGGCCTTCAAAAACCAGATGTATGTTGCTGTTTGCCAACAGCTGTTCATCGGCACGGAACACCTTTTGATACTGCCAGTCTGTCCGGCCTATCCACTGCAGATCGTGCTCGTTGCAGCCGTAAAAGGGATCCGGGATGACCCCCTTGTTATAAAGATCGGTATGTACGGTGCCTGGAACCTTAGCCGGCATCCATTGCATATCCGGAAGGTCAGCCTCCGCAAACCACCAGTCCTGTGTCAGCGGTATTTTTTGCAGCAAGCTATCGTCCATGACCTTACAGGAACAGAGGAAGACTAAAAAGACAAGAAACAGGCGATTCATTGTTTATTATTTGAATGGAGTCTTACAGGCAGCTCAGATTGTTGCTTTTTTTTCTGATTCACATGGACAGGAAGCACCGTTCATCAGGGTTCAGGTTATTTCAGGAGGCTGTTTTTTTAAAGCGAAAGCATAGGCACCCAATGCAATTGCCTTGCTTGTCCCGAGGCGTGTACGGCCTACGCCAATGCGTTTCATGGAGTCGTGGCTTACTTCCCGGTCTGAGAAAGGTACGTTAACACGGGTCTGCTTCCCCATGGCAAACTCCTGAAATTCTTCTTCAGATTCCAGGTTAAACGTCTTCATAAGCAACTGATTCCTGGGTTGTCCTTTGATGATTTTGGTATTATGTTGCATGATGTCTAACATCTCCGGGGCAAACAGCTCCCAGGCATTGGCGAGTCCGCCGCCTATAACCACAGGTGCATCCATAATGGTGGTAACACCGGAAAGGATCATGCCGAGTGCTTTGCCGAATTTACGAAAGGATTCCAGGGCAGCGTCCCGGTTTCCAGGCTTGGTACCTTTTGCAATGGCATAAACATCAGCCGGTGTCAGGCCGGAGGTTTCGGAGGGTGCGGCATTCAAATATTCGTTGACGACGGCCCTTGCGCTGATGCTTTCTTCTGCAAAGAGCGTGTCATCAAAGGGGTTGGTCATCAGACACACCTCACCGCCGGCGCCATTGTCTCCTATCATGAGTTCATTATTGAAAACAAAACCGCCTCCAAAACCGGTACCCAGGGTAACACCGCTAAGGTTCCTGTAGTGCTTGTTACATCCCGCCATACGGAGCTTATGATTGATTTCGGGAAGAAGCCCATACATCGCCTCACCATAGGCAAAAAGATCACCGTCGTTGTTGATGAATACAGGGATGCCAAAATGATGCTCAAGCATCGGGCCCAACGCCACTCCTCCTTTGAATCCGGAAAGGTTGGTAAGGTCACCGATAATGCCGTTGTCATAATCCGCCGGGCCCGGAAAGGCAAAGCTGATGGCATCGGGAGGTTCGGACAGCTGTTTTTTTACCACCTCAAATCCCTTGATTATGTTCTTTAAACATTGGTTAAGATCATGTCCCATAGACGGAGCACCTACCGGCTTCACCACTTCTTCGGCATTCTTTATGGCAGAAAAGACAAAATTAGTACCTCCTGCATCCAGGGTCATAACGGTGTAATTCATGGGTCACTGGTTTTATGAGTTAGTATGTATTAACTGGTCATTCATGAGATTCCGAAAGGATGTGCAGATGTGCAGATGTGCAGATGTGCAGATGTGCAAATGTGCAGATTTCAGATGACCGGCTGTTGTTAAATTTTTGAATCGTTTAATCGTTGAATCGTTGAATCGTTTAATCGTTTAATCGTTGATTCGTTTAATCGCTGATTTTTCACTTTTGAGTCGACTCCTAAAACTATATGTTGATCATTATTTATTTTTAACCCAATTCTATGTTGATGATTATGAGTTAATTAAAAAATAGCCAGCATTTTAATCTGTGAACCGAACGAAGTGAGCTCATGAACACCTTTTAAGTGAATCCTTGTTCATAATCTGTGGCTTTTTTCGACTTTTCGGAGTGGCCTCAACAAATAAACAATTAAACGATTAAACGATTCAACAATAGTTTTCTGACTTCTGACTTCAGACTTCTCTTTCTTCCTTCGAGCTTCCAGCTTCCAGCTTCGAGCTATCTTACTTCCTTCGAGCTTCCAGTTCTTGACATTTTCTCCTGCTGGTATATCTTACACTATAAATCATTGTTTTACAAACCTTACAGCTATGATCAGGATATAGAGGATGCAGATCCCTGGTACCAGGAAGCCCAGTTGCACATCAATATCGGCGATGGCACCGGTAATCGGAGGAACAACGGCACCACCCACAATGGCTGTGACCATAAGTCCGGAAAGTTCGTTAGTACGGACTGGCATCCGGTCTATGGTTATGGAGAAGATCAGCGGAAAAATATTCGAAAACCCCAATCCGATGAAGACTATACCGGCAAAGGCAACAAACTGGCTTCCAAAAAACAGCATTATCATTCCGAGCACCGCCAAAGTGATGCTGAACATCAGGAAACTTCCGGGTTTTATGCTCCTGAGCACAAAGGCTCCCGCCAGACGCCCGGCGAATATGGGCAGAAAAAACAAACCCCAGGCCATCCAGAGTCCAAAGCCGGAAATGCCATAGACTCTGTCCATAAGTATAGGTATTTGTGCGCTCATAGACACTTCGGCACCGACGTAAAGGAAAATCCCAAGCACCATCATAAATACAAACGGATTGGCAAGCAGTTTAACACTGGAGGACAGGTTTACCGGGGCTGACGCTTCCCACTTTTGTTCCTGTATCCGCAGGGCGTTAACCCACAGCAGGGTAACCAGTATGATGACGGCAAACAAGGGGAAGAGTATCGTCCAGTCGAGGCCGAACCAGATGGCCACGGCAGGAGGCACCAGGAAGCCCAAAGAAGTGCCTATGGCTTTGACGGCCTGTCCGAGAGACAAATTGCTGGAATACCGGCCTTCCGAAGACACATCGCGCATGATGGGATTTCCGGCAACCTGCAGAATAGTGGCACCGGCACCGAGCATAAACACGGAAACAAAAAGGGCATAAAGCTTGGTGAACGAGCCGGCCCTGACTTCAGCATAAGCACCATACATTCCAAACAAAATGGGAATAATAAGCCCTGCCAGGGCAATAAGCAGCCCCAAAAGCAAAACATGCTTTTTACCTTTTTTGTCCTGGTACACGCCCATCGGAATGGACAAGACGCCAAACATAATGAAACCGCTTGTGGTCATCAGCGAGGCTATGAAGTTTGACACCTCGAAAGCATCCTTGACCAGCGATACCAGCGGACCGACAACATCGCCGAAACCCATCGCCAGGAATGCCAGCAAAATGGGGAATGTTTTGTTTTTTGCCATACGTCTTACAATTATTAGTTATAGTCAGATAACAGCGTCAATCGCCACCTGTGGTAAAAGAAGAACTGCAATCCTTTCCCAAAAAAATTCATTCTTCAGTGTCTGAATGCAATAAAACAAGCCTGCAGCAGTGTTTGCCGAAATAAAGATCCCTGCTTTTTTCACAAGGAGATGATACCCTTCATCCCCCAGTATCCCGTCATATTCTTCAAGAAGCGGCAAACGGATGACGTTGCTTTCATCGCGTTCATCCGGTGCAAGATGCAGCTCCGGCCGAAAGACCTCAGAAGGTTTAACCAGAGCTGAGGCAAACTGTGCCGTTGACGCCAGCTCTCTGCTTGTATATACAATCCGGGTGCCGGAATCAAGCTGAAAACTGCCTCTTTTTACATCAACAACCACCGGCAACGGGATCAGACTCGGACGACTTTGATCGCGGTCCTCTAAACATCCTGAAAACAGGATTAAACAGATCACCGAACAGATACCCTGTACATTCACACTCATGACCGGAATATTTGCGCTGCCGTTGCATCTCTTTTATGGCAACAACAGCTTGTTCAACTTATGTGTTGTTAGTTTTCATAATGCTTTGAGTGCTCTTCGGATTCGTTGATCAGCAGCACGCTTCTTCCTCCCCGGGTGGATGCATCAAATACACGGACTTTAACAGGTGCATTGTGAACGGCAACAGGTTTTTCATAAAGCTCCGAACCGGCCTGTGGCTCCGTGCCATCGAGCGTATAGCGGATCTGCAGCCCCGGAAATTCAACATTGGCCTTGAGCACCCCGTTGTGAATGACGGCTCCGGGAGGAGGTATCCGGTAATTGAAGCCTCCATACAGCGCCGACAGGCGGTGTAACTCCCTTTTTCCAAGTGTGGTTGCAAAAACGCTCCAGCCTTTGTCCACTTCCATCATCCTCAGTGAGTCGTTGGTGATCGTCTCCCAGGCCCTTTCGCGCGCCCAGGCGGTTTCTGCAAAACCGAGCAGTTTGGGCAACAGGTAGTATTCAACCAGTTCAGGCTGTACCAGGGTCTCGCTCCAAAGCTGCGCCTGAACACCAAGGATACGGTGCCGCGCTTCCGGCCTGAGCCGTTCCATGTGCCTGTATTCCGCAGCAACGTCAACCGGTCTGCCCATATTGTCGCGCAGCGTGGTGCTGAACACATCATAAGGACTGTAATGCCATGCGCTTTTTGTATTTACAAAGCCGCCCCAATACAAACCCGGTTCTTCAGGGTCTTTGCTGTAGGCCAGGTCGAAATAAAAAGCGGTAACGTGGCACAGAACGACGGGAAACCCGCTGTTGGCAAGACGATAGGCAAGGTCCTGCGCACCCCAGAGGTTGTTCCAGACATAAGGGATCAGGGCTCCGCCGGCATGCGGCGTGTAGGGCATATTTCTCCGGCCTTCATCATCGGTACACAGCGCCGCTTCCTCCCATCCCGCTACCTTTAAACCACGCTCAGAAGCCATTTCCAGCACTCTTTCAATAAAATATATATGCATGTTATGGGAAGCATCAATGTGCGGCAGCGTCTTCAGTTTCTGCTCAACCATAGGCGAGGCAGACCATGCACCGGAGGGCACCTCATCGCCGCCGATGTGCACCACATCAAAAGCCACGCCGGCCTCAGCATAGATATCCACCAGCTCGTCCAGAACGGTCGCTGTAAAACGGTATACCGACTCCCTGGCCACATTGACAACATTATCGGTAAAAAGCTGGGCAGAAAGATAGGTTGAAGTCTCATCGGGGTCTACCAGCCTGTACTCGCTGGCCGACGCCTCATCCCCCTGCTGCATGTAATATTCATAGCGTGCTTCCATAGCTTTGATCGCAGCACGGGCATGGCCGGGAAGGTTGATCTCGGGAATCACCCTTATGTGGCGGTCGCGGGCGTAGTGCACTATGTCAATAAAATCCTGCCTGGTGTAATAACCGCTGCCCTGCCTGCCCGGGGCATAGGCAAACGGACCGGATCCGAAAGCCGGATGCAGCGCAGGTGCATCTCTGGTGGTATGGCCACGCTGTGCGCCCACAGCGGTAAGCTCCGGCAGTGTGGCAATTTCCAGGCGCCAGCCCTCATCATCGGTAAGGTGCATGTGCAGGGTGTTGACCTTATAAAACGCCAGAATATCCAAAAGCTTGAATATAATTTCTTTAGGAAAAAAGTTCCGCGCAACATCGATATGCATCCCCCTGTATGAGAATCGGGGATAATCAACAACCTCCGCTACCGGCAACACCACTTCGGCAGGTTTTTCAAAAAAAGCGTCAACGGGAAACAACGCCAGCAAACTCTGTATGCCGTAGAAAATGCCCGCCTCCGTCATCGCACTGATCGCGATGCCGCCACTCCTGTCAACAGAAAGTGCATAAGCCTCCAGGGCATACTTGCCGAACGGAAGATCAATTTCCGGGGCTAAGCGGTCAGTCAGCCGAAGAAAAATTCCGGGGCCGGTCGCCGTGAAATCTGTGGATACTTCAACCTGCCAGCCCATGATGTCGTGCAGCATGTTTTTCAGATGCAGGGCTTCCCTTTGCAGTGGTGCATCGTGCACAATCCTGACTTTATGATTGATGGTGATGCTGTCGCCCGGGGCAACATACGACACCGGCGAGGGAATGAAAGGCAGCAGTTCATTTTTTTCAACCTTTTGAAGCCGTTCATTTTTAAGATATTGCCTTTCGGCGGATGGCACCTCGGCGCGGTCGCGCAAATGCCGGGTCAGTTGTTCCGGGCGCTCAAAAGGCATGATCCGGATGTTCGTCAGCTCCACGATTTTTTCCTTGCCCTTCTCATCATTGAAAACGACATAGAACCCTTTAGGCGCATCCGAATTCTTGATCCACCAGAAACGTGACTCATACTCAAAGGTGACCGTTTCGCCGGGCTCAAGAGAAAAACCGGTCTCAGGATATAAGGTGTACCAGTCGCCGCTGATATGCTTTACAGACACCCCGGCCGTAGGATCCGAACTCAGTAAAAAACGGGGTGTTTGGTTGTAGAACAGCTGCCAGTTGCTGTCGTCCAGCGTCTTTTTGCTGTTGTTTTTAATGGTAAAACGAGCGCTTACCCTTGCTTCCTCAGGATGGTGAAGGTTGCTGATCACCTCCCAGGTGATGGCTATTTCGTTGTGCGCAGGCCAGCGGCGACCTCCGCAGGAGTAAAGCAAAATGCCCGGCAGGCACAGCATGACCAGAAGTGCCGTACGTTTTTTCAATGATACAAAAGAACCCATCACATCTTCATAAAAAAAAACAACAAAAAACAGGACGCTACCAACAAACCGTAAACGTAGAAAGCATGACGCGGCGGAAACCCTGCCGTGAATTGTAACAGGCAAAACCGCCGTGGCTGAAAATACTTTACTATTTTTGTCAGTAGTCGAATTACCTTGCAAGATAAAAAGTTTTTGTTTAGTCAGAACCAAATACGTCATTTTTATGGGAAGGCATACCCTGGCGCGTTACCTCTGTTTGCTCATTCTGTCAGCTGCCATGGTGCAGGCGGGCAATGCTCAGCAAAGGACGGGCAATATTGTTGAGATTTTTGGCCGCACAAAGGTTGAAAGCACCGGCGAGGGTGTCATCATCCACCAGTTCACCGATGGTTTTGCCCTGCGAGATGCCATGCGGCCGGGGATGCTCACCGGCACCCAGGATATTCTTTTCTGGCAGCTGGTCAATGACCGCTTCAGGCAGCCGTACGACGGCAAAGTCTTGTCGGATAATTATGCGGACCATGCCAGGCCTTTGCAGTGGGAGCGCATTGAAGCCGATGCGCATGGTTATTTTCGCGGCAATCTGCAAAGAGCCTATGTATATACCGAATTTGAATCGCCTGTTGAACAAGCAGCCCTGCTGGAGGCGACCGGACACACGCGGGTTTTCATCAACGGCATGCCTGCCGAGGGCGATCATTACGATTACGGCCACACGCTGATCCCTTTTACCCTGCAGGAGGGACTGAATCAATTTATTTATACCTACGGACGTTTCGGCCGGGTGGCTTCAAAAATCGTAATCCCTCACAAGGAGTTGCAGTTCTCATCGAGGGACATGACACTGCCTTCGCTGATTCCCGGAGAAACAGGTGACTCATGGGGAGCTGTCCGGGTTATCAATGCTTCCGGGCACTACCGGGATGGCCTTACCATAACCTGTGTTCTGAATACCGGCGAAACGGCAAGTTTTGCCACGGATCACCTCATGCCATTGGCGGTTCGGAAGCTGAAATTCAGGATTCCCGGCTTGCAGCATATCCCTGTGAGCGACAAGCTTGATGCTACGCTTTTCCTTCAGGATGCTGCCGGTGTGGTGGCAGACACGCTTAACATCGTGCTCAACGTTCATGATGCCGGACGGCATCATGAGCGCACCTTCATCAGCGCTGTTGATGGCAGCGTTCAGTATTACAGTCTTGCTCCATCTCTTTCAGATACGCCGGGGCAGGCCCTGGTGCTGTCGGTGCACGGTGCCTCCGTTGAGGCGGTAAACCAGGCCAGGGCCTACGCACAAAAAGACTGGGCACACATTGTGGCGCCGACCAACCGCAGGCCTTTCGGTTTTAACTGGGAAGAATGGGGACGGCTGGATGCGCTGGAAGTGCTGCACCAGGCCAGGAGCCTGCTCAGCACCGACACGGCAAGGACCTACCTGACCGGCCATTCGATGGGTGGACACGGCACCTGGTTCCTGGGGGCCACCTATCCCTGTAAATGGGCGGCCATCGCTCCGGCGGCAGGCTATGCCGACATTATAGGATACCGGCGCAGCGGGACAGACAGCCTGATGCGCGACTACCCACATTACCAAATGATATACAGGGGCGCCCGTGCGGGGCGCACCCTTGACCTGGCCCAGAACTTCGGGCAATCAGGAGTGTATGTGCTCCACGGCGACGCCGATGCCGTAGTGCCTGTTGAACAGGCACGGCAGATGAGAAGCATACTCGGTGAATTTCACGGCAACTTCGCCTATTACGAATACCCCGGAGGCACCCACTGGTATGGAGACCACAGCATGGACTGGCCACCACTGTTCGACTTCCTCAAACAAAACACCATCCCAACAATAAATGACGTAAAACACATCCGCTTTAAAACCGTCTCTCCCGGTGTTTCGGCCACCAATTACTGGCTTAGAATAAACCAGCAGCAACAACATTACGAGATCAGTACGGCTGACTTCAAATGGACTGAAGATACCTTGCGCGGAACTACAAAAAACATAGAAAGCATTACGCTTCTTATTTCTGAAATTGACATTAAAAAGGATCCGGTTTTGTTTGTTGACGGTCAGAAAATTTACGCTGTCGCAGATCAGGACGTCAGTCTTAAGCTGAATGATGGCTTGTGGCACGTAGTTCCCGGTCCTGATCGTTATGAGAAACATCCCGGTCGTTACGGAGGGTTTAAACTGGCTTTCACAAACAACGTTATGTTTGTCTATGCCACCCGGGGCACGCACGAAGAGACCCGCTGGTACCGGAATAAAGCCCGCTTTGATGCAGAAACTTTTCTTTACAGGGGAAACAGCTCTGTTGACGTCATGGCCGATACGCTGTTTTCGCCCGGAGCATACCCGGAGAGAAACGTGATCCTGTATGGGAATGCCGAAAACAACGCCGCCTGGAAGTTGCTGCTTGACGAAGCTGACATCCGGGTATACAACGATCACATCCTGTTCGGTAACAGCCGGATAGAAGGCGATGACCTGGGCGCCTTGTTCGTTTATCCGCGGCCCGGCAGCCAGACTGCTGCTGTCGGGGTGGTAGCCGGCACCGGACACAAAGGAATGAAGGCACTGTATGCCAACGATTACTTCTCCGGAATTACAGGGTTTCCGGATGTTTTAATAGTCAGTGACGACTGGATTAAAGAAGGCATGAAAGGCATTCGCATTTCCGGCTTTTTCGGCAACGACTGGAGCGTGGAAAGCGGTGATTTTATAATCAGTAACGAATAGTATCAGAGAGCAAGCCCGAAGCCGGAGGAAGTAAGATAGCTCGAAGCTGGAAGCTCGAAGCTCGAAGGAAGTAAGATAGCTCGAAGGTCGGATTTTAGCAGGTTTTCTTGCTAAAAGCTAATAGCCAAAGGCCAAAAGCGACTAAAGTGAAAAATGAAAAATGGCCGATGGTTAAACGCTTTAACGATTAAACGCTTTAACGATTAAACGATTAAACGTGGAGTTGCTACATTTGTCCGGACACTAAGTTAAGCCAAAATATTTAACTTAGTGATTATGAAAAAAAGAAGACAGTACGACAAAGAATTTAAAAAAATGGCCGTTGAGCTAAGTAAGAACCA
>JAVIYP010000071.1:0-12369 GCA_031323845.1 Bacteroidales bacterium | reverse complement strand
GTCCAGGCCTATCATGAATACAAAAACATTCTCGACAATATCGAATCTTCCCGTGAGATGCTGCAAAAGGAGAAGGATGCTGAGTTTCGAGAAATGGCGCGGGCTGAACTGGAGAGTTTAAATCTCAGAAAAGAGGAGTTGGAGGAGCGAGTCCGGTTGCTTCTGATTCCTGCAGACCCGCAGGATGATAAAAATGCCATTGTTGAGATACGGGCCGGTACCGGCGGCGATGAGGCTGCCATTTTTGCCGGAGACCTCTATCGCATGTACACCAAGTTTTGTGAAAGCAAAGGCTGGAAGACCGAGCTGGTGGATATGAATGAAGGAACTTCAGGCGGTTTTAAAGAGGTCATTTTCAAGGTTTCGGGTGAAGGGGTGTACGGAGTGCTGAAATATGAATCAGGCGTGCATCGCGTTCAGCGCGTACCTCAAACCGAAACACAGGGACGTGTCCATACCTCCGCCTCAACGGTAGCGGTGTTGCCTGAGGCCGACGAGTTTGATGTGGAACTGAAACCTGCCGACATCAAAAAAGAAACTTTCTGCTCATCTGGGCCCGGCGGACAATCGGTCAACACCACCTATTCAGCGGTGCGCCTGACACATATTCCAACAGGCATCGTGGTGTCATGTCAGGACCAGAAGTCGCAGATCAAAAACCTCGACAAGGCCATGAACGTGTTACGCACCAGGTTGTTCGACATGGAATACAAGAAATACCTCGATGAAATTGCATCCAGGCGCAAAACCATGGTGTCAACAGGCGACAGGTCCGCCAAAATCAGGACGTACAACTACCCCCAGGGCAGAATGACGGATCACAGAATCGGACTGACCATGTATAACCTCAGTTCCATTATAGACGGTGACATTCAGGACATCATTGACGCCCTCCAGGTGGCTGAAAATGCCGAAAAACTGAAAGAAGGCGTCGCTTAAACAGCTCAGGCCATGACCAGGAAAGAACTCATCGAACTCATTCGCAAAAAGCAATCCTTCCTTTGTGTAGGTCTTGATACCGATATGGACCGCATACCGGAGAGCCTGAAACAAACTGCTGATGACCCCCAGTTTGAGTTTAACAGGCGGATCATTGATGCCACCATTGACTTTGCCGTGGCCTATAAGCCCAATACTTCCTTTTATGAATCCTGCGGAAGCAAAGGGTGGGAGAGCCTTGAAAAAACCGTCCAGTACCTTAAACAACATCCGGCAGGTCCGGTGTTCACCATCGCTGATGCAAAGCGTGGCGACATAGGAAACACCGCACAGCAGTATGCAAGGGCATTTTTCAAACACATGGATTTTGACGCCCTGACGGTGAATCCCTATATGGGTCATGATGCTGTTAAACCTTTTTTGAAGTATCCGGGCAAATGGGCCATAGTGCTTGGACTTACCTCAAATCCCGGGGCACACGATTTTCAGATATTGCAACCGCAACTGCCTTTGCTGCTTGAAAAAATGGGCATCAAAACCTGTTACTGGAAAAAGCTTTATGAGCTGGTCATTGAACAGGCCATGCAATGGGGCACGGAGGATAACATGATGTTTGTCGTGGGTGCTACACAGGCTGAAATGATTGATACCCTTCGTGACACCGTGCCCAATCATTTCTTCCTGATACCGGGTGTTGGCGCACAGGGTGGAAGCCTGTCCGAAATTGCGGAAAAAGCCATGAATAAAGATGTCGGGATCCTGGTGAACTCCTCCCGGGATATTATATTTGCGTCCGGCGGCAGCGACTTTGACCTCAAAGCCCGAGATGCGGCAAAAAACCTGCAGAAGGCCATGCAGGAACTGCTCCGGAACAGGGGGTGACCTCAGTGCTGCTTCTTACTTTAGCTCCTTTAACCAGAACATCATCGGTTTTTTTGTCTCTGCGGCTTCGCCGACATCCTTCCATGAATAAAAGGTGCGGAGATCAGGACGCGGAACATAGCCCCTTTTCCTCCAGAAGCCATCCAGGGGTTTGTAGCCCGCGGGCCGCATGGGATGGTCATCAGGACGTTGCACGGCGAAAAACGTACAGTATCTGAAGCGCTCCAGCTTTCTGGCGTACGCTTCCCGCATTTCAAAAAACACATGACCTAGGCCACGGCCTCTGTATGCCGGCATTAAAAGCGACTCTCCCAGGTAAAACACTTCGGAAAGAGGAATGCCTGCCTCCAGGAAAGCTTGTGTCACTTCGGCGGTTTCGTGCTCTAACGGCATGGCCGAAGATACACCCACGATGTCGTCACCGTCTTTTGCCAGAACAATCACCGTGTCCTCCGAACGAAGATAACTGGCCAGGTATTGCTCCTCATAAGCCATGTCGCCATCATACAAATAAGGAAAATCTCTGAAAATCTCCATGCGCAGGCGCGCCAGCTCAGCAATGCAGGGTCGAATCTCTTTCCCGGCAAGGGACTCAACAATTAAATTCATAAGCTCTGATCAATAAAAGTATAACACCGGAAAACTTCAGTGAAAGTGATTACAGCTAAGTGAACCTTAACTTCAGATAGGATGGTGTAATAAGCTAAGGTTTATGGTGAAAAGCGATTGCTGACTTGCCGGAAAACTTGCCTCGCTATTCAGCATCGGATGATGAGGCCTCCTCCTTGCCATTTGCCTCCTCTTCGCCGGGAGTATCGCCGGAGGGCTCGGTGCCGGACTGGACTTCACCCGGTGTATCTTCTTTACTTTCGGGCGGCTGCGGCATTTCACCCTGAAGCCCGTCAATAGCCTCATACGTTTCCAGGAGTGCCTCCCGGAACTTCTCAAAATCCTCGCGGTAAAGAAACAGCTTGTGCTTTTCGTAGAAAAACTTACCCGTTTGCTGATTGAAGCGTCGCTTGCTTTCCGTTATGGTAAGATAAAGTTCATTTGAACGTGTTGCCTTTACATCAAAAAAATACGTTCTTTTTCCTGCCCTGACTGATTTTGAATAGATATCATCCCTTGGAACATCAGTGCCAAATTCTTCCATAATTACCTCCTCTTTTCTTTCTTAACAATAAAATTGTCTGGCATAATTCATTGAAGGCCCGATCACAGCGTGAGCCAGTTACAAATTTACGAATAGACGCCAAAGATACAAATGTATATGAATTTTTTTTCATGCGAAATTATACACAGACGCATGGAATAAATTCATATGGAAAGCGAAGCGCTTCCTCCTGTATATCTACATTTTGTATATTGTTTCGGCAAAATGAAGATGTTTTTTTAGAGGAGAAATACAGAATGGTTTTTTTAAGATTTTTAAGAGAAAACCTCCCCGCTGCTGATCCTTATGGGCCAGAAAGCTTTGCCATACAAACGTTTAAGCACTAAAGGCCAGGGTATATAACATGTGGTGATTGTTCATTAAAAAACCGTACTTTTGCACAACTTTGCCACGGCCGGCTGTTTGACTGCTGTGGTCTGATCCAAACAAACCCAAATCTGATATGCTTAACAGACGCCATCTTCGGGTAAAGGTACTGCAAAGCCTGTATGCATTCTTTCAATCTGATAACAGTGAATTGACCTCTGGCGAAAAAGAGCTGCTCTTTTCCATTGAAAAAGTTTATGAATTATACCTGTACCAACTGTTGCTGTTGTCTGAGCTTGTTTTTGAAGAAGAGCGCATTATTGAAGAAAATCTGGCAAAGCAACTGCCTGCCTACGAGGACCTTAATCCAAACCGCCGTTTTACGGAAAATAAATTCCTTCGCATGATTGCGTCGAACAGAAAGCTGCATGCCTTGTGCCACGGAAAAAAGATCAGCTGGCAGAATGAGAGGGAGTTGCTCAGAAAACTGATGCTGCAGATCAGGAAACAAGGTTTTTACCAGGAGTATCTTGAGTGCAGCGATGAGAGCTTTAACGCGGATACGGCTTTTGTTTTCAAGCTTCTCTATAAAAGCATATTGCCTTTTGAACCGCTTCACTCATTTTATGAGGAAAAGAGCATCTATTGGCTGGTGGATTGGGAATTGGTGAACAAGATGTTGATTAAGACCCTGAAGACAGCCCAGGAAGCCGGAAGCGAGCCTGAGCTTATGGACCTTTATAAGGATCCGTCGGATAAGGACTTTGCCCTCGGTTTGTTCAGACAAACGATCATAAACCACAGCGAGTTTAACGGCATCATTTCTGCAAAAACTAAAAACTGGGATACCGAACGCATCGCCATGATGGATATGATCATTATGCAAATGGCGGTGACAGAAATACTTAAGTTTCAGGAAATACCCGTTAAGGTCAGCCTGAATGAATATATTGAATTATCGAAAATGTACAGTACACCCAAAAGCCGGATGTTCGTAAACGGCGTACTCGATAAGCTGGTGGAAGACTTCATCAGGGATGAAAAAATCAGCGGTCATACTGCCCGGTAAACGAGCGTGCTTTCATACAATTTATTAACTTTGCTTAACCTTTGTCTAATTAAACATTGAAAACGATGAACTTGCTTAATATTTTATTGATGGTTGGAGAAGAAGGAGGTGGTGGTTTAGGTGCTTTTTTGCCGCTGATCCTGATCATTCTGGTGTTCTACCTTTTCTTTATCCGTCCGCAGATGAAAAAACAGAAGGACTTGCGCAAATACCGTGAAAGTCTGAAAAAGGGAGATAAAATTATTACCATTGGCGGCATCCATGGAAAGATTGTCGAAGAGCAGGAAAAGACCTTCACTATTGAAGTGCTGGGCGGTAATCAGCTGCGTATTGAAAAATCAGCCGTAGCCATGGAAGGTGCCTCCGAACAGCTCGGCGATAAGCGTTAAATGAATTGGAAACTTTTGTGGCGAAAAAAGGCTTCCTTAACTCACCTGGAGGCTGCAAACAAACGCAGGGCTTATCTGTTCATCCTGTGTTTTGTCGTAAGCGCCATGTTCTGGTTGTTCAATAAGTTATCGCAGGAAACTTCGGCTCCCTTTCACCAATACCTCGTTTTTGCTGATTATCCTGACGGATTGGTCGCCGCATCTCAAAGTGACAGCCTGGTGCATTACCGTTTGAAATCTACAGGTATCAGGCTGATCGGTTTATATTTTTTTTCCCGGCCGGATACGCTGTCGTTCCAGGCACGTAACCTGCCCACCGTTGTGAGAAACAACAGGCGGTATAACTACATAACCGGCGGCCAGATCAGCACATTGCTGGCAGATACGCACGGTGCGTGGGTGAGTGTGCAAAACACCAGTCCCGATACCGTATTCCTGGAACTCGTTCCCGCCACGAGAAAAAAACTTCCTGTTAAGCTCAATGCGGATGTGGCTTTTGATCAGCGTTTTAAGCAATCAGGAGATGCAAGCATCGAACCTGACAGTATCTGGATAAGCGGGCCGGTAACGCTCCTGGATACGCTCAGCTACATCGAAACCGAACATTGGCATGCCGGCAAACTACGGCAAACGGCCAGGCAGGAATTAAAACTTCTGAAACCGGTCGACCTTCCTTCAGTTTCCATGGAAACCGGAAGTATTGAAGTGCGCATCCCGGTGGAAGAGTTCACCGAATCGTTCATTGAACTGAGACTGGAAGTGGAGTGCCCCGAAGAATATGATATTTCCGGGATCAGGCTGTTCCCGAATACCATTACGGTTACCTACCTGGTGTCGCTCAACAATTTCGCCGCAGTTGAGGAAGGGATGTTCCGGGCTGTTGTAAGGTGTCCGCAGGTTATGGATGATTCAAACGACAGGCTTGCAGTCGAGCTCATCAACCACCCTGCTTTTGTAGAAATTCTTGGTATGCACCCACGGGTTGTTGAATATTTAATTCTCGAATAACTGCCTATGAAACGTGTAGGGTTGACCGGAAATATTGGCAGCGGCAAAACCACTGTGAGTCGCCTGTTCCACATGCTTGACGTCCCGGTTTATTACGCGGATCAAAGGGGAAGGTATTTCCTGAATGCACCTGCCACCATTCAATTCATTAAAACGGTTTTTGGAAAGGAGTATCTGGATCAACAGGGGATGCCGGACCGGAAAAAAATTGCCGCACTGGTGTTTAACGACAGGAAAAAGCTCGATCAGCTCAATGCCGTCATCCACCCGCAGGTGCGTGCCGATTTCGATGACTGGACAGCCGGACATCGCGACAAAGCCTATGTGATCATGGAGGCTGCCATTCTTTTTGAGTCGGAACAGAGCCACGCCTTTGACAAGATCATCCTGGTTACGGCTCCTGAAGATTTACGTATTCTGAGAGTTTCTCAAAGAGACGGTTCATCTGCGGATGAAGTCCGGCAGCGAATGAAAAACCAGATGCCGGAAGAAGAAAAGATCTTACAGGCCGACTATGTCATTAACAATGATGGCGCCCATCTGCTGATGCCCCAGGTGGAAAAAATACACGCTGAATTGACGGCTTTGAGCCAATCTGCAGGTGATAAATGAATGGCTTTAAAATAAGCCCCGGTAGGTTGTCGTTTTTACTTGTGTTACGTGTTTGTTTTACTATGTTGAAATCGTTGTTGTTGAAAAAGGTATTGGTAGTGCTTGCACTGATGGTTTTGCTGACAGCGCATGCCATGCCGCAACCGCAGAGCGGACGAGTGTTTGAATTTCTAAACTTGCCGGGTACCGCAAGGATCACCGCATTGGGAGGGTATGCCATTCCTGTGCCGGATAACGACCTGGGTATGGCCCTGGTGTATCCTTCCCTGCTCAGTCAGGACATTAACAATCATCTCAGCCTTAACTTCGTTGATTATTTTGATGACATCAACTATGGTTTGGTCGCTTTCTCGCATTATTTCAATCGCCTGGGTCAGTTCAGCGCCGCATTGCAGTATATTGATTACGGACGTTTCACCGAAGCTGATGAAACCGGTTACATCACAGGTGAATTCACCGCCGGCGAATACAGCCTGCAGGTAGGCTGGGGAAGGCCGTTGAGCGAAAACTTTATGATAGGAAGCAACCTGAAAATGATATATTCTTCCTTTTACACGTATGAATCAACAGGAATGGCCGCAGACGTTTCCTTTGCCTACATCAATCCGGAACATCAGCTGGTTGCCGCCATAGTGGCAAGAAATATCGGCAGGCAGATCACCTATTACCACGGAGGAAACCGGGAACCGCTTCCGTTCGACCTGATGCTCGGCGTGTCAAAAAAACTGAACAACGCCCCCTTTCAGTTTTCGCTGGTGGCCAACAACCTGCATAACTTTGATCTGACCTATGAGTCGCCCCTGCTGCTGCCTGATCACTTCAGCAATGGCAATGATGGACGCAGCGTTCAGCAGAAGGTCAGCGATTTTGGCGATAACCTGATGCGCCATCTAACCCTGGGGCTGGAATTCATACCGAGCCGCAACTTCAGCTTCAGGATGGGGTATAATTACCGTCGCCGCCAGGAAATGAAAGTGGACACGCGACTGTCAACGGTAGGCTTCTCCTGGGGCTTTGGCATTCATATTTCCCGCTTCCAGTTGCATTACGGCCGCTCAAACTACCACCTGGCCGGCACTCCAAATCATATATCACTGAGCACCAGCCTGCAGGATTTATTTTATCGCCCGAATAACAAGGAGGAAGTACTATTTTAACTTGGCTGCGATGAATAAGCGTATCATTCTTTTGTATTCCTTCATGCTTTGCTTTATTTATGTCCCTGAAAAGGTCTGTGCTTCAGTTTACTTACAGGATAGGAGTGAAGCTGCCTGGGTGTTCTTTACGGATAAGAAGGGTGTTGACTTTGATCCCTATTCATTTTTCGATCAGAAAGCCATTGAACGAAGGCTTAGGCATGGCATCTGCCTCTACGATACGCTTGATGTGCCGGTGCGTGATGAATATGTGCAGGAACTGAGCCGCTTTGTGGACTCTGTGGGCGTTGTTTCAAGGTGGTTCAATGCCGCTTTTGTCCATGTACCCTCTCAAAATCTTTCTCAAATCAAAGAGCTCGGCTTTGTCAGGGATGTCCGGCCTGCTGCGTTAAGAAAAACACCTGTCCTGGCCGATGCGGAGACTGATGCCGGGTCGTTGCTGGCCGATGCAGACACAAGCTTGCTGCATGCGCAGGTCAGCCATATGAACGGCCATTACTTTCATAAGAACAACATTAACGGGAAAGGTATCCGCATAGCGGTTTTTGATGCCGGATTCCGCGGAGTGAATACGCATCCCGCTTTCAGACATCTCACCAGGGATGGCCGCATCATTGCCACGTATGACTTCCACCGGAACCGGGAGCATGTGTTCACTGCGAGTGTACACGGCACCATGGTGTTATCAAGCCTGGCAGGCGTGATTGACGGTGTTCCGCTGGGCCTGGCCACCGGAGCGGAGTTCCTGCTGGCGCGAACCGAGATCCGGCGCGAACCCCTTGCCGAAGAACAGTACTGGCTTGCAGCAGTTGAATGGGCTGATCAGCTGGGTGCCGACATCATTAATTCTTCGCTGGGCTATGTTTATCACCGCTACTTCCCTGAAGAAATGGACGGCCAGACCTCCCTGGTCGCTCAGGCCGCCCGCATCGCTACAAGGAAAGGCATACTGATTGTGAATGCCGCCGGAAACCAGGGAAACAACAACCAGTGGCGCATCGTGGTGACTCCGGCCGACGTGGACAGTGTACTGACCGTCGGCGCACTTGATTTCAACAGCATGCTCAGGGCTTCGTACAGCTCTGTTGGACCGGCAGCCGACGGCACCATGAAACCTAACGTAAGTGCTTTGGGACAGGTGGTAGCAGCCAACCGGCGCAGCCTGGGAAAACCCCAGGGCACCTCATTTGCAAGCCCCCTTGTGGCAGGATTCGCCGCATGCCTCTGGCAAATGAATCCCTCCTGGTCGAACATGCAGGTGTTTCAAGCCATTGAACGCAGCGCATCACTGTATCCGTATTACGACTACGCTCACGGCTATGGAATACCACAGGCATGCTATTTCTTTGATGACTACCCGGGCATTCAAATGCCTACCTTCGACATCGTAAGAGAAAATAAGCACATAAGCATCAATATGAGAATCAGGGTCAGACAAGAAGCTAACGATGAAACAGCCGCATTGAAGGAAAAACAATATCTTTACTACCAGATAAGAAATGAGGATGGAAGTATAGCCCGGTATTTTGTCATTGACCTGGAAGGTATAACGACCATGAAACTGCCAAAGGACGATTTTCAGCCTGGTCAATACCTATGGGTGCATTACAATGGGTTTACTTCATCTATGAAAATAACGGACCCTTAAGCCCCCCGGTATGCTAAGAATACTTCTTTCAGCATGTTGTACGTTGATTGTACTGAGCAGCCTCGCACAAACCGTGATTATTTCCAAAGATCCCGACGAAAAGAGAGAGCATGTGCCGGAATACGGAATGAACCGCAAGCATTACAGCCATTCATTTTTCGGCATTCAGTTTATGGTTGGTCCTCCAGAACACCCCGGAGCAGAAATCGTCTATGGCAGGTCGCGAACCCTCGAATACGGTTATCGCTACAAAAGACGCTTATCCAATACCTTTTCTTTCGGCAGCGAAGTAACGGCACGCCGCCAGGCATATCACATACAACAATCGGCCAAAAAAGCAGTGCCCGATACCATTATGCGCGACCGTGAAAAAATTGTTTTGCTGGATGCCGGAATCGGCGTGTATAAGCGCATAAATTATGGAAGCAGGGGCGATTACATAGGTCGCTTTGTTGATGTCGGGGCCTATGGTGGCTGGTTGCTGCACGCCCGCCATGTCTATTTTTTTGAAGAAAACAAACTGAGCTACAGGGTGAGAATCAATGGAGTGAAGTATCCTGCCTCTCTTAATTATGGATTATCAGCACGGTTAGGATTCAATAACTTTGTGATCAAAGGAACCTACAGCTTGTCCGACCGGTTCAGGGAATCAGCTGATTTGCCTGAATTGCCGCGATATACCGTGGGACTGGAGATCGGCTTGCATCCGTTTTAAAAACTGGTATTGTAATATGCTAAAACAGTAACACAGACCAACGAACCTATTCAGCAGTTTTCTCTATCATCATTAAGCCATCCCTGAAAGGTAGCAGCAGGTGGCGAACACCGTCGTGGGCCCGGATAAAAGTGTTAAACTGGTGAATACCCCTGGTTTCATCATCCATCTCCTCCTCCGGAGCGCACACCTTTCCACTCCATAGGGCGTTGTCAGCCAAAACAATACCGCCTTTTCTCAGCTTTGGGAAGATCAGTTTGAAGTAGTTGACATAGTTTTCCTTGTCTGCATCAATAAATACCAGATCAAAGCTGTAATCGAGACCGGGCAGAACTTCCAGGGCTTCACCGATATGCTGCACGATGATGCCGGCATAACCGGCTTCTTTGATGTATTTTACGGCAAACTCTTCCAGTTCTGCGTTATGGTCGATCGTGTGCAAGAGGCCACCCTTCTGCAAACCTTCTGCCAGGCATATGGCCGAGTAGGCCGTGTATGTGCCAATTTCAAGAATGCATCGCGGCTGTACCAGCCGGCTTATGAAAGACAACAAGCGGCCCTGCAGATGCCCTGACAACATTCTGGGCTTTAAAATTTTGGCCTGTGTTTCGCGACTCAATCGCTGCAATACTCCGGGTTCAGCACTGCTGTGCAGAGATGCATATTCCTCAATGTTTTTTGAAATAAACTCCATAACAAAGCATCAAATAAGCATGGTAATCTAAGGCTTGTACATCAGCGTGCTCAGCACACCTTCCTCAAAGACCTCGTTGGCAACTTCCAGCAGGTCACCGGCTTCAACAGCCTCAATGCGCCGGTTGATGTCCGTCAGACTGTCGGTTTTCTCAAAGTTCAGGAAGTTTTTGCCGTTATATAGCATTTCGTTCAGATGCGATTCAAAGGATATGGCAATCTGACCCATAAGCTGCAATTTAGCCCTGCTGAGCTGCAGGGAACCCAGTTTTTTTGTCCTGACCAGCTTCAGCTCCTTATGGATGAGCGAAAGAGTCTTCCCTGTATAACCGGGGTCTGTGCCAAAATAAATGCTGATGATCCCTGCATCCGAAAAAGCCTGGTAATGACTTTCTATGTTATAACAAAAGCCGTGTTTTTCCCTGACCGACATGTTCAGGCGGCTGTTCAGACCGGGACCGCCAAGGATGTTGCTCAGCAAGGCCAGTGCTGTTTTCTTACTGTCGTGAAGACTGTAAGCCTTGTTGCCGACAATGCAGTGCACCTGGTGATTTTTCCGGTGAAGCACCTTTTCGAGAGGACTATAGTGAGTGAATTTAGTGCGCCCGCCCTCCCTTTCGGATGCCGGAACATGACCGAAATACTGTTCGGCAGCCCTGACAAAAGCTGTAAAATCCATCCTGCCCACTGAACAGATGAGCATTTCCCCGGTAACGTAATTGCGCCCGATGAACCGGTGGATGTTGTCGCGGGTGATGCCCCTGAGGCTCTCCGGCGTGCCTAAAATGTTTCTTCCCAGTGGGTGACTGTTGAAGATCAGCTCATCAAAATCATCAAAAATCTGCTCCGACGGACTGTCGAGACAGGCATTGATCTCATCCAATACAACGTCTTTCTCTTTATTAATCTCCTTTTCAGGGAAGACAGAGTGAAACAGAATGTCAGAGATCAGGTCGAACCACCGCGTATAATGCGGATACATAAATGAGGCATAGATACAGGTGTCTTCCTTGGAAGTGAAAGCATTGATCTCGCCGCCGACGTTCTCCATGTGGCTGAGAATCTGAAAGGCTTTTCGCCTGGCTGTCCCTTTAAAGACCACATGTTCAATCAGGTGAGCAATGCCTTGCTCATCAGGGCCTTCATCCCTTGATCCCGTGTTGATGAAAACGCCGCAATGAGCCACATGCGAATGGGTGGGTCTGTGTATGAGCCGGATTCCGTTTCTCAGGCGGTAAGTCTGGTACATTACTGCTACTTTCTGATTGGAAACTTCATCAAATAATCAACCGGGACATTGCCCCTGGCGATGTTCTGCAGTTTTCTGTGCAGCAACCTCCTCTTCAGCGGAGCCATCCTGTCAACCATCAGTACCCCGTCAATGTGATCGTACTCGTGTTGAATAATCCTCGCTTTCAGGCCGGTGAATGTCTCCTCATACTCATTGAAGTGTTCGTCCTGATAGCGAAGCCTGATGTCTGGATTGCGCCTGATGTCTTCCCTTAAACCGGGAAAGCTCAGACAGCCTTCATTAAACAAATAGGCTTCTCCCGATTCATCCAGCAGCTCAGCATTGATAAATACTTTTTTAAAGCCTTCCATTTCAGGTTGTTCGTCGGCATAAGCCTCGGCATCAATGACAAATAATCGTATGCTTCTGCCAATCTGCGGTGCCGCCAGCCCAACACCCTGGGCTTTGTACATGGTTTCCCACATGTCGGCTATCAGCTGCTGAAGATCAGGATAATCACTGGTAATGGGTTTGGCTTTTACTTTT
>JAVIYP010000070.1:0-12458 GCA_031323845.1 Bacteroidales bacterium | reverse complement strand
GGACTCGCCCCTGTTTGTCGTACATGGCAATGATGTCTTTCCCGCCCTGCACCAGATGCCTGAATTTCAATTCACTCTCGCGTAATGCATTTTCGGCACTTTTTCGCTCACTGATATCCTGAAAAGCTCCATTTATGCTTACTGTTTTTCCGGACTTATCACAAATGGGGACACCAATGGCACGGACCCATACCCTCCTGCCCTTTCCCGTAATTATTTGCAGCTCTTCATCATACGGCACTCCATCCTTGACACAATCCGTATAAACTTTCGTGATTCGTTCACGATACTCAGGTGCATAATAGTTTATCCCCTCTTCAACGGAAGGAGAAAAACCTGCCGGCATTTCATGGATGGCAGCCACCTCATCAGACCATATCATCTCGTTTTTTATAAGATCAACACTCCACCCGCCGAGATGAGCCAGCTTGCCAGCCATTGTCAACATTTGTTCGCTTTTCTCAAGCTTAGCTTCCGCCATTTTGCGTTCCGTGATATCCCTGGCAATGCCCTCAATGGCCTGCAATTTGCCCTCTTCATCATGGATAAGAACATTCTTTTGCTCTGTCCAGATAACAGTGCCGTCCTTTTTTTGCCATCTGAGTGTCAGCGACATAATTGAATCGTGAACTGTATGCTGCATAGATTCAAGAAGTTTTCTGTCCTCTGGATGCACCAGCTTAAAACCAAGGTCTGGATCGGCATAGTGCTCTTCAGGAGTATAGCCGGTGATCCGTGTAGCCGAGGGACTGACATAGGAAAACCTGCGTTCCGGAACAAAGTCTATCCGGTAAATAAGGTCATCGGCATTTTCGGCAAGCCTGCGAAAACGTTCTTCGCTTTCAACAAGGGCGCGATGCGCTTTAATATGTGCAAGTTTGATCTTCTTGTTTGCCAGTGCATTCTTTACAGCCGGGCCCAGCCTTTTCATGTGCTCCTTGATAACGTAATCGGTTGCACCGGCCTTCATACATGCCACTGCCGTGTCTTCGTTCATGGACCCCGTATGAATGATAAAAGGTGTTACCGGGGCTTTTTCCAGGGTTATTTTCAGCGCTGTAAGTCCATCAAAGGAAGGCATCTGGTAATCAGATACAATCAAATCAGGCTGATATTCTTCCAGTGCCGAAATAAAGGCCTCTTTGGTTTCCACTCTCTTAAACGTTGCGGCCGGCAGCACTTTTAATATTTCTCTTTCCGCAAGTGACGCATCCGAAGGTAAATCCTCAGCAATAAGAATCCGGATTTCAGTGCTCATGATAAAAGAATCGTTAATCGTTAATAATTAAATGCAGGATACACTTAACATGGGATTGAAACATACCTCAGCGACACAAAATCCAGCTGAAATACCTTTTGGCAGCATGCTCTGTCGTATCCGTTACCATCTGTCATAATCAATTGATGCCGTTTGCCGGGAAGACTTACTTTGACTGCTCGTTAACAATAAGCCAGTACAGCCCCAGTTGCCTCATGGCATCAATGAAGTCATCGAAGTCAACAGGTTTAACGACATAAGAGTTGGCTCCTAACTCATAAGCCGCTTTTATGTCCGGATCTTCCCTGGAGGACGTTACAACCACCACAGGTAAGGATTTGGTGGCAGGGTTGCTTTTCAACTCCTTCAGCACTTCGAGTCCGTTGACTTTTGGAAGCTTAAGGTCAAGGAACATGACCTTGGGAGGTCGAAAGGTATGACGATGTTCATACTTGCCACGGCAAAAGACAAAGTCAAGGGCCTCAGAACCGTCTTCAACAATAAATAAGTTATTGGCAAGTTTTTGTTTTTTGAGTGCCCTGACCATCAGCTCGGCATCACTCGGATTGTCTTCAACAATCAGGATGTCAACAGGGTTATAATGCTCCATAAAAACAGTTTTTTAATTGCTATGTTCAATTTATAAAGTGTTCTTCTGAAAATTCATTCATTGTTTGCTTTCCACCTTGCACGGCGTGTCGTTTTTTATGTTATGGGCTAAATAATTCACACTAAAAGAAGCACACCTGTATGCCCGGTAAATGCAGTAACGGGCTTTTACGCCTATCAGAGCAAGTGTTGTGCGGTTATTAATGCCGTGTTGACTTTTTGAGCAGAAGACAGCCTTCGCTATTCAAAGAAAGCCGCGTATAAATTAGCATTAATCACCCAAAGGTAAAGAAAAATAAATAGTTGCGCCACGGTTCACTTCCCCTTTTGCTCTGACCTGTCCCCCGTGGCGGTGTACGATGCGTTGAACAATGGCCAGGCCTACACCGGTTCCTTCAAACTCCCTGCTTGAATGCAAACGCTGAAAAACACCAAACATCTTATTGATGTAATTCATGTCAAACCCCACCCCGTTATCGCTGATGCAATATTCATAAAAACCCTGTTGTTCTTTTCCGGATATTTTAATGATGGCTTTTTCTTTTTTTGACGAGAACTTGACAGCATTTGAGATAAGGTTAGCCCAGAGCTGTCGTATCATGGTCGGATCGCCCAAAGCGGGCTTAACATCATCAACGATAAACTCAATCCGCTCACGCATTGTTTTATCGGCAACTTCATGAAAGATTGAGTTTGCCAGAATGCCCATGTCAATTTCCGACGGCTGCATTTCATAACGGTTTAAGCGTGAAAAGGCGAGCAGGTCATCAATGAGTTCGGCCATTTTATGTGTGTTCTCGCGAATGATACCACAGAGCCGCAAGCCATCCTCATCAAGCACATCCTCATGGTCTTCTGTTAATATCCGGGTGAAGCCGTCTATGGCCCTGAGCGGTGCCCGCAAATCGTGCGACACGGAATAGCTGAAGGCTTCCAGTTCCTTATTGGCAGCCTGCAATTCCTTGGTGCGCATTTCGACACGATGTTCCAGTTCTTCCAGCAACTGAATGTTTTTCAGGGTAATGGCCGCAGCGTCAGCCAGTGTTTTCAACAGTTGAACCTCTTTGTCGCCGGGAGTGTAATGAGTGCTCCAGTAACTGCCAATAGCAGCTACAGGGTCGTCATTACCCACCGGGAAAACAGCGAGGCTCTTTACAAATGTCGGTTTATACAGCTCTGCAGCTATCCTTTTGTCGGCATAAATGTCGCTGATGATAGCAGGCTTATTGTTCAGCATGCTCCACCCCGTTATGCAGGTTTCAAGCGGAAACTTTTGTCCTTTCCACAGCGGATTAAGAGTGTTCTCTTCAACATAATAACAACGATCTCCATCCTTAATCACAAAGGTGGCACCCTCGGCATTGGCCAGCTTTCTTACGGCAGCCGCTACAATTGAATGAAGGTGTTTTTCTGACCGGGCAAGAGACAGCTCTTTTATTGCAGACACAAGCTCAAACAGCAGTTTGTTAAGCTTCGCCTTTTCATCCTCAACCTTTTTCCGTTCGCTGATGTCTCTGAAGCTGACCACAGCACCCGAGATTGATCCATTCTGCCTGATCGGGGTGCTTACATATTCAACCGGGAAGTTTGTACCATTCTTACGCCAGAACACTTCATCCACGACCCTGTTCACCTGGCCCTTTTTAAACGCCTTATAAATAGCACATGACGACCTGGGGTAAGAGGAACCGTCTTTTTTTGTATGATGATGAAATTCATGCATAACCTTGCCGAGCAACTCGCTTTCATCAAAGCCAAGCATTTCCTGCGCCGCCATATTTACCATAGTAGCCCTTCCTTCTGTGTCAACCGCGAACATACCGTCGCCTGAATGCTCAAGGATGAGTTTTAACTGATCGGCGGTTTTTATATACTCCAGTTCAGCCTGTTTCCGTTTGGTGATCACCTCTGTATACACGATTATTCCACCGATGGTCCCCTCGGCTTCATACCAGGGGCGGCACTCCCAACGGGTCCATTCAACGGAACCATCATCCCTGTAATAAGGGTCGTCATCAGCACTGCAGACCTCTCCGGCCAAAGCACGCTGATGCACATCCCTCCACTTCTGCGGAAGGTCGGGAAACACTTCGTAGTGGTGCTTCCCTATCACATTCCTGTCCTTGACCTTGTAATCATCAAGATACTTCTGACTAACATATATATAGTTAAGATCCCTGTCGTGAACGGCTACGGCACTGTTGGCATGCTCCACCACATACTGCATCAATTCCTGGGAATGCTGCAAGTCTGTCTCGGCTTTTTTCCGCTCTGTAACCTCCTGAACCAGTGTGGTAAAATAACCTTTCTCAACAGAAAAGACCTGGATGTGATACCATTTGTCAAACGGCTCAAAAAACTGCTCAAACTCCTCGCTCCCTCCCTCCAGCGCAATCCTGCCATAAAAGCCGATCCAGTCAAAAGCCAGGGCACCAATCTCCGGTACCAATTCTTTTATGGTCTTGTTAATGATGGCACTTCCCTCAAAACCGGTTAATCTTTCAAAAGCAGGGTTGATCTCAATAAAACGGAAATCACAAGGCCTGCCTGAACCTTCATCAAGTATGATCTCGTGCCTGGAATAACCAAAGCTGGCTTGCTGAAGTATGGAGTGGTAAATTTTTAGATCCATTGGTGTTTGGTTTATAATGTTCTTTGTCCTGTGGTGATTTTGCCCGGTCACCCGCTGTTTGTCCCCAAATGTGCTCCGGGTATTATTCCGAAGCGGCTTGCATACAGCTGGCTGACCCCTGATGCGCGCCTAACCAACCTTATTCAGAGAGCCAATTACTTTTGACATCATAAAAGTTAATGCTTTTGAAGTATAGGCTGTGTCATTGAACGTTCCGATGATCGTGGCAGTAAACACTTTTCCAACAAAGGCCTGTGTCATTTTGGTTGGATTACATTTTTTTGCAAGATAATAAAAATCAAAATAATTCTTACCCCGGCAGTGTTTTTCATGCACTTAGTTCATTTACAGGGCTGCCAAGACTCCCTTTATGATTTGATAGGTTTTTCGCTGACTGCCTGTCAAGAGGTTTATTAACTGCGTTTCACAACGCTAAATTCGTTATTTTTACGATTTAAATCAACACAGCCGAGGTCATGAACAAATTGCCGGATTATTCGGACATCATCAAGGCCCAGATGCGCCTGAAGGGGATCGTTAAGGTAACGCCTCTTGAGCATACGAAATCCTTCTCTGCCATGTCGGGGGCTCACGTATATATGAAGCTGGAGAACATGCAGTCAACAGGTTCCTTTAAGGTGCGCGGGGCTTACAACAAGCTCAGCAGTTTAACAAAGGAGGAGCTCAGGAAGGGTGTGGTGTGTGCTTCTGCGGGCAATCATGCGCAGGGTGTGGCCTTTGCGGCGCGTATTGTCGGGGTGAAGGCCAAGGTGTTTATGCCGGTATTCACGCCACCGCTGAAGGTGATTGCCACACGCAGTTATGGTGCTGAGGTTGTTCTTGAAGGTGATACTTTTGATGATGCCTATGCTGCTGCTATGGCCTACCAGCAGGATTCCGGTGCCCACTTTATTCACCCTTTTGATGATCCGCTGATCATTGCCGGCCAGGGTACGATCGGACTTGAGTTGTTCCAGGCCATGGACAGCATTCAGGATGTTGTGGTGCCTGTCGGAGGTGGCGGGCTGATTGCCGGCATCGCCCTTGCGCTTAAAGAGATGAACCCCGATATCCGTATTATTGGTGTGGAAGCAGCCGGTGCCCAGTCCATGAGGCAGTCGTTGCAGGCAGGCAAGCCGCAGAAACTAAACCACATGCAGACCATCGCCGACGGCATTGCCGTAAAAACTCCTGGAACACTGACTTTTGAGGCCACCCGTGACCTGGTTGATGAGCTTCTCGTGGTGGATGACTCGGAAATTGCCCATACGGCCTACCTGCTGCTGCAACGGGCAAAGCTGCTGGCCGAGCCCTCGGGTGTTGCTTCGCTGGCCGCCGTATTGCACAGGAAAACAGACTTTATCGGGCGGAATGTGGTTCCTGTCATCAGCGGTGGAAACATCAACATGGGCCTTCTTGAACAAATCCTTGAAAAGGGGCTCATGGAAGAAGGCTTACGCGCCCGGATTGCCGTTCTCATTCCCGATGTGGCCGGTGAGCTGAAGGCCATCATCTCCATATTGGAACGGCTGCGCGCCAACATCAACGAAATTTCGCACGAGCGCTCCATTACCACCGTTCCCGTAGGCTATGTTTTGGTTACCATTACCTTCAGCCTCCAGGAAACCGCACAGCTCGACGACATCAGGAAAACGCTCGACAGCAAGCTCAAGAAATATGAAGTGCTGCGTTGATCCGCGTTGCATATATTCATTCTTTGGTTACCGTGCACCTGTCCCTCCTTTACAGGAAAACCTCTGTCTTCCGACTTCCGACCTCCGACCTCCGACTTCTCTTTCTCCCTTCGACTACAGACCTCCTAACAGGTTTCTCACTTCGTTCGCCAAAAACAACAGACCTCCTTGCAGGTTTCTCACTGCGTTCGCCAAAAACAACAGACCTCCTTGCAGGTTTCTCACTGCGTTCGAAACAAGCTTCTAGCTCCTAATCCTTCACAAAGAAAAGACCAACAAATAAACATTTAAACGATTAAACGATTCAACAATTCACCAATAGTTCTCTGTCCGTAAAATGCGTACGTTTATGCAAATCAAGTGTACGCAAACGAACACATTTGGCAGCTTTCAAAACATTAACAATACTTTTTAATATATTATATTACAATACTTTATAAGTTTTGGCACGGAGATGGATAATCATTCAGTGAAGACAACAAGAAAACTGATAGTAACAAACATATAAAACCAAAAGTCATGAAAGCAAAAATGATCATCACCGCAGCAGCCATTATCTTCAGCATCACAGCTGTAAAGGCAAATCCAACCGAAACCACTCTTACCTTCTGGAGTTCCCTGGGACAGAAGCTGATTCAGCCCATCATGCCTGAGGAAGCAGCCGAGCCCCTGCCCTTTGCCGTGGCAAACGAGGCCGAAAACATCAGGAATGAAAAAATCTACAAGGTATTTGACCTGAGCGAATTAACCAGGCCAGAGACAGAGGAGGCACTTCCTTTTGACCTTGAGACGGTTTTCCGGACAGTAAAAAAGTAGGTACTTATACAGTTTCCATCAAACAGGAACATCTCTTTCATACTTTCATGTGGGTTTTTGACCCGTCGGCAGCAGCGGCGGGTCTTTTTTTGTACTTTTACGTTAAGAAACCAAGCGATAAACCCTGGTGCATCCATAACATTATGGCGAAACAGCAAAGATCCAAACCCGTTATCGTGTTTACCGGTCATGCCTGGGAGGCGGCATTATTGCAGAACCTTCTGGAGAACGAAGGCATCAGGGCATTCCTGAACAATGAGTACTTCGGCACCTTGTTCCCTTTCAACAAGACGCCCGGCAAGGGTGATGTCAGGCTGATCGTATCGAAAAAGGATGAGGACAGCGCCAAACGCGTGGTGAAGGAGTTTGAAAGGGGCCGGTTCGAATAGGTGGCCGGAATTTGCTGGTTCTGATTATATAATAGAGATTAGTCCTGAAACAAAAAAATACAGAACAACGCTGCGGAAGATCGTTTGTGTACCAATTGAAGAGAGGTATTAACAAGGTATAAAATACCATTCCATTGACAACAAATCATCCGGCTTGTATTCGGCTGGATATTCCACACTAAACTCGTGGAAGATGCTGCCCGTAATTACCACTTTTGTGCCTCATTCAAAGTCCTTTAGAACCCTGTAACCCTCAAATACCCGAATATACCAATATGTTAAAACATTGGCTTACCTGTTAAATTCATCCGCTTTTTTTATATTTTTATAGGATTAGAAAAATACTCTCAAGTTGCATAGATAAGCAGTGCTGTAGATTTACGATCAGAAAGAATAATACCTGAAAAAATTATTACGAGGAAAAAACGCAACGCATTACTGAAGCTGCAACCAGTTTAGGATGAATTCGTTAGGCGGTCGGGTTCACAAGCAGAGGTAACCAGGGATAAATACTCTGCTTCGTTTGTAAAATTTGTCATTAATCAAATCCGTACCAACAAGGATAAATATAATTACTTACAATTCCATTGCCAACGTACAACCATGAATTTCAAAAGAGTGTACCTTTGCTTTGGTAATTTAAGCAACGGTTAGAAATAAATCTATATGAGCAGAAAGAACGGAAACGGGGAAAAAATAAAATCCATGGAAAGATGGATCTGGGATGCAGCCTGCAGTATCAGGGGTGCTGCTGATGCCCCGAAATACAAGGATTTTATTTTGCCGCTGATTTTTGTAAAGCGGCTTTGTGATGTATTTGATGACGAAATTGACCGGATTGCAGAAAATATTGCATCAAGGACAAAGGCTATGCAGCTGGTTGAACGGGATAAAACGCTGGTTCGGTTTTTTATCCCGTTAAAACCAAAGGATCCGGAAACAGAGAGAACATGGGATGTTATACGTACTCTCTCTGATAAAATCGGGCAGAAACTTACTGATATTTTAAGGGATATCGCTAAACTTAATAAGGATCTGCAGGGAATCATCGACCGGATTGATTTTAATGCCACAACACACGGGCAACGGGATATTGATGATGACCGCTTGAGCAAGCTTATTGAAAAAATTGCTGAAAAACGGCTTGGGTTAAAAGATGTTGAACCGGATATTATCGGTCGAAGCTACGAATACCTGATACGCAAATTCGCCGAGGGCAGCGGACAGAGTGCCGGTGAGTTTTACACACCTGCCGCAGTAGGCATTATCATGGCAAAAATAATGGATGCCGAACCAGGTATGGACATTTACGACCCTTGCTGTGGTAGTGGCGGACTGCTTATCAAATGTGAGCTGGAGATGGAAGCAAAAATGAATTTGCGTTCCAAAAATAAATACGCTCCTTTGCAGCTTCATGGGCAGGAATTTACGCCGGCCACCTGGGCCATGAGCAAAATGAACATGGTCATTCATGATATGGAAGGAAGTATTGAAATTGGCGACACTTTACGAAGCCCGAAATTCAGAGAAGGCAATTCCCTGAAAAAGTTCGACCGTGTGGTTGCCAATCCCATGTGGAACCAGGGTAGAGACAGCCTTTCCTATATCAGTGATGACTTTTTTATTAATGACGAACTGGAACGCTTCCCTGCCGGTAGTTGTGGCGGCAAAATAGACTGGGGCTGGATGCAACATATTTATAGCAGTCTTAAAGACCCTTTAAAACATCCAGGGAAAGCAGGCCGTGCAGCTGTGGTTTTAGACACAGGAGCAGCCAGCCGGGGCAGTGGAAATCAGGGCAACAATAAAGAAAAAAATGTGCGCAAGTGGTTTGTTGATGAAGATTTAATTGAAGGAGTCATTTACCTGCCTGAAAACCTGTTTTACAACACTTCTGCTCCTGGTATCATTATATTTCTTAACAACGCCAAAAAGCACCCGAACAAAATTTACCTGCTTCACGCCGGCAAAGAGTTTGAAAAGGGTGACCCGAAAAACTATATACCACAGTCCGGTATTGAAAAAATTACCGAACACTACATGGCCTTTGAGGAACAAGAAAAGTTTGCCCGGCTGGTGAGCAAGGAGGAAATCATAAAGAACGATTACAACATCAGCCCCAGCAGATATATTCAAATAAACGATGCCGAATCCTACCGACCCATTGAGGAGATCGTGGAAGAACTCAAAACGCTGGAAGATGAAGCTGCTACCATTGACAACGAATTGACAAAAATTCTGGAAAAGTTGGGGATATGATTAATAAAACCATTGAAAAATATCAGCAAAATATCATCAACCTGATTTTTACAATCAGAGGCAAGCAAGTGATGCTTGATGAGCATTTGGCTGATTTATATGGTATCGAGACCAAATATCTTAACCGGGCTGTAAAAAGAAATCCGGATCGTTTTCCCGAATCATTCATGTTTCAACTGACCAGGGAGGAATATGACAGTTTGAGGTTCCAAAATGGCACCATAAACACAGATGAATCTTTGAGGTTCCAAAATGGCACCTCAAAAGAAAGAGGTGGCAGAAGGTATTTGCCTTATGTTTTCACAGAGCAAGGTGTCGCAATGTTATCGGCAGTTCTCAACTCAGAAACGGCTGTAAAAATGAGCATCGTAATTATGGATGCTTTTGTTAAAATGCGTCATTTCCTTTTGGAAAATGCCAGCCTTCTGAAACGCATACAGAATATTGAAACCAAACAAGTTGATACGGAAAACAAAGTTCAGATTCTGCTTGATGCCATGGAAAAACAATCGCTAAAACCCAGGCAGGGCATCTTCTTCAATGGACAGGTGTTTGACGCCTGGCTGTTTATCAGTGATCTGGTAAAAAGCGCCAACAGCAGCCTGATATTGATTGACAACTATGTAGATGATACCGTGCTGTCACTCCTTGCAAAAAAGAAAAAAGGAGTGCGTATTGGTATTTACACAAAAACAATCAGCCGGGCTTTGCAGCAGGATGCCAAAAAGTTTAACTCACAGTATGGCGGATTAAGCCTTCACACTTTTAATGCCTCACACGACAGGTTTCTGTTGATTGACAACGCAGAAGTGTATCACATAGGTGCTTCGCTGAAAGATTTGGGAAAGAAATGGTTTGCGTTTTCTAAAATGGAAAAGGACTCATTGGTTATTATTCAAAAATTGGGGATATAATGGAAGGTTGGAAAGAAATAGTATTTCCCGAATTTATTGCATTGCAGCGTGGAAAAGACCTGACAAAAACAAGCTTTCGAAGCGGAAGTATTCCGGTAGCGGGTTCAAATGGGATAATTGGATTTCATAACATAGCGATTGTTAAAGCACCGGGTGTAACGATTGGTAGAAGTGGAACTTGTGGTAAAGCGAATTTTTATAAGCAAGATTTTTGGGCGCATAATACTGCTCTTTATGTAAAAGACTTTAAAGGAAACGATGCATTGTTTACTTATTTCTTTCTTGTATATTTTAATGCAGGAAGATTTAAGACTGGAGTTTCAGTCCCAACGTTAGATAGAAATTCACTTAATAATGTCACTGTTCGAATCCCCCCACTCCCCGAGCAACGCAAAATCGCCTACATATTAAGCACTATACAAAAAGCCATAGAGCAGCAGGACAAACTCATAAAAACCACCATTGAACTAAAAAAAGCCCTGATGCAAAAGCTCTTTACTGAAGGTCTGTATGGTGAACCACAAAAAGAAACGGAAATAGGGTTGGTGCCGGAGAGTTGGGAGGTGGTGGAGTTAGGAGATATTTGTGAGAGAATTTCAATAAGTATTCAACCAAATCCAAATGGAGATAAACTTTATGTTGGGTTAGAGCACATTATACCAGGTCAAATATATTTAACGGACTTTGGAAGAGAAAGTGAAGTTGTCAGTTCAAAAGCTGCTTTTAAAAAAGGAGAGATACTTTATGGTAAACTCCGACCATATCTGGATAAAGCTGTAATTGCTCATTTTGATGGTATTAGTTCTACTGATATTTTGATTTTTACCGGAAAGAATGATGTAGAAAACGATTTTTTAATACATTTCTTTCATACAGAGATGTTAATCGATTTTGCAAAGTCAACTACAACTGGAGTTCAGCATCCAAGAACTTCATGGAGCAGCTTGAAAAAACTTAAACTGGGGTTGCCTTCAAAAGCTGAACGTAGGTTTATCGCTAAATCACTTAATCTGTTTGAAAATAAACTATTATTTCACCAAAAGAAAAAACAATCCCTGACCGCCCTTTTCAAAACCCTGTTGCATGAGTTGATGACGGGGCAAAGGAGGGTGCATAAGATTGATTTCTGGGGGCTGAGCGAAGCCGAATCCCCCGATAAAGAGTATAGAATTGAAGAACAGCCGTTGAGTGTAGCGGCGGAAAAATAAGACATGAATTGAAATTGCAAGATTTATTAAAAAATGATTTAAAAGTAGTATTTTGTGGTACGTCAGTTGGGAACCGATCAGCCCAACAGGAGGCTTATTATGCTGGATGTGGCAATAAGTTTTATTGTATTTTGTTTCAAGCAGAATTTACCCCTGTTCAACTCATCCCAACTCAATATAGAGAGTTGCTTCATTATGGAATAGGTTTAACCGATTTAGTTAAATTAAAATCAGGAGTAGACAAGGATTTAAGCCCTGAAGATTTTGATATAATGGGATTTAAGGAAAAGATATCTAAATATAAACCCCGGTTTGTTTGCTTTAATGGCAAAGCAGCTGCAAAAGCTTTTTCTGGTAATCACAAAGTCGAATACGGCTTACAATCATATACGCAAGGAACTACCCGGTTTTTTGTCGCCCCTTCAACATCTCCTACAGCTCACAACTATTGGGATGAAAGGTTTTGGAAAAACTAAAAACTTTTATTTATGACTAAACCCACCGAACATAAATCCGTACAAGCCCGCATACTAAAATATGCCGGCGAAATCGGCTGGTCGTTTGTTGCCCGGGGCGAAGCTGAACAACGAAGGGGTTTTGACGAAACGGGCATTTCTCCGAGAGAAAAGGCCAGAAACGCTTCGTGGTTTTTTACCGATACCCTTTACGAAAAAGTCAA
>JAVIYP010000006.1:0-74222 GCA_031323845.1 Bacteroidales bacterium | reverse complement strand
CGAAGCTGGAAGGAAGAAAGAAAGGTCGGAAGCTTGTTTCGAACACAGTGAGAAATCTGTTAGGAAGTCGGAAGTCAGAAATCAGAAGTCAGGTTTTCTTGCTAAAAGCCAAAGGCCAAAAGCGGATAAAGTGAAAAGTGAAAAATGAAAAATGAACAATTAAACGACTAAACGAATCAACAATTAAACAATTATAGAATAGCTTGACATCTGCACATTTGCACATTTGCACATTTGCACATTTGCACATCTACACACCTGCCCTCCGTCCGGAATCTCAGGAATAAACACAAAACAGATACAATCAAGTACATACGCAAATACAAACACATAAAAAATGAAAAGAATATTAAGTCATTTGGAACCGAAAAGACTTTGGGAACTTTTTGAAGACATCACCCGGGTGCCGCGTCCTTCAAAAAAAGAAGAAAAGATCCTGGCATTTCTGAAAGACTTTGCTGAACAACATAAGCTCGAATATGACCAGGACAAGGCAGGAAATATGATCATTAGAAAACCTGCCACACCAGGATATGAAAACAGGGCTTCCATGGTTTTGCAAAGCCATGTGGATATGGTGTGCGAGAAAAACGAGGGGGTGGAGCATGATTTTGACAACGACCCCATACGCCTTCAGATCAGGGATGGTTGGGTGAAAGCAGTTGGAACCACCCTGGGTGCCGATAACGGTATCGGTATGGCCGCCCAGCTGGCCATTCTGGAGACCGGCAACATTGAACACGGCCCCCTGGAATGTCTGTTTACCGTGGATGAGGAAACCGGACTGACCGGAGCCTTCAACCTGGAAAAAGACTTTGTGAAAAGCCGCATCTTACTCAACCTTGACTCTGAAGACGACGGTGAGCTTTTTATTGGCTGCGCCGGGGGTATTGACACCCTGATCACCCTTCCTTTTACAAAAGAGCGTGCAGAGTCAGACCTTGCGACGTTCCGGCTGACAGTAACCGGCCTTAAAGGAGGACATTCAGGCGATGACATCAACAAAGGGCGCGGCAATGCGATAAAAATCATTACCCGGCTTTTATGGAATACGGCCCGGTGCTGCGATATGCGACTTTCTGAAATCAAAGGCGGCAACCTCCATAATGCCATTGCACGTGAGGCTTTTGCCACCATCTGTGTTCCCAAAAGGCATGAAAAAACCTTCAGAGAACTGATCAGCACCCTTGCTGAAGAAATCAGACATGCTTTAAAAATCAATGAACCCGGACTGAACATCGATCTTACAGAGGAAGCGGCTGCCGATGAGCTCATAGACACAGGCACCCAGCAACGCCTGTTGAATGCCCTCTATGGCTGCCCGCACGGTGTGCTCTCCATGTCGCCGGGCATTCCCGGACTTGTTGAGACCTCAACCAACCTGGCTTCCATAAAAATGACATCCAGCGACATCATTATAGTAACCAGTCAGCGGAGTTCGCTGGAAACCGGAAAACGAGACGTTGCCGATATGGTGGCCAGTGTTTTCGGGCTTGCCGGAGGAAAAGTAAAGCATGGCGATGGCTATCCCGGATGGGAGCCGAACATGGATTCTGCCATCCTTGACATTACGAAAAAGGCTTATGAAAGGCTCTACCATGAAGAGCCCAGGGTGCTTGCCATACATGCCGGACTCGAATGCGGCATTATCGGTGAGAAATATCCGGGGATGGACATGATATCCTACGGTCCAACCATGCGGGGAGCACATTCGCCCGATGAAGCACTGGAAATCAGCACGGTAAAAAAATTTTGGGATCTTACCCTGGAGGTGCTGCGCAACGCACCGAAAGCTTAGAGGCTGGAAGATTGAGGTTGGAGGCTCGAAGAGAACTCCTTGTCGTCCAGAACGGAGCATGGCAAAGTGAAGGATCTTTAGGCTTCCCAACAGCTTCTTCGCTAACGCTCAGCATGAAAAGGGAAATACTTCTTTTAAAAAAAACGAACAAATCAACAAATGAATAATTCCGTTTCATTTCAGGACCTTGGTGTTATAGACTACAAGGAAGCGTGGGATTACCAGGAAAAGTTGTTCAAGGATATCGTTGATCAGAAAATGCACAACAGGGCGAACCCCGGGCAACTGCAGCCCACTTCGAATTACCTGCTGTTTTGTGAGCATCCGCATGTGTACACCCTTGGAAAAAACGGTTCAGAGAACAACCTGCTGGTAAACATGCTTGAACTTCATCAAAAGGAGGCCACCTACTACAAGATCAACAGGGGTGGAGACATCACCTATCATGGGCCGGGTCAGATTGTGGGATATCCTATACTGGACCTTGATAATTTTTCCCCTGACATCCATCTGTATGTGTCCAACCTTGAAGAGGCGGTCATACGCACTATTGCAGCCTATGGTTTGAAAGGTGAGCGTCTGAAGGGTGCTTCCGGTGTATGGCTTGATGCAGGACTGCCGGCAAAGGCCCGGAAGATTTGCGCCATAGGTATCCGCAGCAGCCGGTGGGTTACCATGCACGGCTTTGCCTTTAACGTCAATACCGACCTGAGCTACTTCGACCTCATCAATCCCTGTGGTTTCACCGACAAGAAAGCCACCTCAATGCAGGCGGAGCTTGGAGAGGCCGTAGCTGTTGAGCAGGTGAAGCAAGAACTGAAGCAACACCTTGGCGCCATTATTGGGATGAATTATCAATGATTGTCCGGGATGCAACGCCGGATATCGCTTGTTTTTTTAGATGGCGCATTCTTTTAACTGCCGGTTTTGTCCGTTAGCCGGAAAGGAAAAGAGCCTGATGATGTGACATCGCCGGGTGTTCAATAAGAACTGGTCTGTTGTATATTTATATGATTTGGTTGTGAAAAAAGATATTCTGCCAGCCCCCCGGGTATTATCTCCTGCAGGCTCCTTTGAGTCGTTGCGTGCTGCCATGCAGGGAGGTGCTGATGCCGTTTATTTCGGTGTCGGCAAATTAAACATGCGAAGCCGTTCGGCAAAGAACTTTACCATCGAAGACCTTGATGAGATCGTGGCCATCTGTCGCGAGCACAATACCTTGTCTTACCTCACCCTTAACACGATCATATACGATGAAGAGCTGGCTGAGATGCGTCATATTGTTGATCGTGCGAAAGAAGCAGGGGTTTCTGCCATCATTGCTTCTGATATGTCGGTCATGCAGTATGCCCGCCAGCAGGGGGTGAGGGTTCATATTTCCACTCAGTGTAACATCACGAACCTGGAATCTGTGCGCGCTTATGCTCACTATGCTGATGTGATGGTGCTGGCGCGTGAACTGAACCTCAGGCAGGTTCATGATTTGGTGAAGGGTATTGAACGGGAGCAGATCACCGGGCCTTCCGGCGAACTTATCGCCATCGAAATATTTGTGCATGGGGCGTTATGCATGGCAGTGAGCGGCAAGTGCTACCTGAGTCTTGACAACATGAACTTTTCTGCCAACCGTGGAGCCTGCCTGCAGCTATGCCGCCGGTCGTACCTGGTTACTGACAAGGAGGAGGGCTACGAGCTGGAGGTTGATCATCAGTACATCATGTCTCCCAAAGATCTTTGCACTATCGGCTTTTTGGATAAGATCATTCATACAGGGGCTGCAATCCTCAAGATCGAGGGGCGTGGGCGTAGTGCGGATTATGTGAAAACAACCACCCGTTGCTATAAGGAAGCTGTGCAGGCGGTTCTGGACGGCACCTACAGCCGTGAAATGGTGGAGGCATGGACACAACGCCTGGAAACCGTTTTCAACAGGGGCTTCTGGGATGGTTACTACCTTGGTCGCCGTATGGGGGAGTGGGCCGATCGTTATGGCTCGCAGGCAACAAGACGCAAGCAATATGTGGGTAAGGTTACCAATTATTTTTCAAAGCTTGGGGTTGCTGAAATTACCCTTGAAACACGGGAGCTGGCCGCCGGAACGGAGCTGATGATCACCGGCCCCACTACCGGCGTGGTGGAACTGGTGGCAACGGAGATCCGCCTCAGTGACAAGGCAGTAGCCCAGGTGCGCAAGGGCGATGTTTGTTCTGTAAAAGTGGCCGAAGCAGTCAGGCGAGGAGATAAGGTGTTCAGCATGATAACAGAAACAGACCCGTATTAAATTCCTCCCGCAAAAACCACGAATCCGTATGCATCCAGGTGTATGCCTCCCTCAAGGATGACTGCATCTTCGATAAACCGGACATCGCCAAGCTTCATAACATCAACCGACATGGGTTTCTCTGACAGGTTCATAAAAACCTGCACGCTTTCTTCTCCCTTGCTTCGCGAAAAGGCAAAAAGCCTGTCATCGCCGGGCCGGATGATGTTAAAATCCCCGTGTGTAAGCGCCGGCGTCTGTTTCCTGAATTCAATAAGGTCCTTGTACAGATGCCAAAGTGAGTTCTTGTCGTTTTTTTGTTTGGAAAGGGCAAATGCTTCAGCCTTGCCGGTGTTGAAATAACTGACATCCCACCAGGGCCCCGTGTCTTTATAGAAAGCAGCGATCCCCTTATCATTCGGATCGGGCGTCCACGGAAAGGCTTCCCTGACCGGAATATGGTTTACATCGTAACTCCAGTCGTATACCTTGCCCGTGACCCCCAGTTCCTGGCCGTAATATATGGATGGGATGCCGGGCAACAGCAGGGTGAGTATTGCGCCGCATCTTTTTTTACGTTCATGCCCCTTCATTTCGCTTGCCCACCTCGGAATGTCATGGTTTTCAATAAAGTGAACATAGAATTTATCGTCCGGTATGTGGTCAAGGGTGTTTTTTATGAATTGAGCAATATTGGTAGCACCGGGTGCATCATCAGCGTCTGACATCATCGCATCTGCAATAGCATAGCGCACCAGGAAGCCAAAGCTGGCATCCGCACCACTTTTCTCCATCATCTCATCGCCATAGGAGGCCCAGTTCGACTGCTCACCAACAATAAAAAGATTTGGATTGATGGCTTTCACATGATCGAACACAGGTTTCCAGAAATCGGTGTACAGGTTCGTAAAGATGCCTTTATAGTCAAGGTCATCCATAATGTGGTCAATGCGGAAGCCGTCCACACCGCCTTCAAGGCTGCCATCACCTTTTGGGTCAACCCAGAAAGCATAGTAATCCTTCATGTAGTCTTTCACCGTCTGATGATTCATATCAAGGTGAAAGATGTGCAACTCCTGGTCGGGCCAGGCCCGGTAAGTGTATAACTCTTCGCCCGAAGCCCTTAGAAATTGTTCGGGATAGTGCTGCTCATCATCGCTGTAATAAATAAAGTCCGAATAGGGCGACCCGGGGTTTTTGTACGAATCTTCGAACCAGTGATTCCCATTTTGCACATACTGGGTTTCCATATCCATAATAAATTTCATACCTCTGTCGTGCACGGCTTTTACAAACGCCAGGTAATCATCCATGGTGCCGTAACGCGGGTCGATACGCTCATAGTCGATAGGAAAATAATTGTGATAGAAGTCTGACTCGTAAAGCGGCAGGAATAAAATGGTGGTAACACCCAGTTCTTCAAGATAATCCAGCTTCTGGACAACGCCGTTAAGATCACCGTGCCCGTCCCCGCTCGAATCATAAAAACTTCGCTGCATCACATGGTAAATGATTTCATTGTTCCAGTCGGGTTTTTCGCTACGGTCCTGCTTTTGCCGGTCAGCACAGGACTGCTGAATACATGCAGCAAACAGGATGAACAATAGCAGGATTGATTGTTTTAGTTTCAAAGTCAGCATGATTGTTTTTTTTTTGATGCGACAATATGTATGTAAGGTAATGAATATACAGCGGTTCGGGCGCCTCTGCTGTTGTCGTTCGCTGTCAGCGTGCCCGGTTGCCGTCACGGCATCCATATGGCCGGGTCAGGTTGCTTTTTTGTATATGCATTGTGTTTGACGGCATTGATGACAGGGTCGTTCCGATAGTCCGGCGTTTGGTCCGTATCCGATGATTCCGCTTACGGATTTTATGGGATGCATCAGCGAGGATGCGGTGAGGCTGACACCGCAAAAATTATCCGGAAGCAGTGAAAACAGCTTGTGCTGTTCGGCCACATCCCAGCCGCAATAACCCGGGCTGCATCGGTTGCTGAGACCGTAGCCTTCTTCTCTCAGCTCTTCAAGCAATTTGTCCTCCAGGAGGTCAGCCGCCTTTTCGGCACAAACCGATCCTGTCACATCCAGCAGGTAAGCCATCAGCTCATTGTTGTCAGCCGCATACTGTTTCGAGACATCAGTGATCTTGCTTCCGGCGGTGCAAACAAACACCGCAGCGCCCGAAGCTCCGGTTAATTGCTGATTGATCAGCTTGCCCGTCAGCAATCTTTTGTTGTCCAGAAGCACATAACTGTTGCCGACCGAAACATCTTCAAAACAGCGGTATCCGGCTTCGATACGGCAAAGTTCAGCAGCTTCTGACAGCGCTTGCTCATAACTCCCGGTGAACGCGGCCATGCTGCTTCCCGGAAAGTATCCTATGAATTCTTCAAGATCACCGGATGTTATTCCAAGGCTGTCAAAAGAGAAGGTGTGCACCCTGATCATTAGGTTATGTGTTTTACCGGATCAGGCCTTTTTGCCTGAGTTTTTCCCTGATGGCTTCCTCTAAGTCAGCCCTGGGAGGTATTTGTGAAACAAAACAGATCTCTCCGTCAATTACGGTTACCGGGACATTACGCACGCCAAGGGCTTCCATCAGCTGCAGCCCTTCTTTTGTTTTGATGCTGTTTTCTTTGCAGATGACCTTGTCGCCAAAACCCTCTGCGGCCAGCGTTACGGCTTTAAACATGTACTGGCAGGGTGCACAGCTGGAAGAATCGAGCGTGATAATGTCAATGATGACCTTATCCTTTTTCCATCGTTTTTTAAAAGCTTCATGTTCTGTTTCGGGCACATTTTTTTGCGCCTCCTGTGAATCAACAGCATGATGCCTCTTTAATACGGTTTGGGTAACCGCCTGAAGGTTTTCAACAGGGGTATCCATCACAAGGTCACAGCCCGGCGCAAGGATAAAGCCAGTTTCACCACCCAGTTCCATGGTTTCCAGGGTGTGTTTTTCAACGTCCTGAACAGATCCCAGCGAAAGCACCGAGGTCAGCTTAAGGTTGCCGCCGAAGCTCAGGCCGTATTTCGCCGCCATCTCCTTTACAAAGTCGAGCGGAATATTTTCGTCAATGGAAATGTTATCGGGCCGGCATTTACACATGGCTTCTATGTTGTGCTGTGCAAATCCGCACACAAAAAATGAACTGAGTCCATGTTGTTCGCGGATCTTTTGAAACACATCACTGATGGGATGACTGACAAACTGTTCAAACGACACCGGGTCGATCTGGCTGGTCATGGGGTCAACCACGGCAATCACATCGCATCCGGCTTCAAGATACCAGGAGGCCATTTTTTTCGTGATGCCACTGCAATAGGTCAGGATTTCAGTCACTGTTTCGGGATCTTCCATCATCTGCATGAAGATGTTTGTGCCGGCCAGGTGCACGGCCAGTGTAAACGGACCGGTTACGAGGCCATAGAGGGCAATGTCAGGGAATTTTTTCCTGAGTTCGGTTGCGGCGGAGAGACAAACAGGAATTCGTCCCTGCTGTTTGTTGAATTCCGGTAGTTGCTCAAGGGTTAGACCTTCTGCCAGCGGATGAGATACGACGGCAGGAGGGTTGTCGCTGACCCACTTCAGCTGGCATCCCAGCACTTCGGCTTCAACCTGGAGGTCAAAAACCACAGGAATACCGTCAGGTTCATACAGCTCGACGGCCCTGCCAACGCCACGGATTATATGCCCTTCGCTTTTTAGATATTCATCAGCCGGCAGGCCGCTCAGGAATGCACAGTGCACTCCTGCAAAAGGCACCCACGGCGTCTGGTCAGTAGTCATTAAGGTAAATGCTTTCCGGATTCTTTCTTTTCCTGTCATGTTCTTTGTTTTTGTGTGCGCCCGCGATTTCTCTGATCTCATAAATGCCGGCAGCACTAGTGTCATGTCAACACTACTAGTTTAACGATACATTCAAATTATCGAGGTACTCCACCAACCCCTGGGGGTCGGGAGAGTAAACGTCGGCGCCGATTTGATCACAAAAGGCCTGCGTGACAGGCGCCCCGCCAATGGCAACAAGGGTGCCGGGCAGCTCAGCTTTAATGTGCTCCACCGTTTTTTGCATATTCACCATAGTGGTGGTAAGCAGGGCGGACAGGCCGACGACAGCTTCAGGATGTTGCCTGATGCTTTCCATGAACTTTTCAGTACTGACATCCATACCCAGATCAACAACCTTCCAGCCATTGCCTTTCATGATCATGGACACCAGGTTTTTTCCAATATCGTGCAAGTCGCCTGCCACGGTGCCGATAATGAACGTGCCCCGCGATTTTATCTCCCCGGATGAAAAATAAGGCTCCAGGTGAACCATAGCCGTATTCATGGCTTTTGCCGACATAAGCACCTGGGGCACAAAAACCAGGTTGTCCCTGAATTTTTTTCCCACCTTCTCCATTCCCACGATCAGGCCCTTAAGCAGAACGTCCTGTGCACTGACACCCGATTGCAGCGCCCGTTGTGTGTACTCGTCAGCGCCATCCTGCCCTTTCATATCCGGAGGATAGGGCGACGGACCGTTGATTTTTCCGAATTCAATGCAATGGGCAATGCGAGCTAAAAGTTCAGACGGGCTCATGTGTTCTGTTTGTTGATTTGTAGTTTACGTATTCCGGTTCAGATTGCCGTGCGTGTCAGGCGATCCTGGTGTTACCGGGTTTTTTAAATGCTTTGTTTTTTCAAAACAGAGGCTTTTGTTATGATTATTCTGATGCTCTTCTCATGGCCATGAGGTTGTCAGCAGGCGTGTTCACCGTAATCTCACATCCGGCAGAGAGGATGAACCGCTGTCCTTTCTGGCTGTCAACCAGCTCTTTTGCCTGGCTGTAAACCTCTTCGGCAGAAAGGTCCTGCACAAGCACCGGATTGATATTGCCACACAATATCACCTTTTCTCCAAGTATTTTTCGGGCCTCCCCGGGGCCAACCTGCCAGTCGAGGTCAACAATGTCGGCGTGCAGCTCACTGATGGATGGAAGAAGATGGGTTATATTGCCGCAAATATGCAGTTTTACAAGGCCTCCGTGTTCATGAACAAAGGAGATGATCTCTTTGTGCCTGTCGCGGACAAAGGTGTCGTAAGTGCCTGCATCGATTTGAGAGCACACGGCATCACCCATGCCAATGATGCGGCAACCTGCGTCAAGCTGCGCTTTGGAAAAGTTCTTTGCCATCTCAAGGCACTTGTCCAGGAGCACTTCGGAAGACTCCGGGTCCATCATGAGCATCATCAGCATGTCAGAGACACCGGCAAGATCGCACGCTTCTGCCAGGGGGCCTTCAATCCAGCCTATTACCGGCACCTCCCCCTTCAGCAGATGCTGATACATTTCCGCTCCTTTGATGCGGTCGAGCGTACGTTCGTTACGGTATACGTCAGGCACTTCAAGTTTGTGAATGTCGTCCGGGGTTTTGATCACACAGCCTGTACACCTGGGCACCTCTTCCGCAGGGAATTCGATCCGAGCGCCAAATGCAGCGGTTTCGCGATAGGGATCCGATATCAGCGATACCATGTCCATACCGAAATCGTTCATAGCTTTTATGTTTGCCTCCACCAGCACCTTATGGTCAGCAGCAAATGCACCGTAGGTTTGTCCCGCATGGCGGGCAGCAAAATGCATCAATATGGGCGAAAACAGGGTTTTTTCAAGAGGTTCGCCCCTGATAAGCCGTTCCAGAAGAAGCGTTTTGTTCATGTGACAGAGGTCTTTACTGAATAATAAAATGGATCTTCTTATCGAATGGGTCTGTCTCAGGCAGCAAACGATCTTTTGTTTTGATCACCGTCATAGATTTAAGCACATTGTCCATGGGCAGACAAATCCGGCCGGTAGCCTTGTCGTCTTCACCAGGGAAGGCGCTCAGCTCCAGGGTTGACCAGTCCATGAACTGAGTTGATTGAGCCAGTGGTATGTGCGGTATGAGCGCCCCGCTGCGCACCAGAAGTATTACCGGCAGTTCACCAGCTTGAATATGCTGCCAGCCGGGTTCATAGGTTTTGCGGGTCTGGTAGTCGGTCCAGGGGTGCTTTCCGGGCAGGTATACGTTTCTTGATGTCACAGCTTCAAAGAGGGGCGCTACAAGAAAGTCTTCTCCAAAAAGGTATTGATCGTCGAGCGTCCATGCACCGGGATCGTCAGGGTATTCCACAAATGCTGCGCGCATCACCGGCAGGCCGTTTTCGGCACTGTGTTTTGCCTGGGCGTAGATATAGGGCATCAGGCGGTAGCGCACATTCAGGATCTTCCTGAAGGTGTTCAGTCCGCCGGCTGAATAGGCATAAGGTTCTTTTGGTGGTTGCCCGTGGCTTCGCATATGTGATGAGAACGCACCGAAGGCCGCCCATCTGAGGTAAAGGTCTTCGGGTGTTTGTGCAACGAAGCCGCCCACATCATGACTCCAGAAACTAAAACCCGACAAGCCGGCGCTCAGTCCGCCTCTCAATACTCCGGCCATACCCGTGTCAGAGGTGCAGGCATCGCCACCCCAGTGCACCGGGTAACGCTGGCTTCCTGCCCAGCCGCTGCGCGCCCAGATAATGTGCTCACCGGTAACCTCTTCGGTAACTCCGGCCACCGCCTTGTTGTATCTTGTGGGGTAAAGGTTGTGCTCGTAGAAGCCGCTTCTGCCGTTGTGGTATATGCCGTTTACAGGAGCAGCCTCCCCAAAGTCAGCCTTGATGGCCGACACACCCATCTTTAACAGCCGGGCCAGTTTTTCCTGCAACCAAGCCACGGCCTCCGGATTCGTGAAGTCGAGGATGACATCCTCGTAAGGGGGATTGCCTTTCCCATCCTTCACATATAGTCCTTTTTCAAGGATCTCCCTGTACCATTTGTTTTTCGGAACAAAGTAAGGAAGTTGCCAGAGACTCACCCTGAAGCCATCCTCGCGGAGGTCGGCAATCATTTTTTCCGGGTCGCGGAAATTGCTTGAAGAGAACTCATAATCACAACGGATGTCCTTTTCAAACCAGCCCGAGTCGAAATGGATCACGTCGGACGGGAGTTTATGTTCCCTCAGTTTTTTGGCCGTTTCGCGACCCTCTTCTTCTGAAAAATAGGTGATGCGGCTCATCCAGAAACCAAACGACCATAGCGGCGGCATGCCGGCCTTTCCGGTAAGGTTGGTGTATTCATTAAGGATGTCTTTTGGTGTGCCGATAAAAATGAACAGGTCAAGTTCGTCATCCCCGGTAAATATGGAATGCAAGCCGCTGTAATATTTCCCGACATCGCAGCAAACAGGTGCCGAGGTGTGTACAAACATGCCGTATCCCCTGTTACTCATAAAGAAGGGCACCGGTTTGTGGCTTTTCTCATTCTGAGAGCCCCTGGCATCATCGGTAAAAAGCTGGATTTCCTGGCCGCGCCTGTCGAAGCCGGTATAAAACTCACCATACCCGAATATTTTTTCACCCGGATGCAAGGAAAACGCTGCGGAAAAGCTGCGTGAGTAGTCAGAAGCGCGCCTCAGCCAGCCAAAGGGAATCAGCGGAGTGAAGGTAGTGTCGTTATCGGCCTGATGTACGGTGTTGCACAAGGTCGTGCCTTTTTTGTCCAGGATCTCAATGCGCCAGGGATCTTCATGGATGACGACAGCGCCACTGGGACCTGTGTATTTATGGCCTTCCTCTGTTTTTGAATATTTCCACAGCCTGGAGGCATCGTTCCGGGCATATTCTCCGGTCAGCATTACGTCGTCCTCCCGGACGGCCACCGGCATTTGCTGGGTGGAATGAATTTTTATCCTGATGCTTCTGTCACTTATGAATTCAATGGAAAAAGGCAGCAGGGGTGAGGCTTCGTACTCGTCGGGGGGAAATTCATTCTGTTCAACAGCGGATAAGTGGGTATCCATGCTGTTAAAAGACATCAGTGTTTGATGGATGTGCCTTTTGTAAAGTATCCGGCCGGACCTTTTCACACCGTCAAAGTGTTCCAGGGTGCTGGCCAGGTAGAGTATGTTTTCGAAATTCCTGAACGGGGAAGCGATATCCGGAGGTTTGTTTAACAACGTCATGATGATGGACTTTTTCCAATGAATCAATTCAAAAATACAGTGTTATGTCAATACTGCTTATTAATGGGCTCAGCGGCATTGACAAGAAACGAGCTATGAAGGCATGATTTTTTTTCACCTCCTGTATCTTTCAAAAATACAAGTTTTTTAGTAAATAAAGGCTCTTTCGGTGCGCAGGATGTGTCCTTAAAAAACAAATGCTGCCAGGAAGAACCCTGGCAGCATTTGCCGTATAATAAGCTATGCTGCTTTTTAATCGGCAGCCTCCACTTCATACCGGTACACCGGACCGGAAAGGTCAAAGGTTACGGTATAAACACCGTCGGCATCAATCGGGATATCGTTTCCGAATCCGCCATATTGCAACACACCTTCCTCCTCGGAGTCTACGTCGTAGCCCATGTTGATACCCGCCGGGGGATCCCAGGCGCCGTTAGCCCTGAACTTAAAGGCACCGACAACGAAATCGCGGGTGATCACATAGCGCACCTTCCAGTTTTCTTCCCAGAACTCCTGGTCCATATCCATGGGTACATCGGTGTTCCAGCCCTCGACTGCTGAGCCTATCAAGGCCCATTCCGTTCTGTAGAAGGTATAGGTCATGGCGCTGAAATCCAGGTTCACCCTGTAAACACCGGCCTGGGGTATTACGATGTGGGCACCGTCCTGGTCAAGCGTGCCATCACCGTCATTGTCGCCAAAAACGAATAGTCCTGAAGCACCCATTGAGAAAAGCACTTCAGTGTTGTCGTCTTCAAAATAGAGATATCCTTCAAACTGGTTGTCTGCTTCGGGCGAATAGAGCACTGTTCCTTCGTTGTCATAGTCCCAGTCGTTGTAGGAGCCCGGAACCCTGACAAAGGTAAACAGTTCAAAGCCTCTCAGTTCAAGTTCCAGGGCGTCGGAATAGAGCCAGGTGGCTTCCGAATCCAGGTTAAAGAAAGACTTCACCCGGAAGGAGATGTTTTCAAAATTAAATGGCATCACGCCAAGTTGGAAAATTGACTGATTCAGGGTTGATGCGGGGATGCTTGCGGAAGTGCCTGAGGTTTCATGAACCACAAAGGAATGCTCACGGAAGTCACCATCCTGCTCAGTGACGTAGGCCAGCAACCGGTACCTTATTGCGGGCAGATAGTCGGCGTTGTAATCGGCTTCTGTCCATTCAAAGTCAATGTCGCCTTCATACGTTTCGAGATCAAAAGATGATCCCGGGCCCGGACTGATCAGTTCGGGTGGATTTGATTCTCCAATGGTAAGCACAGGGTTCTCTTGATCTTTTTCACAGGCGACAAACAAGATTGCCACTGCAAAAAGAGAGAATAGAAATGCTGTCTTTTTCATTTTATATGTGTTTTTAATGAATGATCGGTACTGCATATTGATTAATAATCCGGGTTTTGTTCCAGGTTGGGGTTTGCGTTCACATCAGAGTCCGGTATCGGGAAGAGGTTAAACCTTGAATCTGTAGGAAGACCATTCGGTGTTTGTCCTTTCCATGCCCAGACATAGGCATTGCCGGTAAATCGGCCAAAGCGTATCAGGTCTGTTCTTCTGTGTCCTTCCCAGTAGAGTTCCCGGCCACGTTCATCGAGGATAAAGTCGAGGGTTAACTGTCCGGCGGTGATGTTGCCCGAGTTATCGCCCCATGCTCTTTCTCTGATCTGGTTGACGAGGTTCAGTGCCGTGGCCATGTCGCCACCACTGCCGCCTCTGAGCACGGCCTCGGCATACATCAGGTACACATCGGCCAGGCGGAATACCGGAAAGTCAGTGTCGGGGAACTCAAGGTTGCTTCCCGGTTGGTTGTCGCGCGTCATGTTCGTAAACTTACGCACTGCATAACCATTCTGGAAGTCAGAAAGATTGGGGATGTTGAGCGTTTGACCGTCCGTAAAAAACAGCGCTCTCGGGTCGTCATTATGAAAGAGCGAGACAAATTCGGGTGTGGTGCGAAGACCGCCCCAACCTTCATTCACTCCGGAATGAGCAGGCACCATATCGCCACCGATACTTGCCTTAATGACGAAGGTAGTACCGCCATAGGTTTGGGTTTCAATGCCATGATAAGGCACTCTCATGATGATTTCGTTGGTGCTCAAATGGTTATCGGCATTGAAAAGATGCAGGTACTCATCCTCAAGCGCGTAGCCGGCATCTATGATCAGGTTCAGGTACGTTAACGCGTCCGTGTACCTTTGCTGATTTGCATAAGTTTCGGCGTTCATATAAAGCTTGGCAAGCAGCATCCATGCGGCGGCCCTGTCGACCCTGCCGTATTCGTTGGCGCGTGCTTCCGCCATTGAAGGATAAATCTCCAGGAGTTCTTCCTCAAGATGTAAAAACAGCTCTGCACGCATAATCTGCTCGGGCAGGAACGCTCCAATGGGATGTTCAGGAGTAACGAAGGGAACATTGCCGAAGATATCAAGCGCATGCCAGTAGCTGAATGCACGAAGGAAGCGTGCTTCGGCCCTGTAAACTTTAATCTGATCTCTGAGCGCTCCGCTTACTCCTCTTTCGTCGAGTTTGTCGTCGGTGGTCTGACGGATGTATTCGTTGGCCAGCGCAATCTGGTAAAAAATGCGGTAGTACATGGCAGAAACAAACACGTCGCTGGCTGTCCAGCTGTGGTAAACCAGGTCTTTGATGGTTTGGTCGTCCCAACCTATTACCGCCTCATCGGTGGTGAGCACCTGGTGATAGTAAACGGCTCTCAGGTATTGACCAAAACCTTCATCGATACCGCTGATATCGGCCATCCCTGCGGGGCCCTGCTGACCGGATACTGCCAGTCCTGCATACAGTTTGGCAAGTATCTCACGATAGGCGTTCGGATCGTTAAAAACATCAGCAGCCGTGATTTCATTGCCATCCAAAGGAACTGTATCCAGGTCCTTCATACAGGATGAAAAGGAAATCATCAGCGCGGCAATTATTATAGCTATTTTCTTAATGCTTTTCATAGTTTTTCTTGTTAATCGTGATTAAAACTGGAGGTTGACGTTCAGGACAAAGGTCCTGGGACGCGGATAGATGTTGTTATCGATTCCGCTGTGAACCTCCGGATCCAGCCCATCGTATTTTGTAATGGTAAATGCATTCTGAACGATGGCTGATACGTTCAGGTTAGCTCCGGTACCCATTACATTGAAGAAGTTATAACCCAGTGTGATGTGATCCATTTTGAAGAAGGAGCCGTTCTGGATGTAATAATCGGACAGATAGCGTGCCTGGTTGAAGTTTACGTCGAGTGCATCACTTGTAATGTTGCTCAGGTACGGTCCTTCCGGACGGAACAACCTGCTTAATTCACCGTTCACTGAGCTTACGTTATTGTAAACCCAGTTGTCAAAATTGGCACGACCGGCAAAAGCAAAACTCCAGTTCTTGTAAAGGAACTCGGAGGTGATGCCAAGGTAGTATGTCGGCATGGGGCTTTTGAAACGATAGAGGTCTTCGGAGGTGATTTCGCCGTCACCATTTCGGTCGACATAAAGCCCTTCGATCGGATTTCCATTTTCATCGTATACCTGCTGATATACCCAGAAGGTATAGGGTGTATAGCCTACGCTGTGGATTTGTATTCTGTTTCCTACGCCGCCGGAAATAAATCCTTCCTGGGTTCCGGGGTAGTTGGGGTCATCCACGGCAGTCAGCCTGGTAATTTTGGTGTCGTTCCAGGTGGCGTTGAGCCCCAACTCCCACCTGAAGTCTCTGGTGACAATGGGGCGGGTAAAGATGCTGAACTCCACACCGGTGTTTTCCATGTTTCCGACATTGGTCAGAATAAAGTTTGTCAGGTTGGTACCTGCAGGAACCGGGATTACGTTGATCAGGTCCCTGGTTTCACGGAAATAGAAGTCAATGGAGCCATAGTACCTGTCGCCGAAAAGACCATAATCGATACCGGCATTATAGGTGGTTGTTTCTTCCCACTTGATCTCGCTGTCATAACCTTCCGGGCGCCAGGTGTCAAGAAATACGTTGCCGAAAGGATAACGTGCGCCCTCGCGGCTCCTGGTGTAGCGTGCAAGGTAAGGATAGTTGCCGTGTCCGATATTTTGCTGACCGGTAACACCCCATCCAAGCCTCAGCTTGAGTTCGTTGAAAAAGTCAAGGTTGTCCATGAAGTTTTCCTTGTCGATACGCCAGGCAAAGGCTGCTGATGGAAATACGCCTGACCGGGTATCGGCAGAGAACCTTGAAGTATGGTCGTTACGTAAGGTGAAGGTAAACAGGTAACGGTCCATCAGGTAATAGTTCATACGGCCGAAGAAAGAAATCAGCACAAGGTCAGATTCATACTCCAGGTCGTCGAAGATGCGGTATTCCGTGCCGAAAATATTACCTTCAATATTGCTTGAGAAATTGTATCCCTTGTTCCAGAAATACTGGTACGAGTAACCGGCCATCACATCGAAACGACTGTTCAGGCCCGGAATTTCGTTAGCATAATTCAGGTAAAAATCGAACAGCTGGTTTTTTCTTTCCTGACCGTACCTGCCGATTGAACCTCCGGACACATAAGCCCATGGTGCATAATCGGGGGTGAAGTTGTTTCCTTCCGACTCGGAATAGTCGTAAGCCACGTTCATGTTAGCCGTAAGTTCCGGGAGCCAGTGGACCTTGTATTCCAGCTGGGCATTTCCAATGAGTCTTTTTACATTCGAATCATTGTTGGTAAGGTCAAGGAGTGCAACAGGGTTAATGGCATAAGTGATGGGCATGTCTCCTTCGAGCCAGGTATAGTAACCTCCGAAGTTCGGACTGTCAACCCTGACCGGTTTTGTAGGATCGAAGCTAACAGCTGACCCGATAGCGCCTTCATTGGCAAACTGGTTGTTGATGTTTACACCCCTGACATTGAGGTTGACATTCAGGTGATTGTCGAACAATGTGGGGCTAAGGTTTACAGCCAGTGATGTACGTTCAATGTGGTCTCTTTGCAGGACGCCTTCTTCTGCTTTATATCCTATAGATATGCGATAGGGGACATTCCTGTAAGCACCCCTGGCGCTCAGCAAGTGGTCGTGTGAGAATGCATCCTGGAAGATATGATCCTGCCAGTTGGTGCTGGCAGTGCCTAACATGTTCAGTACGCTTGTTCTTCCCTCATACCTTTCCTGCACGATCTGACGAAAATCATCAGCGTTTAACACATCAACGGTCCGGATGTTCTGCGCAAGCGAAAATGAACCTGAATAATCAAATTGAAGGGGCATGTCTTTCTGACCCTTTTTTGTTGTGATGATGATTACCCCGTTTGACGCCCTCGACCCGTAAATGGCTGTTGCAGAAGCGTCTTTCAGTACGGTAAAGGTCTCGATGTCGCTGGGGTTGATGGTAGACAGGGGGTTTCTCAACCCGGGAACGCCAGCACTTTCAATGGGTACACCATCAATAACGATCAGCGGGTTGTTATCGGCATCAAGAGATGACCCACCCCTGATCCTAATGGTTTCACCGGTCCCTGGTGCACCACCGGCAGAGGTAATTTGCACGCCGGGCATCTTTCCGCGCAACAGCTCGGCAGGAGTGGTGATGTTACCCCTGTTGAAGTCGCGCTCACCTACAACCGCCACAGAACCTGTGGCATCTTCACGGCGCTGCACACCGTAACCAATAATCACGAACTCCTCAAGCGTTGCAATGTCAAGCTCAAGAGGAAAGTTGATGGTAAGAAGTTCACCGGCACCAATATTGATGGTACGTACCGATGGATTGTAGCCGAGGAAGCTGGCTACCAGAGTAACTTCGCCGGCAGACACATCCAGACTGTATTGTCCGTCAATATCGGTCACTGTACCGATCGTAGTGCCCTGAATGACGACGTTGGCACCGGGCAGTGTCTCGCCTGTTTGGGCGTCACTGACAACACCGGTAACCGTGCCTCTTTGTCCCCATGCCACAGTCGCCATAAAAAGCGCCAATAGCAAAGGAATCATGTTCTTGATTGGTTTTGTCATATTGTTAACTGAATTAAAATGAAACTAAAAATAGAATGGCTGTTTTGATTCGATTCAGAATTTAGCCTACAAATTTAACGTTTTTTTTTAAATTATTTAATGTTTTGGTATTGATAATCAGTTTTTTCCGCAAACGTTTGCGTATAGAATTTCCCGTTTAATGATGCATGTGTAACGGTCCGCCCTGTCAACAAAGGGCCCTTTTCTATGTTGACGCGGGTTTTTGCTGCAGTGCTGCGTTTCCTCATTCTTTAATAACAGATAACTCAATTGTGCATTTCTTTATTACGTATCTTTATGGTGAGATAATTATTCATTTAACCCGGATCAGCTTATGAAGTCGCCACAGGTTTCCATAAGTGATATAGCCCGCGAATTTGGTGTTTCACCCTCAACGGTTTCACGGGCGCTGAAAAACCATCCTGAAATCAGCGAGGCTACATGCCGGCGCATACAGGAGTATGCACGTAAGGTAAACTACCGGCCGAATGTCATCGCCCTTGGATTAAAACAACAGAAATCTTTTACGATCGGGGTGGTCATTCCTGAAATTGTGCATCATTTCTTTTCTTCGGTGATCAGCGGCATTGAAGAGGTTGCGTATGGCCAGGGATACAGGGTCATCATTTGTCAGTCGAACGAGGACTATCACCGTGAGGTGATCAATGTGGCGGCCTTGACTGACCACAGGGTGGATGGAATTCTGTTGTCGATCAGTAAGAGTACCCGCGACCACGCTCACCTCCGGCGCCTGGTTGAACAGGAGATCCCTGTTGTGTTTATGGACAGGGCCAGTCCTGAAATTGACTCCGACCGGGTGCTGACCAACGATTTTGAAGGCGCGCGCATGGTGGTATCCCATCTCCTGAAAACAGGCCGCAGGAACATCATCCATTTGGCAGGTCCACAACACCTCTGTGTGGGCCGCGAACGATACCGCGGATATGTGGAAGCACTCCAGGAGCACGGTGTTGAGGAGCGTGAAGAATGGGTGCTGAAATGCGACACCCCTGCGCGGGTAAAACAGCTTGGCAGTAAATTGCTGTCGTTAATAACCGAAGCTGATGCCATCTTTGCCGTCAATGATTTTACTGCGGTGGCCGCCATGCGCCTGTTGCAGGATCATGGTTATGAAGTGCCGGGACAAATCGCTGTCGCCGGTTTCGGTGACGATCCCATCGCATCAGTGGTACACCCTGCCCTGACTACTGTGGAGCAGCGTGGATACGATATTGGCAAGGAGGCGGCAAGGATGCTTATACAGCGACTTTCAGGGGAACCGGCAAAAGAATTCAGGACAAAAGTATTTCCGGCCTTCCTGAAAGTACGGGCCTCGGGGTGAGGTCTCCTGAAAAGGCATGCCGTTGATTGCCAGTATTTTTTGTCCGTTGTTTTGCACGATCCCGGATATGTATTTGTATAATTGATCTTCCCATGTTGCTTTTATTAAACATTTGCGATTTCTTACAGCAAATACGATTTGGATATATATCTGTGAATATGTGCTCATAGTTATAAATATTCGACCCCTGCGGGGTCACACTAATGATTCGTTATATTTTAATCAAGGCACGTTGAAGACTCCATTATCATCCCGGAGGGATGACATAATTTAGAAATATTGGATGCATGACAGGATTTCGACCCCGAAGGGAGTTGCACATCAAAACTGGTCAAACCAACACATCCCCCTCCATTTCCTCAGGTGCTTCCAACCCCATGATATGCAGTATGGTAGGAGCAAGGTCGGCCAGGCGCCCGGGTCTGATCTCGTTGTAATCATTATCGATCAGCCAGCAGGGTACAGGGTTGGTGGTATGTGCCGTATTGGGCGAACCATCGTCGTTGATGCCGTAATCGGCGTTGCCATGGTCGGCAGTGATGATCATGCTGTAGCGATGCGCAAGACCTGCTTCCACTACCTCCTGCAAGCAGGCATCAACGGTTTCAAGGGCCTCCCTTATGGCTTCATAAACGCCGGTATGACCAACCATGTCAGCATTGGCGAAATTGAGGCAGATGAAATCATGCTTTTCCGACACGATCTCCCTGATCACAGCATCTTTTACCTCAGGAGCACTCATGGCAGGTTGCAAGTCGTATGTGGCAACTTTGGGCGAAGGGATCATCACCCGCTCTTCACCCTCAAAAGCTTCTTCACGACCACCGCTGAAGAAAAAAGTAACATGAGGGTATTTCTCCGTTTCTGCAATGCGGAGCTGTGTCTTTCCAGCCTTCGATAATACCTCTCCCAGGGTGTTGACCAGGTCTTGCTTCTTATAGGCTACACGAACATTTTTAAACGACTTGTCATATTCTGTCATCGTAACATAATGGAGCGGAAGCTTACGCATTTCGTATTCCGGCATGTCCTGCTGTGTCAGCACGGTGGTTATCTCACGCAGGCGATCCGTGCGGAAATTGAAACAGATCACTACGTCGTTTTCGCTTACTGTAGCAAGGGGCGTGCCCTCATCATTTGTAATTATTTTTGGTTTGATAAATTCATCGGTGATCTCTTCGTCGTATGATGCCTGAATGGCCTCCGCAGCACTGTTAAAATATTCCGCCTTGCCATGCAACAACATGTCGTAAGCCAATTTGATGCGCTCCCAGCGCTTGTCGCGATCCATGGCATAATAACGTCCGCACACACTGGCAACAGTCCCCGCTGATTGCTTCAAATGGGCCTCAAGATCATGAAGGAAGCCCTTCCCGCTTTTGGGATCAGTATCGCGCCCATCAGTAAAGGCATGGATATACAGATCGTTAAAGTCAAAAGCCTTTGCCATATCGCAAAGACCAAAAAGATGATCCATTGCCGAATGCACACCTCCGTCAGAAACCAGGCCGAAAAGATGCACCTTCTTGCCCTGTTCCTTTGCATAGACAAATGCCTCTTTCAACGCCTCATTTTGCTGAAACGACTTATCTTTGACCGCCTTGCTGATCTTAACTAGATCCTGGTAAACTACGCGGCCGGCACCCATGTTTAGGTGCCCAACCTCAGAGTTGCCCATTTGCCCGTCCGGCAAACCCACATCCTCCCCCGATGTCCGAAGCATGGTGTTGGGGGTATTGTTATATAAACTATCGGTAAATGGTACTTTGGACTGATGAATAATGTCGGACTTGTCTCCTTTTCCTTTTCCCCATCCATCAAGTATGATAAGCATCAATCGTTTATTCATGTGTTTTTATTTTACGTATGTTCTTAATTGTCAATGTTTAGTATTAATACCTGAGAAACTGAACAGATGTGCAGATGTGCAAATGTGCAAATGTGCAGATGTGCAGATGTGCAGAAGTGAAGATTTACCATGTTACAGATATTTTTCACTTTTCACTTTTCATTTTTAACTTTCTCTTCTTTTGGCCTTTAGCTTTTTGCAAGATTATTTACCAACAGCCAGGAGCTAACAGCCAACTGACCCGTTGACGCTGCCTCAACCCTGGATTATCCGGTGCTTCTGATGGCTTCTACCGGATCCAGGCGGGCGGCGCTCCAGGCGGGCAAAAACCCCGACACCAGTCCTATAATTACTGAAACATTAATACCACGCAGGATGTTTGACAAGCTGAGTGCAAAATCGATTTCAAAAATGTTGGCTACCAGTGTAGTTCCTGTAAAAACCAGTAAAAGTCCTACGGTACCGCCCATGAGGCTGAGCAGGATGGCTTCGAATAAAAACTGCCAAAGAATGAAATAATTCTTTGCCCCCAGTGCTTTTTGAATTCCAATAATGCTGGTCCGTTCACGTACACTGACAAACATGATGTTGGCTATGCCAAAGCCGCCAACCAGTATTGAAAAACCTCCGATAATCCACCCTGCCATGCTTATGATGGCAAAAACGCTGTCGAAGCCTTGTGAGAGCAGGCTGGTTTCGTTCAGTGCGAAATTATTGTCGGCCACGGGGGGAAGCCTTCTTACCGAACGCATAACCCCGGTAAGGTCATCAATGAGCTCCTCGTTGGAGATGCCCGCACGGGCTTTAACCATGATCAAGGGGTCGTAACGCTCCTGGTTTACGTTGATGAACTGATTGAGATAGTTCACCGGAAGCACAACTGCATTGTCGTGATCGAGACCGAACCCGCCGATGCCTTCTTTGGCAAAAACACCTATTACCGTAGTGTTTAAACCGAACAGCCTGATGTCTCTGCCGATAGGGTCAGCATCACGAAACAGGTTTTGAGCAATTTCATAGCCAATCACAGCGACATTCCTTCCCGCAGTGGATTCCAGGGGGGTGAAATACCGGCCATCATGCATGTCGAAGTTTCTTACCTGGTCATAATCGGCAGACACACCTATGATGGTCACGTTATCAATGTTTGTGTTTAAATACTCAACCCTTCTCCTGGTTGCCGACATAAATGCGGCAGCCTCAGCCGCAAGTGATCTGCGCATCACTTCGTCCAGCTCGTGAAGCTGCGGCACCGGTCGCCCAATAAAGCTCCACCAGGGATACTCTGCACCGAAAGCCCACGGCCACTTCTGAATATATACCACATTGTCACCAAGAGCCGAAATACTGTTTCTGACCTGCTTTTCAAGGGAATCTACAATGGAAAAAACCGATATGATGGCAAATATGCCTATGGTGATGCCCAGCAGGGTAAGAACCGTACGTAATTTGTTGGCCAACACGGAGGTAATGGCAAATATTGCTCCTTCCCTGATTAACTTAATGATTAATATCATGATTCTTTTGTGTCGTTGCAGTGCCTGAGGTTCACCGGTCAGTCGGTGCTTCAGCCCCCATAATTTCTATCGACATCCATTACGCATGCCATGAGCTGCCGGCTCCGGATTCATTCTGCAGGCTTTGCGGAACATTAATATTGTACTCTGTGTGCCGTCGTGCAAAATTACGGATATTTTTGAGTTTTTCGTTCAGCGCTGAAGGTTGTTTGCCGGGCTTGCACGGAAAGTCTGTTTATCGTGCGCCCGGGTTTATTTTTTTGCTTATTTTTGCTCCACTAAACCAAACACTTATCTATGCGGCAAACACACACAGCCTTGTTGGAAAAACACCTTCCGGTGGAAGCAGTTGAGCCGTTTTTCAGTCTTCTTAAAGAGTATCAGGTAAGTGTGCGTATCAGTCGCGAACGACACAGCAAATTGGGAGATTTCAGACCCGGGAACGGCATTTTGCCTCATTTGATCAGTGTTAACGGCAACCTCAATCCCTATGAGTTTTTGCTTGTTGCCCTGCATGAACTGGCTCATGCGGATGTTTATAAAAACTATGGCAGACGTGTTGCACCGCATGGGAAAGAATGGAAATTACGCTACGGTGCCTTAATTCGCGAGGCGGTTGACCGCGCCATGTTTCATCCGTCACTTCATCCATTGCTGTATGAGTATTCCTGCCGGGTTAAGGCTGGCGGAATCGCCGACAGTGCTCTCGTCAGAGCCCTGAAAGCATTCGGGGAAAGTCAGGATCATGAGGCATGGCTGTTTCTTGAAGACGTTCCTGATGCCGGAATATTTCGTACAAGAAAGGGCAGAAGATTTGTCCGCGGAGAAAAAGTCAGAACCAGGGTCCGCTGTTTGTGCTTGCAAACGAAACGCCAGTACCTGGTGCATTCGATGACAAAGGTCCGGATGGAAGAGGTGCATTGAACAGATACGATTAAACGAATCAACAATTAAACAATAGCCCTACATCTGCACATCTGCACAACTGTTCAGCCTCTAAAGCATAAACACAAAACACAGATAACTAACCACATACGCAAATAAAAACAAATGAAAAACGAGAATTATGCAGTTATTATGGCAGGAGGCGTTGGTGAACGCTTCTGGCCCATGAGCCGCGAAACGCGTCCAAAACAGTTTATTGACATCCTGGGTACGGGAAAAACCCTGCTGCAACAAACCTATGAACGGTTTTTAAATGTTTGTCCTGCCGAAAACATCTACATCGTCACCAATAAAAAATACAAGGATCTGGTGCTGACCCAGCTGCCACAGCTTGGCGAAGACCGGCTGATTTGTGAACCGGCGCGCAAAAACACGGCACCTTGCATTGCCTATGCTTCTTACAAAATATATGACCTGAATCCGAAAGCCAACCTGGTTGTGGCACCTTCCGATCATATCATCCTCAAGGAAGAAGCTTTCTGTGACATCATAAACTCTGCCCTTGAAGCAGCCCCCAAGGAGAACCGCCTGTTCACCCTGGGGATCACACCCAGCAGGCCCGATACAGGTTATGGGTATATTCAGTTTATTGAGGATTCTCATTATCCTGATGATGAGCGACTTAAGAAGGTCAAAACATTCACTGAAAAACCTAATACCGAGCTGGCTCAGTCCTTTCTTGACAGTGGTGATTTTTTATGGAACAGCGGGATTTTTATCTGGTCATGTGAAGCCATTATTGCTGCTTTCGAGAAATATCAGCCCGAAATAAGCTTTATTTTCCGCGAAGCGATTGGCACGTATAATACCCCTGAGGAACAGTCGTATATGGATATTGCCTACACGGCATGTAAAAGCATTTCCATTGATTATGCCATTATGGAGAAGGCTGACAATGTGTATGTTTTAGCCACTGATGTTGGTTGGTCGGATCTTGGCACCTGGGGTTCGCTGTTCGACGCACGTAAAAAGGATGCCGGTAACAATGCCGTGATGGGGAAAAATGCCATGCTGTACGACAGTTCCAACTGTATTGTCAACATCCCCGAAGAAAAACTGGTTGTCATCCAGGGCCTCGATGGCTATATTGTGTCGGAAGCCGACAATGCTTTGCTTATTTGCAGGATGGAGCAGGAGCAGCAAATCCGGAAGTTTGTCAATGACATTAAGCTGAAGAAGGGAGAGAAGTTCATTTAAGAAGCTTGTGCGGGAATCCTGACTCAGGCCAATTTTGCTGAATGCCGCAGGACATTCGCGCTACTCAAACAGGAAGGAGATCATGATGCTCCGTGAGTAGAGGCGGTCGATGGAGTTCCAGTGTCTTTCATTCACCGAGGGCATGGAGTCGTCGCCCGGAAGCACCAGGTTCCTCATACCGAAGGAAGCTTTGATCTCTGTGGAGAATTTAAAGTAATAAAAGTAGTGGTCAAATCCGACACCCAGTTCATAATGAAGATCACTGCGCCTCGTCCTTAGATACAGTGGATCATCTCCTGCTGATCGTCCTTCGAACGATCTTAAATCATAAGAGTATTTTACACCCCCGATCACATAAGCCCGCGTATTAGTCATACGGGCCGATTTGTATTTTATATGCAGGGGGAAATCAAGCATATACGGATCGAGTTGTTGTCTGTAGCGATGTCCCTGGCCGTACTCGTCTTCATAAAACTCAATGTACCGGTCTCCAAAGGCAAAGGTCGGGATAAAACGCAGATCGAAAGCCGGGCTTAACTTCAGGTTAGACACAATGCCGATGTGGAAGCCATAATCGTGCTGGGGTAGCACATAGGTAAAGTTGTAATGCTGTTCTAAACTATCCTGTGGTTGCAGTGCAAAATTCAGACGGTTAATCCCAATGGCAAATCCGAAGTGATAGGGTTTAAGATCGTGTTCAGGAATGTTTTGAAACCGGAACACCCTGCCGCTGCGCTGAGCGCTGCTTTCTCCGGGGAAGAGCAGCAAAAGGCAGCAAAGCAATGCCAGTGATGTAGCGATGTGTCTGCAGGTGATCATGTCTTTCTAACGGTTTGCTGTAAGCGCAATGACCCGGGTGTTAAGGTCTTTTCGCCGTAATGTTGAATATGAACGTACACTGTGGCTTGAATATTTTACTGGCGGAAAAATTAGGGTGCGAGCCGTACCATGTGCCATTGGTCGTCCTGTTTGGTATAGAGCAGTCTGTCGTGCAGCCGGCTTTCGCGCCCTTGCCAGAACTCAATGCTGTCAGGGGTCAGCCTGTAGCCGCCCCAGTATGGGGGGCGCCCGACAGGAGAGGCCTGCCTGCTTATCTCTTCAAATCGTTGTTCCAGTTCTTCCCTTCCGGAGATGACACTGCTTTGCGGCGACACCAGGGCACCGATCTGGCTGTTGCGGGGTCTGACGGCAAAATAGGCATCGGAGGTTTCCGGGCTCACTTTCTTGACCCATCCGTTGACGCGCACCTGGCGCTGCAGGCCGAGCCACAAAAAAACCAGGCTTGCATGCGGGTTAACCTCCAGTTCCTGTCCTTTGGCACTCTCATAATTGGTGTAAAAAACAAAACCGCCCTCACTGACTTCTTTCAGCAGAACCACCCGCGCAGCCGGCCTGCCTCCGGGCTTAACCGTTGCCAGCGTCATCGCATTGGGTTCGGGCTGCTGCTGTGCTATGGCCTCATCAAGCCACTGGTTGAACAATGTCAGCGGATCAGCAGGCACGTCAGACTCGTGGAGTACCGATCGGACATATTCCTTGCGAAAGGAAGAAAGATCTTTATGTTCAGTCATAATAACAAGGTTATGGATAATGGGAGGGAGGAGCGTCGCAACAACCGCTAATTATTTGTTTAGGTGTGCTTCCCTCTCCGGAATCATGCGATGCAGTAAACAGGCAAAACCCGCGAATAAGCATTGACGGTTTCTCCGGGTTTATTCCATATAAGTTCATGATCAACCCAATCGCACTTAATCCTTATCGCAGAATTTTTTCAATGCTTCGAGCAGCAGTTTGTCTTTATTGATAGGCACCACGCCAACCAGTTCGCATACAAGGCCTCCACCCAGGTTGCATATCCTGGCCATGAGCTCCACAGGTGCTTTTGATGCAACACAAAGGGCTGCCAGGCTAATAACGGTGTCGCCGGCCCCCGAAACATCGGCCACATCACGTATGTATGCAGGTATGGACCCCGATTCGCGCTGACCATCAGGGGTTTGAAGACTGTAAAAGATGCCTTTGTCCGAAAGCGTGGCAAGTACAATTTCAACCTTAAGTTTGTCCTGGAGCGCGAGAACGGCTTTTTGTATCTGTTCGGGACCGACAAGTTCGCCGTTCAGGTTCAGCCCTTCACGGAGCTCCTTCAGGTTGGGCTTGATCAGGTTAACACCTTCGTAGTGCAGGAAGTTTTTTTTCTTGGGATCAACTACCACAGGCACATCATGCTTTCGGGCAAGCTGCAGTACCGATTTGATCAGTCCGGGCGTGATCACCCCCTTGTCATAGTCTTCAAAAACAATGGCATCGATGCCGTTGCTTTCAAGCATGACGGTGATCTTACCAAGCAAGCTGGCGGTTTCGTCTTCTGTGATACTCCGTGTAACTTCTTCGTCAACCCTGAGCATCTGAACGTTATTGCCAAACACGCGGAATTTGACCGTAGTCAGACGGTGTTCACTGGCAAAAATACCTTCGTCAGAAAGCCCCTGATCGCGAAGGAGCTCAAAAAAGAGTTCACTTTTGCTGTCTTTGCCAATAACGGAACATAAAACCGGAATGCCGCCCAGGTTTTGTATATTCAGCGCAACGTTTGCCGCACCCCCCAGCCGGCTTTCTCTCCGGTTCAGGCTTACTATGGGCACCGGAGCCTCAGGCGACACACGGTCAACACTGCCCCAGAGATAGCTGTCGATCATTACATCCCCGATGATCAGAAGCTTTTTGCCTTCAAAAGCGTGAAACAGCCTTGTTATGGTATTTTTATTGGTCATTGTTAGGAAACGAAAGTCTGCACGGGTTTATTTTAGCTTTGCAAGAGCATTTTTCATGCGTTCTACAGCTTCTGTCAAAAGCTCATCCGAAGTGGCATAGGAAAAACGGATGCAGTCGCCGTCACCGAATGCACTGCCCGGCACAAGGGCAATGTGGGCTTTTTTGAGCAGGTACATGCACAAGGCGGCGTCATTGTCGATGAGCTGGTCTCCGTCGGATTTGCCGAGGTATGCTTTAATGTTGATGAAGAGATAGAAGGCTCCGTCGGGAACATTGCACCCGATGCCGGGAATTTCCCGGAGCAGGCTCAGCACCATGTCGCGTCTTTCTCTGAATTTTTCAAGCATATGCCGGGTAACGCCGGGCTGCAGCTCCATGGCAGCCAGGGCGGCACGCTGGGCAATGGAACAGGTGCCGGAGGTTACCTGCCCCTGCAGTTTGGTACAGGCTTTGGCGATGTCTGGATGAGCAGCCATATAGCCTACACGCCACCCTGTCATGGCAAAGCCTTTCGACACGCCATTGATCAGAATCACCCTTTCCCTGATGGCGGAAAACCGGGCAATGCTTTCATGCTTGCCACTGAAATTAATGTGTTCGTATATTTCATCGGCTATGATGTAAACGTTCGGATGTTGTTCAAAAACCCGGGCCAGCGCTTCCAGTTCTTCGCGGGAGTAAACCGACCCGCTGGGGTTGCACGGACTTGAAAAAATAAAGGCCCTGGTCTTTTCCGTAATGGCTTGTTCAAGCTGTTCGGGTGTGATCTTGAAGTTATTTTCAATTCCGGCATTGATATAAACTGCTTTACCTTCAGCCATTTTGACGATTTCTTTGTAACTGACCCAGTAGGGCGCGGGCACAACCACTTCATCACCGGGATTGACAAGGCAAAGCATGGCGTTGGCAATGCTTTGCTTGGCACCGGTACTGACAACGATCTGGTCTGGGGTATACCGAAGATCATTGTCGCGGAGCAGCTTCCTGCAAATGGCTTCACGAAGATCCTGGTAGCCGTTAACGGGGGTGTAAAATGAATAATTGTCGTCGATGGCCTGCTTTGCGGCTTCTTTGAGAACGTCAGGCGTGAAAAAATCAGGTTCGCCTACACTCAGGTTAATCACATCATGGCCTTCGGCTTTTAACTCACGGCTCATCCGCGACATGGCTAATGTTTCGGATTCTGAAAGCTGGTTTATGCGGTCAGATAAATAGATCATGTCCTTAAAAAAAAGTGATGAAACAATTTGTTTTTCAATAATCTGGTGTCTCGAAAATAATAGTGCTGAGAAGCCGCAAAAATAGCAAAAACTACGGATTAACCAAAAGAGACTATATTTGTAACAAAAGTTTGTGTGCTTAATGGCCCGGACTAATCTGCAACAATAGTTTTAAAAAGTGAAGTTATGGATGATCTCTGGAGCATTGTTAGCTATGTGTTGCCTTCGGTAGTAGTATTTGTCACGGCTTACTTTCTTTTGAAGGAATTTTTCAGGAATGAACAGAGTCGCAGACATATGAACCTGATGGCCGAGCGCATGCGTATATCCCTGCCTTTGCGCTTGCAGGCCTACGAAAGGCTGGTGATTTTCCTTGAGAGGATCTCTCCCAACAGCCTGATTGCGCGTGTTCACCGGCAGGGATTAACCGTGAGGGAGTTTCAGCTGCAGTTGCTTAAGGTGGTCCGTGACGAATATTCCCATAACCTTTCACAGCAGGTGTACGTTTCTGCAAAAGCATGGGAGTTAACGGCGGGTGCCTGCGAGGAAATAATCGCGCAGGTCAATGCGCTGGCTGCTTCGCTGGATGACAAAGCCGACAGTGGCATGCTGAGCAGGAAGTTGCTTGAAGCAGAGCTGGCAAAATCAGCGACCAGGGAAGCCATTGATTTTTTGAAAAGCGAAGCACGCAAAAGTTTTTAATCAGGGAAAAGGATGCAGGATCGTTATTATGGATGGAATGAATATAACTCTTAACAACCGTGAAGAACACATTGCCGGCAGGGAAGAAATGTCGGTGAAAGAGTTGCTGGAATATAAAAACTATACTTTTAAATTCCTGGTGGTAAGGATCAACGGCCGGGCAGTAAAACCATCTGAATACGAAAGCGCTGTCATTAGTAACGGCGATGAGGTGCAGGTGATACACCTGATCAGTGGCGGTTGATGGCTTTTGAGGTTACACGCCCTGTCAGCATGTTGACTTACCTGGGCACACCGGAGTTCATTCGCATAAACCCCACCAATCTGTCATAAAGGTCACCGGGTTCCCTGTGGTACACAAATATGCTGTAGTCATTTTCTGTCTGCGAATGGCTGCCCTCCGCAAACATAACATCCACCGGTCCTTCTTCCTTTTCAACATAGGCATACATATAGTTGTAATACCCTTGCTTCAGCAGAAGGCTTAATTCGTATGCTTTTTCACCGTAGTTATAATTCATTTTGCTCTCTTCGGAAAGGTGCCAGTCGGTGAGGGCTCCCATCACATATAAATATCCTTTATCGGGCGGTGCATCCATGGGCAGTTTAAAATGCACCCAGGCATAGTCGCCCTCAAGGTGCTTATCGCGCGCATCCCGTGTTTCTATCATAAAACGCCCGTTAATGTCGTCATCGCTTACATACCTGTGAAAGACCCTCCTGTGGTCGGGCGTCAGAAATACATCCCAATGCCTTCTGGATGAAGTGATGTCCTGAAGCCTCTCCGACAAAGAACGTAAACTGCGAATGTCAAAGCGTCTGAATTCATTCCCCCCTTCAAACAAGGTTTTGTCTTCATGGTCGTACAGCAATGTATTTCCCTGTATGGTTCTGGGCATAAGATCCTGGATGGCATTGTCCCACCTGCCGTTCTGGGTGATTACAACCTTAAGATCACGATAAGGATTCGTGATGCGGTAGTTGCCCGGATTGATGGAAAAAAGAAGCTGCTGCTTGCGGTCACGGTAGCGTACCAGGTTGGCCTGCTGCACGTGTCCCTGTATCGACAACCTTTCTTCAAGCACCATGAATCTTCTTGTGAACGCAACGTGGTTGGGGTCGCCGTTCACAAACACTTTCAGAATGTAATTCCCCGACCTGAGCGGCCGCATATTGTGGTTTGGGAATTCGAGATAATAGTGGGTAAAAGGAGCCCTGGTGTTGATGGAAAACCTGAAATCCCGGATCTCATCTTCATAAAAGCCATCAATATAGTCATATATTCTAAGGTCAGAAACGCTCCAGTCGGCATCACAGTGAATGATCGTGTATGAATAGTGTTTATAGTCGGCGTCCAGGTCGTCGAAACGAAGAATCAGTTTATCGTTGGAATTGAGCCTGATGATAGGGTCGGACAGTTCGAAGTCTTTTTGACTAAACAAAACCGTTCGGATGTTGTTTTTATGAATAAAATCTCCATAAAGAAAAAAGTCTTTATTGGAAGTGGCCGCATAGGTGCCGGATCCGAATAGAACCAGCACAATGATAAAAAACACGGTTTGGCGCCGGATGTGGTTCAATAAAGAAAAGAGTAAGCAATACATGTTGGCTGAATGGGTTAGAAAAATTTCTTTTACTGGCTAATATAATGAAAAACGTATAGAAATAGATTCAGGTATTTAAAAATATCTATAATTTTGTTGTCTTGCATTATTTTATGAAACCATTCCAGTTATGTCGAAAGTTATCAGGATCAGAAAAGGCTTGACGATTCCGTTGATTGGTGAAGCGGAAAAAATTCTGCAAACGCCGCCCCGGTCTCCGGAGTATGCATTGAGGCCACCGGTTTTTCACGGCCTTGTGCCTAAAATGCTGGTTAAGGAAGGTGACAGGGTCAAGGCCGGCACGCCCTTGTTTTTTGACAAGTACCGCGAGGACATCCTCTTTACCTCTCCTGTCAGCGGCACCTTCTCGCAGTTGGTCCGCGGCCCCAAGCGCCGGATCATGGAAGTCAGGATACAGCCTGACGCCACCGATGAATATGTTGATTTTGGAACGGAGCCCGTCAATACATTGTCGCGCGATCAGATTGTTGAAAAACTGCTGAAGAGCGGTGTGTGGCCTGTGATCAGGCAGAGACCGTACTCAATAATTGCCGACCCGGCCAGCCAACCCAGGGATGTTTTCATCAGCGCATTTAAAACGGCACCCCTGTCTCCCGATATGGATTTTGTGGTTAACGGCCGCGAAGATGCCTTTCAGGCCGGCTTGGATGTGTTGTCAAGGCTTACCGACGGCGATGTTTATCTTGGCCTTCACGCTTCAGAAACAACGTCAAAAGCTTATACCAACGCACGGGGTGTACAAACGGTCCGTTTTGACGGCCCGCATCCGGCCGGCAATGTCGGCATCCAGATCCATCACATTAAACCGCTGAACAAAGGTGAAGTGGTATGGCAACTGGATGTGCAGGATGTCATTATTATAGGTATTCTTTTCAGCAAGGGGATTTATGATGCCCGCCGTGTTGTTGCGCTTACCGGGCCGGAGGTGCTGAACCCCCGATATTACAAGATAATCAGCGGTGCCATGCTGAGCTCCTTTGCAGAAAACAACATCCGCACCGAAGCCTCTGTGCAGCCGCGCTATATCAGCGGCGACGTGCTGTCCGGGGAAAAGATTGACTTTGAAGGCTTTGTCGGCTATTATGACGACCAGGTCACGGTGATCCCCGAAGGCAACCAACCCGAACTGCTGGGATGGCTTATACCAAAGCCGGATAAATTCAGCGTATCGCGGACCTTCTTTTCATTTTTAATGCCCTGGAAAAAATACCGTCATAACACCAACATCCGCAGTGGCGAACGGCCCTTCGTCATTACAGGCTTATACGAAAAGGTGCTCCCCATGGACATCCTTCCGATGCAGCTGATCAAATCGATCATGATCAACGACATCGATATGATGGAAAAACTCGGCATCTATGAAGTGGCTCCCGAAGATTTTGCGCTCTGTGAATATGTGTGTCCTTCCAAAATTGAAATGCAGAGCATCATCAGGGAAGGTCTGGATGTTATGATTAAAGAGTTTGCCTGACAAACATGAGAATTATCGGACAGTGAATCATAAAAAAAATTGAACATTGAAAGCATTGCATAATTTAATTGAAAAGGTCAAACCAAACTTTGAAAAGGGAGGCCGTTTTGAGAAGCTTTACAGAACCTTTGAAGCCTTCGAAACCTTTTTGTTTGTGCAGGGAAATGTAACCCGAAAAGGCAGTCATATCCGCGATGCCATGGATATGAAGCGCACCATGTTTCATGTGGTCATTGCCCTGGTCCCTGTGATGTTGTTCGGCATTTGGAATGTCGGGTACCAGCATTACCTGGCCCTCGGAATGGAAGTGGATTTCCTGGACCAGGTGCTTTTTGGTCTCATCAGGGTGTTACCCCTCATTGTAGTTAGCTATGCCTCCGGGCTGATTGTGGAGTTTATTTTTGCCACCATCCGTAATCATGAAGTCAATGAAGGGTTTTTGGTTTCGGGTTTGTTGATACCGTTGGTCATACCCGTTACCACGCCGTTGTGGATGGTTGCGCTGGCTACGGTTTTTGCCGTGATCATTGGCAAGGAGGTGTTTGGCGGCACCGGCATGAATATTCTTAACCCAGCACTCCTGGCCAGGGCCTTTTTGTTTTTTGCCTATCCCTCCTATTTGTCGGGAGAGGTTTGGATAGACACCACACTGCAGGAAGGCCAGCAGCTTGTTGACGGTTTTTCAGGGGCAACAGCCCTTGCCGTTCTGGCCGCCGGGGAAGTACAGCATCTGCCATCGGCCTTTGAAATGTTTCTGGGTACCATACCCGGCTCCATCGGAGAAACTTCAACCGTGGCCGTGTTGCTTGGCGCTCTCATACTGGTGGCAACCGGTGTGGGCAGCCTCCGCATCATGCTGTCGGTCGTTGCCGGTGGCCTTGCCATGGGGGCCCTTTTTAACCTGTTTGCAGTGAATGACTTTATGGCCATCCCGCCCTATTACCATCTCATCATGGGGGGCTTTGCCTTTGGCGCCGTATATATGGCTACCGACCCCGTAACAGCGTCGCAAACCGGCACCGGGAAGTATATCTACGGTTTTCTTATAGGCGTTATCACAGTTCTGATTCGCGTCGTTAACCCCGCCTATCCCGAAGGTATGATGCTGGCCATTCTCTTTATGAACGTGTTTGCACCGCTGATTGACCATTATGTGGTGCAAGCCAATATCAGGCGACGACTGCGCCGGTTAACCCATGTAAAAGTTCAGGCATAAACAAGAAAAAGTAAAATACCATGTCAAACCGTTATGTGTTTATCTATGCTTCAACGATGGTAGTGGTTGTAGCGCTTGTGCTTTCGGCTGCTGCAACCTTACTCAGGCCTTTGCAGGAACGGAATATGCGTATTGAAAAGATGCAAAACATCCTGGCAGCCATTAACATCACCGCACCGCGTGCAGAAGCTGAAGCGCTGTTTGCGCAATATGTCACCGTTGCAAAAATTGTAAACCACCTCGGCCAAGAACTGGAAGGCGATGCTTTTGAAGTTGACCTTCAGGATGAGAACAGGAAAGATGTGGCAGACCGCCAGCTGCCTGTTTTCATCGCAGAACTGCGAGGTGAAACATTTTATATTGTGCCGGTGAGAGGAAACGGGCTGTGGGGCCCCATTTGGGGCTATGTCGGACTGGAGTCGGATCTGGTAACCATTGCCGGTGCGGTTTTTGACCATGCCTCCGAAACGCCAGGCCTTGGTGCGGAAATCGCCGATAAGGAGTTCCAGGAGCAGTTTCCCGGCAAACGAATTTTTGACGAGGCCGGAAACTTCCATCCCGTAAGGGTAGTGAAAGGCCGCGCCCCCGTCGGCGACCTGCATGCCGTTGACGGAATCTCCGGCGGTACCATAACCTCAAACGGCGTCACCAATATGTTGCGCGACGGCTTGAACGTTTATCAGTCATACTTCGAAAAAATCAGAACATCATGAGCGAAAAGAATAACAACACCCCAAAAGAAGCTTTGTTCTCACGACAGAACCAAAAGCTCCTGAGCAACCCGCTCAACAGAGACAACCCCATTACAGTGCAGGTGCTCGGCATCTGTTCGGTGCTGGCCATCACCGTTCAGCTGAAGACATCACTGGTGATGGCAATCTCCGTGGTTACCGTCATGGGACTGGCCAACGTCATTATCTCCCTGCTGCGCAAAGGCATACCGCCGCGTATCCGGATCATTGTACAGCTTACGGTTATTGCCGCCCTCGTAATCCTGGTCGACCAGGTACTCAAGGCCTTTGTATATGATGTAAGCCGTCAGCTGTCGGTCTTTGTCGGGCTTATTATCACCAACTGCATCATTATGGGTCGTCTTGAAGCCTTTGCACTGAACAATAAGCCCTGGCCCTCATTCCTTGATGGTGTCGGGAATGCTGCAGGCTACGGATGGGTGCTGCTTGCCGTGGGCTTCTTCCGTGAACTGCTCGGCTCAGGAACCCTGTTCGGATACCAGGTAGTCCCTGACTTCCTTTATCAGATCGGCTACGAAAACAACGGCTTCATGATTCTGCCCCCCATGGCACTGATCACGGTAGGCGTCATCATCTGGGTGCACAGAAGCAGGGAACGTGAACTGGTGGATATCAGTTAACACACATTTTTTTAGAATATTAAACCAAAGGAACATGGAAGAATATATAAGCATATTTGTCAGATCGGTCTTTATCGATAACATGGTGTTTGCCTACTTCCTGGGCATGTGCTCTTACCTCGCGGTGTCCAGAACCGTGAACACCAGCGTAGGACTCGGTGCTGCCGTGATTTTTGTGCTGGGCATCACCGTGCCATTCAACTACCTGCTCGAAAACTTCGTGCTGGGCAGGGGAGCCCTTTCCTGGCTCGGGCCGCAGTTTGCCAGCGTGGACCTCAGCTTTTTGACGTTTATCATGTTTATCGCCATCATTGCAGCTATGGTTCAGCTTGTGGAAATGATCGTTGAAAAATTCAGCCCGACCCTGCACAGCTCGCTGGGAATATTTTTGCCACTTATTGCTGTAAACTGTGCCATCCTGGGAGGTTCTCTCTTTATGCAGGAACGCAATTTTGCCAATATCGGAGAAGCCACATCCTTCGGCCTCGGCAGCGGACTGGGGTTTTTCCTTGCCATCGTGGGCATTGCCGCCATTCGTGAAAAAATCAGGTATTCACACGTTCCCGCACCACTCCGCGGACTGGGAATCACTTTTATCATAACAGGCCTCATGGGCATCGCCTTCATGAGCTTTATGGGTATTGAACTGTAACATAATCTGAAACAAGCTGATCATGGTATTATTAGAAGTCGGAACCCTGTGGATCATTACGCTGAGCGTAGCCATGTTTTTACTGGTAATGCTGCTCCTGGTAGGTGTGCTGTTGTACGCACGGTCAAAACTGGTGCCTTCCGGACCGGTGAAAGTAACCATTAACGATGAAAAGGAAATAACCGTAAATGCCGGGGATACCCTGCTGACCACGCTTTCACGTGAATCCATCTACCTGCCCAGTGCTTGTGGCGGAGGTGGAACCTGCGCTATGTGCAAGTGCCAGGTGCTCTCAGGAGCCGGAGACATCCTGCCTACCGAAGTAGGCTACTTTACACGGAAAGAGATACAGGACAAGTGGCGCCTCAGCTGCCAGATCAAAGTGAAACAGGATCTGGACATCAAAGTGCCTGCGGAGATCTTCGGTATCAAGAAATGGGAGTGCGAAGTGGTTTCAAACCGTAACGTAGCTACCTTCATTAAAGAATTCGTTGTTAAACTTCCCGAAGGTGAAGAGCTTGATTTTCAGTCGGGCGGCTATATCCAGATCGATGTACCTCCCTGTGAGGTGGATTACAAGGATATAGAAGTGGAGGAAAAATTCAGGGAAGACTGGGATAAGCTCAAGATGTGGGACCTGAAGATGGTGAACTCAGAACCCATTTTCCGGGCTTACTCAATGGCAAACCACCCGGCCGAAGGAAATATCATAAAACTCAATATCCGTATCGCCACACCTCCATGGGACCAGAAGAGAAACCAGTTCATGAACGTGAACCCCGGTATTTGTTCTTCTTATATTTTCTCTCTCAAACCCGGCGATAAGGTTATGATTTCAGGGCCCTACGGCGATTTTTTCATCAAAGAAACCGACCGCGAAATGGTGTATATTGGCGGTGGTGCAGGAATGGCTCCACTGCGCTCGCATATTTTTCACCTCTTTCATACCCTGAAAACCGGCCGCAAAGTATCCTACTGGTACGGAGCACGGTCGAAGAGAGAAGTTTTTTACGAAGCAGAATTCCGCAAAATAGAAAAAGAGTTCCCAAACTTTTCCTTCAACATCGCCCTGTCTGAACCCTTGCCTGAAGACGACTGGAAGGGCTACACGGGCTTTATTCACCAGGTGGTGCTCGACAACTACCTGAGCGACCATCCTGAACCCGAAGAGGTTGAATATTATCTTTGCGGTCCGCCTATCATGAACGAATCAGTACTCAAGATGCTTGACAATCTTGGTGTACCCGAAGAGAATATTGACCTTGATGACTTTGGAGGATAAACCTGCAGCCCTGTTATACGGGGCTGTTTGCTTTTTTTGGTGATGAACAAGCAACGCTTCAATCAGGCAGGTAAGGTAATATGGACAGGTTTCTTTGCCAACCTGGCGCTGACCTTATTCAAGCTACTGGCAGGTCTGCTGGGCCGTAGCGCCGCCATGGTCGCCGACGCCATACATTCAGTATCAGACATCATAACTGACCTCGTTATTGCCGGCAGCTTAAAATATGCATCCCGCCCCAGCGACGGCAACCATAAGTACGGACATGGAAAAGTGGAAACACTGGCAGCAGCTTTCGTAGGAGGAGTGCTGTTCGCCATTGGTGTCGGAATTCTGTATTCCGGCACCGTTAAAATAATCGGGCATTTCAATGAAGGCCCGCTGCAAAAACCCGGCATGATCGCTTTTTATGCCGCCTTGTTTTCTGTGGTTATTAAAGAACTATTATTCAGGTATACTTTAAAATGGGGGAAGCGTACAGAAAGTACGGTGCTGATTGCCAATGCCTGGCATCACCGCAGCGATGTCTATTCCTCCATCGGTACCCTGGTGGGTATTGGGGGGGCAATATTTTTTGGCAGTCAATGGGTAATACTCGACCCGCTGGCAGCCATTATCGTAAGCTTCTTTATCTTTAAAGTGGCTGTAAAGATCATCAGAGAGGCGCTGCTGGAACTTATAGAAACCTCATTGCCCCGGAAAAAAGAAAAAGAAATACTGGAAGTCGCAGCAAATGTAGAAGGTGTTTACGCACCGCACGACCTGAAAACACGAAAAATAGGCAGCAATATTGCCATCGATCTGCATATTTATGTGAAAGATCATTTAAACATCAGGGATGCGCACGAAATAACAGTATGTCTGGAAAAACGCCTTCGTGAAAAATACGGAGAGGAAACCCATATATCGGTACATACCGAACCCCTGGCACAAAATGTGCAGAAGCCCGGTTAAATCATCAGCTTATGACTCCCCGCACTAAATGTCAAACCAGGCCGGTGATGCGGATTTTTCCGCAAAGGCTTCGTTGTTAATGGGGCTGATCGGAACTGCTGACACACCCTTTTGTAAACCTAAATGCACAATGATGAAAAAGATTGTATACCCGGTAGTTGCCATGCTGCTGTTTTTGGCTTCCTGCAAGTTAACGGACAGAGGCCCGCAAATGATTTCAATAAATGGTATTGTGTTTGGCACCTATTACTCCATTATTTATTATGATGATGAAGGACGGGTGTTCCAGGCCTCCATTGACAGCCTGTTCCGCGATTTTAACAGCTCCTTGTCATTTTACGACAAAGAGTCACTGCTGTCAAGGATCAACAGAAATGAAACGGATCGTGTGGATGACTATTTCCGTGTGGTGTTCGAACGAGCCCGGGAGATCTCCGTTGAAACCAACGGAGCCTTTGACGCTACGGTTTTTCCGCTGGTCAATGCCTGGGGCTTTGGATTCAGCAAACGCGAAGAGATAACCCCTGAACTGATTGACAGCCTGCTGTCATTTGTGGACTATGACATGGTCCGTCTTGAAGAGGGCCGTGTTGTAAAGGATGATGAGCGTGTTCAGCTCGACTTCAATGCCATTGCCAAAGGTTATGCCGCTGATGTGGTGGGTATGTTTCTTGAAGCGAAAGGTGTGGAGGTGTACCTTGTGGAGATTGGTGGCGACCTGGTAGCCAGGGGAGTCAAGCCGGATGGCACTCCATGGCGTATCGGGCTGGAAGTCCCTGCTGCTGATGCCACAGCAGAGCAACAATGGGAGTATTTTGTGGAAATTAAAGACACGGGGCTGGCTACCTCAGGCGACTACAGGCGCTATCATGAAATAGACGGGCAAAAGTATTCACATACCATAAACCCCAAAACCGGATATCCGGTACAACACCACCTGATGAGCGCCTCGGTGTTTGCCCCTGACGGCATGTCGGCCGATGCTTATGCAACAGCCCTGATGGTGATGGGCCTGGATGCAGCTATCCGGTTTGTCGAGGACAGAGAGGACCTTGAAGCCTATCTGATCTATGCCGAAAATGACACCTTCGGATATTATGCCAGCAGTGGCCTGCATCTGCTGACGCGCGACGACCTTTAGGTTTGCAGTTTACCGGCACCAGCCGTTTGTGGTCCCCCTCTTCATTAAACAATTTGACAATACCGCGAAATAAATGTATCTTTACCTGAACGTTTTGATTATTTCGCACCAAAACGGCAACCCATATAATAACTCTATGCCTGGGCTTTTCGTGCGGAATTATTTTGATGAATGACTTAGTTTGACCCTTAAATACTCATCCACCGATGAAAAAAGCACAAAAATTACGCCTGGGGATTTTCCTTACCGTGAGCGGCGTGCTGCTCTTGCTGCTCCTTCTGTATTTTGCCGCGGAAGCCTTGTTTGAAACCAAAGACCATTATTATGTTGCATACAGGGATGTTTCCGTCAGTGGCCTTGAAGTGGGCAGCCCGGTTAAGTTTCTTGGTATCAATGTAGGTTCCATTGCAGAAATTGGCATAGCCCCCGATGATGTAAACACCATCATTGTTAAGCTGGCCTTACAGGAAAACACTCCCGTAAAAACGGATGCCGTTGCGGATATCGTGGCTATGGGCATCACGGGATTAAAGACCATAGAGATCAGAGGGGGCACCCAGGAGGCAGACTTCCTGCAGCCTGGAGGCTATATCCGGCAGGGTTCTTCGCTGGCCGAAGATATCACCGGCAGAGCCGAAGTGATCGCTTTCAGGGCCGAACAGGTGCTGAACAACCTTCAGGTCTTTACAGAACCCTCCAATATGGAGGTGTTTCGCGAAACAGCTGAAAGAATAACCGCTTTTGCAGATCATGCCCAACGCTCACTGGCAGGAATAGATGAGCTGATCAATGAAAACCGCCAGGATGTGAGGCAAACCCTGTCCACGGTAAACAAAATAAGCAAGGAACTTGACATGACATCAACGGAACTCTTTTTTGCCGTCAACCGTTTTAATGAAATCATGCAGGGAGATACCCTGAGTGAAGTGCTGGGCAATTTCAGAGAGATCTCCGTCACGCTCAAGGAAACGAATCTGAACGAATTAATTGAAAGTCTGGCAGCGGCCACGAGCGAAACACAAGCGCTGCTGTTAAAAGTGGGGGAGGATGTTGACAGGGGCGCAGAAGGCTTAACCACCAGTCTTATACTGCTGCAGGAAACATTGATCAACCTGAATGAGGCTTCAAGAAAAATCAGCAGCAATCCGTCGGTGCTGGTGAGAAGACCCCGCCCGGATAATACGCCCGATCAAATTCTCGACAACCGCTAAGCGGTTACACCGGAACCTTAGTCATTGAATGTTTAATCTCATTATTATGAAAAAACTACTTTTGTTTTCCGTCATGCTTGCCGTGCTTTTTACTGCATGCCGGAGCGGGAAAAGCGTGCAGCAGCATTTTTACCTTCTTGAACTGCCCGAAGAATACGCCCAGACCTTGCCCGTCACCCTGACGACACTGCCCGGCACTTGTGGAATCATGCAGGTAAAGGTGGCGCCACCCTACGCTTCACACCAGATTGCACTGAGGGAGGAGTCTCACAGCATCCGGTATTTCAGCTTTAATGAGTGGGCTCAACGCCCGGAAAACGCTTTAAGGGATATAGCTGCCCGCTTTCTCAAAACTCACGGTGTTTTTGAGCATGTCAGCACAGGCCGTTTGGCTGAAGGGGCCGACTATATGCTAAAGGTGGATGTATCGCGCCTGGAAGTTGTCGATAGAGGAAAAACCCTGGAAGCACGCTTTGTGGCAGAGCTGCTGTTGCAAGACGCCAAAGGTGACCATATCCTGTATCAGCACCTGGCTGACCATGCCGAAGTGCTTCCCGGAAACAACCTCAATGATTTCGCCTCCACCATCAGCCGACTGTTTGCTGAAGAACTTAAAACGATGACAATGCAGCTGATGGAGGGTCAGTAAAACTACATTGCCCCTTCGGGGTGCGTCACCACATTGCTGTCAGCATTAATCAATTACCAGCATCATGCCAGCCTCAAAAACCGAAACCCAGCTACATGTAATCAATAACAACGGTATCGAATACCGTATGGTGGGCAACACCTTCTTTCTGTATAAATCCCTGACGGTTGAAGAAGCCGCCGGCTTTGCAACAAAAATGCTGAAGCTGGTGAAACCCATGAAGCTGAAAACCGTGATTTTAGATATTTCGGACCTTGACAACATCGACAGTGCTGGTGTCATGTCGTTATTTTATGTGAAGAAAAAGCTGGCAGAACAAAACACACAGGTTGACTTCACCGGGGGCTCGGAGCTGGTGAACAGCAAAATCAAATTGTTTTATCCCGAAACGCATGAAAAAATTTCACTGCCGCCAAAAACATCTTTTTTTGAGCGTGTGGGACAAGGCGTTTACGAATTTTTTTCGTCTTATGTGTTTGGTTTTCTCTTGCTGATGTCCAATGTGTTTTACTGGGCTTTCCACGACCTGTTCAGGCCCCGTGCGCGGCGCAAGGGCGAATTCGTGAACCAGGCGGTGCTGATCGGTGTGAATGCAGCGCTTATTGTAGTATTCCTCTCTTTTGTGATTGGTTATGTGCTTGCCTTACAGGCTTCAGGTCAGCTGAGAAGCTTTGGCGCCAATATCTTTATTGTTGATCTGGTGGTCTATTCCATCATGGCCCAGATGGGTCCGCTGATCACCGCAATACTTGTGGCTGGAAGAAGCGCTTCTGCCATTGCCGCAGAAATTGGGACCATGAAGGTTACGGCGGAGCTCGATGCCCTGAAAACCATGGCACTGAATCCTAACCGTTTTGTTGTTGTTCCAAAACTTTACGCCTGTATGCTGACCATGCCGTTTTTGATTGTCCTGGCCAACATTTCCGGCATCACCGGAGGCGCCCTGGCAGCATGGTGGTACCTTGACATCGGTCCTGAAATTTTCACCAACCGCATGGCAAGCATTATGTTAACCAAAGATTTATATACCGCCCTGGTCAAAAGCCAGGTTTATGCCGCCATTATTGTTCTTACAGGCAGTTTCTACGGTTTCCGGGTCGACAGGGGAGCCGAAGGCGTGGGCCGTGCTACCACCATTGCCGTGGTAGTCGCTATTACCCTGGTGATCCTGGCCGACAGCATCCTGGGCGTTATGTTCTATACCTGATCGTTATGCAAAAGGAAAAAATTATAGAAGTCAGCGATTTATATGCATCTTTCGATGGAAGAGAGATCTTGTCGTCGGTTTCCTTCTCGGCATACAAAGGAGAGGTCACGGTTATCCTGGGTGGCAGCGGTTCCGGAAAAACCACCGTGCTCAAGCATCTGCTTGGCCTGTATCCCATTGCCGGAGGCACGGTCAGAGTGCTTGGAAAAGATATTGCCAAACTGCGTGAGGTCGAGCTGCGTGACCTATACCTGCAAATGGGTGTTTTTTACCAGAGCGGTGCGCTGCTGAACTCCCTCACCGTTGCGGAAAACGTTGCGCTGCCCCTGGCCCAGCATACCAAACTGCCCGAAGATCTTATCTGTGAAATCGTGATGATGAAACTCGGCCTGGTAAACCTGTCTCACGCCTATCATTTGTATCCTTCCCAGCTCAGCGGAGGTATGCTGAAACGTGCCGCCCTGGCCCGATCCATCGCCATGGACCCGCCCCTGTTGTTCTGCGATGAGCCCGGAGCAGGGCTTGATCCCATATCACTCGAATCACTCGACAACCTCATCCTGAACCTTAAAAACAAATTAGGCATGTCGATCGTAATGGTCACCCATGAAGTAACCAGCATTATGAGGGTGGCCAACAGAATCGTATTTCTGGATCAGGGAAAAGTCGCCTTTCAGGGATCACCGCAGGAAGCTCTGAAGAGCAAGGTCCCGGCTGTTTATGAGTTCTTCTCGGTGTTTTCGCAATCCTCCGGAATGCCCGACGCACAGGCACAGGGCCGCGGCTTCCCAGTATCAGGGTCATAAGTGCTGCTGCACGACTTGGTAAAGGTCTCACCCGGCTTCAGAAACATCTTTATGGCAATGCCTCCGATGGCCAAAGCGAGCAATATAACGGCAAGAATGATAACTTCCATGGCAACTGTCTTTTTTTAAAAGAATAACAACGCTGTGTGCCTAATGTTTAATGGAATAACCTTACTTTCTGAAATTGGTATTTCGGCTGTACGCCATTATGATTCCGGCAGCCACGGCTGCATTCAGCGATTCCGCTCTGCCTCCTCCAGTCCCGCTTCCCCCGGAAGGGATACTGACAGGATGGTCTGCAAAAGCAGCCAGCTCCGGACGGATGCCCTGTGATTCGTTCCCGATAATCACCACAGATGGAATGGTGACGGCTTCTTCGTAAAGGTTTCTCCCCTCACGGAAGGTGCCGTAAACCGGAATGCGACCGGAAAGTTTTGTCAGCACATCGGTTAGTGTTTGATAATATACCTTAACCCTCAGAAAGGAGCCCATGCTGGCCTGGATCACTTTTGGGTTGAACACATCCGCGGTGTCGGGAGAACATACAAGATGCCTGATGCCAAACCAGTCAGCCGTCCGTATGATAGTGCCCAGGTTGCCGGGATCCTGTATCCTGTCAAGCATCAATACCAGGTCTTCAGAAAAGATGTCAAAAGAAAACGGCTCACCTGGCTTGCGCAAAACCGCCAGGACACGGTTGGGTGTTTTCTGTCCGCTGATGCGCTCCAGCTCTTTCCGGTTTACCGCATGACACGCTATATGATCAGGAATGCGACCGCCCTGTTGTTCAATCCAATCAGGCAAAGCGTACACCGCCTCTACTGGCCAGTCGGACTCAATCAGCTCTCCTGCAATTTTTTCGCCCTCTGCAAGAAAGACACCGTGAAGGTCACGAAACTTCTTTTGCCTCAAGGACTGTAAGTGCTTTATTTTACCTGTGCTGATCATCGTATCTGCAAAATTACTCAAATCACCCGATAACAATAAGGTCTTTTCCTTTTAAAAAGTGACCCTCCGGCCTCGTTAGACGGTTTAGCAGGGTATGAGGCGAAAAAAAGCCTGTTCCGTAAAAGAAACAGGCTTTCTTCAGGCATATATGCTTCTTATTCGCCAACCACTTCAAATGTAAGGTCCACGCGAACCTCCTTGTGCAGGTTGATTTTGGCGGTGTAAGCGCCCAGTTCCTTGATGGAATCCCCGTCAATCACGATTTTTTTGCGGTCAATATCAAGATCAAACTGGTTTTTAATGGCTTCAGCGATCTGCAGGGCATTCACAGAGCCGAAAATTTTACCGGAGGTACCCACTTTGGCACCAATCTTTACTTCTATATCCTGCAGCTTTTCAGCAAGCTTTTCCGCTTCTTTGCGGATTTTTTCCTCTTTGAAGGCACGCTGCCTGATGGTCTCGGCAAGTTTTTTCTTCTCCGCAGGCAGTGCCATTATTGCCAGACCTTTTGGAATAAGGTAGTTGTTGGCGTAGCCGTCTTTAACGGTTACCAGGTCATCTTTAAAGCCCAGATTCGGGACGTCTTGTTTCAGAATAATTTCCATGTTCTTACCTCCTTATTTTAAAAGATCCGCAACATATGGCATGATAGCGAGGTGCCTGGCCCTTTTTATTGCCCGTGCCACCTTGCGCTGGTATTTCACTGATGTGCCTGTAATCCTTCTGGGAAGGATCTTTCCCTGTTCATTTACGAACTTCAGCAGAAAGTTTGCGTCTTTGTAATCAATGTATTTGATGCCGGCCCTTCTGAAGCGGCAGTATTTTTTCTTTTTGATATCAACGGCTATGGGCGCCAGATATCTGATTTCCGAGTTTTGTTGTGTAGCCATATCTTTAATCCTTAATTGTTTTCAGCTTGTTTTTCCTGTTCCTTTTCCTGTTCCACGGAGGCTTCCTTTTCACGTCTTTTCTTTTCGTTGTAAGCAATGGCATGCTTGTCAAGCGACATGGTCAGAAAACGTATTACCCGCTCATCGCGTTTCAACTCAACATCAAAACCACGAATGATCTCAGGTTCGGCTTTGAACTCAATCAGGTGATAAAAGCCTGTTGATTTTTTCTGGATAGGATAGGCCATTTTGCGCAGGCCCCAATGGTCTTCATAAACAATCTCGGCACCTTTGTTTTTAAGGTATTCCCGAAACTTACTTACCGTTTCCTTCATCTGTTCATCAGACAAAACGGGAGTCATAATGAAAACGGTTTCATACTGTCTTAGCATTTTTTCGAGTTTAATGTGTTTGTAATGATTTAATTAAATGAGGTGCAAAAGTAATGCTTTTTTTTGAAATAATGCCAGATGTCATTAACTTTCCCTGGCATAAATGTTCCATTGCACCCGGGAATGACTTTCCGGACAGCGTTTGACGTTGAAAATACCGGCAACTGGACAAGCCGGCGGGCCCATTTGCAAGGGGTGGAGGAAATCAGTGTGTTTTTGCGTAGGTTACCGTACGCATATATTCGGCAGGGTAGATGCCAGCGGAGATCAGCCTTTGCCGCAAGGTGAAGTTCACGTTTAACTGGCACACCTCCCCGTATTGATCCAGGTCAAAGGTGATGAATTTTTCGCGCATGGCCGGGTTGCGCCAGTGCGCCCTGAAGGTGTCGTAATGCCAATGTTCAAGGTCTGCAATCATTTCATCATCATCCCATAATTGCATAACCAGACGCCCGTCATCGTTCATGCTGATCACGGCCTTGTCATATACCTCGTGGTGGTATGTACCGGTGTAGGCTTCCGGTGCCAGGCTGGGTGTGGTATCCGGTATGCGCCTGCTTTCTATTTCGGCCCGTTCTTCAAGGGCGGCCGCTTTTTCTGCTGAGAACTGACTGAAGTAATGGTCGTGCCAGTCTTTTTCACGTTCAAGGTCAAGCAGGGCATCCAGGATGTAGTTCCTGACAGCAGGGCGGAAGGTGCAGAAGAGGTTGCTGGCAACGATCACCCCCAGGTTTTTTCCTGGCACAAGCACGAGCAGCGAGGTCATGCCATCGGTTGCCCCGCTGTGCTGTGCAATGCGATATCCTTCATAATAACGTAAACCCCACCCGAACCCGTAAGCACTGAAGTCATCCTCAAAAGGGTCATCCATTTCAAAAACATGGCGTGGTTGAAAAACTTCTTTCATCCTTTGTGCGCTTACAAGCTCCTGTCCTTTGAACACTCCGGGAGTATCCAGCAACAGTATCATCCATTGAGCCATGTCAGAGACCGAAGCATTGACAGAAGCAGCCGGTCCGACATTGTCGAAATTGCGCCTGGGAATGGTAACAACATCACCGTGTATCTCCTGGTGCGGCCAGGCAGCGTTGTCCTGATCCGAAATCCGGGTTATGGAAGTGTTTGCACTGTGCATCTTCAGGGGTATAAACAGGCGTGTGCTCAAAAAGTGATCCCATGAATCACCGGTAACGGCTTCAAGAACCTGGCCTGCCACCATGTACATGATGTTGCTGTAGAGGTAGCCTGCCCGAAAGTCAACCTCGAAGGGCTGGTGCCGTACAAAGCTCATGATGGTTTTCGGATCGCGCGACGGCATGAAGCGAAGCCTGTTGCCTGTCATGCGGCCGATACCAACCCTGTGCGAAAGAAGGTCGCTGATGGTTACACGGTCGCTGACCCAGGGATCGCTCAGCTCAAACCAGGGAAGATAATCTCGCACCCTGTCATCCCAGCTGAGCCTGCCTTCGTCAACCAGCATGGCCAGCGCTACCGCCGTCATGGCTTTGGTGAGCGATGCCATGCCAAAAACCGTATGCTCATCCACCCGGTCATTGCTGCCCAGTTTCCGTTCACCAAATCCTTGTGCATAAATGATTTCGTTGTCTTTTACCACGGCAACGGCCATGCCCGGGATGCCCCAGCTGTGCATGCCGCGTTCGATAAACCCGGGTAAGCCACTCAGTTTGTCAGCATAGGACGCCGCCGCTGCTTCACTGCCTGATCCCGCATGTGTTAACGTGCTTAACAGCAACAAAGCAAGGAGGTTGAAAAATGGTTTATGTAACATAAATATCAGCTTATGAATTCGAAAAAAATACTTATTAGGCAGTGAAGCCGGTTTTTGTCCTTGCAAAAACATCAGTCCCGTCAACTAAGTTGTTCTGCATAATAAAAATTGGCCGGCAAGCCGCCGGTATGCCAGAACAGCACATTGCTGCCCGGTTTCAGCATGTTATGTTTCAGGAAATGCATCATGGCGTAAAAGGCTCTGCCTGTATATACCGGGTCGAGCAGTATGCCCTCGGTCTCAGCCAGAGCTTTCATGGCCTCCCTTTCATGGTCGGTGACCACTCCATAGCCTGGTTCATTGAATTGCCGGAGGAGCGTTACGTCATCTTTTGAGAAGTTTTTATGGATGTTCAATTTGTGTTTTTCTGTGTTGATGATCCCGAGCATGATGTCTTCAAGTTTTGTGGCACCTTGTTCTTCTTTGTCGATGCAAACGGGCATAAGGATGCAGTTGAGGTTGTACAACTCGTTTCCGAGAGTTAACCCGATCTGCATTCCGCCCGAACTGGAGGCAAAAAAGATATAGTCGATGTTGAGGTCCTGCTCCATTAGTTGTTGCTTTAGTTCGGCTGCGGCTTCCACATAGCCCATCGCTCCGCAGAAATTCGAACCGCCATAAGGAATGATGTAGGGTTTTAACCCTTTTTGCTTCAGTGTTTCGGCCAGCTTCGGGATGCCCGGTCCTTTTTTGTCTTCTTTGCTGAAATGCAGTTTCGCCCCCAGCAGCTTCGACAGCAACAGGTTCCCGGTATAGTTGTCAGGCGGGTCGCCGCGCAGCAGGAGGTGACATTCAAGACCGGCCATAGCACAGGCAGCCGCCGTTTGTCTGCAGTGGTTTGACTGCTGTGCTCCTGCCGTAATCACGCTGTTGGCGCCCTCCGATAAGGCTTCGCCGATCAGATATTCCAGCTTGCGGGTCTTGTTGCCGCCGCTGGCAAGCCCTGTGTGGTCGTCGCGCTTGATAAATACCTGATAGTCCGGATACAATTGCGAAAAATTATTCAGTTTGTACAGCGGGGTAGGGAAGAAGCCGAGTTTGAATTTTTTCATGGGATGAATGATTTAGTAATCACTGACCAGTAAAGCCATAGGCTTTTTCTCAAGGGCAGCGACACGGTTTTTAAACAACCTCTTTCATTCTGAACTAAATAAAGCCGAATAAAGGATCTCTCACGTCTCAAAGGAATGTATCGCTATCACAAGTTAAATCATTTTTTTGAAAAGCAGTTTATCAGATAGAGTTTTATGTTAAGGCAGCGCTTTGCAGGTATCCGTTTCCGTACACTCAGGACAACGGTCAGCAGCATTCACCTGCTCATATCACCTCAGTCCATGGTTTACAGCGGCCAGAATATCGGGAGCAGCAGCATACTTACCAGCATCACCACCAGGGTAAGCGGCAGGCCTACTTTGATGTAGTCAACGAAGCGGTATCCGCCCGGGCCCATGACAAGCAGGTTGGCCGGGTGCGACAGCGGGCTCATGAAGCATGCGGCTGCGGCAATGGCTATAGCCATCATCAGGGTATGAGGTGAAATGCTGAAGCTTTCAGCCGCTTCCAGTGCGATGGGTGACATGATCACCACGAGCGCAGCGGGATGTATGGCAATGGTTGAAATGGCGGTTAGTAAATACAAGCCTCCAATGACGCCCCAAGGGCCGAACCGTCCGAAGACGTTAACCACACCTTCAGCCAGCATGGCGGCAGCACCTGTTTCCTGCATGGCAATGCCAAGAGGAAGCATGCCTGCAATCAGGAAGACCGCCCGCCACTCTATGGCTCTGTAGGCTTCTTCCATACGGAGGCAGCCCGTAAGCACCATGAGCGCAATACCAATAACGGCTGCTATGGCCAGCGGTACCAACCCAAGCAGCACGGGGATAAGGATAGCGGCCATCACCAGGGCAGAAGTTAGCGCTTTGCCTGTCCGCAACGGACGGCTGGCCATTTCCGTCAACATAATGAAGTCAGGCTCGCTGCCGATGATTTCGAGTTTTTCTTTTTTTCCGTATAGCAACAACGCTTCTCCGAAACGGAGAGGCATGTTGTGGAGGTTGGTGCGGTATGCCCTGCCTTCGCGCCAGATAGCCAGAACAGTGAGGCCGTATTTCTGCCTGAAGTTGATCTCGCGAAGTGTTTTGCCCGCAAGAAGTGAGCGTGGGGCAAGCACCACCTCTGCCATCTGTACCTCGTCCGACTCAAGACTCTGTACTTCAGGCACCTCTTCATCCAGGACGTTCAGTTCCTTTAATCCCTGTAAAAGGGGCAGATCATCTATATTTCCTTTAACCAGCAAACGATCCCCTTCACGGATACCCGTTCCCGGAATGTAAGGCTGCAACTCATCCTGCTGTCCGAAGGTCCCCAGGACAGTCAGACCGAAGGCGCTGCCGATCTGGCTTTCTGACACAGCCCGTTCGAAAAGCGCAGCATCATCGGTAACTTCCATAATAAAAAGAACTTCATGCAACTGATAAGCTGAGATCAGCTCGTCGGTATCCAATGGACGGATATGGTCTATGATACCTTCTTTTCTGAGTAACTCCATTCGTTCCTCAGGCCCTTGCATTAAGATGGCGTCATCCTGTTGCAGGATGAGGTCGTGCAGCATGTTGCGCTCAATGGTGCCGGCTCTTTTTACGGCCAGCACATTAATTCCCAGGCGTTTTCTGAAGTCCGTGTCCTGCAGGCGCTTTCCCTCCAGCGTCGATTTTTCGGCAAGCCTTGCTTCAAAGATGTGCAGCTTTTGCTGGAGCAGTTTTCGATTGTCGAGTCCGGTTTGATCGGGGAGCAGTACTTTCCAGTGCTGCATGGCTTGAATGGCTTCTTTCCGGCCCTGAACGTGCAGTTTGTCGTTGCTTTGAATGGTGGTGTCGGCACCCGGGTCAAGCAAGGTTGTACCGCCTCTGATGATGGAGAGCAGGTTTAGCCCGAGCCCTGCACGAAGCCTGCTCTCTGCAAGTGTTTTCCCGGCCAGCCGGCTCGAAGGTTTTACATGAAGCAGGAAGGTGCGTTCCTGGAGGGCATAGGATGAAGAAAGGCGCTTTTCCTCCTGTTTGCCCGTCTCACTCAAGGCATCCCGTTTCGGGAGGAAGTGTCTTCCCACAAGAACCATAAAAAGGATACCTGCGAACAAAGCTCCGAAGCCTACAGGTGAATAATCAAAAAGACCGAAAGGCCTTAAACCGGCATCATCAAGGGCATAACTGATCAGCAGGTTTGGCGGGGTGCCGATCAGCGTAGTCAGTCCGCCCAGCAAAGAACCAAAAGCCAGGGGCATGAGCAGGCGGGAGGGTGAGACACCTTTGGCCCTGGCTATATCCATAACCACGGGCAGCATCAGGGCGGCAACACCAATGTTGTTCATAAAAGCCGACATCACCCCGGTGGCAAGCATAATCATGATGATCAGCCTGATTTCGCCGGTGCCGGCAATCCGTATCATTTGCTTCCCGATAATGCGGGCTACACCTGTCTGATACAAAGCGGCACTTATGATAAACATGGCCCACACCGTAACAACAGCCTGATTGCTGAAGCCCGACAAGGCCTCCTGGGGTGTGATAAGACCGCTGAATGCCAGGGCACCCATCACCAGCAAAGCTACAATATCCATCCTGATCCAGCCGGTGAAGAACAGTACCAGTGCACCCGCTAAAATGGCCAAAACAAGAATGATTTCAAAACTCATACGTCAGACAGGTAAAAATGCTTTTTACTTCAGTTATCTGCACAGAATTTACTACTGACGCTCCATAATGCTCATAAAAACGTGCAGGTCATCTTCGCTGAACAAGACCATCCGGATCATTTCCACATGTTTGAGGTGTGGCATGGTTTGGTGGACGGTCCTTACGGCAACTTTGGCGGCTTCATTCAGGGGGTAACCGAAGATGCCGGTCGAAATGGCCGGAAAGGCAACCGACTTGATCCTGTGCTGGTCGGCAAGCAATAGGGCATTGCGATAGCAATCGGCAAGCAGCTTGTCTTCAGGCTTGTCGCGCCCATAAACCGGCCCCAGGCAGTGGATCACATAGTCGTTGGGCAGGTTGTGTGCGCTTGTTATCACCGCCTGACCCGGCTTTATGGGTGCCCGTGGAAGACACTCTTGTTCCAGCCCCGGACCGGCAGCCCTGTGAATGGCACCGGCAACACCACCGCCGGTGCGCAACTGCGCATTGGCTGCATTCACGATGGCACCAATGCCGGATTGATCCGCAATGTTGCCGCGAACAGCCTCAAAACGTGCATGTGATTTCGGTGTAGTCATGATGGTGTGTTGCGTATCAGCAAATATAGTTTTTTTCCGTGACACGGAGCATGTGGTCCCCGGCTAAACTCACGAGGCGCATTACGTCCGGGCAAGCTTGAGCTGTGTGCTTTATTTGTTGCAGCTCCCTAATTAACGAGCACTAAAATCCTGTAGTTTAATTATCAGTTGCTTAAATAACAGCGTACTGCGGTATAAAAAACAGGGGTTATTTCTTACAAAAGAACACCCCTTTTCAGGAGGAAAAGCGAAACGGAAACGCTTCGGTGGTTTATGGTGTGAACAAAGAGCTGTGCGGTTGTGTTTCATAAAAAACCTCCTTTTGTCACTGTTTGAAATGAAGAAGAACAAGCCATTAAACAAGTCTTTGGCCGGCAGTCAACTTCCAGTTGAACTTCTTTTCAGGGCTTTTGAATTGATGTGCACTGCCAGGACCATGTCGGAAAAGTATGAAGAGCAAAAAGCAGTTACCGGAAAATATGTGCATTCTACTTCACGTGGTCACGAAGCCATTCAGCTGGCCGTTGCCCTGCAGCTCAAACCACAGGACTGGTTGTCGCCCTATTACCGCGACGACAGCATGTTGCTTGGTATAGGCCTAAAGCCCAAAGACCTGATGCTGACCCTTCTGGCGAAGAAAGACGAACCGTTCTCGGGAGGCCGGTTTTACTATTCGCATCCCAGCCTGAACCGGGAGGATATGCCCAGGATTCATCATCAGTCTTCGGCTACAGGTATGCAGGCTATCCCGTCAACCGGTACGGCGATGGGAATACAATACAGGGAGAAAGAAGGGCTCGACAAAGACCACCAGGGAGAAAAGCCTGTTGTTGTCTGTTCCATGGGTGATGCTGCAACCACCGAGGGTGAGGTGTCGGAGGCGTTCCAAATGGCTGCCCTCAAACAACTGCCCGTCATTTACCTGGTGCAGGACAATGAATGGGACATCAGCGCGCATGCCTCTGAAACCAGGGCACAGGATATCTCCTATTATGCAAGGGGTTTTAAGGGTTTAGAAGTCAGAACCGTTGATGGTGCTGATTTTGTGGAATCCTTTGCCTGTATGAAAGAAGTGATTGGCCTGGTCAGAAAGGAACGTCGGCCATTCCTGGTGCATGCCAGGGTGCCCTTGCTGGGACATCATACGTCAGGGGTAAGAAAGGAGTGGTACAGGGATGATCTTGAGGAGCATGCCTTGCGCGATCCTTATCCAAAGATCATTAAGGCATTGCTGGATGCCGGATTCAGTGAATCTCAGATACAGCAGAAGGAACAGGAGGTCAGGGAACTTATTGATGTGGCCTTTGAGGAGGCGAAGGCTGCTGATGAACCGGATACGGATGATGTTGGAACGCTGGTTTTTGCTCCTACACCTGTAACAAAGGAGCTCGGTGTGCGTGAACCCAAAGGGCGGCAAAAGACGGTAATGATTGACAGTGCGCTTTTTGCATTGCGTGAGCTTATGTCGAAACATCCCGAAGCGTTGCTTTACGGGCAGGATGTGGGCAGGCGGCTGGGTGGCGTCTTCAGGGAAGCGGCTACCCTGGCTCAGCAATTTGGCGATAACCGTGTTTTTAACACGCCCATCCAGGAGGCGTTCATCATAGGAAGCACGCTGGGGATGTCTGCTGTTGGCCTGAAACCGATTGTTGAAGTACAGTTTGCCGATTATATTTGGCCCGGTCTCAATCAGCTCTTTTCGGAGCTAAGCCGGAGTTGTTACTTGTCTAAAGGCCGGTACCCTGTCAGTTCCGTCATCCGGGTGCCGACCGGCGCTTTTGGTTCAGGCGGGCCATACCACAGTTCCAGCGTGGAGTCGGTGCTGACAAACATCCGTGGCATCAAGGTCGTTTACCCGTCAACCGGTGCAGATCTAAAAGGATTGCTCAAAGCCGCATTTTATGATCCGAACCCTGTGGTGATACTTGAACACAAAGGCCTTTACTGGTCGCGTCTACCGGGCACCCAGGGGGCTAAAACGGTTGAGCCGGATGAAGACTACATAGTGCCTATCGGAAAAGCGCGTACGGTGATCTCGGCAGACTCAGGCCAGGTGGAAGCCGGAAACAGTGCTGTTATTGTTACCTACGGCATGGGTGTTTACTGGAGCCTTGCAGCGGCAAAAAACTTTCCTGGACGCATAGAGATACTTGACCTGCGCTCACTGAACCCTCTTGACCTCGAGTACATTTATGATGCCGTGAAGCGCCACAACAAAGTCATGCTGGTGACAGAAGAATCGGTAGAAGCCTCCTTTACACTGGGCCTGGCAGGGCGCATTCAGCGCGACTGCTTTCAACACCTGGACGCACCCGTGGCTGTTGTAGGCTCCGTTGATACACCGGCCGTTCCGCTGAACACAAATCTTGAAGCGGCCGTGCTGCCAAGTCCTGAAAAAGTGTCTGCAGCCCTGCAAACCCTGCTCGCTTATTGATGAACATTATACCTATCTTTGCCGCCGGATCATGAGAATGTAACCTCCGGACAATGACAACAGACCAACATCCCGGATTCGTGCACTGGATGGCCTTGCTGCTGCTGGTGCTGGTGTGGGGCAGCTCCTTCATCCTGATAAAATGGGGCTTGCTGAGCTTCAGCGCAAATGAAGTCGGAGCACTGCGCATCGCCATTTCTTTCGTAGTGCTTTCACCACTGGTCTGGAAGCATATCAGAAAAGTCCCCTGGAGAAAGCTCAAATATTTTCTGATGGCCGGCATAATCGGCAACGGCCTGCCTCCCTTCCTTTTTGCCCGGGCACAAACGGTCATTGACAGTTATATGGCCGGGGTGCTGAACTCACTTACACCATTATTTACCCTGCTTGTGGGGGTGTTGCTGTTTGGAATAAAAACACGCTGGTACAACGTGCTGGGCGTTCTTATTGGTTTCGGCGGTGCAGTCGGGCTGCTTACCATAGCTAACGGAACCCAGATCAACAACGCCTGGTATGGTTTGTATGTCGTGCTGGCAGCCCTGTGCTATGCCCTTAACATGAATATTATCAAGCATTTTTTGTCAGAGTTCAATGCTTTGACCATTGCCTCCGTGGCTTTTTTCTTTATAGGAATCCCCGCTTTGATTTATCTTTTTGCCGGAACAAACGTTGTCGCCACGCTGGCTGATGAGCCCGGGGCGTGGAAAAGCCTGGGTTATATCTCTGTTCTTGCAGTGCTTGGCACAGCAATGGCTATGGTGATACACAACTGGCTCATCAGGCAAACTACGGCGCTGTTCACCTCAACGGTAACGTATATGATGCCCATGGTTTCCCTTGCATGGGGCCTTGTGGATGGTGAGCGCTTTTTATTTGGATATCTATTCTGGATACTGCTGATACTTATTGGCGTTTTTCTTGCCAACAGGAAAAAGCACAACCCTGTGCGCTGGTTTGGGAAATCCGCACGGAGTACCTGAACCCTGCGGCATGATGCTGATTGTTTGATCCCAAAGAAAAAAAACAGACGATGCTTGTAGCTTCATTTATTTTGTTTATCTTTGCACCCCAATAATTGAGTAACCCATTTAATATCCTATAGAGATGTACGCAATCGTTGAAATAGCCGGTCATCAGTTTAAGATTCAAAAGGATCAGAAGCTTTTTGTGAGTCGCCTTCAGAATGAAGCCGGCAGCGATATTGAATTTGACAAGGTGTTACTGGTTGCTGATGATGACAACATTCAGGTTGGCGCACCCCTGATAGATGGAGCGAAAGTTAAAGCAAGGGTGCTGGAACATGTGAAAGCCGATAAGATCATCGTTTTCAAAAAGAAAAGAAGGAAAGGCTATCAGAAAAAGAATGGCCACCGTCAACCAATGACACAGATACAGATTGAAGAAATATCTGCATAAGAGAGTTTATAACAGCAAAAAAGAAAGAATATGGCACACAAGAAAGGAGTTGGTAGTTCACGTAACGGACGCGAGTCACACAGTAAACGTTTGGGCGTCAAGATTTTTGGCGGCTCTATGGCTGTTGCCGGAAACATTCTTGTAAGGCAGCGAGGCACACAGCACTTCCCGGGTGTAAACGTCGGCATGGGGAAAGACCACACCCTGTATGCCCTTTGCGACGGTAAAGTGGTGTTCAGAAAAAGACTGGGCAACAAATCCTATGTCTCCATTGAGCCCATGCAGGAAGAACCGGAAGCGGTTATCGCTGAAAATAAAAAAACGCCGAAAGCAGCTCCGAAAAAGGAAGCACCTGTAAGTGACGATGCCGGTGAGACGGTTGTTGCTGAAACAGTGACAGAACCTTCGCCGGAAAAAGAAGCTGCAGAATAAGCCACTGTTTACGCGGCCCATCACCGGAGCCAACCAAAATATTCGGAATCCTGCTTCGGCAGGATTTTTTTGTTTATATCAATACCTTTTGATTTTTATGATTGATGTTCAGTTAATTCGTGATGACAGCCTGGAGGTAGTCAAACGGTTAAAGATAAGAAATATGGATGCCGGAGAGCTTGTTACCCGCATCCGTGATGTTGATGCCTTGCGAAGGCAAACACAGAAACAGCTTGATGATACACTGGCGGAAAGTAATGCGCTGGCCAGGCAGATCGGTGAGCTTTTTAAGAACGGCAAAAAGGAAGAGGCCGCCGTGCTGAAGGATCAATCAGCCGCTGTAAAGCAGCAGTCAAAAGACCTGCAGGAAAAGCTCGATGCACTTAATGCCGAATTTCACGACTTACTTGTAAGGGTGCCGAACCTTCCTCATCCCTCAGTGCCGGCGGGTACATCCGAAGCTGATAACGAAGTGATTATGTCAGAAGGTGATGCCTTCACCCCGGAGGCTGCAGCATTGCCGCACTGGGATCTGGCTAAAAAGTTCGACATCATCGACTTCGAGTCCGGCACCAAAATTACCGGCTCCGGCTTCCCCGTATATAAAGGGCAGGGTGCACGGCTGCAAAGGGCCTTGATCGCTTTTTTTCTTGATGAGGCCATCGCAGCCGGATACACTGAAATACAGCCGCCACTCCTTGTAAATCCCGATTCGGCATTTGCCACCGGCCAGCTGCCCGATAAAGACGGACAGATGTATCACATACCGGCAGATGACCTGTATCTAATACCCACCTCCGAAGTTCCGGTTACCAATCTCTTCAGAAACAGCATCCTCCAGGAGAGTGACCTTCCGGTAAAATGCACGGCATATTCGGCATGCTTCAGGCGGGAAGCCGGTTCTTACGGAAAAGATGTCCGCGGCCTTAACCGCCTGCACCAGTTCGACAAAGTTGAAATTGTGCAGGTGACGACTCCGGAAAAAAGCTATGACGCCCTTGATGAAATGGTGGAACACGTTACGGGTGTCCTGCGCAAACTGGAATTGCCTTTCAGGGTGTCGCGCCTGTGCGGCGGAGATCTTGGATTTGCTGCAGCGCTGACCTATGACATGGAGGTGTGGTCGGCAGCCCAGCAGCGCTGGCTCGAAGTGAGCTCCATATCCAATTTTGAAAGCTTCCAGTCCAACCGGCTCAAACTGAGGTACCGCAATGCCTCCGGAAAAAACATGCCGGCGCATACGCTCAACGGCAGCGCCCTGGCATTGCCCCGTATACTGGCCGCTTTGCTGGAGAACAACCAGGCTGAAGACAGCATTGCCATACCGGCCGTATTGCATGCCTATACGGGGTTCGAACATATCCGGTAAATACCTGCCGGCCTCCATGTGTGGCATGACCGGCACAAGGCCGTTAACGCTTGCACCACAAAACAAAACCAGAGGTTCAGTCGTTCAATACTGGGTGAAGGTTTTTTGTTGGACGCTATAAATAAAATAGGATGAATCGACCCGGAACTAGTTCTGTTATGACGTCGCTTATCATTGCGTTATTGGTTGTGGCATCATCGCTTGTGCCTTACAGGGGCATGGCTAACAACCCGGACGAACTATTAGCTGCACAATACTTCAGGGAGGGTGATTATGAAAGGGCACTGGCGCTCTATCAGGAAATCTTTGAAACCAACCAGTCTCCTGTCATCTATAATAATTATCTTGAAAGCCTACTTCAGCTCGATCAGTTCCGCAGGGCCGAACGCCTGGTGCACGATCAGATAGACAAGCACCCAGGAGAGATCCGTTTCCGGGTTGATTTGGGGATGATTTACTCCAGGTCGGGGAACATCCGCAGGGAGCAAAGACACATGGAGTCGTTGATCAGCGGTTTGAGAGCTGATCAAAGGCAAGTCAGGGACCTTGCCCTCGCTTTTGAGGCCAGGGGATTTCTGGACAGGGCCCTGCAGACCTATCTGCGTGGCCGGGAATTGCTGGGCGACAAACACCCCTTTCATCTGCGCATTGCGGAACTGCATGAGAAACTAAGGGACTACCCTGCGATGATGTCGGAATATCTCGATTACCTTAACGCACACCGGCAGGAGGCCGATCGTGTGCGCGGCATCTTGCAGGATGCCATAAGCAATGATCCCGGATTCGACCGCAACAACGCCCTCCGGCGCGAACTGCTGCTTCGCACACAAAATGAACCCGGAAACATCATGTACGCCGAATTACTGCTTTGGCTGTCAATTCAGCAGCAGGACTTTCGCATTGCTTTTATGCAGGCGCGCGCACTTGACCGTCGCCTCCAGCAGGAAGGCAGACCGGTGCTGGAAGTGGCTCAGCTGGCTGTTTCGAACCGGTATTATGACGTTGCTGCCGATGCCTACGGCTATCTGATGGAAGCAGGGCCGGAAGGCAGGTTTTACATGGAGGCACTGGTGGGATTGCTGAATGTCCGCTTTCTCTCTGCCGATGGTGACCCCGTTAAGCTTCGAAAGCTGGAAGAAGACTACATCCTGGCTATTGAAGAGCTTGGCATTCAGGCAAAAACGGTTCAGCTTATCAGGAACCTGGCCCATCTGCAGGCATTTTATCTTGGAAAAACAGACGATGCCATAACACTGCTTGAGAACACCCTGGACATGCCCAATGTTTCGCAGCGCGTACGAGGAGAGTGCCGGGTTGAACTCGCCGACATATTGCTGCTTACCGGTGAAGTTTGGGACGCCACCCTGCTGTACTCACAGGTTGACAGGATGTTTCGTGATGACCCCCTCGCCCATGAAGCAAAATTCAAAAATGCGCGACTGTCTTATTTTATTGGTGAATTCGAATGGGCAAAAGCCCAGCTCGACATCCTGAAGGCCGGAACCTCCAGACTTATTGCCAACGACGCCATCCGGCTATCCTTGCGCATACAGGATAACCTGGGTGTTAACGGCGACACCGAACCCCTCCTGATGTTCGCCCGTGCAGAACAGCTCGTTTTTATGAACCGTTTGGATGAGGCTGCTCATTTGCTTGACAGCATACATCAAAGATTTCCGGCACACCAGATCAATGACGACCTGCTGCTGGCGCATGCCGAAATCATGGTCCGGAAAAACAAGTACAACGCCGCCGACAGCCTGCTCGCCCTGCTGGTAGAACGATACCCTTATGGCATACTCGCAGATGAGGCACTGTTCAGAAGAGCGGAAATGTACCATCACCACTTTGAAAAACCCGACAAGGCAATGGCGCTCTATCAGCAAGTGCTCATCGACTATCCGGGCAGCCTGCATGTCATTACCGCCAGAAACCGGTTCAGGATGCTGCGTGGCGATATCATCAACTAATCATTTTACTTAAAAAAAACCGCATCATGGCGTCGGAATTTTTTGTGCATCCAAAAAAATCATTGGGTCAGCATTTCCTTACCGATGCCAATATCGCCCGTAAAATAGCATCCAGCCTGACCGCCTATGGCAATTATCGAAACGTGCTGGAGATTGGGCCTGGTACCGGTATGCTGTCGCGTTACCTGATGGAAAAAAAAGAGTTCTGCTGGTTTGGCATAGAGGTGGATCAGGCTTCCATCAGCTATTTGCACCGTAACTACCCCGCATACAAAGATCAGGTTATGGAAGCCGACTTCCTGAAATTCCCCCTGCATGAATTTGCCGGCGAGGAGCAGGTGGCCCTTATAGGCAATTTCCCCTATAATATTTCCACCCAAATAATGTTCAGGATGCTGGCGTTCCGTGAGCTGGTGCCGGAAATGGTGGGTATGTTTCAGAAAGAGGTGGCCAGGCGCATCGCCTCACCCCCGGGCAGTAAGGAATATGGAATACTCAGTGTGCTTGTGCAGGCGTTTTATGATGTAGAACTGTTGTTTAATGTTGATCCCGGCGTATTCATGCCACCCCCTAAGGTGCAGTCAAGCGTGATACGATGCCGGCGAAAGAAGAATCATCAGCTGAATTGCGATGAAAAACTCTTCTTTACTGTGGTGAAAACAGCATTTAACCAAAGACGAAAAACACTGAGAAACTCTCTCAGGAGTCTGAAGGTTTACTGGGAAGACCTTCCCCCGGAAATGAAAGGCAAAAGGCCTGAACAGTTGCAGGTAAAGGACTTTGTGGAAATCACGCGGCAAGTGCAGCCGGTTCAGCACCGCGATAATCACTGAGACAATGACCCATCTGCCCGGTATAATGTTTTTACTTTATATTTTTCTTATCCGGCAAAAGGCTGTAATTTTGTTACAGAAGCCAGGAAGTGCCACAGGCCTTAAACCAGCCTGATCGAATCAGGATAAAAACTTACATGTTATGGCTACGAAAAAGTTCAGCACCTTCGAATATGCATCACAAACAGGCAAAGGACATCCCGACGCTGCCGGGATTCATAAATACGATACGTTTGAGACTCCTTTCGGGATGGTATTTGTGGTGGTTGTCAATCATGGTACGGGTGCTCAGCAGGCGGCTTACTGCACCATGGCCATAGAGCGCATTAAATACTACATGGAGCACGATACCGAGGAAAACAGGGATACCGTGGCCAGGAATGCATTGATTTACACAAGCGGATTTCTGTACCAGATGGGATTGAAAGATCCTGCAAACAAGCCCGCTGCTATGAGCTGTTTGTGCGTGTTGTTTTCGGAGGGTAAGATTTGCTACTCCTCGGCGGGAGATGCAGATGTGTTGTTGTTTACCGGGAAGCGCATGTATATGCTGAACTATGAAGGCAGCGACGGCCCGGAACAAAAGACGCAACCCTCAGGTTTTCTCGGCCAGCAGGCACTGCTGACACCGGAAACTTCCACCGAATGTGTTGAACCTGTTAATGGTGACATGCTTGTTCTGGCAGCAGGTGATGTGCGCAAGTGTCTGCACACCAAGGATGTAAGACGCATACTGCAGGACTCTATGCCTTTACAAACCAAAGTCGCTCGAATCATGCGGCATAGCTCCACCGGTGTAACAAAAACCGGGTCTGTCCTGATTGTCGTCAGCTTCCATTCGATGAAAAACAAGACGCGCTTGTTGGGTTCCGCACTTACACTTTCTCAAAAGTTTGTAAAGCATGAGTCCGGTGGCAACGCATCTTCCGGAGAACAGAAAAAAGGTGAGCGCCGGCAGAAAGGCAGATTACCCTTATGGAAACAAATTGCGGCGGCCCTGGCCTTTATCGTGGTGGTTTTTCTTTTTTACGATCTTTTTATCTATGATCCACATCCTCCAATACGATTGCCCGAGGTGGAGCGCGAAGCTGAGCAGGAAGTGGCGGTTGATGAAGCTGCTGAAGTAGCCGAAGAAGCCCCCGTGGCCCCGCCCCCGCTGCCGGCCGATCACAGCTACACCGTCAGGGCAGGGGATACCTGGAGCAGGATATACACCTTGTATGGTGTGTGCTCCTGGTTTATCATCAACCATCCGCCAAATACCGGCCGTTTCGGCAGCGGAGGCAGCCTGATCGCCGGTCAGCGCCTGCAAATACCTGTAATGTATTCGGCAAAACCCGACCTTAACCCCGAATATTTCCGGGAGTTTACCACCGATAAAGTGGGTGCGGGCTGTCAGAACGCAGGACCGGAACTGCTGAAGGCTTTCAGGGAAAAAACCGGTCGATAATTAATGGCTCTTTACGACAAGTTGTAAGGTGGTGCGGTTCTTCTGCTCCATCATGACTTCCCTGTCTCGCACAATGTCGCCGATGGATGCCTTTTCATAATGCCTTATGGTGATCAGCTCCATGCCGGTGTTGTACTTCAAATTAAAGTTCTTTTTCAGATCTTTCAGCAGTGCAGGGGTTTTGGTTTTGTCCTGATCAAAACAAACCGAAAAACTAAGTGCAGAGTTTTGCATGAGATTGATCTTTACCCCGTGCCTGGCAAAATCTGCAAAGATGCGCGACAGCTTATGCTCTGCAATAAAACTGAAATCTTTTGGGAATATGGAAGCGAGCACCTGGTTGCTTTTGATGATGTAGGACGGGGTCTGCCTGTCGTGATCGGTGTTGTCGTTGATAAGGGATCCCCCGGTGTCGGGGTGGAAAAACGACTTGACTTTCAGCGGTATATTTTTACTCAGCAGAGGCTTGAGCGTTTTGGGATGAATCACTGTGGCACCGTAATAGGAGAGTTCAATGGCTTCCTGGTAACTGATGTTCTCAAGCAACAGCGTGTTTTTGAACAGCTTGGGATCTGCATTCAGCAGGCCTGAGACGTCTTTCCAGATAATTACTTCACTGGCATTAAGGGCATAAGCAATAATGGCCGCCGAATAATCAGAACCTTCCCGCCCCAGCGTAGTTGTAAAGCCCTGTGGTGTGCCCCCCAGGAAACCCTGTGTGAGCACCAGCGGTGGACTGCCGTCGTGACCGGTGCCAAGATATGGTGTTAATTGTTCCTGTATGGCACGGGTGCTGAGGATCCAGTCAACCTGGGCGTCGCGGAAACTTGCATCCGTGATGATCAGTTTTTGCGCCGGATATAAACGGTTGGCCACTCCCTCACTTTTTAAATAGGCGCTGATGATCTGCGTTGACACTATTTCGCCGGTTGACACAATGCGGTCGTATTCGTAGTTGTAGTCGCTTCCCGGCGATTCGCTGATATAATAGTAAAGCTGGTAAAACGATTGTTCCAAAACCTTAAATACCGGGTCATTATGGTTGGAAAACAGACCTTTCAGCACATCAAAGTGCATGTTTTTGATCTCTTCGAAGATGCTTAGCATTTCCTGTTTTCTGCCATCCATAAAACAGGCACAGAGCTGTTCCAGCGCATTGGTGGTTTTGTCCATAGCCGAAAGCACTACCACAAGAGGTAAGTCACCCCTGTGCTCACGGATGATCCGGGCAACATTTTTTACTGATTCTGGGTCTTTTACCGAAGCCCCTCCAAACTTGAATACACGCATGTTTCAGACTGCTGCAGATTACTAAGCTTTCCGGATTTCCGGTGATTTTCTGAGCCAGGCCATAGTGCAGCAAGGCTCCTGACCACCATTGCCGGATATGCAAATTTAGGAAAAATGACACTAGTGTCACGTCTCCACTCGCAACAACCGGAAATAAGAAGCCGGTAAACCTGCATTTGAAAATGCAATGGTTTACCGGCCAAAATGTTAGGGAAAATATAGCTGGCTTGATCTTGCAGTAATGTTAGCTTTTGCTCAAAGCGTCCATCAGCTTTTTCCGGGTAAAGAAAATGCGGCTTTTTACTGTGCCGATCGACAGATTCAACGTTTCAGCGATCTCTTTGTACTTATAACCCTGATTGTACATTTCAAAAGGCTGACGCTGCTCGGGGGTAATTTGTGAGATAACTTTCTGAATCTCCTTGACGGCATAGTCTGAGTCGGGCAGACCAATGCTGCTTTCTTTGGTCAGGTTCAGAAAGTACAGATCATCGGTTTTATCAACCAGGGTGTTGTTGCGGACATTCTGCCTGTAATTGTTGATGAAGGTGTTTTTCATGATCGTAAACGTCCATGCCTTCAGGTTCGTGTTGTCCGTAAATTTATCCCTGTTGGTGAGTGCTTTCAGGAAAGTTTCCTGAACGAGGTCCTGTGCGTCCTCATAATTGGAGGTGAGGGTGTAGGCAAAATACTTCAGATTGTTTTGCAAACCCATTAATTTATAGTTGAATTCTACTGCTGTCATGAGTCAATGGTTTTTGGTGTTGTTTAACTTTTCTAAAACAAATTTAAACAAAAAAAATGAGCTTGCAAGCTTTTTGTATTTTTTTAACAAAACAAGTTTAGTAAAATGCGTGATTAGTGAGCTATAAAAATCAATTGGTGGAATAAAAATAAGCAAAAAGATGCATAAATACGAAATTAAGACTAATAAATTTTGTTAAACAACGAAAACGGCCAGGAAAGGCAGAAGCGCAGAACAGTGTAAAATATCCTCACGATGAACACTGTCATCTCAGAGGTAGGAAAAAAGGATGCAGTAAAATGTCAGATTGACTTCAGGAGGCTTTTAAATTCTTCGCCGTTTTTAATAACAACAATATTTTCAGGCAGTTCAAGTGTTGTGTATTGCACCTGGATGCCGGTAATGAAGATGGTTTTTTTTGGGAAGGCTGTTGAAAGCTGCCGGAGATACGCTGGAATGTCCTCTTGCCGCAGGGCGGCTACAAAATAAGTGAACAAATAATCGCTGTTGCGTACTTTAACAACTTCTTGCAGGTCTTCAAAGGGGACGGATTGTCCGAGGTACACTACGCGGTGACCGTTCTTTTTCAGCAGAAACGTATAAAACAGGAGTCCCAGCTCATGAAACTCTTGTTCAGGTAGAAACAGCAGAAAAGTTTTCGCATCGGCCCGGGTTTTTGCCGCTTGCCCGTCAATGGCAATGATCAGTTTTTGCCTGATAAGGTTGGTGATGAAATGTTCCTGGGCGGGGTTTACAGAACCCGTTTGCCAGAGGACCCCGATTTTTTCCAGGAAAGGATACAGGACTTCGGTTACGGTTCTCTCAAACCCAAGCTTCAGTATGGATGAATTAAGAATATGCTCAAATGATTCTTCGCTGAATTCTATCATGGAAACAATCAGGTTGTTGATGAGGCTTTCATTGTTGCCGGTGGCCCCTGATAAATCCATGACTTTTTCGCGGATCGTCTCTTCATTCATCGTGGCTATTTTCGAAATTTTTATCCCATGCCGGTTCAGCGTGCTGATGTTAAGAAGCTTTTTAAGATCATCATCATTATAATACCTGATGTTGGTCTCAGTGCGCTGAGGCGAAAAAACATGATACCGCTTTTCCCACATCCTGATTGTATGGGCTTTGATGCCGGTAAGTTTTTCCAGTTCGTTTATGGAATAGTTAATCATTCCGCTGTTATTGCTGATGATATGAAGATAAAATGCTCTGACAAACGCCAGATTCACACATTTAACATAAAATATTAAGAAAGGTTCAATTGGTTGTTTTCAAAAAAATTCCTATATTCACCAACTGAAGGGTACTGGCAGAATTATATTGGCTTTTCTCTGGTTTGTATAAGCACAAGCCGGTTGTCAACTGCCTGTGTCCTGTTTTTTTCCATGAACAATCTATTATGTCATTCATCTGTTTATATTTTCGTTACTATTTGATATTGAATGTTTTACGAGTTTGCCAAAGATCAGGAATTGATGTTAGAGGTTAGATGTTGGATGTTGGATTTTCTTTTTTCTAACCTCAAACCTCCAACTTCCAACCTCAGGTTTGCATAATCATCCTCCTGTGTGTCAAAATTTAGTCATGGGCGTTTCATCTGTTTATGTTTTATAAGTGTTTGTATATTTGTGCTTTGTGTTTATGTTTAATATTCTGATTGGATGTCAGAATTCAGATGTCAGATTTCCGACTTCCGACTTCTGACTTCCCATAATTATCCTCCTGTGTGTCAAAAAACCTGTTCCCGAATGGTCAGGATTTTCAACATGGACGTTTCATATATATAAAGATTAGCACAGATCGAAGATGTTGATAAACCAGTGAATGATTGAGGTAGCTCAAAAATCCGGAAGGCCTCAATCAATAAACGATTCAACAATAGTTTGAGACTGGAAGACAGATGTTGGATGTTGGAGGTTAGAAGTTGGAGCAGAAAGGCGCATAATTGAAAATTCATTAAATCAACTTTATACGTAAATCAAAAAATATAAAAACATGAAGTATAACACATTAGAAGTCACAGAGCAGCCGGAGGGTTTGGGGTTTACCAGTATCCGTGATCTGGTAAACCAAACCCTCAATCAGAATTTTGGTACCGGTATCGGACTGGGCAGTGTCCCGAGTGGTTTCAGGGAGCTGGACAAGCACACCGGTGGTTTTCAAAAAGGCAACTTGTATACAATTGCGGTCAGACCCGGCATGGGAAAGACCGCCTTTTTGTTGTCACTGGCCGCAAATATGGCCATAAAGGATGATTTCAGTGTTGCTGTTTTCTCCTCTGAACGGTCTGATATGAAGATGACACAAAGGTTGATCGAGAGCGAAACAGGAATGTCTGTTGAAAAACTCAGGTCAGGTCGTTTCAGGGAAAGCAGAAAGGCGCAGTTGCATTCCCTGTTAAGCAGTATTGCCAAAGCGAAAATTTTCATAGACGACACTCCGGGGCTGAGCCTGGATGAGTTGTTGAGAAAGGCTACCCTGCTCAAAGAGCAGCAAAGTGCTGACATCATTATTATTGATTACCTGGAACTGTTGAACAAGCCGGGGATGCTCGATGCCGTTGAAACCGATTATGCTTTCGTGCTGCAATCCGTCCGTGCCCTTGCCCAAAAACTGGATGTGCCGGTTGTGTTGTTCTCACAGGCCCGGATTTCCTCCAACGGATCGGGTCTGAAAGAACGGTACGGCGCAATACATTTGCCCGCATCCATGCGTGAAATTTCAGATGTTCTGTTATTGCTGCACCGGAACGATACCTTCCATAGTCCCGGACCCGGAAACAAGAGTGCTGTGGAGCTTTGGGTATATAACAAACCCGGAGAGGGAGAAGAAGTCGTGATTCCCCTGCACTTCATTGACAGTATCGCAAAATTTGCAGATTACCCTTAATAACTGTAGTTCTATGGCTATTATTAATGAAAATGAATTACGTCAGGATGCTGTACTTGAAGTAGCCCGGAAAATGGTTCTGGCAGCCCGTACAGCACCCAAGGCAAGAGGAGTAAACAACATTGCCGTATCCTTAATTACCGGCAATGATATTGGCGAACTGGCCGCTGTTATGAACGAGATAGGCGTGCAGGAAGACAACCATATCTTCCGCAGAGATGCAGCAAACGTGCTGAACTCAGCCCAGGTGGTAGTGCTCATTGGCACAAAGATTGCCTCATTGGGATTAAAGCTCTGTGGTTTGTGTGGTTTTCCCGACTGTGCCTCAAGGGAAAAAGAAGGCGACATCCCCTGTGCATTCAACACCGGGGATCTGGGCATTGCAATAGGGTCGGCAGTCAGTGTCGCCATGGATAACCGCATCGACAATCGCATTATGTACACCATTGGCATAGCTGCAAGAAAAATGGAGCTCCTGGGAAAAGAGTACTCCATTATTTATGGCATACCCCTGAGTGCGACGTCAAAAAACCCGTTTTTCGACAGAAAATAAGATCCAGGATAAACAATTAAGCCGCTGTGGTGTTATTCTCCAAAACTTTAACATCTAAAAAGTTATGAAAAGAAATACAAATCTGGTCACGTTTGGAGGCAAACCCGTTACTCTTATGGGAAGGCTTGTGAAGCCGGGCCAGGCGATGAAGAACTTCACTGCTATGACGCAGGATCTTCAACCGTTTACCATGAGCAAGTACCAAAACATGGTGCGTGTCATTTCGTCGGTACCCAGTGTAGATACCGATACTTGCGCTATGCAGACCCGTCGTTTCAACAAGGAGGCTGATGACCTGGCAACGGTTCAGCTCATCACTGTATCGTGCGACCTGCCTTTTGCGCTTAAACGTTTTTGTGCCGTGGAGGGCATTGATAATATAATTACCGTTTCAGACCAGAAGGATAAAGACTTCGGAATTAAATACGGTCTTTTGATTGAGGAGCTGGGGCTGCTTGCAAGGGCAGTGATTGTCATTGATGCCGACGATGTTGTAAAATATGTAGAGGTAGTTAAGGAAGTTGCTCATCAGCCCGATTACGAAAAAGCTTTGGCTGTTATTAAAAAGCTTATCTGAAATAAGATTTGTTTTGTGATGATCATGAAAAAAGCCTGACTCAGCAGTCAGGCTTTTTTCATTGGTTGTTCAGGAGGAAACCTTATTTTACTTCCTCATAGTCAACATCGGTTACATCGTTATCGTCGTCTTTCTTTTCATCTTTCTGCTCATGCCCGGGCTGCCCTTGGTCCTGCTGACCGGCCTGCTGTTGTGTGTTCTGATACATTTCTGTACTGGCGGCCTGCCAGGCAGCATTCAGGGTGCCCATTGCGGTATCGATGGCCGCAAGGTCCTTGTTCTTATGGGCTTCCTTTAAGGATTCAAGGGCTTTTTCAATCGGTTCCTTCTTGTCGGCCGGAAGTTTGTCGCCAAACTCTTTCATTTGCTTCTCAGTCTGGAAGATCAAACTGTCGGCGGCATTAAGCTTGTCGATTTCTTCTTTCAGTTTCTTGTCACTTTCAGCGTTGGCCTCGGCCTCAGCTTTCATGCGCTTGATCTCCTCTTCGCTCAGTCCGGAAGATGCTTCAATGCGGATGTTCTGGGATTTGCCGGAAGCCTTGTCCTTGGCTGAAACGTTCAGTATGCCGTTGGCGTCGATGTCAAAAGTGACTTCAATTTGTGGTATGCCCCTGGGCGCCGGGGGGATTCCGTCCAGGTGAAAACGTCCGATGGTACGGTTATCCCTGGCCATGGGCCTTTCACCCTGGAGAATATGTATCTCAACGGATGTCTGATTATCGGCTGCTGTAGAGAAGGTCTCGTTCTTTTTGGTAGGAATAGTAGTGTTGGCTTCTATGAGCTTCGTCATCACGCCGCCGAGTGTTTCTATACCCAGCGACAAAGGAGTAACATCAAGGAGCAATACGTCTTTGATCTCTCCGGTGAGTACACCTCCCTGGATGGCAGCCCCAATGGCAACCACCTCATCAGGGTTTACCCCTTTTGACGGCTTCTTGCCGAAGAACTTTTCCACCAGCTCCTGAATGGCCGGAATTCTGGTGGACCCTCCTACGAGGATAACCTCATCAATATCGGAAGGTTGCAATTTTGCTTCTTTCAAAGCTATTTTGCAAGGCTCAAGGGTGGCCTGTATCAGTTTGTCTGTCAGTTTTTCGAACTGACTTCGGGTCAGCGTCCTGACCAGGTGTTTTGGAATGCCGTCAACCGGCATGATGTATGGCAGGTTGATCTCAGTGGATGTAACACTGGAAAGTTCAATCTTGGCTTTTTCTGCCGCTTCTTTCAGACGCTGCAATGCCATGGGGTCTTTGCGCAGGTCAATGCCCTCGTCTTTTTTGAACTCATCTGCCAGCCAGTTGATGATCACATCATCAAAATCGTCACCACCCAAATGAGTATCGCCGTTGGTTGACTTTACCTCAAACACACCGTCACCCAGCTCCAGGATAGAAATATCAAAGGTGCCGCCTCCAAGGTCAAACACGGCAATACGCATTTCCCTGTCTTTCTTGTCAAGGCCATACGCCAGTGACGCCGCCGTCGGCTCATTGATAATACGGCGTACCTTGAGCCCGGCAATCTCTCCGGCTTCCTTGGTGGCCTGACGCTGTGAATCATTAAAATATGCAGGCACCGTGATGACCGCCTCTGTTACTTCCTGACCAAGATAATCTTCTGCGGTTTTCTTCATCTTCTGAAGCACCATGGCTGAAATTTCCTGTGGAGTATAATTGCGGTCGTCTATTTTGACACGGGGCGTGTTGTTTTCCCCTTTCTCTACTTTGTAGGTTACGCGTTCGCGTTCTTTTGCAGCCGACTCATAGGTTTCACCCATCCAGCGCTTTATGGAATATATGGTTCTTTCCGGATTAATGATGGCCTGACGTTTCGCCGGATCACCAATCTTCCGCTCACCGTTCTCCGTAAAGGCAACGATAGACGGAGTGGTGCGGCGCCCCTCACTGTTGGGGATCACCACAGGTTCATTACCCTCCATTACCGCTACACATGAATTGGTCGTACCTAAGTCTATGCCAATAATCTTACCCATTGCTTTATTATTTTGTTTATAGTTCAACTTCAGGAATCTGTTTTGAGTCTTCAATGATTATGCCATAGCCGGTATTTTCTTGTTTTTTGAAAATATGACACAAGTTTTCCGGCCTCACCGGGGGTTGTTGGCAGTAAAATGACAAAAAGTCAGACGCCTGCTTAAAAACGGGCAATGAGCTTGAGGTTGATCAGGCGGGATGTCAGGTAGTTTGGGATGGCAAAGAGTTGATTTTCAACATCTTTAATCCAGTAATAAGAAATGGTGTTACTGATCTCCAGCAGATTGAAAACCTCTGCTGTGATCCACAGGGATTCAAAATGCCTGAACGGATTGCTGTCGGGGAGTGTAGTATGGGCCCCGATAAGTTGTGCGGAAAAACCGATATCCACTCTCTGGTATGGCGGCATGCGGCCGGTGTCTCTTCTCCTGTCGCGGGTTGGTGCCCAAAAGGGAAGGCCTGAACCGTAAAAAAGGCCCAGGTGAACCTGATAGGAGGGATTTCGGGGGAGGAAGTCCTGGAAAAAGATGCTGAAATTGAAGCGCTGGTCCGTAGGCCTCGGGATATAGCCGGCGGGAATTAACGTGCCATCAGGCCCAGTGAGAAAAGTGTCTTCAATTTTTTCGCGTGTCTGCATCAGCGACAGACTGGCCCAGGAATCAATGCCGGGAACAAACTCACCATGGATCTTCATGTCGAGGCCTGCGGCATATCCTTTCGAAATATTGTCGGCATAATAACGGATACGCAGGTTTTCGATTTCATAGGGGATGAGATTGTTCAATATTTTGTAGTACAATTCCGTAGTGTATTGAAAAGGCCGGTTCCATGCTGTGAAATTAAAGCTCGACCCCAGCACGAGGTGGATGGACTCCTGGGCTTTTATATTCTCGTTCAGCTCCCCCTGCAAATTTCGCAACTCCCTGTAAAAGGGCGGTTGATGGTAAAATCCGGCAGAGGCCCTGAAAGTCCAGCGTTCCATCCATTCCGGCTTGTACAACAGTGTGCTTCTTGGACTGAAGATCAGTTGGTTGTTGAAGTTCCAGTAGTTGCTCCGGACTCCTGCGGTGAGGGCAAAGCGACCGTGCGGTCTGAGGAACTCCCAGGTGTTTTGGATATAGGCAGACACCCTGTTTGACTGAATGCCGATCCGGGTATTGAGAGTGTCCTGAAGCAGCAACAGGTGATCGGGCTGGCGTGGCAGGCTGTATCCGGCGGAGTCTATAAGGCTCCATTCGCTCAGTCTGTCAAATATGTCTTCGTGCTGGAACTTTACCCCCCACTTCAACTGATTCCCGTTGCTGGTGTGGTGCCCTTTAAGCTCTGCATTCCAGACGATCGCGTTCAGGTAATTACGGGCATGGTTCAGGAAAGTGCCCACGCCGAGCGGCTCTCCTGTGGGCTGCCCGAAATCATCCTGCCCCATATCGGTTTCAACCCGTTGCAACCAGTATTGTCCCAGGATATCAAAGTTTTCACGCTCGTCTGACTGAAAGATGCTGGTAATAAGCTGCATGGAAAAGTCGCTTCCGGGATCGTACTGCAGCGACAGGGCACCCATGGCAGTAGTGAAACGGTTGACTTCCTGTCCGTCAAAAAACACGGTGAATTCACGGACCTCCGTAATGGTTCCGAAACGGGTGCGTTGCACATCCGGAATGAACTGATAGCGGTTATCGTTGTAATTTCCCAGGAAACTCAATTGCCATTCGTCTGAAAAACGATAGTTTACAAGTCCTTGCAGGTCGGAGAACGACGGTTTGTAATCGCCCTGGGTGTCAAGGGTGCCGAGGAGGTATTGGTTCGATTTGTAGCGCGCACCTACCAGGTAGGATAATTTGTTGTCACCGGAAATACCCTCCACGTGCACTGAGCCTTCCAGCAGGCTCAGCGAGAAAGAGCCTGCAAATTTCTCAGGGGTTGCATAGGTGATGTCCAGCACAGAGGCCATCTTATCGCCATACATGGCATTGAATCCGCCCGAGGAAAACTCAATGGAGGCTACCAGGCTGGGGTTAAGAAAACTTAGTCCTTCCTGTTGCCCGGACCTTACCAGGAAAGGCCTGTATATTTCGATGCCATTTACGTACACGAGGTTTTCATCGAAGTTCCCGCCTCTCACGGAATACTGTGATGAAAGCTCGGTGGTTGTAGAAACGCCGGGGAGTGTGTGAATCAGGCCTTCCACCCCGGCTGTCGGCCCGGGAAGTGTGGCCGTATGCCTGGGATCGAGGCGGGTGATGTCCGTGCTGAGGATCTGCCGGCCGGTTACCTCGATATCGGGCAACTGTGTGGGAGAAGCTTCCAGGGTAATTTCCATGTAACGTCTTTCGTTGGCCACCAGCACAAGCGGGATGCTGCGGGGCAGAAATCCCAGGTGCGACACACGCAGGCGGAATACCTCGTTTACAGGTACGCTGAGCGTGAAATAACCGTTGATGTCGGTGGTCGTGCCAATGGAGGTGCCTTCGATCGCGATATTCACAAACTGCAGCGGTTCCCCCTCAGCAGTTTTCAGATGCCCTTCGATCCAGGCTTGCCAGGCCTGTTGAGCCACGACAGGCTGAAAGGTCAAAACGGAGAATATGATGATCAGGATGCTCTTTCTAAACACTGATGGTCGTTTTTAGGATTGGGCGCAGATCCCTGCAGCCGGAACAAACTGCCTGCCGCGCTTCATGCCTTACATATAAGGCCTGCTGCTGCCATTACATATAACCACAGCATCAACAAAATATTGTCTGGAAGCAGAAAAAACAAGCTCAGTTGCTTCGCCTGAATCTTCCCTCACGCCATGCCTTAAAAAACTCGGCCCAGGCAAATGGGTCAAAAAGCCGAATTGGCGGCGCCTGACCCGCATAGTAGAGCCTGTCGGAATGTTGTTGCATATAGTGACGGAAATTCATGCTGCCGTCCATGGGCATTTTCTCAAAGCGTTCACGCATCTCAGCCTGTGCCAGGTTACGCATGGCTCTGTCATAATCGTCAGAGGGAATGTCGGTGTGAATAAAAGCATGCCGGAACTGGTCGCGGGTAGGCCAGGGATAGATCACGGTTTCAGCCAGGTGAATGGTGTCACGGGTCATCATCTGGACCGCAGAATATCGGTTTCGCGACAAGGTGTCGGGAACTGTATAGTAGGCCTCCTTGTAACCGACAGAAGTAAACCGCAAGGTGTCACTTTCATATACGGGGAGTGAGAAAAATCCATAATAGTCGGTGGTCGTTCCGCGGCGGGTTCCCTTAACCCAAATGGTGCTGTATGGCAGCGGCTTCAGGCTGTCGCCTGTAAGAACCAGGCCCGAAAACTGGATCACGCGCCGTTGCGCAGGCTGCGTCTTGTCGCTGAAACCCCACAAAACAGCGGCCGCAATAATGAAAATAATTATGGTTAATAGTCTCAGCACAACAGGGTTCCCAATAGTTTAATGTGTAAAAATAAGAAGAATAACGATGACTCTGAAAAATATGCGGAACTTGGCCAAATTCTTATAATAGTTTAACAGCTGAGGCATGCCTGCAGCATGTCGGTGCACACTTTATACAAAAAAAGCTGTTACAGCGACTTGTAACAGCTTTTTCATTATTAACCAAATAAACCTATTTTATGAAACCTTTTTCCTTAGCCTCTTTCAGACAGGCGTAAATTCCTTTTTTGTTGATGTGTCGTATTCCCGCAGCCGATACCTTAAGGGTTATCCAGCGGTTCTCCTCGGGAATGAAAAATCTTTTCGTTTGTATGTTAGGGTAAAACCACCTGTTGGTTTTAATGTTTGAATGCGAAACATGATGACCTGTTATGGGCCTTTTCCCTGTTATTTGGCAGATACGTGACATGGTCAAATATATTTATAGTGCAAATTATGGGTGTTCTTTTAAAAAGGAGTGCAAAGTACGGCATTTTTTTTCTAAAAAACAAGATTTTTAATCATGATTCTTAAAAAAACCACTCATTCACAGGCGGTGTCATCTGAATGCGGGCACTATGAGCGGAGCATGTTGCGTATTCTAATGATAACCCCTCTGGTAAGCAAAACGGTACTGGCTTTTAACCTCCTGTGAATTACAGTACAACCCCCGTCCTTACGGATAAAGAGATCACCCGGGAAGTCATGCTTCGGGTGGCCTTTTTGTTGTTATGGAAATAAAAAAAACTAAGGCTTTTACCCTGCAGTTCGATGTGCGTAAAACGTTACAGTTACAGAAAAAATTTGTATTATTGTATGGATACTGATGTTGATGCAAGAAGCCGGAAGTTCATTTCGACCACTGGGAGAGATCTGTCAGGTTCTGCCATGTAACGGTTTATTGTCAAATTAAATTTATTTAAATTGTACGATGATGAAAAAGACTTATTCAATCGCCGGGATGCTTGTATGCATGATCCTGTGCATTACCAGTTATCAGGTCAAAGGCCAAAATGAGCTCGTTAACTTCTTAAAGGGGGGAGTCGGGGATGGTGAAAAACTGATACAAGCCTATCTTGAACCGCTTGGAAACGGCATGGGTGCGAACCTTAACGGAGGTTGGTATAATACCGCCAAGGTTCACCGTACACTGGGCTTTGACCTCACCTTTACCATAACGGCTGCCATGGTGCCCGAAACGGCAAAAAGTTTTAACATTGCGCAGCTTGGACTGGAAAACCTGCAACTCAAACCTGGGGAATCCCCAATTGCACCAACTTTTGCTGGTGATACCGGCATGGGGCCGGCTTTGGTTCTCGTAGATGATGAGTTTAACCTGACGCTTGCGGAACTGAACACTCCCGGAGG
>JAVIYP010000069.1:0-13213 GCA_031323845.1 Bacteroidales bacterium | reverse complement strand
AGCAGGAAGAGTATGGCCAGGAAGACGGCCAAAGTCATATTCCCTGAAAAAATCAATACGATAACGCCCAGGTTCACCAGCAGCTGTGTGATCGCGAAAAGAGCCGCCACCCGAAGGTGAGGCATGCCTCTTTCGTTGGCAAGCAGCTGATACAGGTGCAGCCGGTGCGGCCTGAACAGGTTCTCCTTTCGCCTGATGCGGACGCAGATGGTCACGGCCGTGTCGATTCCGTAAACGGAAAACAACAGGATCCAGTAAAAGCTGTGCGACATATTCATCAGGGCAATCATGAACCATGACATCAGGAAGGCGATGCTGATGCTGCCGACGTCGCCGGCAAAGGTGAGCGCTCTTTTCCGGGCATTGAAGAACGAAAACACAAGCACCGCGACGAAGACAGCCCCCACCAGCCTTCCCGGCAGAAAGGAAACCCAGCCCTCCGGCAGGTGGCCATCAAAAAAGGGTGACAACAGCCTGTTCGCATTGTTCAGCAGACTGAAGCTACCCAGCGTTACAAGGGTGTAAAAGGAGGTGATGCCGTTGATCCCGTCCATGAAGTTGAAGGCGTTGATGCAGGCCGCCGTGAGCACAAAGGCCAGCGCGATCCAGTACCAGTAATAGCTCCACAGTCCGATCTCGTGTAACAGCATGCTGACCGCCACAATATGTATCACCAGGCGGATCTCGGCCCTGACACCGACGGCATCATCAAAAAAACTGACAGCACTGATGAGTAACAAGCCTGTCACCGCCCAGGTGTTTTGCATACCGAAAAGCAGGTACCATATCAGCGCCGCCGCCGGGAACAGGATGCCTCCGCCGCGAATGGTCGGCCTGACGTGAGAGGTACGCCCGCCGGGATGGTCTATGATGTTAAAGCGCCGCGCCACCCTGAAGTACATCAGCAGCAATCCCAGCAACAGCAGCGTTATCAGCAGGTAGGGTACAAACATTATTCAGGGTGGTTCATGTGGTTATATTTTCGTTGCTGTGTGATTATCAGCGTTTTGTGTTTATGCCTGAGATGATGAGTTGATATGCAAATGTGAAGATGTGCAAATGTGCAGATGTAAGGTTATTGTTTAATTGTTGATTCGTTTAATCGTTTATTTGTTGAATTGTTTAATCGTTTAATCGTTGATGTTTCACTTAATCTGCTTTTGGCCTTTGGCTTTTAGCCTTTAGTAAGAAAAGTTGCCAGGAGCTAAGAGCCATTTCTCATTCTTTACTTTCGTTTCATTCGAGCTTCCTAACAGATTTTTCGCTGCGTCCGAAATAAACCCTTGAATTTTAGCTGTTTATGCCTCTTTATTCCTTCGAGCTTCCGCCTTCCCGGCAGGTTTCTCCCTGCGTTCGAAATAAACTTCGAGCTTTTATAATCACCCTCCTGCGTGTTAAAAAAACTGTTGCCGAATGGTCAGGATTTTCAACATGGGCGATTCACCTGTTTAAATTTTCATTGAAAAACACGTCCTTTGGGCGCGGTGATGTGTTACCTGTGTTCACAGGAATGATGCGAGGGTTTGTTTTATGCCCTCTGTGGCCGCTGTTGGCAGGGCGTTAATGCGCAGGGCGTTTTTGATCTTCCTGTTCGACACCACGTAGTTTTCGCACAGTTTTTTCAGCCGTTCGCTGTTCAGGGGCAGGTGCAGCAGGTCGCCGGCACGCGCTGCTGCCCTGACGAGCGCCGGAGTTACCTTCAGAATGCGCGGCTTTCGTCCGGCGGAGGCGGCGATCAATCTTACCAGCTCGTTTGTGGCCAGCGGCTCGTCGTCGGCCAGGTTGTAAGTGCCCGCGGCAATGGGCTCTGTCAGTATCCGGCGAACGACGTAGGTCACGTTGCCGATCGAAGCAAAAGACCTCTGATTGTCGAAGGCGCCCAGTGGCCAGGGAATACCTCTGCGTACCATGTTGAACAACAGGTTCAGGTTGCCTTTGTTGCCCGGCCCGTGTATCATGGCGGGACGCAGTATGAATACGCGTTTTCCCTTTGTTGTTGTTTCTGCGCCTTTCGGCAGAAGGCTTTGGCGGTCGTTTCCGGGAGAAAGATGTTTCGCCGGCACCCCCAGCCTTTCGGCGATGTACTGTTCAGCCGCCAGCTTCGACCGGCCGTAGGGTGTTTTTGGGTCGGGGACATGGTCTTCGCTGAGCACCGTGTCGTGCAGGGTGTCGGCAACCGCTTTTACAGAGCTGAAGAAGATGAAGGTTTGGCTGTCCGACTCCAGGAAATGGTCAAAGATGCGCCGGGTAAGGCCGAGGTTGATGTCGAAGAAGGCCTGCGGGTCTGCCGTGCCGGCGGTGTCGTGTGCTTTTCCGGCGAGGTGTATGATGGCATCGGTTCCGGGCAGACGGCCGGGTGCATCCCAGGTGAACGTACGCTCCGGCGGAAGCAGCGCAGAAGACCCGGGCACATCAAGGCCATAAATCAGACTGTCATCAGCAAGAGCCCGAACAAGATTTGTCCCGACAAAGCCCGTGTGGCCGGTAATGAGAATTTTTTTTGTCATCGTTAGTCTCCTGGCGTTACGATGGACGGCGGGAGCCCATCACCTCCTTATACAGCGCCATTGTTTTTTCCACCACGGCCTCTTCCGAAAAACCGGATACGGCAATATTTCTTCCCTCCTGCCCATAGCGGCGACGCAGATCAGGGTTATTGAGCAGCTTAATAATAGCCCCGGCCAGTGCTTTTGGGTCTTTTTCAGGAACCAGGATGCCGTTGATGCCGTCCTTGACAATGTCGTTGCATCCCGGCCGGTTGGTGGTGACAATGGCCTTGCCTGAGGCGGCTGCTTCGATGAGGATCTTGGGCACGCCTTCGGGGTAATAGGAGGGCAGGCTTACCACGGCGGCCCTGGAGATTACCCCGGCCATGTCGGTGCGGTGGCCCCACCATTCAACCAGGCCCTGCTCCTCCCAGCCTTTTATGCAGCTGGCGGAAATAGCATTCGGATTGCCCTCGTCGACCATTCCGGCCAGCACAAAACGCACCTGCGGCCATTCCTGCATCACGATCTGTGCCGCTTCAACAAAAGTTTCAACGCCTTTGTCGCGGATCATTCTGGAAGCCAGCAGCACTATGGGCTTTTCGTTATCGACGATTGCTCCGGAAGGCTTGAACAACTCGCAATCAACCCCGCTGCCCCGGATAAGCACTGTTTTCTCAGGGCTTGTCAGCTTGTGCTGCAAAAAGATGCTGCGGTCGCTTTCATTCTGGAAAATGACACGCATGCGTTTTTTGCCCAGCGCCAGCCGATAGGCGATTTTGACCATACGGAGAAGCCGGCCGGCCTTTTTATCGGCCGAAAACACGAACCCCATTCCGGTAATGGCATTTACTACTGCTGTTTTTGAGAAAAGACGGGCAACCAGTGAGCCATAAATGACGGGCTTTATGGTGACGTTATGCACCAGGGCTGGCCTGAGCCTGAGGAAGAGCCTGAGAATGACAGGCAAAAGCAGAAGTTCACGAAAAAGGCCGGTTCCTTTCCGGGAAAAAGGGATGTTGATGAAGCGCAGTCCCGAAGCCGCTATTGTTTTTCCATGCCCGGTATCCGCAGCAGCCACATAAACCTCCATACCTGCCTTTTTTGCCGCCAAGGCAATGGGCAGGCGGTGCGACAGAAAGAACCAGTCGACGTTGACAAGGAACAGAAGCCGGGGATGAGGCTTGGCCATGTTATTCGTTTAAAAGGACTTTCAGATACTCCTGTGCGACAGCGCTGACGGTAAACTGCTGTGCTCTCGCTATGAGCGGCGCCCTGTCGTGATCCTTTTTGTCCAGGGTTTTCTGCAGGGCATCAGCGAAAGCCTCCTCGTCGTTGGGTGCGACAAGCGCGCCATACCTGCCATGCTCCAGGATCATAGCCGGACCACCGCGGCAGTCCGTGGCAACAATCGGCGTTCCTACGGACAATGCCTCAACAAGCACGTTGCCAAAGCCTTCCCATGAAGAAGACAGGGCCAGCACGTCCGCGCGCCGCAGCCAGGAAAAAATATTTTCCCTGAAAGACTCAAAAGCAACAACTTCCTGTAAATCCAGCCTTTCAGCCAGGTTCTGCAGACGTTCCTTTTCGCCGCCCTCCCCGATGATCACCAGGCGCAGCGAGCGATTTCGGGCATACAACCGGCCAAAAGCCCTGATCAGCATCGGGTAGTTTTTCTGAACGTGCAGCCGCCCGATGGCAAGGATAATTTTTACCGAAGGGTTTTCAACAAAAGCACCTTCCGGTTCTTCGCGGCTGAGCGCTTCATGATTATCGGGCAGCACAGGGTTGGGGATCACTAAGGCCTTGTCGCTGTCTGTGATACCGGCCCGGACGAGGTCGTCCAGCGTGTCGTGGGAATTGGCAATGATCCTGGCAGCTCTTTTGTAAGCGATCCGCATACCCCACAAGTAAGCCTTCTTTTTGATGAGCGCACTGCGCCAGACCTCGTCCAGGGTGTTTGCCTCCCTGAATACCAGGCGTATCCCGCTCAGACCGGTTGCGGCAAGCCCCGTTATGATGTTGGAGCTCCTCAGCACGGACAGCACCACGCCGGGCCTTCTCTTTTTCAGGTAACTCCTGACGGGCCTCAGGTAGTGCAACGACTGAAGGTTTCTTTTTCGCGGCAAGCCCAGGTCAACAATCTGAACGCCAGGGTCTATCATGCTCACATAAGGACCCTCCGCCTCCAGCAACAACATTTCGGCCGGGTAGCCCTGCCTGCTGTAGTGATTGGCCAGGTTAACCGCTACCTTTTCGGCGCCACCTCCGGCAAGGGAAAGACAGGCGATACAGATGCTTCGTTGAGGTTGCAATGGTGTGAGTTATAGTCCAAGGAATGACAAAAACCTGTGAACGCCAAGGACGACAGTGTTCTTGATTTTATTTTTCGCCTTTCCGAATGCGGAAATGTGCTGTCTTTTTTTGCTGCCGGCAAGCAGCGCCCACGACATCATCCTCGCATAATAAGCCCTTGCCACCCTGTTGTTTCCTGTGCGCCGGTAATAGGAGTACATCCAGTAATTATTCCGGATCTTATTGAAAACCATTGCACTTTCGTCCAGCCCGGACCATACCCCGCCCGGGTGTTTGCGATACACCGCCGGTCTGATATCAGGCAGGTATTTGCCTTTTCCGTAGTGTCCCAGGAGAGAAGTCAGCAGGTTATCGCCGCTGATGATGTTCATTCTTTCAGGCACAGCGGCTTGATGTTCAGGAGGCTTGCGGTAACACAGCGAAAGGGTAAGGATGTACGTGTTGCCCGCCATCAGTTCGTACGACGAACTGTCCCTTTTGAACCGGTCCGGCATTTTTGATGCCTCCAGGATGTTTCCTTCGGGGTCAACCACTTGTGCGTCGTGGTAAGCAAGCACATAATCGGGGTTTTGCTCCAGAAACATCACCTGTTTCTGCAACTTCAGCGGGTCTGTCCAGAAGTCGTCACCGTCACACATGGCGATGTATGCTCCCCGGCGCGCTTTAATGAAAGGCTTTCTCCGCTCGCGCCAGTCGGGCCTGGCGTAGGTGTTTTCCGGCTGGCAGAAGCAACGAAACAGTTGCGGGTACCGCGATTCATACTCCCTGATAATTTCAGCGGTGTTATCGGTTGAGGCGTCATCATGGATCAGGATTTCGACAGGGAACGTGGTTTCCTGCATCAGGAAGCCCTCAATGGCGTCGCGGATGAACTTTTCGTGGTTGTATGTCACGCACGAAATACTCACCAGTGGAAGGGCGTCTTCCTGCCATCGCTGTTCGGTGATTCTTGCCGGTGTTGCAAGTTGCCGGGTGTGGTCGCCGTGGTTGTTTTTCTGTGCTTCTGCAACAGGCATGCTTTTTTTCTTCAAGATGAGATGGGTTGTGTGTTTTTTAAACAGTTGCGACGGGAGTTACGGGCGATCCTGCTGCTCCGGTGAGTCTGAGAGGCGGGGCGGTAAGCAGGAAGCGCGTGCGCTTGTTTTCCCTGAGCCATTGTGCCAGTTCGGCGAGGTGCCAAAGCTCTCCGAGATGGACTCCCAGGCGGAACAAACACAGTTCGTGCAACGGCAGGTTGCTGCCCGGCTTGTCATCGGGCGGGTTTTTGCCGACAGCCTCAACAGCCAGGTTATCGGAGGCAATGGCCGCAACGCCGCAGTCATCGATCCAGCGCAACAGCCTTTCGTCAAAGCCATCAAGCACGGCACAAGCCTGGTTAATGCTGCCGTCGGGCTCTCCCTTCATGCGCAGGATCATCCGGTCAAGGCCTGTCCAGATGCAAAGGATATCACCGGATTCAATCACCACCCTGTCTTTTTCCATCACCCGCATCAGTTCATCGTAACCTACCTCCTTACGCGGAAACTCACCGAAGGCACTGTGCAGGTCTACCAGCACGCCGCGGCCCTGCACGCAATGGTTGGCCATGTGCTCTATGCCAAGCCTGAGTGCTGCACTCTCGCCACGATCGGTTACCACAACATCTTCACCGGCGCGGTAACCGTTATAATAGACCGGCATGGGGCTCCCGTCACCCAGGACGTCAAACATGGCGCCACGGTGGGCAAAGGAGTCCCACTGTGTTGAATACTGCGTGTACAGCGTTACGTAATCGTCAGATCCAATGTCGGTATGACGGGGGTTGAGCTGATCCCAGCGGTAGTTAAAGTAGGCTGCGTTGTTTCGGATAACAGGTTTCAGCACCGGGGGGCGGCGCACCTTGTTGATCACCTGGCCGCCGGGGTACTCAAGCGGAAGACTCAGGCAGAAGGTGTGTCCGGTTTTTACCTCATCCAGGGCCTCCAGCACTTTTCCGGGAGTTATGAGGTTCAGCCGCCCCAGCTGGTCGTCCTCACCCCAGTCGCCCCAGGTTGAACCTTCAGGACGGATCTTCCAGCGTTTTGCCATAATCGTCGTGTGTTGTTAAAGCTTATTCAGTGTTTGTCGTATCTTATTGCGGCTGCACCCGGCAGGAGCGTCGTTGCGCACGCCTGCCGGCTGTTGCTTTTTTGCAAGAGGCCGTTATTGCTGACCTTTCTTGTATTTTTCAAGGACCTGGTCTGTCATAAGAGCTGCCGAGCCGGTATAATTGGCCGGATCGAGAAGTGCTTCGATCTCTTTGGCGGTCAGGTGTTCGCATATTGCGGGGTCGTCCAGCAGTGCTTCGCGCAGGGTGATCTTTTGCTCGATGGCGCGACCGGCAGCTGCATACACCAGGTGGTGCGCCTTTCCCTTACCAACCTTTGGAGCCAACCCCATCATCACGGCTTCCGACATGATAAGGCCGCCGTCAAGGTCGAGGTTTTGTCTCATCCTGCCGGCATCCACACAAAGGTTTTCCAGGATGAAGAGCGAATGTTTCAGCGACCCGGACAGCAGAACAAAGGCATCCGGGAAAAGCATCCACTCGAGATGCATCTGGCCCAACCCGCCCCGTTCGTGCTCCTGTATCATGGCGGTCATTTGTGATGCAGACAGCTCCCTGATTCGGTGTGCTATGGCGATGACGGGCTCACAGGCTACGGGGTTGCGCTTCTGCGGAAGCGTGGTGCTGGCGCCGCGCCCTGCCTCAAAGGGCTCGCTGAGCTCTCCGACCTCTGACCGCATCAGGATGACCACCTCCCCGGCGATCTTAGCCAGGGTTGCCGACATCATGGCGAAGAGGGAAAGCAGCTCCGACCAGCTGTCACGGGCCGTATGCCAGGTGATATCGGGCGTCTTCAGCTTCAGCAGGTCCATCATCAGGCGCTGCACGTCAAGGGCCTTGTCTCCCAGGGTGGCAAAGGTGCCGACACCGCCCGCGCACTGCCCCGTCAGCAAGCGCTCCTCAGCCTCCTGAAGCCTTTCGTAATGACGCAAAAACTCATCAAGCCATACCGCCGCCTTATAGCCAAAGGTGACCGGCGCCGCCAGCTGCTGGAAGGTCCTGCCGGCCATCACCGTGGCGCGGTGATCATCGGCCAGCTTTGCCAGCGCTGCAAGTATACCCTTCACATCCTTTTCTACCAGCGCGAGGCCGGTGCGTGCCTGTAACACCATGCCGGTGTCCAGAATGTCCTGGGTGGTAACACCGTAGTGCACCCAGCGCGCCACTTCCGGATCGCAAGCGGCCGCAAGCTGCTTTACGAAAGGAAGTATCGGAAAACCGACCCTGTCAAAATCGGCCTTCATGGCCGGCAGGTCAAAATTTTCCAGCCGTGCCGCAGCCTTTATCTGCTCAGCAACACCTGCAGGGATCACCCCAAGGCGCTCCTGTGCGACGGCCAGGGCCACCTCCGTTTCAAGCCAGGCCTCTAAACGGGCGTCATCAGAAAAAACAGCACGCATAGCCTCCCGGCCAAACATATCCTTAAAATAATCCGAATCCATCATTGAACTTGCCATAGCAACCTATATAAGTGTATAATTATTTAACATGGATCTCGTTTCTTCAGCGGAGTTGAACATCAACACATCAATTATTGAAAGCCCGGGGACAAAGGTGTCATTAAATTGGCGGTAGCCTGTCAGTTCGGGCTGAACAAAACAAAGGCTTATTCCTTTGTTGCGAAAATATTCCTTGCTGTACAGTTCTTTGCCACCGATGGCGTTGATGTAGTTGGGCGCCCCGCATTGCCGCGCAATACTGATGAGCCGGTCCGCGCCGCGCTCCTCAACGGTGTTTTGAAACTGAACACCGGAAAACAGGAATTCTCGTTTAATGCCCAGGTAGTCGCATACCGCCCTGACCGAAAGCGCCGCCAGCCCGGCAATGTGTTTTACGTCAGCCCCCAGGCAGGCCTCCAGCAACGGCATAACCTCCTGGTAATAGGGCGCCTGCTTGTAAGCAAGAGCAATGCTTTTTAATAATTTGTCACGATTGTCCAGTATTTCTATTTGATTAATGCGTTTGTTCTGGCTGGCACTCTTCAGCTGAACGGTAATATACCTTGCCTGGTCGTTGATCAGGATCTTGTTGCGGTTGATCCAGCCACGGTTTATGTAATGGACATCATCATAGAAGACAAAAATGTCGGCAGCATTAATCAGTTGAAAGTAACCTGTGTAGGGAAAAAAGTAAGGCTGCATAACGGCCACTTTTTTTCCTACAGATAGGGCAGAAGGCATCAGAAAAACTGTTTTATAACGTATTAAAACCGACTGAACGGTTTAATATAGAGGTGTTTTTGGTGTTTTTCACATCAATGTTTTGGTAGATGTGCTTAATTTTTTGAAAGAGCTGTTCGCGGGTATTTGCCTTCACGATGAAGGCGCAGACCCTGTTCCGCGCCGAGATGCTGTCGTCAAACACATATCCCGGAAACTTATACTGATACAGTTCGTGGATGTACCCTGTTTGCTGCAAATCATGGAAGCCGCATAGCTCTTTGAGCTCTCCTGATGTTGCATAGACATTCACGGAGGCATAAACGTCTGAATCGGCGTGGTGTGCCCGTTGGCTGATTTCTTTCCCAAGAAAACAGTCCACCGTTGCGTCAATAAGGTCAAAGCCGGTTTTCAGGGTCACTGTTCTGAAGCTGCTGGGCCCGCCTCCCAGCCTTACGGCGATCTCCAGCACGGAAAAGCGTCCGTCGCGGGTGATGAAGCCCTGTATCAGCAGCGGAGCGTTTTTCAGCCTGAAGGCCTCTGTTAACGCCCCGGCGGTACGCTGGATAAGCCGGTTTTCTTCTTCGGTAAGATGTGCCGGGGTGATCGTGGCATAGCACTGTATGCTTCCGTTATTTCTCACCTCCCGGGTAAATCGTTCCCTGACCAGCAGCACTTCCGCTTTCCCCCCGGTAACGAAGCAGTCGATGCTGAACTCCCGGCCGTTTGTGAATTCTTCAACGAGGACCTTTCCGGTGGTGCTGGCTTCCCTGGCACGAACCACAGCAGGCTCGGTTTCTACACCTTCGCGGACTACGGTGATCCCCAGGGAGCCTGTTCCGTCGGCCGGCTTTATGGTTACCGGCAGGGAGAATTCGCTGATGCAGGCCTCCTCATCCCGTCCGAACATGCGGTATTTTGGCGTAAGGATGTCATGACGCTGCATGATCTGCTTCATGATGTCTTTGTCGGTAAACCAGCGGGCATTTTCGGGAGTGTAGATGGAGGGCAGTTTCAGTACGGATGCCACTTCAGCAACTACGGGAATGGTTTTGTCAAGTCCTGCAGAGATCACCAGGCCGGCGCCGCAGGCCCTGCACACCTCCAGCACCTCTTTGCTGTCCAGGGCGCTTTTCCTGATGTGTTCACCGGCGGCCTCCCCGGCGGGCGGGCTGGCGAGATAATCTATCAAAACGGTGTGGTATCCCCTTTTGTTCAGGTTTTCGATCAGCGCCTTGTGTGGGTTTGTGCCGCCAAGCACCACCGCCACCGTTTTTTTAATTTCGCGCTGCTTGTCGTTCATCTTATGATTGTTCCTGTCCGGCCACCTCCAGCCGTTCGTTGATGTTCATACCTGCGGCCAGCGCATGCAGTTCCTCGAGCGGTTTTTCAGCGAGCTGAACGGTGTTTTTGTTTTTCATGGCATGATGCCAGGACTGCTCGCCCGGGAGGAATACGCTTCCTTCCTTTCCGGCCATTTTGACGTTTTGTTCGAGCTGCTGCATCCGGCTTGTATATTCGTCCATATCCATAAAAAAGCTGATGTTTATGGCTGCCAGCAGGTGGCCGTAGTCTGAATGGGCGTCCGGGTGGTTGAGGGGTTTGGCATCGCCTCCGAAAGCCGCCCCGGTGAGCAGGCCGGCGAGGATGTCGATGGCAAGCGACAGCCCGTAACCTTTGTGTTCTCCAATGGGTATCATCGAGCCCTTTAGGGCTTCGAAAGGGTCGTCGGTGGGCCTTCCCTGGTTGTCCAGGGCCCACCCGAATGGAATTTTCTGGTTGTGTTTTGCCGCCAGTCTTATTTTTCCACGGGCGGCAAAGGATGTGGCCATGTCGAAGATAACGGCAGGCTTGTTCTCTCCGGATGGAAAGGCAAATCCCAGCGGGTTGGTTCCCAGCAGGGGTTTGGTGCCACCCCAGGGAGCTATGGCAGGCGCAGAATTCGACAGTATCAGGCCGATCATCTTGTGTTTTGTAGCCAGCTCTGCGATAAAGCCGGCAGCTCCAAAATTGTTGCTTTTTCTTACACCGGCCACACCAATGCCGCAGCGTGCGGCTTTTTCCACGCACCGCTCCATGCCAATGTAACCCGCCACCTGTCCAAAGCCATGACCGGCATCCAGCACGGTGACGGCAGGATGGTCTTTCTGCACGGTAAGCGTGGTCTCCGGCGACATGAGCCTGTCGTTTATTTTTCTTACATAAATGGGAAGCCGTGTAATGCCGTGGGTGCCTTTTCCGCGGCTGTGAGCCCATACAATAGAGTCAGCAATGATGGTTGCCTGCCCGCCGGGCACTCCGCTTTTTGAGAGCACCGCCAGCGATAGTCTTTTAATGGAGGAAAGGGTTACTTCCGGCATTATTTTATGGGATTATGTTCAGATAGTTGCAATGTTTGGGGAGCGGACAGCCTCAGGATAATAGGTGTCTATCATTCGTTGCACCAGGCTTACCTGTTTGGCCCGTTGCCGTGCTTCTGCATCGGTTGTGTTCCAGCCATGGGTTTTGGCGACCGAGCCTCCTGTTTTCAGGTATATGGGGGCTGCCACACGGATCATTTCCGGCACTTCGTAGTGGCGGATGAAGCCGCCTGTCGAAGCCGGGTTTTCAGTATGTACGTCAAGGGGAATGTCTATGGCCTGGCGCATTGAAGCCAGCATCTGCAGCTGAATGTCCCGGACAGGGTTGACGGAGTCGGCGCCGAGGTTTTCCAGGAGCTTTGCCGAGCAGGGATTTCCGTGTCCGCAATGGGCCGACACCTTGAACCTGCAGTCAGCGGGGATTGCCCCTTGCTTGCGCATCTCTCCCAAAATCCACAGGTGACCTTCATCATACACCAGGAATGACCGGCACCCGAGCTCTACCGCGCGCTGCACGTCCTCCATGGCCCGTACGATCTGTTCCTGCCCCCTGAGCCTGTATCCCATGCGCTGCCCTTCGGGGGTGTTCACCGAAGCACTGGTGTCGTAGGTGGCGCGTGGTCCGACGGCAAGGACCAGCTCTGTGTGGTGTTCGCGGGCCAGCGACATCATGTCTTTTATGTCGCTGTCGGCGAGGAGCATAATACCCTTGGTCTGGGTGACACGATGGATGGTAAGTTCGTAGGTGGCGAGCTGCTTCAGCAGGGCTTCCATGGCGGCAGGCCCCTGTATGCCCGGTACTTCGAACCGGTACTGGCCACCGTCGGCAAACCGTTTGGCGGAATCGGGCAGGGCATAGGCATCCCCGGCGGGAAGCCCCATCTTCTCTAAAAATAATCTGCTGTTTTTCATAATGGTTCGTGTCTTTTTGTAATGAGCGATTACAGGGAAATCAACGCGGATCAAGACCCCGTGTTCTAAAAAAACAATTCAACATACTTAAAGAAATGGGTACAGACCGGCTGCGCGGTCTTCGATCTTGTGGACCACCTCGATGATGCCCCGGCACTCTTCTTTGCTTTTCCCGGCGAAGGTGGCGAGCTCCGTAAACTTTTGCGCGAGCTCCTCCTCACTGAGAGGGTGTTCCGGTTCGCCTTTAGGCAGCTCAACCACTGCCTCATGCTGTTTGCCGCTTTTCATAATCATCCTTACCCGGGCAGCCCGCTGCGCAGGTACTCTCCGGGTCATTTCGGGGTCTTCAAGTACTGCGACTTTCCGGGTCATGTCCTGCACGTCCCTGCGGGCGATCATCTCCGGACTGAACTGTTCCAGGCCGGCACGGCCGGTCAGCAAGGCCACCGCCACGCTGTAAGGGGTGCTCATTTTGGCCGAGCCCGTACTTGCAGCCTCCGTATGATCGTGCAGGTGGACAGCATGCCCGTAGGTAAACACGGTGATGGATTCCACCTCTTCAGGACGGACCTGTATCTTTTTTCTGAGGTTAAGGATGGCTTCGACCGGCGCGTGGCTGTGCCTGCAGGCCGCCCAGGGCTTAACGTAGATGCTGTGGATGGCCGGTGCCGACGGACGCTTCAGTTTTTCTAAATCAGGGCTTTCAGAGAATAGCTTGAGAAAGCCGTGTGCACCATTCAGCACATCATCAGGACCTTTAAAGCCTGCCCTTGCCACGCTTGCGGCCATCAGCCCGGCAGCTGCCGCCCGACCGGCGTTGTAGGGTTTAAGCTCCGACTGGTCACGGATCACTTCCAGCATGCCTGCCGCGCTCGTGGCGGCAGCTGCCAGGGT
>JAVIYP010000068.1:0-15188 GCA_031323845.1 Bacteroidales bacterium | reverse complement strand
TCCAGCAAAGGTTTAATCTTCGGTTTAAGCGGCAGAAAAACATATTTTCCAAAGAAAAATGCAATCACAAAAGCAAGAACCGGCGTGATAAACCAGGTGGGAATGATCTCAAAGAAAAGACGCTGTGTCTGCAGGATGTTCAAATAAATAGCCGGTCCGGCAAGTGCAAAAATGGTTGCCTGACTAGTCGATTGCGGCACGCGCAGCATGTTCGCGAAAAACATGGCCATTCCCACTGAGCCGAGAACAATGACACTTAACGTCATGGAAACAACCTCTGAAGGCAAAATATCTCCCCCTACGGTTAAAATTACCTTCCTGCCTGCTATTACAGCACCGAAAAAGACAAAAACACCAAACAGACCGGGGATCAGATCGCGCCGGATCATCTGTGCACCATAAGCAGCGGAAAAACTTGGTGCCGTTCCGCTTCCGCCCATATTCACGGCTAAAAACATGGCGACCAGCAAGGGGATGATGTGAATGGATATCATGAGGGTGGTTTATTGGTTTCATTGCAGGGGCGAAAAATTTTTCGCCCTTACAGATTATTGGGTTAAGAATTTTTTCTCAGGAGGTCAGGACGATGCTCACACACCGCATCTTCCCTCCCATCGGTGGATTCATCTTAGAAACTTTGAGTTTAACAAACCGGATGTCTGGGAATCCTTCGTGCAGGGCATCAATGATGCGCCGCGCCAGATGCTCCAGCAAATGGCTTTTTTCGGCCATCACAGTTTTGATCTCATTATAAACCGATTGATAATTGACCGTATCATTCAAATCATCGGAGGCTTCTGCTTTTTCGGTATCCACATCAATCTCAAGGTCTACGAAAAAACGATTTCCGATCACCTGCTCCTCCCTGAAGCAACCGTGATAGGCGTAGAATTCCATGTCCTCAAGCAGTATCTTTGCCATGTGTCAGTTTTTGCAAACAAATGTACATGAAATTTACAGTAGAAATGTACACAATTTAAATTCATACAACAGCCGTTTTTTCTTACTTTTGCGTTGCAATAAATTGGAGCATAGAGATTAGATAAAACCGGCATGACCAAATTTTGACACGCAGGGGGATGATTATGACTGCCTGGAATTTTTTATATCTGCGACACTTTGCGAGAAAAATGCCAGTCTTATATCCCACGCAAAGGCCGCAAAGAGTTGAACGCAAAGGTCGCAAAAGGCTGTATTGATTCTTCTTAGCGTTCTTTGCGTGCCTTTTATTTTGCGTTCTTTGCGAGAAAAATGCCAGTCTTATGTCCCACGCAAAGGCCGCAAAGAGTTGAACGCAAAGGCCGCAAAAGGCTGTATTGATTCTTCTTAGCGTTCTTTGCGTATCTTTTATTTTGCGTTCTTTGCGAGAAACAGAGTCACCACATGCTGAGTAATTATAAACACTTGAAACCTGTATGTCTAAATTTTGACACGCAGGGGGAGGATTATGGGAAGTCGGAAGTCAGAAGTCGGAAAACTATTGTTGAATCGTTTAATCGTTGAATCGTTGATGGGGTTTGTGGCGACCGCATGAAAAAATCTGTCAGGAAGTCAGAATTCAGAGGTCAGAATTCAGAGGTCGGAAGTCAGAATTCAGAATTTGGAGGTCAGAGGATTGATGTTTGTCAAAAGTCGGAAGGCTTCAACAAATTAATTCTTAAACGATTAAACGATTAAACGATTAAACAATTAAACGATTCAACAATTAAACGATTCAACAATTAAACAATAACCTTACATCTGCACATCTGCACATTTTCACATCTGCACATCAAATCAGCATCTTAAAATAAACACAAAACACAGACAACCAGCCATATACGCAAATATAACCACATGACAATGTGATTAAATCATTTAAAAATGGAAAACAAAGAAAGCACTGATAAGAATACTTCCCTGAATTTTCTTGAACAGATCATCACAAAGGACCTTGCCGAAGGGAAACACGGCGGCCGTGTACACACGCGTTTTCCCCCGGAGCCCAATGGCTATCTGCATATCGGCCATGCCAAATCGATCTGCCTGAACTTTGGACTCGCAAGCAAATACAAGGGCAAGTGCAACCTGCGCTTCGACGATACCAATCCCACCAAGGAGGAGCAGGAATACGTCGACAGCATTAAGGAGGACGTCAGGTGGCTCGGTTTCGACTGGGAAGACCGTGAGTTTTACGCCTCCGATTACTTTGAGCAGCTTTATGAGATGGCTGTTTTTCTGATCAAAAAGGGGAAGGCTTATGTTTGTGAGATGACAGGTGATGAGATTGCTGCCGGCCGTGGCACACCAGCCATTCCGGGCAGGCTGAGTCCGTGGCGCGACCGTCCGGTTGAGGAGAGTCTCGGCCTTTTTGAGCGGATGCGCCTGGGCGAATTCCCGAACGGTAAGAAGGTGTTGCGTGCCAAAATTGATATGGCATCACCCAACATGCACATGCGCGATCCGGTGATGTACCGCATCATGCATGCCAGTCACCACCGCACGGGAGACCGGTGGTGCATCTATCCGATGTACGACTGGGCTCACGGCCAGAGCGATTACCTGGAAAAGATCACCCACTCGGTGTGCACGCTGGAGTTCGAAGTGCACCGGCCGCTGTACGAATGGTTCCTGGATGCACTGGAAATTACCGGTGACAGGCCCAGGCAACATGAGTTCGCGCGGCTCAACCTGAGCTATACCGTAATGAGCAAACGTAAGTTGCTGGAGCTGGTCAAAGAGGGATATGTCAGCGGCTGGGACGACCCGCGCATGCCTACCATTTCCGGTTTGCGCCGCCGCGGGTATACGCCGGCGTCCATCAGGGTTTTCTCGGACAAGGTGGGGGTGGCAAAACGCGAAAACGTGATCGACCTGGCCCTGTTAGAGCATTGCATCCGCGAAGACCTCAACAGGAACGCCCCGCGCGTGATGGCGGTGCTTGACCCCGTGAAGCTGGTCATCGAAAACTATCCCGCCGGGCAGGTTGAAGAGCTGCAGGCCATCCGGAATCCGGAGAAACCGGAAGAGGGGCACCGCATCGTTCCCTTCAGCAGGACACTCTATATTGAGCGCAGCGACTTCATGGAGGACCCGCCAAAGAAATTCTTCCGGCTGTCGCCCGGCAATGAGGTGCGGCTGAAGTACGCTTACATCATCCGGTGCGAAAGTGTTGTGAAGGATGAAGAGGGCCGCATTATGGAGATCCGCTGCACCTACGACCCGGAGACCAGAAGCGGCATGGGCAGCACACGCAAGGTGAAAGGCACACTGCACTGGGTCAGCGCCGGTCATGCCGTTGAAGCTGAGGTCAGGCTCTACGACAGGCTGTTCAGCGTTGAGAATCCTGATGATGTGTCTGAAGGCGAAAGCTTTAAAAGCCACCTGAATCCCGACTCGCTGCAGGTCGTTAAGGGACTGCTGGAGCCGTCAGTTAGGGAGGCCGCGCCCGGAGATCGTTTCCAGTTTGAGCGCACCGGTTATTTCTGTGTTGACAAGGACAGCAAACCCGGGGTGCCGGTGTTCAACCGTACGGCCAGCCTGCGCGATTCGTGGGCCAGGATCAATAAATAACGACGAATCGGCAGCTTCCGTCATTTACAAAGGCTGTAATGCTATTGAAGGCAGCTTGCCTCAACCTCCGCTTCGGGGGTCATTCTTCTTGATATAGGCCAGTAATTCCTGTGCAAGTTCCGAAACCAGCACAATCTGATCATAGTCAATATACACGCCATTGAAGTACTGCATTACCAGGGCGTCGCCGAGCTTGGTTTCCGGAAGAATGCCCGTAAAGATGAAGCCCATTTCCTCGAGCTGCGGCACAAGGACGGGCGTCAGTGGGTCGTTCAGGCTCACAAAAAGTTCAAACACCTGTATCTCATCAACAAAGAGCTTGCGCATCTCCTGCCTGAGCAAGGGTATAGTATCCCTGCCATAGGCTGAGATCAGGATCTCGGCCAGTGAGCGCAGTGAATGCACCTTCACTTCCATCGTACCATGATCATTTTCAGGAGCTTCAATGTCACTTTTCTTTGCTGTGACGGTGACACCGAGATTTTCATACAGCCGCTGTATGAGGTCGTGATGCCGTTCAGGCAGGTAGAGGCTCCGGGGTTCAGGCGGCACAAAATATTTGAATCCCAGCACGTCGGAGTTCCGTTGCTTGAGCGTATCGGCGATGCCCTTGAACGACAGGGTCTTTGGAGAGTGTCCGAGCAGCAGGCCGCAGTCCATATAGCCCAGCTTCACGCAGAATTTCTGGGTGTAGGGGTGTGCGGTAACCTCTTTCACCTGCATGCCTTTGTGACCGAGGCCGATGGCGTGATCTTCCAGGAACACGGCGCTTTCCCTGGCGAATCCCTGTCCGCGGAACTTTTTCTTGGTGACGGCAATGCCCATTTCGGCCGGTAGTTTTTCGTGAAAGATGATGGCAAAGTGCCCGCCGATTTCTCCTTCCGGCGTCACGGCCACCGATGAAAAGAGCTTGCCTTCCTGGTTCATGGCGGCTACCCGGTCGGGAAAATACACATTTTCGTTGGCGTAAGAGTATCCGTAGCAGTCGTAGATACACCGGCACACTTCGAGCGCTTCGTCCTGTTTCATCTGCCGTATCTCGAAGGCGATCTCCGGCACCGGGACTTTTGCCGGGGGTTCAACCACCTCTGCATCCTTTGGTGTTTCCTGGTCTTCGGCAATCCGCGGGGTGTCGAAATATTTGATCAGCACGATTTCTTTTCCTTTAACGCCCAGGTTGTTGAAACGGTATTCATCCATGGTTTCCCTGATGAGGAAGGTTCCCAGGCCCTGCATGTCCTGTTCGAGCAGGTTGGCTGTGGGGTCATAGGCGGGCATGTACTCCGGGTCGTAAGGCAGTCCCATATCCCTGATATGTATGGCGATGCCATCGAGGCGGCGGAAAAACTGCACTTCATACTCTCCTGCTTCACCGGGGGCAAAGGAGGTTTGCATCACATGCATGCAGGCTTCTTCGACGGCCAGTTCAATCTTTTTTGAGATGGCGGCTGAAAAGCCGGCCATTCCGGTGATCCGGGTGGTGTATGCCAGCAGTGCCGGCAGCAGGTTTATGTCGTTCTGCAGACGGATAAACCCAAGGTCCTTGTTTTTTTCCATAAAGCGGGCTTAAAATGAGTCAGGTAGCTGTTGTTACAACATCAAATATAGATGTTTTTTTTATACGACAATACACCTTGTCGAATGAAATCCGTGAGAGGGATCGGTTGTTGTTTTTTATTATGAATTTTATGTATCTTTGCCACCGTTATTGTGTCCTGTGGTGTAATTGGCAACACGTCTGACTCTGGATCAGAAGAGTCCAGGTTCGACCCCTGGCAGGACAACTTGAATATCAACCCCTTACAAAGTTTTTGTGAGGGGTTTGTTTTTTACTTGCCCAACAATTTGCATACTAAAAAACGAACAGCAAGATACAAAAGCAGTGGACCAAAGAGTTAAAACGTGGAGAAAGAATTGCAAATTTTTATAATTCAAAACACAGGGAGGAGAAAACCTGCCCAGACACACAAATTGTAACACTACCCTGTATTGGACATCAAGCCGTTTTTGAATGACAAGGCAAAACTTGATATTTGGTCTGAAAACTATTTCACGGATTTGATTAAACACCTGAAAATACAGGAATGAGCGTTTCCGCCGGAAGCTGGAAGTTGCTATCGCAACCTCTCAGTTCTGCTTCTCCTGTCAAAAATACGCTCGTTTCCATGGAATCACCCCCCTAACGCCGCCCTCGGGCTCTTCCACATCGCCATCGTAACGCGGTATCAGGTGCAGGTGCACGTGATCAATGGTCTGGCCGGCGGCGTGACCGATGTTGATGCCGATGTTGAACCCGTCCGGGTTGAAGCGCTCACGGATGATGGCCGCTACATCGTTGAGCAGTTGCCAGCAGGCGGCCTGCTCAGCGGTAGTAAGCCCGAAATAACTGCTGCAATGACGCCGGGGGATCACCAATGCGTGACCGTCGCTCACAGGGTATTTGTCGAAAATGGCGAACGCGGTGTCGGATTCGAGGATGGGTTCGGTGATGAGATCGGGATGGCAGAATGGGCAGGGAAGATTGTTCTTTCCTGATGTGTGCTTTCCTGGCTCATTAGTATTGGAATGCGTGTATTTCATAATTCGAATGCTTGATATCCTCTGCTGTTAATTAAATAGTTGCAACTGTTTTTAAGCTGTTCGATGGCTGTGTTGTGCCATTGGTCAAATGTATGCTTGCCCAGCAGCGACAACTGTATTTCATTGCGAAATCGCACTGGTTCTTCCTTGAACGCCAGATCCCAGTAATGTAAAATCAATTCCTTGCGGGCGTCAATGAGATCAACAGCCGGAATTTTGTCTCTTTTCTTGTTGTTGATGCTCGTACGTGCGGGCAATAGATTCCAGAGATCGTTGTTACGCCAAACCGAAAATGGAATCATATGGTCAATGTCGAATGCTGACACTGGCTTGCCTGTCCACACGCATAACACCTTGCCTTCTTTCTCCAGGATGTTTCTGTATAGCTGTTTTGATTCACTGATGGCTCTTTCGGTGATGGGGCTTTTCAATACTTCATTCATCACGCGGTTAACGGAAAGCCTTTTGCCCGAAGCATTTACCGAGAATTCGGCCCATTTCACAAAGATGGAGTCTTTCCCGTTGATGAAACTGCCCAGTATTTTGAATGCTTCGTAATAATCCCTGGGAATTGAAAACTCACCAAATCCATCGACCAGGAATTGCATGCCTGGTTCATCAGCTGTATGTCTTATTTGTCCCCTGCTGTATTGAAAAATTGAATAATGGTCGTTCGTAATAGACCAGCCGATGTGCTTCATGGGCATGGTGGTGATGGTGTGCACTATTTTTTTGGCCAGTTTAATGAAATCTGACTGAAGTGGTTTCGGGATGCCTTTGTTTTTAAGGTCGTTGTAAAAGCCGGAGAATCCCCCTGTCAGCCGGTATGCATTAATGATCGTTTCGATCTGGTTTCGGAACGCCACGTTGGCGCTGCCATGAATCTGGGGTATGGCTTCGCTTGATTCGAAGATGGGATAATAATATAAAATCCATTTTTCGACAAGCAAGCCGGTGGGTATATACACTCTGTCCCCGTAAAACGTAATGTATGGCGAGTTGTCTTGTATGATGTCGATCACACCCCTCAGCAGCGCAAACTTGTAAGTGGTCGATTTGCTGTCGCGCTCGATGATCTTCGAAATGTTGAGCAGTATTTCGCGCTGGTTCATGGGGGATTTGTTTTGCTTATTCGTTGTACTTCCGGTTCGAGTCCCTGAATTTCATCACCGGGTATTTCTGTTCGTTCTTTTTGAGTTTGTTGATAAGAGCGGCTTCGAGGTCAATCTGGAAATGATCGGCCAGCAACAACAGGGCGTAAAACACATCGCCCAGCTCGTCTGTGAGCTTTTTAATATTGACGGCATCATCCGCCTTCCACAGGAATAGTTCCAGCACTTCGGCGGCTTCCACACTGAGGTCCATGGCGATGTCCTTGCCGGTGTGGAACTGCGCCCAGTTCCTGTCGTCACGGAATTTGAGGACTTTTTTTGTCAGTGATGTGAGGGTGTGGTTATCCATTGTAAATGTTGTTATTGTGCCATTCTATGTATTCAGGCGAGGGCCGGTCGGAATCATTTTGAGGCAAAATTAATAGGGGTTTTCCATGATAATTATAATATGCCCGTCCGTTTTCAAATTCTTCTTTTATTCGTCGGCTGATTTCGATTTTGTAATCTTTTGTGAAAGTCAGATAACCGGCATCATAAAGCTTATGTATGTCAGCCCGTAACATGATGCCATTTGAAAGATAATATGGTCCGGATTCAGCATAAGGCTTTATATGGGCAGCTTCAAGTGCAGGAAGGGTTCGTTCACCGCTTACTGAACATCTGCGTGTATAAGCGTCAGTGAGCTGAACACGGAATGCACTTTGACCTAACCTTACCTTTGTCAGATACTTTTTGATGTAGACTTGATCGGAATTACTGAGTATCAACTGGCTTTTGCTGCTTTCTTCCCGGTTAAAAAACCTGTATTTGTGCAATACAGCTTCCACGTTATCCCACAACCGGGCACCAATCATATTATCTGTGGTATATGACTTGCCTTGAACAATGCTTCGATTCCAATCGGCAGGTACATTTATCCAGTCTTCTTTTTGAAAGAATATGGGGTCTGTTAAAATGATGCATCCAACATTTGGATTTGCATGAAATGGGTTGCTTGCTGAGCGGTAGGCAATAATCTTTTTTAGAAACAACTTAAATGAAGACACCCCGTTTCTTTCCTGGAAAATGCTCCATGCAACATTGATGGGCAAAATGGCATGTGATGAAAAGAAGCCCACCCCTGCAATGGCATTTATGGGGCTTTTTAGCTTGAAAAGAAAAGGAGCTCCCGGACTGATCACCCGGAAGTTCGCTTTTCCTCCCGGCTGCCAAAAGTTGATGTCTTCGTTTTTCCTCTTTGAGAGAAAACGGAACCATTCAAGATCGGTAACGCCGAGGTAGAATTTCATGGAACAAAAGTTTTGATCAACAGTTATTCAAATTATCTCAAAGCCTATCTTTCTTAAATAATCATACGTGCCATTATAAAAATCCGGCTGTCTTGTTTCATCATCTTCTGACCCTTCTGGCACAACAATCACCATCCCCTGCCTTGCTCTGGTTAATAAGACCCGATAGGCGTTTTTCAAATAAAGTTTCCTTTCTTCTTTTCTTATATGCTGCCAATTACTTCCTTTAAAACTAAATGGCTTCCAGCCTTCTTTCGAATAACGGAAATCTCCATCCCAAACAAGTCCAACCCAGTCAAGTTCCAGTCCTTGAATCTGAAACTCTGTAGCAGCATCCTCCAAATAATATGAAGAACGTACGTCATCTTTTCCGTACAAGAAATAATGAACTGGATCAACTTTTACCCTTACGTCTAAAGCATGAGGCTTTAATCGATAAGCCTGCGATGAAACCACCATTCCACACCGTTCACTGCCGCGAGCTTTCATTTTTAACCAACTCTTGGCTTTTTGTAGATTACGGGTGAGAACAATAGGATAGTTGTTTTTAATTTTCTTATAATACTGAAGTGCTTCTTCTGCTTCCAAATCTAAAAGCGCTTTGACCAGCGCTGACAAATGTTCTGCTCGGAACGATCGAAGAGAAACAGAAAGATGTAGATCTTCCAAGTACGAAACATCTTTATGTTTTCTGATAAGGCTAAGGGCATCACCTGATGCATATTCCGCATCAGTTAACTTTGGTGATATGTATACTTTCCACTTGGGAAATGATCTGTTAAGTGAGTAAATCCACTCACTAATTCCTGCCTCTCCTTTGTGAATTTCCTGCCCACCACCAACTAAACAAACAACCACCGCCCAATCATCATGTCTTTCCAAGCACGAAATAAGAAATTCAGGTTCCGAAAATGGAAATGAAGACACTTTTCTCTTTTGCTTCATAAAACCTGCTGTTTGTTGGAGGTTCCAAGCACGTTGAGCTTCATCAAAAATAGCAACATGGTCATAAGGAGGCTTATTGTCAGACAGATAAGCATCTCTGAAATGGTGTACATTCTGAATAAAAACTTTTACTTCGCGCCGAGCCTTCCCTTTGGTTGTTGCTTCTCCAAGTGTCTTTTTTCTTTTGATCATGTCTAAAGCAAGCGCTTCGCGAAGTACAGCAACCAAGGGGCCATTGCCAGAAAGGAAAACGCTGGATTTGCCGTTTTCTTTGTCCATCTGCCTGGTTGCTACATTTAGGCCGACAAGGGTTTTTCCGGCACCAGGAACACCGGTGACAAAGCAAATTGCTTTTTCTTTGTTTTTTTCCGCACGTTGGATAATGCGTTCAATTGCCAGGCTAGTTCTTGAAAGATTAATAGCAGCTGCGTCATTCCTAGAAATATCTTGAACAGAATGTTTGTTGTATAAAGCCATAGCAGCTTCTATAATGGTTGGTGTTGGTGAATAGCGTCCTGCAGCCCAATGAAAACCATCAATATCATTAAAAGAATATGAATCTAGAATACTCCTAATGACTTCTCCAAGCTGCTTTGTATTGGTGTTGATCGGAACGAGAACCTGATCATCATGCTTATCAAATTCAATAGTTGAAGAAGACAAGTTTGCCTCAGTAGCAACCAGAATGGGGGCAATGACCAATTGATGACTTGTTTCGTGGAAGTTTTTGAGATCCAATGCATAATCCCACACCTGATCTCGAGCAGATGTCAAAAACTCAAATTCTCCGACTTTAAATTCCAAAATAAACAAAACGCCATTGATGATCAATACTGCATCAACCCTTCGTCCCATCCTCGGAATGGAAAACTCGAAAAAAATATGGCCTTTATGTTTATAGTGGTTAAGGACCTCCTTCAAGATCTGAACTTGTGCCTTCCATGCATCGATTTGGGTTGACTGTATAGTAAAGCCAACATCACCTTCCACCATACTACCTATTACCTCTTTGGTACTGGATTTTAAGAAATGAGAGATCGTATTATGATAGTAATATGGCTTCATCTAATTTTTCTTATTAATAAAACTCATTAAATAATCTCATTTAAAAACACCACCAACCACACCCTCGCCCTGTTCGCTTAGGCATGCGCCGTTCTTTAATCCTCGTCTGTCAACAGTGCGTGTCCAGGGCAATCTTTCTCTTCATAATTCATCTAATTTGTTATTAACAAATCGTTTCCCTTCCTCATGCCACCGCTCACGGTAAGCGTTAACATAATCCAGGGCAGTTTCGGGGTAAAAACTATAAAGATGCCGGCAAAGCTTACGGTAAAGCTTTCATACCTCCTATTTTTTTATTTGTGTCAGCATCAAATTTAAGATATTTCCATCCAACTTTGAAAAAGCAAACCATTTCTTGCCCAGGTCTTTCAGGGAAGCGCCGATGTGGTAAAGCTCGTTGCGGTCGATGATTAAAAAGCGGTCGTGACTGGTTTTAAGTTCCTTTGCTTCATAGTTGCCATATTGTTCATTGGCTTTTTTTACATCGAGGGTCAATTGCTTGCTTATTGTTTTGGTCAGCAACAGTACCTTTACGTTTTCAGCTTTTTTGGATAAATGGGTTAAGGTGGTTTCGTCTATGTAATTGTCTATGAGGATGATTTCGGTTTTTGCTTTTTTAATGATGTTTGAGGCAAAAACATAGGCATCTAAGATTTGTCCATCGAAGAAGATGCCTTGGTTGGGTAATTCCTGTGTTTTGAGTTGCAGTGAAATTTGCTTTACCTCTTTACTCAGGTTATCGTAGTTGTTTTCAATCCTATCCATGCGTTGGTTCAGAGCATAGCCTTTTAGCAAATACTCTCTTAAAACGTTGGTTGCCCATATGCGGAACTGCGTGCCTTGCTTGGATTTAACACGATAACCCACAGAAATGATGACATCGAGATTGTAGAAGTCCACTTTCCTCTCAACCACCCTGCCTCCCTCATTTTGAACTGTCGCAAATTTTGCGACAGTTGAGTTTTGTTCCAATTCACCCTCTTTGAACACATTATTGATATGCTTGCCAATAGTCTTAATATCTCTTCCAAATAAAACTGCTATTTGGTATCGGTTTAACCAAACGGTTTGGTCTTCCAGCCTTACCTCTATATGCTCAGGCAGCTCATCGGTTTGATATAATATTATTTCGTTCTTCATTATTGCAAAGTTAGTTGCTTCTTCATTAAGACCGTCCAATTTGGTGGTTATTTTCTTCAAACGTTCTTCGTAATCAAAGTCTTCATCGCTACTGGTATTCGCGCCCACTTATCTAACCGGGCTTGGGCTCCAAGTCTTTGTCGTTGGCTTAGCTTTCTTTCTGTTGAAAACTTGCTCAAGATAAAGTTCAAGCGAGAAAAACTTCCAGCTTCCGGTTACACAAAGCATTCTAATTAACATCCCTCAGGAGCAGGACCACCCATATCGCTCCAGGCTTGCTTTCAGCCGGTCCCTGATCTCCCCGGCCAGCCACTGCGGCATCAGCGACAGCGAGCTGATGCTGACAGACCATTCGCGCAAAAGCGCAAGATCCGTGAGATCCTGTATGGCAATGAAACTGACTTGAACGAGATCATTGACTTTTGCGAAGAAGAGTCAATGGCACGCGAACGATCTTACCCCGACTTAGAAAAACCGCAAACAGTTAATCTAAAAGTGTTTGTGGTTTTTTTATTTGATGTGGCCGAAATGAATGCATAATTTTATGATGTCAACATCAGTAAGAAGAAATCCTGCCCAGACACACAAATTGTAACACTACCCCAGTTCTTCGTTTAATATGCTGATCCAGTAGTTTCTCGCAATATTTGTCCAATTCTTATTTTTTGATGTCTCCTTCATAAAGTAGTTGCGACAAAGATTCTGGACATAAACATTATCCATGGTGATACCATCGAGCAGGCCAAGGTTCTTTCCAATGCCTCGCCAATAGGGTGACCTCTCATTATCAAGTTCAAAAACCATGTTGAACGGTTGGGGGTTGCCATTAACCATTCGTGTTGGGTCTGCACCAAGAATGATGGCCTTGATCTCTCCGGAGCCTATGTATGGTTCAGGAAATGGATACCTTGGATGCACAAGCCCGGGAAAATCGTCCAGCAATCTGTGCAGCGTGTCCTTCTCATTCATGATTATCTCTGTTGGTTAATGGAATTACGGCTTCACTCTTTTGTCCATGAAGTGATGCAATGTACAAACAAAAGCATGATAAGTCAAGCGATAAACACCAATTCACCTAAGAAATACGTTATAAAACTGGTAACTAACCCCTGAATTATGTTCGGCACACTAAGCAAGTTCTTGTTTAAAAAGAAATGGAGTCAAAACCATTCTCACCTTCCCGATCTGAATGATCGTGAGATGGAATACTACCTGAAAACCTCCGAACGGGTGAACAAAAACCTTCCAAAAGACATCCGGATCAAAAAGGCTGCAGAAATGGCCGCTGATGATTATAGTGGCGATGGGATACACTACTGAGATTCAAACAGTCCGGAAAACGAAAGCATTTTAATGCTTATGAATGCTTTGGTTTTGATTTGAAAGATATTTCCGCCAAAATGCAAATTGATCACAGCCTTTATGCGAAACAACAGGTTTTATGATGGTGCACTGGGCAAGCCCTGTTACATTAACCGTCAGTACTTTTTCCTGTTGGCAAAGGCCACCAGCGAAAGCATCACAGGCACTTCAACCAGCACGCCCACCACCGTAACGAGGGCTGCAGGCGATTGCAGGCCGAACAGGGCGATGGCCACCGCCACTGCCAGCTCAAAGAAGTTGCTGGCGCCTATCATGGAGGCCGGCGCACAAACAGCGTGACTAAGTTTCAGCTTTTTACCACCGTACCAGGCCAGGAAAAAGATAACATAGGTCTGAATCACCAGCGGAACTGCAGCCAGCAGGATGATCAGCGGATTATTCAGAATGTTTTGTCCCTGGAAGGCAAACAAAAGCACCAGGGTGATGAGCAAGGCTACAATACTGATCGGTTTCAGTTTAGGCAGGAAGGTATGTTTAAACCACTCCACTCCTTTGCTGCGCAGCAGTATTCGTTGCGTAATAACCCCTGCCACCAGCGGCACCACTACAAAAATGACCACACTGGCCACCAGGGTGTCGTAAGGGATGATCACATCGGTAATCCCAAGCAACAAGCCCACGATGGGAATAAACAACACCAGGATAATCAAATCGTTTACCGAAACCTGCACCAGGGTATAATTGGGATCACCGTCGGTAAGGTACGACCAAACAAATACCATGGCCGTGCACGGCGCAGCACCCAGAATAATGGCACCGGCTATGTACTCCCCTGCCAGCTCCGGATCAATCCAGGCGCCGTAAAGCTTTGAAAAGAATATCCACGCAAAAAAAGCCATCGTAAAGGGTTTGATGGCCCAGTTGATGATCAGTGTCCAAATCACCCCTTTGGGCTTTTTGCCGATTTTTTTGATGCTCGAAAAATCAACCTGCAGCATCATTGGATAGATCATCAGCCAGATCAGTATGGCCACGGGAATGTTAACCCGGGCAATTTCCAAACTGCTGATCACCTCTATCCCGTCGCCTGCAACGTGGCCTATGGCTATCCCGGCAAGGATGCCCAAAGCAACCCAGACGGTAAGATACTTTTCAAATAATCCAATGGTCTTTTTTGGTTTGTCGGAAATGACGACTTTTTTGAAATTTTGGTTCATGTTTGGAAGAGGTTGGATGTTAGAGGTTGGAGGTTGGATGTTAGATGCTGGATGTTGGAGGTTAGATGCTTAAGTGGGGTTTGATTTCTTTTTCGTAAAGATTCCGGAAGGCATCTTCAATTTCATTGCGGACGCGGATGTATTCACTCCACACGAATTCATCGGTGCCGGTGGCAAAGGTCGGATCGTCAAAGCCGATATGCAGACGGTGTTTCACCCTGCCCGCAAAGGCTGGACAGCTCTCATTGGCACCACCACACACGGTGATCACATAATCCCATTCCTCTCCAAGGTACTTTTCCACAGCATCCGAAGTATGGTGACTGATGTCAATGCCGGTCTCCTTCATTGCCTCAACGGCTTTAGGATTGAGCTTGCCGGAAGCTTCCGTCCCGGCCGAGCGCACGATCATACGATCGTCAAAAGACTCCATAAAGCCATGGGCCATCTGGCTGCGGCACGAATTTCCTGTGCAAAGGATCAAAATCCTGGGTTGCGCCCTTTCCTTACTGTTGTTGCTCATAGTCTCTCTGTTTTTTCCAGGAAGCCCTTAACAATGCGATATCCCTGTGTCAACGACTTCCATCAGTTCATCAAATTCTACACGTAATTTTTTGATTTGCTCAGCATTAAGGCAGTATTTACGGGCGGCTCCCTCTATGGTCCCTTTGATAAGACCGGCATCCCTGAGTTCCTTCAGATGCTGGGTTACCGTAGTGCGGCTCAGCGGAAGCTCCTCCGCAATGTCTCCTGTTATGCAGGTTTTTATTCTCGCGAGGTACAGCAACACTGCCAGCCGCGCAGGATGAGCGAGCGCCTTAAACATGACCGCCTTCATTCTGAGTTCCTGATCAAAATCTTTCATCCGTTTATATTTTCGTTACTGTTTGATTATCTGTGTTTTGTGTTTATACCTTAGACCTTGAACAGATGTGCAGATGTGAAAATGTGCAGATATGCAGATG
>JAVIYP010000067.1:0-15280 GCA_031323845.1 Bacteroidales bacterium | reverse complement strand
ACATCGTGCCTTTCATACAGAAAGAGATAATAATATTCTGAATATCAAATTTATATGACTCATCTTTTCGAAATTAAACGGCCCAAACGTATCAACGAAAAAACGATTAAACAACTAAACGATTCAACAATTCAACAAATAAACAATTAAACGCCGATGAAAAAGATCGTAACAGTCATAGGTGCCAGACCGCAATTCATAAAAGCATCACCCGTGAGCAGGGCCATAAGGGACGGCGGGAACATCCGGGAGGTGATCATCCATACCGGGCAGCACTTTGACGACAACATGAGCAAGGTGTTTTTTGAGCAGATGCAGATCCCCCGGCCGGATTACGAGCTCAGCATCCACAGCTTATCCCACGGAGCAATGACAGGACGCATGATGGAAAGCATTGAGTCGGTGCTCATCGGTGAAAAGCCTGACAAGGTCATGGTGTACGGCGACACCAACTCAACCCTGGCCGGAGCCCTGGCAGCATCCAAGCTTCATATACCGGTGGCTCATGTTGAAGCAGGCCTGCGATCCTTCAACATGCGCATGCCCGAAGAAATCAACCGCATACTGACCGACAGGATAAGCAGCCAGTTGTTTTGTCCTACGCCAACGGCAGCCGAAAACCTCAACAAGGAAGGTTTTGGCCATTTTGAAAGCCGTTTCATGGTCACCGGTGATGTAATGTACGATGCCGCCCTTATGTTCGCTGAAAAAGCAAGTAGTCCCGCCGGTTTTGAAGTGCCGGATACTTACGTGCTGACCACCATTCACCGGCAGGAAAACACCGATGACCTGTCGCGCTTAAGCGCTGTCATTGAGGCACTGAACAGTATATCAAAAAGCATTACCCTGGTGTTCCCCGTGCATCCGCGCACACAAAAGCTCTTAAAAAACGACAGCTTACCCGCGCTTTCTTCCAACATAAAACTCATACCGCCTGCCGGTTACCTGGAGATGCTCTTCCTGCTTAAAAACTGCCAGATGGTGATCACCGACAGCGGTGGGGTTCAGAAGGAAGCCTACTTTTTTGAAAAGCCCTGCATAACACTGCGCGATGAGACCGAATGGACGGAGCTTGTTGAGGCAGGTTACAATAAAATCTGCGGAAATGACAAAGCCCTGATTACACAAGCCTTTGATCATTTCCGCAGTGAGAGACTCCGGTTTGCAGCCGGCCTGTACGGTGACGGCAACGCTTCGGCCATCATTGCCTCAGCCCTGAACGAATAACCGTACAGCGATCGAATGCGGGCATGTTACACTATCCTGATGCAACACAGCCGGCAGCATAGAAGCCCGGCGATTCTTTATACATAACCCTGGGCGATCATGGCGTCAGCCACTTTCACGAAACCGCCTATGTTGGCACCTTTTACATAGTTGATAAAGTCGCCTTCCTGGCCAAATTCGACACAGGTTTTATGAATGTTGATCATGATGTTATGCAGACGCTGATCGACTTCTTCGCGTGTCCACGACAGGCGCAGTGAATTCTGGCTCATCTCCAGTCCCGACGTGGCAACACCACCGGCGTTGGCTGCCTTTCCCGGTCCGTAGAGGATCTTGTTGGCCAGAAAAACCTCCACTGCCTCAGGTGTCGAAGGCATGTTGGCCCCTTCCGATACGCAAATACAACCGTTTTTGACCAATTCCCTGGCTTCTTCCTCATTGAGTTCGTTTTCCGTGGCACACGGCAGGGCAATGTCGCACTTTTCCATCCACGGACGGGAAACACCCTCAACATACTTACAGCCAAACTCATCGGCATACTCACGGATGCGACCGCGTTTCACATTTTTCAGGTTCATGACCCAGGCCAGCTTTTCGGAATCAATGCCGTCCTTATCATAAATATATCCGCCCGAATCGGACAGCGTAACCACCTTGCCGCCCAGTTCAATAACTTTCTCCGTAGCAAACTGTGCCACATTACCTGAACCGCTTACAGCAACCGACTTACCCTTAATTTCTTCGTTGATGGTGGCGAGCATCTCCTGGGCAAAATACACCGTTCCGTAGCCTGTAGCCTCCGGACGGATCAGGCTTCCGCCATACTCCAGACCTTTGCCGGTAAACACACCGGTAAATTCATTTTTAATACGCTTGTACTGACCGAACATAAAACCAACTTCACGGCCACCCACACCAATATCGCCGGCAGGCACATCCGTGTCGGGACCGATATGCCTGAAGAGCTCCGTCATCAGGCTCTGACAAAAACGCATCACTTCAACATCTGATTTACCCTTGGGGTCAAAGTCTGAACCACCCTTGCCACCACCCAGCGGCAGCGAAGTCAGGCTGTTCTTGAACACCTGCTCAAAAGCAAGAAATTTCAGCACACCAAGATCCACCGTCGGGTGAAAACGCATACCCCCCTTGTAAGGACCTATGGCACTGTTCATTTCGATGCGATACCCCCGGTTCACCTGTACCTCTCCCCTGTCGTCAATCCATGGAATCCTGAACATAACCACGCGCTCCGGTTCAATCATACGCTCGAACACCTTGGCCGCCCTGTATTTGGGGTTTTCCTCCAGGAAAGGGATAATGGTTTCAGCCACTTCCTGTACCGCCTGATGAAAGGCATATTCGGCAGGGTTTTTTGCAACCACATAATCCATAAACTTTTTTACTTGTGCATTCATGTTTTTGTTTTTTTTGTGAATGAATAATTAAGAATCGAACAGCCTTGATTTGCGACGCTCCGGAAACAATGTTAGAACAATTTTGTGCACATGTCTTTTTTTTTGAAAAACAAATTTATTTTTCATTTTCCTTGTATAATTCAATTTTTTTTATATAAGGACCTTCCGGAGAAGATCATACTGGCCGGATCGGGTTAAGCACAAAGGTGAAAGAAGTAGTTTAAAAGGATGTGATTCTGGTATCGATAAACAAAAAAATAGTAATTTCATTATCTGAAAACTTAATTCTGATTTTGATGCAAGAGGAAAAAAACATATATCTGAAAAGGTTTCAAGAAAACAGCAACATCATAAACCCTAATCAACCCCTGGCTATCAGTCAGGAAGAGATCAGGAAGCTGCTTACTGAAAAACAGGAGCGACTGAAGGAGCTGGGAGCCATCCATCAAACCACATCCATATTAAAAGAGGAAAAACCCATTGAGGAGATGCTCGGCAATATTGTTAAAATACTGCCGCCTGCCTGGCAGCATCCCGAAGCAACCATTGCACGCATCAAATACGGCGAACACGTTTTTGTGAGCCGTGCCGGACTTAAAAACACCCGCTGGGTTCAGCGCAAAACCTTTGAAACCATTGATGGTAAGGAAGGCAGTATCGAGATATTCTATCAGCAGGAATATCCTGAGCAGGATGAAGGTCCGTTCCTTATTGAGGAACGGCATCTGATCAACAACCTGAGTAGTCTCATAACAGGTTACCTGAACACACAGATAGGAAAAAACCTGCTAAAACAATCGAGTCCCAAGGAAAAGGAACCGGAAGAGATCGTGCAACAGCGCAGTCATTCGGCCATGAGCCGGCATTTGCTGCAAAAGTTTCTGAACAAACACAATTCCGACCGTGACATTTACCACGACCTGATGCAATACAAAGTCAGGGAGATCCTGCTGGTAGCCAACCTTTACGATGCATACATCATAGAGCAGGAAGGCCGCTTTTTTGAGCAGGTCACCGGCGAATACTACCAGCTTAACCTGTCTTCAGCGCCACGGATCACCGGGGTGTCAACACCCGAGGAAGCCCTCGAGAAGCTCCAGGAAAAGCATTTCGACATGGTGATTGTGATGATGGGTGTGGAAAAATCAACACCCATACAGCTCAGCCGTATCATCAAACAGATCTACCACAATATTCCGATCTTCATGCTGCTGAATAACAACAGCGACATTGCGCTCTTTGAAGACGGCAAAAAGCCCATCACTTCCATTGACAAGGTGTTTGTCTGGAACGGCGATTCCAAGGTGTTTCTCGCCATGGTGAAATACAATGAAGACAGGCTGAATGTGGAAAACGACATCAGGATTGGCATGGTGCAGGTAATACTGCTGGTTGAGGACTCGGCAAAATATTATTCGCGTTACCTGCCCATTCTCTATTCCATCGTCATTGAGCAAACCCAGCATCTGATCGAGGAGGTCAACACGGATGAACTCTATAAGCTTCTGAAGATGAGGGTAAGACCAAAAATCCTTCTCGCATCAAACTACAGCGAAGCCGTGAGTCTGTTCAACAAGTACAGGAACAACCTGCTTTGCCTGATTTCGGACGTCAAGTTTGAAAAAGACGGGGAAATGGACGCTGAAGCTGGTCTGAAACTGGTACGATACGCCAAGGAGACCGTACCCAACCTGCCCTGTGTTTTGCAGTCATCCGACAGGGAAAATGCCGAAGAGGCCTATAAACTGCAATCAACCTTTATCAATAAGAACTCAGAAAGCCTGAAGCAGGACCTTCAGAGCTTTATCAACTACTACCTGGGCTTTGGGCATTTTATCTACAAAGACGAGACAGGCCGTCGTGATATTGCCGTGGCGCGGTCTATGAAAGAGTTTCAGACCCACCTGAGAAGCATTCCTGAAAAATCGCTGATCTATCATGCCAGGAAGGATCATTTTTCGCACTGGCTGATGGCCAGGGGTGAAATTCAGATGGCAAAACGCATCAAACCGCTTAAGGTAGAAGACTTTGAGTCTCCCGGCAGCCTTCGGGAATACCTCATCGACATCATCGAACAATGCATTTACGACAAACAAAAAGGCAAGGTGATCAATTACGAGGAATCGGCCCTGATGGATGACACCAATGTGGTTAGCCTTTCACCGGGTTCGCTGGGAGGCAAGGGACGCGGTCTTGCCTTTATCAACATGATCATCAACAGCTTCAACTTTAATGAACTGGTGCCTGATATCAGGATCTGCACACCGCGCACCTCCATCATCGGCACGGAAGAGTTCGAAAGGTTCATTCACAACAACGACCTTTACGATGCTATTTACAACGAGCAAAATTACGACAACATCAAGCAGCTCTTTCTGGAAGGTAACCTTACCGTCAGTCTGCGCAAAAGACTGAAAGCCTATCTTACCATAATTGAGCGACCGCTTGCCATAAGGTCTTCAAGCCTTTTTGAAGACTCGCTCATGCAACCTTTTGCCGGCATTTTTGACACCTTCCTGCTGCCCAACAACCACCCCAACCTTGACATCCGTCTTGAGCAACTGATGAATGCCATCAAGCTGGTGTATGCCTCCATCTTCTCTCCAATGGCCAAGTCGTATTTTAAAGCGGTGAATTATAAAATTGAGGAAGAAAAAATGGCGGTTATTCTTCAGGAGGTTGTAGGAAGGGAATACAACGGCGCCTATTATCCTCATATCAGCGGCGTGGCTCAATCCTATAATTTCTATCCCTATTCCTATATGAAGCCCGATGAGGGGTTCGCCTCCATAGCCGTCGGACTTGGAAAGTACGTTGTTGAGGGTGAAAAGACCTACCGCTTTTCTCCAATCCACCCTCAATTGGAAATGTACACCCCGAAAGAGCTGTTTAAAAATTCCCAGGTGCATTTCTATGCCGTTGACATGAAGAAAAAGGAGCTTAACCTCCTGGAGGGAGAAGATGCCGGACTGATCAAGCTCGAAATAGACAAAGCTGAGCAACACGGCACTTTAAAACATTGTGCATCGGTTTACGACTTCAACAGCGAGCGCACCATACCCGGCATCACCAGTGCAGGTCCCAGGGTGGTTAATTTCGCCAACATCCTGAAATACGATTACATCCCGCTGGCCAAAACCATCGAAGTGATCCTTGACATTATTTCCGAATCCATGGGCACCCCCATTGAGACAGAGTTTGCAATCGACCTGAACAAAGACAAGGAAGGCAGGGCATCTTTCTACCTGTTGCAGATCAAGCCCCTGATCAAAAACATTGTTGAAACAGACATCATTATTGATAAAATTGACAACGAGCGCTTGCTGTTATTCAGCGAAAACGGCATGGGCAACGGCCGCATCACCGACCTCCATGACATCATATACGTTGACATTGACAAGTTCGACAAGCTTAAGACGGAAAAGATCAGGGATGAAATCGAGCAGCTCAATGCACAAATGGTCAATGAGAACAGAAAATACATACTTGTCGGGCCCGGACGGTGGGGCACACGCGACCGCTTCATCGGCATACCGGTAAACTGGTCGCAGATTTCGAATGCGCGCATCATTGTGGAGATGAGCATGGAGGAGTTTCCGCTGGATGCCTCCCTGGGCTCTCATTTTTTCCACAACGTGATCTCCATGAACGTGGGGTATTTCTCGGTAAAGCACAATGACCTGATTGATTACATCAACTGGGATGTGCTGAAAGACGCCACTCCGGTCAACGAAACCAGGTACCTGAGACATGTACGTTTTGAAAAGCCTCTGGAAGTGGTTATGGACGGTAAAAAGCGCAATGCACTAATTTATTACCCGGATCAGATTTCCGAATCAATAAAGGAATAAGCACTACTATGGAACTGCAGTCAAAATATAAGTACGACGAACGATACTCCACGGATACTTATGAATTCAAGGAGCTATCCTATGAGTATCTGATGCAGAAACGCATCATTAACGTGTTGCTTATTTGCAGCAACTACGATGCGTTTATGCTTGAAGAGGACGGCCGCATCAATGAAAAGATCTTTCTTGAGTACACATCCAAAAACCTGCGGTATCCGCCCCAGTTCACCCATGCAAGCTCTTCTGAAGCAGCCTTCAGGCTTTTGGAAAAGAAAGATTTTGACCTGGTGATCACCATGCTGAATGTGGGCAAAATAGATTGTTTTGAGATGGCAAAAAGGGTACGCAGGCGATACCCGGGAATCCCGATCGTGGTGCTTACACACTTTTCCAGGGAAGTTTCGATGAAGCTTCGCAACGAAGATCTGAGCAGCATTGATTATGTTTTTTCGTGGCTGGGAAATGCGGGCTTGCTGCTGGCCATCATTAAGCTGCTCGAAGACAGGATGAATGCCGATTTTGATATTGATCAGGTGGGTGTGCAGGGTATTTTGCTTGTGGAAGATTCGATACGTTATTATTCGTCATACCTGCCTACCATTTACAAGGTCATTTTTGACCAGACCAACGAACTGATGACGGAAGGGCTGAACGAGCACCGGAAAACACTGCGAATGCGTGCCCGACCGAAGATATTGCTTGCCAAAACCTATGACGAAGCCCTTACATTGTACAAGAAATACCAAAAAAACCTCCTGGGTGTTATTTCCGACATCAGCTATGCCCGCAACGGTGTGCGCGATGACGAGGCAGGCATCAGGCTGGCCAAATACATCAGAAAGCAAAACAGCCAGATCCCAATCCTGCTGCAGTCGTCAGAGAAATGGGATGCAACCATCAACAAGGACATTGAGGTCAGTTTCATCAACAAGTACTCTAAAACCCTGCTGATAGAGCTGAAGCACTATATCAAGGAAAACTACGGTTTCGGAGACTTTGTGTTTAAGGATCCGGATAACGGCATGGAGGTCACCAGGGCTAACAACCTGCATTCGCTGCAGGTGAAAATCAGCAAGATTGAGCCAAAGATCCTGGAGTTCCATGTGTCCAACGATCACTTTTCACGGTGGCTCAAGGCCCGGGCACTTTTTTCCATAGCCAATATTTTTGCGGCCAAGAGCCGTGACGACTTCAACAACATTGAAGAGATCCGCAGCTACCTGATCGATACTATTGCCAATTACCGGCGCAGCAAAGGTCGTGGCATCATTGCCAGTCATCTCGATGAATATGCCGTGTTTACGCGACTTGGCGACGGACAGCTGGGGGGCAAGGCACGAGGTCTGGCCTTCATTGATGCGCTGATCAACAAATACAAGATCACCCACTACAGCGATGATGTCGCGATCAGTGTTCCGCGCTCCGTGGTGCTGACGACTGACCTTTTTGATGAATTTATGGAGGACAACGACCTGTACGATGTCGCCCTGAACAGCGGCAGCGATGAGGAGATCCTCAGTGAGTTCGTAAACAGCAGGACCACAGGCAGGATGAAGTCTTATGTAAAGGAGATCATCGATTTTTTTAAGGCGCCACTGGCAGTGAGATCATCCAGCCTCCTGGAAGACAGCCATTACCAGCCTTTTGCCGGGGTTTATTCAACCTACATGATATCCAACAACCATCATGATAAGAACATAAGAATCCAGCAACTGGAGCACGCCATAAAGAGCGTTTATGCTTCTGTGTTTTTCAACGAAAGCAAAGCTTATATTGAAGCCACCTCCAACGTGATCGACGAGGAAAAAATGGCCGTGGTCATCCAGGAGGTTTCGGGAAAATCCTATGGTAACATGTTCTACCCTACCCTTTCCGGTGTGGCACGTTCTGTGAATTTTTATCCCATAGAGCCTGAAAGATATGAGGATGGCGTGGCTAACATTGCTTTCGGACTCGGAAAGATCATTGTGGATGGTGGTGTATCCCTCAGGTTTTGTCCGAAATACCCGGAAAAATCACTGCAGCTTTCCAACATGGAAATCGCATTACGCGACAGCCAGAAAGAATTTTACAGTTTGAACATGGATCCTGACAAGTTTCAACCCGTGGTGGATGAAACCATCAACCTTAACAAAATTCGCATACGGCAGCTGCAGGGCGAATCATCGCTTAAGCATGTTGCCTCCACCTACGACTATGAAGACCAGATCATCCGTGATGGTTTATACGACAAGGGAACGAAGCTGATCACCTTTGCCAATGTGTTGAAGCATAATTCTTTTCCCCTGCCTGAGATACTGCAGACATTACTCAGGGTCGGCCAGCAGGAAATGAACAACCAGGTAGAAATCGAATTTGCCGTAACCCTTGATGTGCCTAAAGGCGAGAAGCGTCATTTCCATTTTCTGCAGATCCGGCCGGTGGTTGAGACCCAGGAAAAGAGCCAGGTAAGGCTTAGCATCTGCAAACCGGATAACACCATCATCATTTGCCATAATGCATTGGGCAACGGCGTCATTGACAACGTGCACGATATCATTTACGTTAAGCCTGACACCTTTGATTCGGCACATACCAAGGAAATGGCTGATATCATCAATAAGCTCAACGGAAAGTTCACTAAAAACGGCGGCAATTACATACTTGTCGGCCCGGGCCGCTGGGGTTCCACCGACCCTTGGCTGGGCATCCCGGTGAAATGGGCTCAGATATCGGCAGCGCGACTCATTGTGGAATCCGGCCTGAAGCATTTTCATATTGATCCAAGCCAGGGCACACATTTTTTCCAGAACCTCACTTCTTTCAACGTGGGCTACTTCACCATCAACCCATACCTGAAGGAGGGCTACTATGACCTTGACTTCCTGAACAAGCAAACTGCCGTTTACGAAGATCAGTTTATAAGGCATGTTCGTTTTGAGCTTCCGCTAACCATAAAAATTGACGGTAGTAAAAAACTGGGTGTGGTCATGAAGCCCTGAAAAAACTGCTTTTTTTGCTCTCAGTCATCGCTTTTTGATCCGTTCACAACTGCAGTGTCCTGCAAAATCTGCGGTTCACTTAAATATTTTCTCTTTCTGTTGTTTTATTAATAAATAAGGGCTAAATTCGCCCTTTAATTGCTAATTAATTAACAGCTTACCTTAATTATAAATTTTTTAAATCCCAGTATCATGAATTTAGAAAAAATAATGGCAGACCTGGAACGCAAGAATCCAGGCGAAAAAGAGTTCTTACAAGCGGCACGAGAAGTTTTGGAAACCATTATTGATGTGGTTGAAGAGAACCCCAAGTATCAGGCGGCCAACATCATTGAACGGATCACCGAACCTGACAGGGTAATCACCTTTAAAGTCCAGTGGGTTGATGACAAAGGCAAAGTGCATGTGAACCGTGGTTACCGTGTACAGTTTAACAATGCCATCGGGCCTTACAAGGGGGGCATCCGTTTTCACCCCAGTGTAACTCTTAGCGGACTTAAGTTTCTGGGTTTTGAGCAGATCTTCAAGAACAGCCTCACCACGCTTCCCATGGGAGGAGCCAAGGGTGGCAGCGACTTCGACCCCAAAGGCAAGTCACCGTCAGAGATCATGCGTTTTTGCCAGGCCTTCATGTCGGAGCTTTATAAGTATATTGGTCCCGATATGGACATTCCAGCCGGTGATATTGGCGTAGGTGGCCGTGAGATCGGTTACATGTTCGGAATGTACAAGAAGCTCGTGGGCGAACATACAGGCACCTTCACCGGCAAGGGGCGCAATTGGGGAGGCAGCCTGATACGTCCGGAAGCCACAGGTTTCGGTGCCGTTTTCTTTGCCGAGGAAATGCTTAAAACGCGCAACGAGAAGATAGCCGGGAAAACCGTGTCGGTATCCGGTTTTGGCAACGTTTCGTGGGGTGCCATCACCAAAGCAACCCAGCTGGGCGCTAAAGTGGTTACCATCAGTGGTCCTGACGGCTACGTATATGACCCCGATGGTATTTCGGGCGAAAATATTGACTACCTCCTGGAGCTGCGCGCATCCAACCAGGACATTGTAAAACCTTACACCTATGAGTTCCCTAACGCCCAGTTCTTTGAAGGCAAACGTCCATGGGAAGTCAAAGTTGACATTGCCATGCCCTGTGCCATCCAGAACGAGCTCAACGCCGATGATGCCAGGATGCTGGTGAAAAACGGCGTCATGGCCGTTTCGGAAGGCGCCAACATGCCCTGCACACCTGAAGCGGTTGAAATCATCCAGGAGGCCAAAATGCTCTATGGTCCCGGAAAAGCAGCCAATGCGGGCGGTGTGGCCACATCAGGCCTCGAACAAACGCAAAATGCCATGAAACTTAACTGGCCTGCCGAGGAGGTGGAAGAAAAACTTCACCAGATCATGAAAAACATTCATGAGGCGTGCAAAAAGCACGGACAGGAAGAGGACGGTTATATCAACTATGTAAAAGGTGCCAATGTCGCAGGCTTCATCAAAGTTGCCGATGCCATGATTGACCAGGGCGTCATTTAAGCGACAGTACCGGTTTCATCCCTTCAAAAAGAGGGTGTCTCAAATTATGAGACACCCTCTTTTTCTTTATTCACCAAAACCAACCGTTTAAATACGGCTGTTAATATTTTTATACGTATTTTTTATTTATATGAAGATATTTTATTTATTTTTACATTATATATCAAGCTTTTCAGAAGCACAGGGCGATTATTTTGTAAGGATATGGATGCAGACAAAAACAGGGAGCTTGTTACGCGCTTCATCAATGCCACTTCCCGGCATATATTTCTGACCGGCAAAGCCGGGACAGGAAAAACAACCCTGCTCAGGGAGCTTATTCAGAGCACCCACAAAAAAGCCATCATTGCAGCTCCCACTGGCATTGCAGCCATCAACGCCGGAGGAATAACGCTGCATTCACTGTTCCAGCTCCCCTTTGCCTCCTTTATCCCTTCAAACATCATCCCGGTAAACAAGCACCCGCTGACTTCAATAAAAACACCGCAAAGCCTCACCAGGGGAATCAGGTTCTATGACACAAAACGAAAGTTGCTCTGCGAGCTGGAATTGCTCATCATTGATGAAGTAAGCATGCTGCGCGCCGACCTCCTCGATGCCATTGACGCCGTACTCAGGCACGTCAGGAGGAAAAAAACCATGCCTTTTGGCGGATTGCAGATCCTCTTTGCCGGTGACCTCCTGCAACTACCCCCGGTGGTCGGCAATGATGAAGAACGTCTGCTCAAAACGCATTACCCCAGCTTATTCTTCTTTAACGCCAAAGTCCTGAAGAAACATCCACCGCTGCACATTCACCTCGAACACATCTATCGCCAGCAGGACCCCCGTTTCATAAAACTGCTTAACAGACTTCGCGACAACCGCCTGGAGCCAGACGACCTAACACTCCTGAAAAAGCGTATTAAACCGGGTTTTGATCCGGAGGCGAAAGAAGGCTCCATCTTTCTTACCACACATAACAGCAAGGCCGACAACATCAACAACAGGGCTATCGACAGGATCAGGAAACCGCAATACGTTTATGAGGCCTTCGTGAAAGGCCGCTTCGCCGAAAACAGCTACCCGCTCGGGTGTAGCCTGAGGCTAAAAGAAGGAGCACAGGTCATGTTCGTTAAAAATGACCACAGCGGCGCACAGCGCTATTACAACGGCAAAATCGGTTATGTCGAAAGCCTGGATGAAGCATCCATCCGGGTAAGCTTTAACGACGGCTCACCCTCAGTAAGCCTGGAGCGGTACTTATGGGAAAACAAAAAGTTCAGGATCAACCCGAACAACAATGAGATCACAGAAGAATGCACCGGCACCTTCGCTCAGTATCCTGTAAAGCTTGCCTGGGCAATTACGGTGCACAAAAGCCAGGGCCTTACCTTCGACAAAGCGGTTGTTGATGTATCGGCAGCCTTCGCCCCGGGTCAGATTTATGTAGCCCTGTCGCGCGTCAGGAGTCTGGAGGGACTGGTATTGAGCGGAGCCCTGCCGGAGCATCCGCCGGGACAAGACCCGCAGCTGACCGCCTTCACGGAAGGAAGACTGTCCTACAAAGATCTGCTGAACTGCCTGAAAAGAGAATCCTGGGCTTACCTGAAACAGGAGATCTTTCGTGCTTTCGATCTTGAAGCACTTTGCGAGGGCGTAAAAAGGCTGCTTAACGACTACAGAAGGGAGAAAGACGGCTTCATACAAGAAGCTGTAAAGCCATGGGCAGCCGGTTTCCTGGCAGAACTCATTCACCTTAAAACTGTCTCCGGACGCTTTCTCAGGCAACTGGACATCCATCTGAAAAAGAGAGATCTGTCCTATATTCAAAAGCGTGTCAAAAAAGCCGCCGATTACTTCAAACCAATCCTTAAAAAACATTCGACTCATATTATCGGCCATTGCGGCACATTGAATGATCGTGAAGTTGAAAAGAAACACATTTCCGGACTGCTGATTCTTGAAAGCTCATTGTTCGGCAAGCTTCAGGCCATGCACAAAGCAAATGTACTGATCCGATCACTGATTGAAAACATGGTCCCGCCGCGCTTAAGTTTTATTGACCAGAATTGGACCAGGGAAAGAGAGCAACTATTCAGGGAAAAACGAATAGCAACTCCCGGCTCCCATCACGAAGATCACCCCCAGAAAAAATCATCAGCAAGAAAGTCAAAAGACCCATCTAATCCCCGCAAAGGCCATTCGGCCGAAATCAGTTACCGCCTCTACTGCGAAGGGAAAAACATTGAAGAGATCGCAAAAATCCGTGATCTGGCAGAGTCCACCGTCCTGAAGCATATGCTTGAACATATTGAAAGCGGACTGCTGAAGGCCAACCGCTTTGTGGACCGTAAAAAACTTTCCCAGATCAGAAACGCCGCCCGTGCGGTTAACAGCAGGCAGGCCCGGGACATCATGCAGGTACTGGGCGAGGAGTTCAGCTATATGGATGTCCTCATGGCGATAGCCGGCAAAAAAACGCCGTAGTGTGCCGGTTTGCATAAACTATTTTTTTGAATTAACCAAACTTTTTCTGACAAAATTTATTTTTTCCAGTCATTCTTTTCCCTCAACTTTTTTGTGTATTTTTCGCTTCGAAAACTATCTTAACATTCCATCGTATGCGTATTCAACGTATTAAACCACCCAGTACCTGTGGAGAAGCTTCCGGCAACATTGACCTGTCGCTTATGGATTCCCTGCTTGAAAAATACAAAAACAGGAAGGGCAATCTGATACCCTTATTGCAAGGCACGCAGGATATTTACGGCTATCTCCCAAAAGCTGCCTTTAACCGGATCAATGAGGCCACCGGCCTTGAGCTCAGTGAGCTTTACGGCGTTGCCACCTTTTATGCACAGTTCCGGCTCGCTCCTGCGGGCAAGCACATTGTAAAGATGTGTCACGGAACTGCCTGCCATGTGCAACAGGTGACGGCCATCACCGATGAAATCCTGGATACACTCCGGATAAAAGACGGAGAGACGACGGAGGACGGCATTTTTACCGTAGAAACCGTGGCCTGCCTGGGTTGCTGCTCGCTGGCACCCGTTATGATGATCGGCGAAGAAACCTATGGGAAGCTGACTCCCAGGCAAGCCGTAAAAATCATCCGGGAACTGCGGAGAAGCGAGCAGAATTAACAATACACGACGCAGTATATGCAACACAAACATAATTCAGTCAATATGGAAAAAACGAAGGTAATTGTGGGTTTGGGAAGTTGCGGCATCGCAGCCGGTGCCAATAAAACCTACAAGGAGTTCCAGCGTATAAAAACAACCGACAATCTTGACTTCGACTTGCGTAAGACAAGTTGCATCGGCATGTGTTTCAGAGAGCCGTTGGTTGAAATCATTGATGAAACCGGCACCTATCTTTATGGCGAGGTGGACACATCGCGCGTTGACGAGATCATAGACAAACATTTAAAGAAGTTTACTCCTATACGGGAATACATCGTACAATCGGATAAGTTTCCTTCGAAAGACCAGCATTTTTTTGACGGGCAGGTGAAAATCAGTTTGCGCAACTGCGGACATATTGATCCTGAATCCATTGAAGAATATGAGCAGCGCGACGGCTATAAGGCCATCCGTAAGATTGCAAACGGCAATATCAGTCCTGAGAAAGTGATCCAGGACGTGCTTGATTCGGGCTTGCGCGGGCGCGGAGGCGGTGGTTTTTCCACCGGACTGAAGTGGAAATTTGCACGCAACAACCCGTCTGACCAAAAGTATGTGATCTGTAACGCCGACGAAGGCGACCCCGGAGCTTTCATGGACCGTTCCATCCTGGAGGGCGACCCCCACGGAGTGCTTGAAGGTATGATCATCTGCGGTTATGCCATAGGAGCCAGTGAAGGATATATCTATTGTCGTGCCGAGTACCCACTGGCCATCAAGCGGCTCAGCATTGCCCTGGAGCAGGCCCGTCAAAAAGGCTATCTTGGGAAAAACATTTTCGGCATTACCGGCTTCAACTTCGACATTGTTATCAAAGAGGGAGCCGGGGCGTTTGTATGCGGTGAAGAAACCGCGCTGATCGCATCCATAGAGGGTGCAAGGGGTATGCCCCGCCGCCGTCCTCCCTTCCCTGCCGAGGCCGGGCTCTGGAAGCATCCTACCAACATCAACAATGTGGAAACCTTCATCAACATCCCCTGGATCATTTATAACGGTCCGGAAAAGTACGCCAGTTACGGCACAGAAAAAAGCAAGGGGACAAAAGTGTTTGCACTCACCGGAAAGATCAATAACGGCGGCCTGGTTGAGGTGCCCATGGGCATTAC
>JAVIYP010000066.1:0-15830 GCA_031323845.1 Bacteroidales bacterium | reverse complement strand
CGATTCAACGATTAAACGATTCAACAATAGTTTTCTGACCTCTGACTTCAGACTTCCTTACAGATTTCTTCCTGCGGTCGGTTTTCTCAGAGGGGTGATTTTTTGTTAACCCGGTGGTTTTGGATGTCCGGTGTTTGAATAGTTGCTATCCATGCGTAATCTTCCTGTGGTTTCCTGCCGGTATTTTAAGGATTAACATTAACTTTGCCGTCAAAAATCAGAACTTCTGAACTTAATAGTTAAAAAAAATGAGCGAACAAACAGAAAAAGTAAGATGCCTGATACTCGGCAGCGGTCCTGCCGGATATACTGCTGCGATATATGCTGCCAGGGCTGACCTTCATCCCGTATTGTACCAGGGGCTGCAACCGGGAGGACAATTAACCATCACCACTGATGTTGAGAATTATCCGGGATATCCCGATGGAGTCAAAGGACCCGACATGATGATCGATTTCCAGAAACAGGCTGAACGTTTTGGCACGGATGTCCGTTTTGGACTGGCTACTAATGTTGATCTTTCCAAAAGGCCATTTAAGGTTGTTATTGACGATAAGCAGGAATTGCTGGCGGAAACCCTGATCATTGCCACTGGTGCTTCAGCACGCTGGTTGGGTCTTGAGTCGGAACAACGTTTTAACGGCTTCGGAGTATCTGCCTGTGCCACCTGTGACGGGTTCTTTTACCGTGGTCAGACAGTAGCCGTTGTTGGTGGTGGCGACACAGCATGTGAAGAAGCTTCCTATTTATCAAAACTCTGCAAGAAAGTGTACCTGGTTCACCGGCGCGACGAGCTCAGGGCTTCCAAAGCCATGCAGCACAGGGTGATGAAGGCTGAAAACATTGAGATCATCTGGAATCATATTCCCTTGGAAATAGTAGGAGATAAAACGGTTAATGGCGTGATCCTTAAACATGTGAGCACCGGCGAACAAAAGCGGCTTGACGTGGAAGGATTTTTTGTGGCTATCGGACATACACCAAACTCTGCTATTTTCAAAGGTCAACTGGATATGGATGAACAAGGTTACCTGATCACTAAACCTGATTCGACACAAACCAACGTGCCCGGAGTGTTTGCTGCCGGAGATGTGCAGGATCATGTTTACCGCCAGGCTGTTACGGCTGCCGGTACCGGATGCATGGCAGCCATTGAGGCTGAACGATTCCTTGCTGACCAGGATTAGTAAGGATCAGCAGGTACGATGACGGCTGTTCACTTTAAACAGTGAGAGGATGACATTGTATGCTTTTTTTACGCTTGTTGTTTTCCTGCTGTACACCCAGGCGGTTGTTTACATTGTGCTGAATCTGAAGCCAAGCACCACAAACAGGCTGCTGGCATTAACGCTGGCTTCACTGGCCTGGTTATCCCTTATGTATTTCGTCATCCAGCTCAAGGATGATGTATCGGCAGTGTATTTGTTCGACCGGATTGCCGTGCCTGCCTGGATTGCCTTTCCATGGCTGATAACTTTGTTTTTTTACCATGTGAGTAAAGCCCGCTACCGTTGGCTAAGGTATTTCCTCTATGTTGTATTACCAGCTCTTGGAGTAGCCTTGCTGATCAGGTATCTGGCAGAGCCTCATACCCTTAAATATTTTTACCAGGATTCCGGATTATGGTATTTTACGACAGGCAAACGCTCAGTTTGGATTGTCCTGGCATTTACCTATAACCTGATCTGTGCCGGACTGGGTGGAGGGATTGCATTGCGGTGGTTGCTGAAAATCCGTAATTCCAAATACAAAAAAGAACAACTTGCATTTAAGGTGTTACTTGTTTCCTTCTTGCTGTTATTTATGGTAAGCCTGTTGAGCCATCTTATGTTGCCTGCCATTGGAAGCAGTGCATTACCATCCATGCAGCATATTGCAGCGCTGCCTTTAATGGCTGGCTTGTTTTTTACCTTCGTTGTTTTTTATCCGAAATTGTTCTTCCGTGAAATAATTGCGGATATTTTCCTTAAAAAAGTTAATGAGTTCGTGTTTTTAGTTGATTATAACGGAAGCATTTACTGGGCAAATCAGTTTTGTTTGAACACCCTTGGCTATTCTATGACTGAACTGACGGCCATTGATCCGGAAACATTTGTAAAATCAGAAAGATCTTTCAAAGAACTGCTTCAAAAGACAGAAAAGCACACCAGAACGGCACCCGAAAGGTGTACCTTAATGTCAGGTTCTGGAGAAGAGATCTCCGTTTTGCTGCATGTAGTGAAAACTGAAGACGCTTTCAGCAATATGACAGGATTCATTATGATAGCAAGTGATTACCGCTCCACATTGAAACTGCTTAAAGAACGTAACGAACGACTGCTGATAGAAAACAAACTTGAAAAAATCTATAACGGACTTGAAAAACGAATCGAACTCCGAAGAGCTGAGTTGATGATGGTGGGTGAAAGGGTAATGCTTGAACACAAAAAACAAAAGCAAGCCGAAAGCAAAATGCTGAAAGAATTGCGTCTGAAAGAGGAAATCGTCAGAGAGATCCATCACCGGGTTAAAAATAATTTTCAGATCATCATATCTCTGATTAATATGGAGCAGGAGCAACTCGATTTACATTCACAAGCACGGAAGTTTTATGGCAGCATTGCCGGCAGGGTCAGAGAAATAGCCTTCATACATGATTATTTATACAATTCGCCCTATATGGGCAAAATTAATATCGGTCAGTTCATCGCAAAGGCAACGGATAAACTGAGAGCCGACCATAGTAACAAAGAGAACATCCAGGTAAGGGTTGCTCTTGCTGAAGAATTGCTTAGCATTGATAAGGCAATTCCGAGCAGCATCATTGTTTATGAGCTTTTAAAAAACACCATAAAGCATGCTTTCCCCGTTCACTTCCTGACAAAGCAGCCTGAGGGTTTTGTGCCTGTTGTCCATCTTGATCTTTACAGGAATGAGGGCTTCCTTACGATCATAGTCGGGGACAATGGTGTTGGCCTTCAAGACATGAACCAACGTTCTGCCGGTAAAAACATAGGTCTGTACCTCGTAGAGCTGCTGGTTCAGCACTATTTGAAAGGGGATATTCATTATGCAGTGCACCATGGTACCAAAGTAACCATCAGGTTTTCTGCGGAAAACAAAACGAAAGGAGAGGATTAATGGTGCTGTTCCTGGTCATATCTGCCTTTGCCTTTACCGTTTACTTGCAAACCGGCCTGTATATGCTATGGAAGAACAGTTTATCGCCAATGAACAGGCAGTTTTTTTTCATCACCGTTTACCTGGCAGCAATGGCAGTATTATTTACTGTGATTTATTCCGGAGATTATAAGCTTACTCATAAAACATTGTTTACCTACCTCTCATGGAGTATGCTTCCGATGATGCTGTTTCGTTTTCACACCCGCTTGCTGGGAGTTCCGCAAAGCCGCTCCATCTACCAAAAAACACATGCCCTGTTTCTGTATGGCGGACTGCTTTTCGGAGGATCTTTTTTAGCCACGCTGATCTATCTTTTTCTTAAAAAACAATTCCCTTTTGTTGCTTTTGATGCTGGTTTATTGTTAGTTATTGCAGATATTTGCTTCGTCTTGTTTATTCTGGCCGCCGGGGTCGTAATCTTGCTGCAATTTTATCACTGGAGAAAAAAAGTACCGTGGATAACGACAAGAAAAAAAGTTGTTGTAGTTTTTCTGTTCCTGATACTTGCCAACCTTATAATTATCATTTTTGAATTTTTCCTGCCGGGCTCGGAGCTTTCAGTAACACTGAAGCTTCCGCATATTTCCCTGCTGCCATGGTTGCTTGGAGTGGCCTATACCTTTGTGAGATACCGGTTCATGCCCGCCGATCATGCCAATGCAGCTTCAAAAGTGATCCAGGATCTGCAGCAGGTGATGCTTCTTTGCGACGAAAGGAAACGGGTGTTTTTTGCTAATCGCTACACCTTAGAACTGCTGGGTCTTGCACTTAGCGAAACTGACAAGGTAAGGCTAGAACAGCTGTTTGAAGAAAAGGAGAAACTTCATGCAGTTTTCACTGCCGCTGAACAAGGAGAACAGTCTGTTCAGATCGAAACATTTATCACTGACAAACACATCAACAGGCTGCCGGTATTGCTGTCGTGTACCCAGCTTACAGATGCATTCAATGATGCTTATGGATATGCTCTTTTAGCTGCCGACAACAGTGAATCGCTTACCCTTCGGGAAGAAATCATCAATAGAAAAAATAAGGAATCCATATTAAGGAAACTCAGGACAAATTTGGAAGGCGAAGTAAACAGGCGAACGCTTGAATTAACAAATAGAATTGAGGAGGAGCAATCGAGGATTAAAGAAAGAAAAGCGATTGAGCAAAAAATAAAATCGGAGCTTGCAGAAATTGAGGTGATGATGAGTGAGATCCATAACAGGGTCAAAACCAACATCAACATTATACTTTCTCTTCTGGGAGACAATGGTTCAGACCGTTTGCTCCCGCACGAAAAAAACCGTCAACGGGCTCTGTACCTGCGTATACATTCTATACTGCTGATACATCAACAGATCTTGACACACGACAATTACGGCATGGTTAATTTTACCCGGTTTTTGACAGTCCTGACCAGGTATTATGCCAAAAACAATTCATCTTCAATAAAACCTGCGCTTACGCTAAATGCAGAAGACCGGTTGTTATGGATTGACTATGCGATACCCATGGCCGTTGCCGTCAATGAGTTGTTGCACAACTGTTACCGTCATGCCTTAATTGATCAGGACACCGCGAAACCGGAGATTGTGGTTGAATACAGGCACGACGAAAAGAACCAATGTATTGTGATCATCAGGGATAACGGAAATGTGGATTTATCCGTTACAATGCAGGATGAAAAAGATTCAGGCGGACTTGGCTTGGTTGAAATACTGGTTCACGAACAATTGGGTGGCCGTTTTTTGCTTGACCGGCATAACGGCACTTGTGCCCGGATTACTGTGCCCCTTAATGAAAGCCGCAGTGCACATATTGGCCTTAAGGGCTGATGAACGGCTGTTTCCCGATAATCTGATGCCCCAGCATGCAGGTTAAACACTTTTTTGGAACGCAATAGTGTTTCCTCAGCTCTATCATTCCCTGTGATTCTGCGGCATTTACAGGTTCGCGCAGCACACGGCTCCACTGGCGGGTTATGTTGTTGTTTTCCGGGAGAAGGGTTTCCATCATGCTGAACAAGGCTTCCAGTAAAGCAGGTTTCTGCTTTTCTTTCGCATAAAGAAACAGCATGGGTGCGAGCGTGTTGATCATGATGATGTTCAGCGTGTCCTGTCCTAAAGGCTTGGGTTTGGCAGCGGTTGGCTTGTTGAGCCTGTAATGTGTGTCCCAGTAGGAAGTGGGTCTCACATTCAGGAAAAGACAAAGCATTGCACTGCCCGGCATTACGGCATTTATCATCTTTCTGAAGAGCAGCGCCTGGTTACGGTGAATGATCATGGCGAGTTGAGCAAGGCGAAGATCAGGAAAGTTGCCCGGACGCATCCTTGCATATTTCCAGAGTTCCCGGCGAAGGGGAGGGGGTAAGCCGTATTTATGCCTAAGGTAGGCATATTCCCTCTGCAACTTCAGGGGATACTCTTCAGTAAAGTTCTGTTCGAGCAGGCCTGCCTGACCAAGCAGCAAAGCCTCAAGTGCAAAAGCATTATCATGGTTTTTGAGCAATATATTATACGAAACTCTTTGAATCAGCAGGCCAAACGCTGAAGCATTGGCCTTACCTCCCAGGTTGCGCCCCAGCATGAACAACAAGGTCATTTCCTGGTGTTGTTCAAAATAGTGCCGGTAATGCAGCACCTCTTCCGCTTTTCGTTCCAGTCTGATGATGAAGAGCCTCCAAAGCCAGTGAGTTACAAAATAGTCGTCAATGTCACGTATCATTTTTTCGCAGGCTATCCAACGCCGGCTTTGAAGCAGTAACAGGTATTTGCTTTCCAGCGCCGTTTCATAATAACCCCGCGTTTCAAGCTGATGCACCGGATTGCCATGCTGGTCAAAGATCTCTTTATCCACCACCATAGCCACATGCAAGATGATGTTTGCATAGGCGCTGTCGTGGTGATGCCCGTGAGTATACCACTGAGATGACCTTATGTGCAGCTCCACATTTCCCGCCCACAAGGTATTGCCGATCCGTACCATGGCCGCCAGGAAATCCGGACCTGAATTCATGTTTTCCCGGCCCGGTGATAAGACCTCCAGGAGGTCTCCACGAACGGTCTTCAGGGGTTTGCCACGGATCAAACGATGTTTCCATAAATAAACCAGGAACTCCTCTTTCATTGAAATGCTCTTTGATTTTTTAATCGTTGATGGTTTTTAATACGTGTTGATGTTTGTGCTTGCGCGAAGACAGATGTCAGTTGTCAGAAGTCAGCAGTTTATTTCGAACTTAGTGAGAAATCTGTTCGGAAGTCAGAAGTCAGAAGTCTGAAGTCTGAAGTCAGAAGTCAGAAGTCAGATGTCAGATGTCAGATTTTCGAATTCATGACAAATTTCTGCCTGCCTTGAACTGTGATGCGAGCTATCTGCGCTCCAGGAATACCTGTCCCTTTTTCACGGACATCGTATGTCACTGATCCTTTATAACATGGATCTCAGAGATCAATGCGCTGCATTATTCATTATCATAAAAAACAAATAGAAAACATAATAATTATAATTAATAATAAAATTACTAAGATATAAAATAATTATATTTCAGAGTAATGATTTTTGATTTTTTTCAATGGGAAAAATATTGTGAAATTTGGATGAAATAATTGTATATTTGTATAGGCCAATGAAAGTAGTTTAATGGATGAATTGTCATTGTTGTTGGAAGGCATTGAGAATAAGATCAAAAAGCTGCTGGTTTTAAACAATGGGTTGAGAGACAGAATTTCAAACCTTGAGGAACAGAAACTAAGCTTGATGGATCAGATTGAAACTCAAAAACTTGAAATGGGTGAGCTAAGGGATTACATCACTCATTTACAGGCGGCCAAAGCAGTCAAAGGCAAAGATTCTCTACAGGCCAGGCAAAAAGTAAATGAACTTTTGCGGGAAATCGAAAAATGTTACGGGCTTATAAACAGCCAGGCAAAATAATTTATGCGAGATCAACTGATATCAGTAATCATTGCAGAACGACCCTACAGGTTGACTGTCAACAGCGAAGGTGAGGAAGAGATTTTCAGAAAAGCGGCGGCGCTGGTTGACGAGAAAATGCAGAAATATGCAAGCAGTTATGCTTTTCGTGATAAGCAGGATCTGCTGGCCATGGTTAACTTACAATTTGCTGTGGAGTCTCTGCGTTTAATTAATACCATTAAGGATCATCAATTACTGAAAGATCAGTTGCAGAAGGTAGATCGCCTGCTTGATGAAAGCCTGCATCAATAAATCAACGCTCTTTGAAAATATTTCGTTATAACCCGCATGAATTCAATTGTACGTTTTTGAAACTCAACATTATCAATAATTAGGGTAACGTTTGGAGTTTTAAGAACAGGCCTCAATACTGCCGTTTACGGCAGTATCCTCCTTTTGGAGGCGGTGGACGTTCGAGGAACGCCAACCCCCTAAACTTGTACACCAGGGGTTTCATTAAGCCTCATTGAATTCGATGCGGGTTTTTTTATGTACTTAAAAACAATACCGATATGATAAGCATGCAACTTGTTGCCATTGTGATCGTAGCGGTTATATCTCTGGGCCTGGGAATACTGGTAACAGCAACGATAATGCGTAAAAACATTGTCCGGAAAAGCCAGCGAATCCTGAAAGAAGCCATCTCGGAAGCCGAAGTGCTGAAAAAGGAAAAAATCCTTCAGGCAAAAGAACATTTTTTGCAGCTCAAGTCAGAGCACGAAAAACTTGTTTCTGAGAAAAACCAGAAGATAGCTGCCGCTGAAAATAAAATCAAACAAAGAGAAAGCAGTCTGTCACACAAATTAGAAGAACTGCAGAGAAAACAGAATGAAGTAAATGTCATTCGCGACAATCTGAATAACCAGCTTGACATACTCAACAAGAAGCAGGCTGAGTTGGACAAAAACGTACAGGTGCAGTTGGAGCAACTGGAATCTATCAGCGGGATGTCGGCCCAGGAAGCCAAACAGCAGCTCGTTGAAGCGCTCAGGGTTGAGGCTCAGAGTGATGCTCAGACATACATCAGGGAGGTGATGGAGGAAGCGCGGATGACGGCAAACAATGAAGCAAAGAAACTCGTTGTTCATGCTCTGCAGCGCACAGCTACCGAGGTGGCCATTGAGAATTCTGTTTCTGTGTTTCCCATTGAAAGCGATGAAATAAAAGGCCGCATCATTGGGCGTGAAGGGCGAAACATCAGAGCCCTGGAGGCAGCTACCGGAGTAGAGATCATCGTTGACGACACTCCCGAAGCCATCATCCTGAGCGGCTTTGACCCCGTCCGGCGTGAAATTGCACGCCTTTCGCTGCACAAACTGGTCACTGACGGACGCATTCACCCCGCTCGTATCGAGGAAGTGGTAGCCAAAACACAGAAACAAATCGAGCAGGAAATCATAGATATCGGAAAACGTACCACTATCGACCTGGGTATTCACGGAATGCACCCTGAACTTATCCGTTTGGTAGGCCGGATGAAATACCGGTCATCTTATGGCCAGAACCTGCTGCAGCACTCAAAGGAAGTGGCAAACCTGGCAGCAACGATGGCCGCTGAGCTCGGACTTAATCCAAAAGTTGCCAAAAGAGCCGCCCTGCTGCATGATATTGGCAAAGTGCCTGACAATGAACCTGAGCTGCCACACGCTGTTTTGGGCATGAAGCTGGCTGAAAAATACAAGGAAAAACCCGAAATATGCAACGCCATCGGTTCCCACCATGATGAGGTGGAGATGACAAGCCTCATTTCCCCGATCATCCAGGTATGCGATGCCATTTCAGGAGCCAGGCCGGGAGCCAGACGCGAAGTGGTCGAATCCTACATTAAACGACTCAATGACCTTGAAGAACTCGCGCTTTCGTATCCGGGCGTGGTTAAAACCTATGCCATACAGGCCGGCAGGGAATTGCGTGTGATTGTGGGAAGCGAAAAAATCTCCGATGCCGAAGCCGAACAGATATCCCATGACCTCAGCAAAAAGATCCAGACCGAGATGACCTATCCCGGTCAGATTAAAATTACGGTGATCAGGGAAACCCGTGCGGTGGCTTATGCAAAATAAGGTATCAGGAAGCCAGCATTAGGTCAGTTGTCCCGGGGTTGTTTCGGTATGAAAATGTAAAAGGTGCTTCCTTTGTCCGGCTCACTTTCGACTGAAATGCTTCCGCCCATGATGCTGACAAGTTCTTTGACGGTTATCAGTCCCAGACCGGTGCCTTGCTCCATATCCGTACCCGGCCGCTGAAGACTGTTGCCAAGCTCAAACAGCTGCGGGATGGCCTCAGGAGCAATGCCAATACCGGTGTCCTTAATATATAGCTCAAAGCCGCCAGAAACTCCGATGTCGCGAATGCCCACGAAAATCGTGCCGCCGTGAGGAGTGAACTTTATAGCATTGTTGATGGTGTTGATCAGTATAGACCGTAACAGTTTCGGGTCAGCAAAAAGGTGTACATCATCCGGAATCTCATTGACGATATGCTGCTCCTTTTTTCTGGCCGACAACTGCAACACCTTGATACAATCGTTCGCCAATGACCTGATGACCGTTTCTTCGGGCTGGTTGATAATTTTTTTCCGCTGTATGCTCGACCATTCAAGCAAATTAGTCAATAATGAGTATGTGTTCTTACTGGTCTGGTAAAGCTTTGATAATAAGGCTTTTTTTTCTTCTTCCTTCAACTTGCCTGTGTCCTCTATCAGTATGTTTAAAAAGCCCAGTAAAGCATTAAAAGGCCCTTTAAGATCGTGAGAAACGATGTTGAAAAACTTGTTGCGGGTATTGTTCAGCTCAACCAACTCCTTGTTTTGCATGTCAAGCAGTTCGTTTTTTCGTTCGATCTCAAGCTGCTTTTCAAGAATTTTTTTGTGAAGCAATTCGAGCTCATGCTTTTTCCGTGCAATGTTTCTGTTGGCTATCCACAGGCTTATCACCAGGAGAATAAACAGGAGTGAGGCTGAGATGCTTAAAAGCACCAGCCTCCGTTGGTTTTGTATGATCTGCTCTTTAAGCTCGTTCGCCTCGCGAAGCATTTGATTCTCAGCTTCTTTCTTATCGGTTTCGTAAATGATTTGCAGTTCTGCCAGGCGATCCGTTCGCTCTTTTTGAAAAATGGTATCAAAAAGGCGATGTGCCTCCTGTAAATGGCCGATGGCCCCGAGATAATGGCCGTTAAGGCTGTCAACGGTAAACAACCCATGTTTGGCCACCATAGCCCATTTCTTAGAACTAATTGTGTTGGCAAAATCAAGGGCTTCCAGGTATAACTTCCGGGCCTTGTCCAGTTCGTTAAGTCCGACATACATCCTTCCCTGGTAGTTTTTTGACCCTGCCATCATATCCAGGGAAGCGTCATCCTCATATTCCTCGGCCATGCTTATCCATTGTTTTGCATCGTCATACATGCCTCTTTTGATGTACATGATGCTGATGTTGTAATATACACTGAATAACACCGGCCTGTTGTTACTTTTCAGGGCAACGTCCAACGCACGGTCAGCATAGTGCATGGCCATGTCAAAGTCATTTAACTTATTGACACTGAAGCTTACCAGGTTGTTGTATATAGAGGCAATGGCGGGGTGCGCCGGATCATATTGGCTTAAGTAGGAAGCCTTATTATAATGATGAAGAGACTGAGGGATATCTGACATGGCACTGTAAATATTTCCCAGCACATTGTGTGTGTGAATGAGGCCAAACGTATCTTTAACTTCTTCACGGTATGCCAGAGATTCAAGCATATTGCGCAGGCCCAGCTCGTAATTGTCTCTTCTGTAGTAAAACACTCCTATATGATAACTTGCGTGTGCCAGTCCTCTTTCATCGCCGACTTCAGTAAACAGTTCACGGGCAGTCTGGTAAAAATAAATGACGCTGTCGGCTACACCCCTCTGTGAATACAAGGATGCCAGGTTGATGGCCGAAGCCGACCTTCGGTTATTGATTTCAGGTTCCCTGGTGTAATAAACCCTGGTGTAATTAATAATGGCCGAATCCAGGTTGCGGGCATACCAGTTGTAATTGCCGGAAATGTTCAGCCAGGCTGCCTGCTCTACCAGGTGCTCATGAGCCTCAGCCAGTTTGCTGCTATTTTCGAGCAAAATCCGGGCAGAATCCAGATCAGCAGGCATCAGCTCGGATGCCAGCAAGGTCATGGCATGCATGCGCGCGATCTCTGTTCTGCCTTCAACCATTGCCTTACGCAAACTGTCGGCACGGTCACCGGCCTGCAACAGGATGCATAATAACAGGAAAAACAGGCTTAATGTAAAGGATTTAAACCGCATGCTGCTGATGTTGGATGCCACATTTAGTTCCAAAGATATCATATTAATTACACTTTTGTATCAGTTTTCAGAATTTTCCGGGAGAAATTTTCCGGCCTCCCTGGTTTTTCAAAATTAACGGATGCATTCAAAAAACTCAATTTCGTTCTGAAGAATGCCGTGAACAGCTAATAAACAATTTACGCAATTCTTTGTTACTTATCTGAATAACCAGGTGTTAAGCCTAAGCAAAATACCGGGCAAACCAGCTCCATTAGCTATGAAAACGATACCGCGCTCCTTGTTTTTCATCCTTGTGATCTTTACGGTCGCTTTTTTCCTTTCGGAGAATAGCGTTCATGCTTCTTCGGCTGTTGTTGACAACGGTGGCCAGCCTCCTTTTGCCGTCGTTGACTTCGAAACCTTCTATCCCTGGCTGAACAGAGACGACGACAACATTTACGTGATCAATTTCTGGGCCACCTGGTGTGCCCCCTGTGTCAGGGAACTCCCTTACTTTGACCGGATTCATGAGCAGTACAGCGACAATAATGTCAAAGTCCTCCTGGTGAGCCTTGACAACCCGGCCCATATTGAAAGCCGCGTCATACCCTTTCTGGAGCGCATGCAGATCAAAAGCGAGGTCATTCTCCTGGATGATCCCCGCTCGAGCCGCTGGATACCAAGAGTCAGTGCCGAATGGAGCGGAGCGATCCCGGCAACGGTGATCTACTCGGATACGTTCCGGGCTTTTTATGAAAAGGAATTCAGTTACGATGAACTGGAGCAAATCATCGTGCCTCTTATCAAATAATTTTTTAACTTGCAGTATTATAAACTAAAACGTAAAACGATGAAAAAACTGTTCTTTCTACTCAGCATGCTGTTTATTACCGTAACGGTCGCAGGACAAGGTTACAGTGTTGGCGATGTTGCCACCGACTTCCGCTTATTGAATGTTGACGGAAGGTATGTTTCAATGTCTGATTATGAAGATGCGAAAGGCATCGTGCTGATCTTTTCATGCAATCACTGTCCCTATGTGGTTGCTTATGAAGACAGGATGATTGAACTGCATCATGAGTTTGCTCCCAGGGGATTTCCGGTGCTTGCCATAAACCCAAACGATACCATAGCCGAACCCCGCGATTCTTTCACAAAAATGATTGAACGTGCCCGGGAGAAAAACTTTCCCTTTGACTACGTCATTGATGCCAACCAGGAGATCTACCCGATTTACGGAGCTACCAGGACACCCCACGTATTCCTGCTCGAGAAGTTGGGTGAAGACTTTGTTGTGGCCTATATCGGTGCCATTGACGATAACTATCGCGATGCCTCGCAGGTTGAGGAAAGATACCTGGCCAATGCCATTGAAGCCCTGCTGGCCGGTGAGCGCCCTGACCCGGCAGTCACCCGGGCTGTTGGCTGCACGATAAAGGTGCGTAATTAGCGAATTACATAAAGCACTGATGTCCGGGAGCCAACCCAGGCATGGCATCTGTTTCTGAATGGCAACGGCATGAACAGCATGCCGCACCGGCTTAACGGTGCTTCATCAGCTACTTCCATTCGGGTGCTGCCCAGTGAAAATGCCGACTCGAGCAGGCTTACCGGAACATTTTTCATTACTTCATCCATACCCTTTACCATGATAGGCATTATAAAGATGCCAACTGTTATGATTCCGGCCAGCAGGCTGGCCTTGATGCCGAGATATATCATGAGCGTGAACCCGAAGGCACCGTAAACAATGGAAGGTATTCCCCAGAGGATATCGAGCACAGAGCGAATCCTGTTGACCATGTTCTTCCGGGCGCGCAGATGGATGTTCATGGCAAGGGATAATGGCAGGCTGAAAGCCAGTGACAACAATACTGCTCCCGATGAGAGATACAGAGAGCCCACTATGGCATTGAGAACACCGCCCTCCCTTCCGAAATAATAGCCTCCTTTTGGGGTTTGGCTTACCATTTCCCAGCTGAGGTAGGGCAGGCCTTAGATAAAAATGCTCAACAGCACTGCCATGAGAATAATCACCAGCGAAGCCACGCTGATCACCATCAGCGAAAAACCTTTTTTATGGCACAGGTATCTCCGTCCTTGCAGTGTGTGCAGCTTTCGTAAGAAATTATGCTGGCACAGGGAATGAGTCCGAGTGCTCCGTTAAAATTCCTGGTAATGAGCACCATATTGATATCTCTGGGATGGCTGATAAGATAATTGCCGCCTCCTTTTCCCTTTTTGCTGTTTACGAGTCCCAGGTTTTTCAGTTCAATAAGTATGGTCTCAAGAAACTTCCGGGGAATTTTTTCCTCCTGAGCAATGTTTTTTATGAGTACCGGGCCCTGCTCATACTTGCGTGCCAGGTTTACAAGGGCATAAATGGCGTATTGCGCTTTTTTGGAAAGCATAACGGTGAACTTGAGTTTCGATGGATCAATATAAGGACATTTGTGCAGTCAATTAGGGGGTTAAGACAGAATATTTTCGTATTGGCAATACGGAAAAGGTATTTTTGTATTCATTAAAAATCCAAGCTAATTCAAGTCTTAACTGGGATAACATTATATTATATAGGGAAATAAACAATGCAATTGTATGCAAATAAAAAAGAGTTACAGATTTTGATTTCTGTAACTCTTTGATTATCAAGTCGGGGTGAGAAGACTCGAACTTCCGACCCCTTGCACCCCATGCAAGTGCGCTAGCCAACTGCGCCACACCCCGATTTCGATCGGCAAAAATAATACTTTATGTTTTATTAAACAAAAGATCCTTCATCATAAAAAACAATTCAGAAATAAAACGCACGCATGCTGACAAAAGATGTTAGCACCGGCCGGTCTATCGCCGTTTCGCATGCCACTCAATGTCAGCAATACCCAGGTCGTAACCCACCTTGCGGGCAAGTACAAAGAAATAGTCGGACAAACGATTGAAATACTGTATGATGAGCTCATCAACCTTTTCCTGTTCGGCCAGCTGGGTGATGATGCGCTCGGCACGGCGACAAACACATCGGCATACATGCGCATAGGAAACAGCAGGATGCCCACCAGGTAAAATAAAATGGGTAAGCTCCGGCAAAGACTCATTCATGGCGTCAATCTCACGCTCCAGCATGAGCACATCTTCTTCGAGCATGGTGGGCAAATGCTCCGGTGTGCAACCCTCGTCGCAGGCCAGTATGGATTCCGCAGTGAAAACCCTGTCCTGAATCTCAAGCAGGATATCCCTGTAATGCGGGTCAATCTCCTGATCGCGCAGCAACCCGATAAAGGCATTCAGCTCATCTGCCGTACCGTAAGCCTCAATCTTTAAATGATGTTTAGGCACCCGGCGACCTCCCAGCAAGGAGGTCTGTCCCTTGTCACCACCTTTGGTGTATATTTTCCATTCAGTCATAAGTTCCTTCAGTCGTCCTTTCCGACCATGCGGGTTTGTTCCAGCGTCACGATCTCATGGTTCGGCTCATCCACCTCCACTTCACCATCGCGCAGCCTGATGATGCGGTGCGCATGTTTTGCAATGTCTTCCTCGTGCGTGACAAGTATGATGGTATTCCCGGCATTGTGAATGTCCTGCAGCAAACCCATGATCTCGATGGAGGTTTTGGTGTCGAGGTTTCCGGTAGGCTCATCGGCAAGTATGATGGAGGGCTTGTTTACCAGTGCTCTTGCCATGGCAACTCGCTGCCGTTGCCCGCCCGAAAGCTCATTCGGCTTATGGTGTGTCCTGTCTGCAAGACCTACCTGGTCAAGTACTTCCAGTGCCCGCTGGCGGCGTACGTTCTTTGTTTTTCCGCCGTAAATCAGGGGCAGTGCCACGTTGTCAAGCGCTGTGCTTCTCGGCAACAGGTTAAAGGTTTGAAATACAAACCCGATCTCTTTATTCCGGATCTCAGCCAGCTCATTGTCGCGCAGCTGACTTACATCCTTGGCATTCAGAAAATACCGGCCGCTGGTAGGGGTGTCAAGGCATCCCAGGATGTTCATAAGCGTTGACTTTCCCGAACCCGAAGGGCCCATCAAAGCTACATACTCGTTTTTATTGATGGTGAGCTTTACGCCGCGCAGTGCACGCACAACCTCCAGTCCAACCTTATAATTTTTATGAATAGCCTCAATGCGAATGATCTCCGTTGCCATGGTCGTTTGTATTCGTGTTTTCAATAAAGAAGATACAAAAGTACGCAAATAAAAATGATTTTATATCAATCGGAATATCACCCCGGAGGCAGAAAAAAAACATATGAAACGCCCATGTTGAAAATCCCGACCATTCGGGAACAGATTTTTCAACACACAGGAGCATGATTATAGGAAGTCGGAAGTCAGAAGTCGGAAATCTGACATCTGAATTCTGAATTCTGACATCCAATCAGTATCTTAGACATAAACACAAAACACAGATAATCAAAAAGTAACAAAAA
>JAVIYP010000065.1:0-15943 GCA_031323845.1 Bacteroidales bacterium | reverse complement strand
TTTTTCATAATCACTAAGTTAAATATTTTGGCTTAACTTAGTGTCCGGACAAATGTAGCAACTCCACGTTTAATCGTTTAATCGTTTATTCGTTTATTCGTTTATTCGTTTATTCGTTTATTCGTTAAATCGTTGATTTATCTCATTATCTGCTTTTGGCTTTTGGCTTTTAGCAAGAAAACTGCCAACAGCCAAGAGCTAACAGCCAATAGCTGTTTTTCGTTTTTCACTTTTCACTTTTCACTTTTCATTTAGCTGCTTTTGGCTTTTAGCAAAAACACTTGCCAACAGCCAACGTTTTATTTGCTTCAAAAGACAAAGATAGTAATTGCCGGAAACAAACAGATTGTCTGTTTTTGATGATTGCCTGCATTTTCGCACAAAAAGCAGCAGGATTCGAAACCTGTGCCGGCAGACTGCTGAATCCGGCATTACACCGAGGTGCTGATCATAGCCATCGGTATATTGAGCGTTATGCACTTGTCCAGTGTGTCGAGCCGGAGGATGACCTTTTTGTTGTTACCCACGCTGATCACTTCTCCCGTAAAACCTTTCATGGGCCCCTGCACCACTTTAACCGGGGTGCCCGGATCAGGGCTGATGTCCATGCATTCCATATCGATGCCCTGGCTGTTAAGGCGTTGCAGCGCCTCTATCTGCCAGTCGGGTATGGCGACGGCCTTGCCTTCAAACGTAATAAAGCGAACAACGCCGGGTGTGTTCAGAATGTGGTAATAGCCATGATAGTCTGCCACGTCGGTGCGCACGAACAGGTATGAAGGAAGCAGGGGCAGGTCAACCTGCTTTTTACGGTCGCTCCAAATGCGCCAGCTTCTGACAAGGGGCAGGTATGCTTCAACACCGGCTTCGCTGAGCAATGCGTGTACGCGCTTCTCGTAACGCGACCGGGTGTAGATGGCATACCAGCGTTTGCCATGCCCCGCGCGTATAGGTTTTACCTGTTGTTCCTCTTTCATCTTTTACCTGAATACAAGTTGTTGCCCGGGGTTTAATCATGCAGCATACAAACTGCTTTTTTTGCCTGTGTCTGTCGTGGCCGCATCAAAAATCGCATCAGAAAAACAATAGTTTTACGCCTGATCCGATGATCACCACTACCAGCACATACCTTACGAAGGCCGGCCCCCATGCTACCGACCATTGGCTGGCGAAATAAGCCCCTAAGGCATTGCCGGCGGCCAGCGTTAAGCCCACAAGCCAGTCGACCTGTCCCTGCCAGATGAACACGGCCAGGGCGAAAGGGGTGAAAAAAAGGTTGATAAACACCTTCAGTGCATTGGCTTTTACCAGGTCGTATCCGGCGTTGAGCACCAGGGCCGCCAGCAGGAAAATACCAACTCCCGCCTGGATAAAACCGCCATACATTCCTACAAAGAAAAAAATAAGCCAGCGCAGTGCTATGTTGTGTTTTTTCCCTGAAAGGTCTTTTCCCTCAAGCCACTGTTTCGGTTTGAACCACAAGGGGATCAGCATAAGCAGCAAAACGATGGCAATGGCAATTTCGACGGCTCTCTCGCTCATCTCGAGGACAATAAAAGCACCTGCTATACTGCCCAGGATGGCCGGTATGGCTACCTTAACGCCCATGGGAATGTCGAGCACGTTTTGCCGGTAGTAATTACCGGTGCCAACCAGGTTTTGAAACAGAATCCCGACGCGGTTAGTGCCGTTGGCTACATGCGGCGGCAGTCCGATAAACATCAGGATGGGCAGGCTTATCAGTGAACCGCTTCCCGAAAGGGTGTTGATAAAACCAGTTACAATGCCTATAAAGATTACCAGTACGATATGTTCCCAGGGCATCTTTTTTTGCGCAAAGATAAGGCTTTATCCTGATGAGAAATGAATTCTGCGGTGTTTTATGGCGCATTGCTGTTTGCTAATTGGAAAGAATGTTTATTTTTACCGAAAAAACAGCGTATGCTTATCATAGGTATTGCCGGGGGCTCCGGTTCCGGTAAATCAACCGTGGTGCGAAAAATTCTGGAACAGCTTCCTTCAGAGTGCGTTACCGTAATATCGCAGGACTCTTATTACAAGGACAATGGTCATCTTTCGGCAGAGGAGCGGGCCAAAATCAACTTTGACCATCCCAGCGCCATTGAATTCAACCTGCTCGTCAAACACCTCGACATGCTCCGGGAAGGCACCACCATCCCCATGCCCATTTATTCCTATCTTACGTGTGCCCGTGCGAAGGAGACCATTCCCACCGTTCCGAGAGAGGTTATTATTGTGGAAGGCATCCTGATTCTTTCCAATCCGCGCATGCGCGACCGCATGGACATTAAGATCTTTGTTGATGCCGACGGCGACGACCGGCTGATGCGCATCATACGGCGCGACATTGAAGAACGCGGACGTTCTTTTGTGGAAGTGCTTGACCACTACGAGCGTTTTGTAAAACCGATGCACCTGCAGTTCATTGAGCCCACCAAGCGCTACGCCGACATCATTGTGCCCCAGGGTGGTGAAAATATGGTGGCCATTGATTTTATCCGCAGCAAGATCCAGATGACGCAAAACTCATAGCCGCCCGGTTTAAGCCTGGGTTATCTTATGTGTTGAACAGATGCTAAACGGGGGGCTAATAGAACAGGCGAATCACCACACGGCGGTTCATGTCCTGGTTTTCTGGTATTGGGTTGCCAAATTCATCCTTGTTGGGAGCTACCGGAAAGATGTCGCCATAGCCTGAGGCTTTCAGCCTTTCAGGTTCAAACCCCCGGGCGATAAAATACCGCACGATGTTTGAAGCCCGGGCAACAGACAGCTCCCAGTTGCTTGGAAACCTCATGGTTTGTATGGGGGTGGAGTCGGCATGACCCTCAATGTCAACATTGAAGCGGTAGAACTCAAGCTCCTTTATGGCGCTGAGGATGCGGTCAATAATGGCCTGACCGGAAGGCAGCAGCTCGGCCTCACCAACGCGATAAAACGAACTGCCCCTGAAATGCATGCGCAGCTCCCTCTCGTCGGTTTCTATAATGAGCGAACCGTCCTGAAGCTTTTCCGAAAGCATGGAATTCAGGTCTTCCTCCAGCTCAAAAATTGGTGTCTGTATTATCACGGTTCTGTCCAAATCCGACCTCAGGCCCATTTGAGCATCATCAAACAGGAAAATATTAACCCCGGCAATGCCTGCCATAATGACAATAAAGGCCAGCAACAAGGTAATCGTGTCCAGGTAGGTAAGGTACCAGACGCTGTTTTCCTTGTGGCTGTTTTCGGCCTCAATGCGGGAGGTCAAATCCTTGTTGCTGATTATGTCTTGCCTGTTGTCAGTCATGGACATGAACTATTGTATGGAAGCCGATAAGTAATCCTTAATATACATGGAGGGTTTGTCTTGCATAATGAGAAGGATGCCGTCAAGCATCAGCTGTTCCCTTCGTGCGGCTTGCCTGGCGGCATTAATGATTTTTTTCTCCATGGGAAACCAGAGAAACTGCGCCAGGCTGAGGCCATAAAGCGTAGTCATAAGGGCTACGCCCAGCCCCATGCCTAAAGTTCCTGAATCCTGGAAGTCCTGGAGCATGACGATCAGGCCCAGCAGCGTTCCAAGCATGCCGAACGCCGGCGATGCATTACCCAGCGCTGTGTAAATGTTGCTTTCGCTGCTGTTTTTTTTGAAGTTGGAAGTGATGCGCGCCTCGCCCAGTTCTTTGATGTCTTCAGTGCTGTAGTTGGTGGCCATCAGTGTAAACAGAAAAGAGGCAAAGTGGTCATCAACATCTTCGCTTAAACCGGCTGCAGCGGCCAGCTTGTTTTTTCGCAGTTCTCTCTGCCATTGAATGATACCGGGTATTATCTCTTCCATCCGTGCTGTGTCGTTTTTGCTGTGTGCAAAAAAGAGCGACATCCTTGAAAGAGATGAAAACAGCTGCTCCGGTGGGAAAGAGATAAGCACATGGGCAAAAACACCTCCCACAATAATGGAGAAACTGGGCAGGTTAAACACTTCAATCAGTTCAGGCAGCTGACCCAGCCTGATCACGTTGGTAACATACAGGACCCCAAAGAGGAATACCAAAAGGGCCAGGACCATGCTTACTATTGTGGTAACAGTTATTTTCATCACTTCTGGTTTGTATCGGTTTAACAGATAGCCGGCCTTATTGCCGGAACGCTTCCTGTATGCCGGGCAGGTTTTTATGGACGGCATCCGGGTTCATCATATACGCTCTTTGCCAGAAGGTTTGCGCCTCAGTTACCTGCCCAAGCAGGAACAGTATGGAACCTTTCCAGGCCAAAGCATCGGCGGTTTCCAGCAATGCCAGCGAACGGTTTATTTCGTATAGGGCCATGTTGGGCATGCCGTCTTCCAGGGCAATCTGTGCCAGCACCAGATGCTCCAGTGCCCTGTTGGTAAGCTCCCGGTATTCTCCCTCAATTGACGACCTTATTTCTTCTTCAGTCATTTCCTCCATCAGCGGATCCGTTTCATCAGGCGGTGTTTCCACCTGCGGCTGTTCTTCGGCGACCTCCGCCGGTTCCGGCCGTGGAGGCTCGGAAGGAAGATCTCTCTGGCTGCCGCATGAAGAAAACCATACTGCCAGCAATAAGGCAAAAACAACAATATATATTCTGGTAAAGCTCATAAGCTGTGTGGTTTATTGCGCTGCTTTCTCCAGAAGCTCCCTGGCTTCCTTTACCGCATCAAGAATCAGCCTCCGTGCATTTTCAGTTTCTTTTGACGAGGGTTCGGCCTCCTGCATCATCTCGCTGATCATAAGCTGTTCGCGCTGTGGACGCAGCGTCAGCAGCTCATCTTCAAGGTAGGCGGGTGTGTCTTTCAGCGCCAGTGCCATAGTCCGGCTGTCAATGTCGTCAAACGCTTCTTTAAGAATGGCCTCATCCACCATGGTCAGGCGATCCCAGGTAATGATGCGCTTGTTAACGATGTTGAACAAGGAAGGCTCGGTTTCTGCCAGCATGGCAAGGTACTGCTCCTGCTTGCTGATGGGCGTTTCCTCAATGGTGCTGATGATCCTCTCAATGTCCTTGTTGGTATACGTATGCGCCGATTGCATGGAGAAGTACTTCTCAAACAGTTTTCCGGCAGAATCGCGAAGCGTTTCGTAGTTGATGGTTTCCATGCGTGTGATGAGCGACAGAATGATGCGGGTCCGCTCTGTTCCTATCATTTCCAGCAACCAGGCACTGCGTTTGGGCGGAAGGTTCCTGATCATCAGCGCCAGGTCGTTGTCGGAGATCTCCTGGGCGATCTGCAGCAGCTGGTCGTTCTCAATAAACTGTATGAATTCGTATTCCTTAAGACCGGTGGCTGTGCCGTCACGAAGCGACTGCCGCACCTCCTTGGTGATTTCCCTGAAGTCTTCGAGGGTTTCATATTTTTCCCTGGAAGCAGGATCCTCCGATGCTTCCAGCAGGCTCTCGTAGGCGTCTTTCGACATGTATTTCTCTATCAGGAGCATGAAGCGGGCATCCACATTGTTTATCAGTTGTGCCGCCTTCAGAGAGCCTTTTTGTTCGTCGAGCTTGATCCACCTTTCAAGGAGGCTGGCGACCTCTATAGGCCTGTCCATGAACAGGCTCATCAGGTAGGTTCTGTGGTCAGGCTCTGGACGTGGCTCAGGCTCAAGCAGCCTGTCCGGCATAACAAAGCCCCTCTCGCCTCCGCTGCCTCCCTCCTGGGTAATGTTAAACCTGTTGGAGCTGGAAGCAGCACCTGCAGCCGCAACGGCAGCGGGAGCTCTGCGTGTGTAGAGCCATACAATGATTACGACAGCTGCCAGCAACAATATCAGGCCGATGCCAATCCAGACATGCACCGGTACGGCTGAAACCCTGTGGGCGATCTGTTCCGGCACCAGCACCTGGATCTGCGGGGGAGGCGCCAGCGGCTCCGACAACTCAATGCGCAACGGCTCTGTGGTTATGATGCGCTGGGGGAAAGCTTGCTGGATTACCGTGATCTGGTCACCGCGATCAGGATAAAACGGAATGGCCGACATGGACAGGTTTTCCATAAAGGCCACATCGGCGGCACCATACATGTTGTCAGCAAAAATGATGATCTCGGTTAACATGATCACGTCGCGTTGCTCCGGTCCGCGCAAACCGGTTACAAAACTTTGAAAACTCTGCTGTATTTGCCGTTCGCTCTCTGCATCTCTCAGGGTAACAGGCAGTCCGGGCAGCCTCACTGCACGTGCCGGTGCAACCTCAGCAGCAGCCGGTGGCGCAACGGCTATCCTTTCCTGGGTAACCAGGGTGCGGACGTTGATGAAATAGGTGGCCGGATCAAAATAATTGCTGAATAACCGGCTCAGCCTGTCTTCATACTCTTCGTTGATGACAATTTCCGTTTGTGCCTGCGGTTCATCCGGGGCCTCCCCTGCAGGATCTGCTTCCTGTGCCGCCAGCATTGCCGGGACAAACAGCAGGCATAACCCAATACACCAGGGTTTGATGATGCCGGTTACTATGTCGTAAGTGTAGCGCATGATATGTTGTTTTTGCTGACTGAATGGGCTAAGATAGCTGTTTTAAGTTTTATTGGTATGATAACAATTCGTCCAGGACCTCAACGTCAGGAATGCCGATTCCGGGGTTTCTCCGGTTGGCTTCCTGCCAGAGTGCCATGGCGGCGTCTTTTTGACCCAGCATATACAGCACCGTTCCTTTAAGCGCCAGCGCATAGTCTGTTTCAAACAGGTCAATCGCTGCTTCTATATATTCCCGGGCAAGCTCAAAATCGCCTTCAAAAAAGGCATTCTGCGACGACACGTAGTACCTGATATGTTCACTTGCTTTCTCTTTCAATGATTCGCGCAAGCCTGCCATCACCCTGGGGCTGGGCCTGTCGGTGAGTGAAATAACCGGAGGTTCTTCAACCCTGGGTTCGAGGATGATGTCCAGTCCTTCGATGAAATCGCCTTCCGAGAGAGCCCTGATTTGAAACGCCAGGGGACCTCCGCGCATCCTTACATCAAGGAAGTCCAGCTGAACCGGGTCAACCTCAACGATATAGTTACCGGGAGGCATGTCCATGGCATAATAGCTGCCGTCAGAGAAGTTACGCACGGTTTCTCTGAAATCATTGTCAGTGCCGCTGATCATCAGGCGTAAGCCGCCTTGACCGCGCAATTCGCCGTCGCGAAGGGTGTAAACGGTGCCGTCAATGACGCCTGTTCGGTAGAAGGGGATTTCTATGCGTTTGAATTGATTGGGGTCGGCGACAAAGCTGAACTGGTTGCGTCCGGGGGCCAGCATGGGGTTTGGCAAGGCCTGGCGCATAACGTCAAGGTTGTACTGGTGATAGCTTTGCAGCTGGGCGATGCGCAAAATGCCGTCGCGGCCCACGAACATCTGTGCTGAGCGGTCAAGTCGTACCGCACGGCTGGGAATGATCTCGTCGCCCGGGTCAAAGGTGCCCGAGTTGTTGTTGTCCACAAAGAGGATCACCGAAGCGCCGGCTCTTCCGACCTGGTTACGGTTGGTGGCAATGATCCTGTCGGGCCTGCGGTCGAACCCGAGAGAACCGCGAAGGTTCTGGCGCACATTGGTCCTGTCGCCACGCACATCAACATTGGTGGTAGACCGGACAGGGGCAAGGTCCATGATGAAACCCAGACGAACAGTGTGCTGGTTTCTCAGCAGGTCGTAACCGGCGTCAAGGTTGATGCGCCCCCACTGCCGAATGCTCCGCGACACCTGAAGTCCAACCTCCTGAAAGGCATTGTCGGCAAGGCTGTAGCTGACGTTTCCCCTGAGGAACATACCCCTCACAAAAACAGGCAGTCCCGGCGAACGCATGAAGGTGTAGGTAACTGTGCTGTTAACCTGTCCCTGGCCCAGCGAGAACTCATCATCGCTGTAAAACAGTACGTCACGGTAGTTCATGCGAAGGTTCATTCGCCCGAGCCGTACGGTCATGTCCGTCCGGTAACGCGTAATGCTGCTGCCGTCGAATATGGCGTGATCACCGCCTACACGTATGCCCATAGGTGTGTTCAGCAAGGTAAAGGGAATGAAAAAACTTGCGCTGATGTCCTGATCAGCACGCCGGGTGTTAAATATGGATTCCCCGTCATACCAGGTGTACTGCAGGTTCATGCTGCGTCCCGAGGGAAACATCACGCTGGTAATACCGCGGTAATAAGCATTTGGAGCCACATCAACATTCACCAGGTATTGCGACAGCACCCGGGCGGAGAGTCCTCCGTAGAAGAAGGGCCTGTCGTCGTGCAGGTCCTGTATGTACTCGCTGCCGACCTTGGCGGTAAGCCAGCTGGTAACACCGTAGGAAACGTCACCGTGAACAATATACTTTTCCTCCTCGGTGTCGCCAAGAAAGGTCTCGGAAAGCCCCCCCTGTATGTTGTAGGACGCCTCCCCCGGAGGCAGAAAGGTGAAGGGGATCTGTAGTTGCCGGTCAATGCTGCGTGCTTCTCCCGTGGGGGTGTATATGTTGATGGTGATGCGGGATGTGCCGTAAGTGAGGGGGAACTCAAAACGATAGTAGCCGGCGGCATCCGCGCGGGCAAAATCTATAAGCCGGTTGTTCAGGTACAGCTCCACTTCGGAGTCGGGGTCGGTATAGCCGTCAAGGATATAGGTTTCATAGAGTCTGCGCGGTTCAACGGGACTGTTTGATATGGAGGCACCCCTGATGTTACGGGGCTGGAGGCCTGTGGTGGACAGCTGGCCGGCAGAAAAATTGCTGAACCAGGGGTTGTTGCGTACCACGTATCGCCATCTGAGCCCGGTGGCCCGGAGGCGATGGTCCTCTTCCGACCAAGACCCGATAATGCTTCCCTGGAGGTCACCGCCCATCAGCTCAATACCCCCCGTGACGTTGTAATTCATGTTTGGGTTTTCCTGGCTGAAGCTGCCGGTAATGTTATAGTCGGCAAAACCGATGCCCAGCACCCTGCGGTTTCTGTCCTCTTCGAGGGGGTAAAACTGCCGCGTCACCTCGCGTGCTTCAATGAGCTGCCGCCGGCGTTCACGCTCTGCCCGTTCTTCAACCGGCAAAGTATGATCTGTCTCAAGCGTTAAGGTTAGCAGGTTGATGTTGATGGTAAAGAACAAACCGAAGACTTCCTCAAACACCCTGGGTGACATAAAAAAGTCCATATCGCCAATGCGAAAGTCGTCCACATCAAACTCATAAGTGGTGCCTTCAAAAACAACGCGCCGCTGGTTGAAAAATATCCTGTAGGGTCTGTTTGCGGAGATAAAGTTCCCGGATAGGGTAAAGTCGCCCGGGCTAGGCTCAAAAAAGATCTCCATGCGGTTGAATAGCTCTGTAACCGGAAGATACAGCATGTCCACCCCATAGTCGTAGAGCCCGGTAATGTAAACATGCCCGACGCCTCTGTAGCGGAAGGTCAGCAGCACTTCATCGGTATCCGGGGAATACAGGCCGTACGACATGTCTGCAGGTGCAGCATTCGTGAGCTTACCACCCGAAAACAGAAAGCTGCCTGCCATCATGACCAGGCCGATAAAAAACGGGTATGTTGTGCGCGGGGTTATCAATGTCTGTATTTGCTTTAAGTTGTGTTCCTGTTTTATCAGAGGCCCGCTAAAACCTCATAAAGATAAACAATAAAGAAACAATGCATTGTAAAAACATGTATATTTTTACAGCTCACGAAAAGCAAAACAAACAAACAGTTAACGGCCTGGCATTCAGCGCGCTATGCTCTCTGTTGGTCAGGGTATTCTTACCTCTATCACTTCAGTGACTTTTGGTGCCTGTACCAGGTCTGTGGGCGAAATATCGCCTCTTTGTGTTTCGAAGGTAAGTTCCACCCGGTAATTGCCGGGTTCAATGGTTTCGGTATCTATCTCTATCCGTCGGATTTCCTCAAAATAAGCCGTGGTTGTGGTCCGGCGTTCTTTTACCAGGTTGCCACCCATATCGTACATTCTGGCCGTCATGCTGCCAATAAATGGGGAATTGCCTGTACGCTGCAGGTGAGGCAGCAGTATAAGGCGATTATTATCATCGTAGCGGACCTCCACCTGGCTGATATTTAAGCCGGTGGTCGTGTTGCCCTTTTTATAGAAAGCGGCGATGATCTGTTCAAAACGGAAGGCGATTCGCGTTGTAACTCCTTCAGCTTCGGTAGCCAGGTCAATTTCCGGCGTTTGCGGACTGGCTACGATATTGACCCTGGTCCAGTACACGCCATCTTCTGCCTGCGGCTGTGGCCTGACCTGGAAGCGTACTGTCTGCTGTTGCCTGGGTGCCAGCACAAAGCTCCGCGGAAAAGCACGGATCCAGTCATTCAACGCATATCTCTCATAGGCTTCAGCGTCTTCATAGGTCATGATCAGGTTCCCGTCCTCGTCAGAAGTGGGGTATCCGAAAGCAAAGCTGATGCTTACTTCCTGCGGTTCATCCGAACGATTGGAAATATACACCGCCCCGATGTTTGTCTGGTCGCTGATAAACACGGTTGACGGTGCAATCGCAACCTGGGCCATTCCAGAACCCGCAAGCAACAGACCGCTCAGGGTCAAAGTGAATACAAATATAAAATGCCTCATAATTATGCTATTTTGGTCTGTAGATTATGATTTACTATTCGTTAGCGCATTTTGATGCAGCAAATATAGGGTTTTTTGCTATAACTTAATTTTTTTATTTCACTATTGATGATACAATTTTAAGCTTCATCATAATGTTTTTACGTTTTTTTGCGACCAGGGTTACATGTCAGGCATGTTACATACAAAAAGAGCCCGGGAATTCGGGCTCTTTTTGTATTGTGGTTTTTAGATTTTAGTTGTATACGATAGTCACGTCGAATGCGCCTGTGTATTCGCCTGTATCTGCAGTTTCAGGAACTACAAGGGAGCCACCAATGTAAACCCATCCATTACCATCACCATCTAATGTATGCTCACTACCGGCTGCTGTGATTGGATTGCCACCAGATCCTAAAGCAGTATTAAAGTTCATTTCAGGAGTATATACCAAGTCTGCGCCTGATCCTTCATGCTCCAGATTAACAGTAGCAGGGTGAGAAATAAAGATTTCTGTATTTGCAGCACCGGCTATTGTCAGCTGCCCAAATTCTGCACCTGTTCCAGCATTGGTAGTGACACCATCAGATGGATTAAGGGTTGCAGTTACATTCTGCGACACATTTCCAAAATCAACATTTTGTGGCACTAGGACTGTTAGCTCTTGCAGAACTACAGCAGAAGCTGTTACTTCAGTGTCTTGTTGTGCGTGTACTGTTGTTGCGAAACCTGCGATGATAAGAGCTGCGAATAAAATTTTGAAAGTTTTCATTGTTTTTTTGTTTTTAAGGGTTATTAATTTAAAATGTTTTAGTTTTCGAAGTTCGTTTGTTTTGTTTTGCTTCGCCCTGATAAGAACAACCCGTGTGCCAAAAAATGTAATTAATTATAAAACAGCACATTGTAAATAATTTTAGTTTTTTAATAGCGGACGTATATTCGTTTTTGAGTAGTCGTTTTTGTAAAAACGAGGAAAACATGCAGCGCCAGATTAGGAGGAGGGAGGAAAAAAGCCAGCAAGCAGAAGGCAGGATACCGTTAGCCGATTAAGGCTTCCGCGATCTTTGCATCCAGGGGTGTGGTGATCTTTATGTTTTCGGGCCGGCCGTCCACGAGGTACAACCGTTCGCCTTGCGACTCCAGCACACTTGCATCGTCAGTGAAGGATTCGCGGTAGCTCTGGTGGTATGCTTTCTTCAGCAGCGACGACCTGAAGCACTGCGGCGTCTGAACCAGCCTGACCCGGCCGCGGTCCACCGGCGAACTCATCGCATGATCAACCACCCTCACGGAATCGCTGACCTCTGCCACCGGAATGGCGTTGCCGAACCTTTCGGCAATGGTAAAGACCCTGGCAATAAGCTCAAGCGGCACCAGCGGCCGGGCACCGTCGTGTACGGCCACCAGCACGCCTTCAGGAACCTGCTTCAAGGCATTCTTAACCGAATGAAAACGAGTGGGCCCCCCGGCAACCACCTCGTGCTGCGCAAACAAATGGAACTGCCCGCACAGATCTGCCCACTGCGAATGCATGGCCTCCGGCAAGGCCAGCACCACCCTGATGTTGGGATCATACTTCATAAAAGCATCAAAGACGTGCATGAGCACCGGCCGTCCCGCCAGCATCATGAACTGTTTGGGCAACGACGACGCCATGCGCCTGCCCTTGCCCCCGGCAGCAATCAACACATACTTTTGCATCTCAAAGGTGTTTGTGTGGTTTGATCCAATCCTACTATATATAAATATATGTATAGCCGGGACACCCCAAACCGGCTTCCCTAAAACAACAGGTGCCCCGTACAAAGATATGCAAAGCTTGTGGCAAAACACCTGTTTTCTTTATTCGGCGCTTCAGGGTATGCTGTATTATATTATGGAACACAGACCGGGTGCTTTCCTGATACAAGAAAGGGAGTGGCCTAGCGCAAGGGCAGGTGTGTTCGTCACCCCGGTCGGGTATTTGGGCTGCGCGTAGCGTAATTGCATGGGAACGTTGTGGTTGAACCGGGCGCTGCACTGCACGCAACAGGCGTCATCGAAGACGTGGCTGAATGAAAACAGCGAAAGACGGCGTTTAGCGCAGTATCAGCATGGCGTCGCCGTAGGTGAAGAACTTGTATTTTTCCTTAATCGCCTCCTTATAGGCCTTCATCAAAAGGTCAAAGCCGGCAAATGCCGAAACCATCATCATCAGGGTTGACTGCGGCAGATGGAAGTTCGACACCATGGCGTTGGCCACGCTGAAGTCGTAGGGCGGGTAGATGAATTTGTTGGTCCAGCCTTCGTAGGGCTTCAGGAAGCCGGTGATGGAAACGGATGATTCGATGGCGCGCATCGTGGTGGTGCCCACGGCACAAACCCGCTTCTCCTTCTCTTTGGCTTTATTGACGACCTCTGCCGTCCTTTCTTCTATGATGAACTCCTCACTGTCCATCTTATGCTTGCTGAGGTCTTCCACATCCACGCTCCGGAAGTTGCCCAGGCCTGCATGCAGGGTGATCTCGGTAAAATCAACGCCTTTGAGCTCCAGCCGCTTGATCAGCTCGCGGCTGAAGTGCATGCCGGCAGTGGGTGCAGCCACTGCGCCTTCCCTTTTGGCAAAGATGGTCTGGTAGCGCTCTTTGTCTTCGCGTTCCACCGGGCGTTTTATGATCTTGGGCAGGGGCGTCTCGCCCAGCAGCTCTATGGTTTTTTTGAATTCATCATAAGTGCCGTCAAACAAAAACCTCAGGGTGCGGCCACGGGAGGTGGTGTTGTCAATGACTTCAGCCACCAGGTTGTCGTCCTCGCCAAAATACAGCTTGTTGCCGATGCGTATTTTGCGCGCCGGGTCAACGAGCACATCCCACAAACGCGTTTCACGATTCAGCTCGCGCAGCAAAAACACCTCGATGCGCGCCCCCGTCTTCTCCTTGGTGCCGTAAAGGCGGGCCGGAAACACCTTTGTGTTGTTCACAATCATCACATCCCCGTCATCAAAATAACCTAAAAGGTCCTTGAACATCTTGTGCTCAATGGCGCCGGTTTTGGTGTGCAGCACCATTAAGCGCGACTCATCGCGATTAAACGGAGGCCGCTCGGCGATCAGCTCCGGGGGCAGAATAAACTTGAATTGAGAAAGCTTCATTTGACAGTATGTCTAAAAACAGTATGTACAGCGTTGCGGAAAGGAGTGCAAAGATAATACATCGGGAAGGCCTTGTCAATAGTTTTTTGAATTATTATGAAGAAGGTGAGGAAGGCAGCCGCCTTTATTCTATGCGCTTTTTGATGGAGGTGCGTCAAAAATTGATATCTCAGGCAAAACCGGCAGGGATCCGTTCCGGTTCGTGTGGCCTCCACCTGCCTGAAACGGCGCCGGGAGGGCTGCCTTAAGGCTTCAGGCCTCTTCCGTTAATTGGCCGCCGTGAAGGATCAGGTGTTCCAGTGCTTCCGGGCTTAGCGCCGATGTTACGTCATGATCGCCAATGGCCGTCCTGCGGAGCGTTTTCAGGTAGGCTCCGCTGCCGAGCCTTTTGCCGAAATCGCTGGCAAGCGACCTGATGTAGGTCCCCTTGCTGCACCTGACCCTGAAGTCAACCTCAGGCATCCTCACGCCGGTGATCTCAAAGTCGTGGATGTGTATCCTGTTGGCTTTGAGCTCCGTGTTCAGCCCCTTGCGTGCGTGCGTGTAAGCCCTTTTGCCGGCGATCTTTTTTGCGGAAAACAGGGGCGGCACCTGGTCCTGCGCGCCTAAAAACGTACCTGCGGCTTCTTTTATGAGTTCTGTGGTGATGTGTTCGGTAGGATAAGTCGTGTCGGGCCGGGTTTCGAGGTCAAAGGAGGGCGTGCTTTCGCCCAGCACGAAGCAGCCCGTATAGGTCTTGCTGAGCTGCTGAAAAGTGTTGACCTCGCGGGTTGACTTCCCGGTGCAGATGATCAGCAGTCCGGTGGCCAGCGGATCAAGCGTGCCGGCATGTCCGATCTTGATCTTTTTAATGCCCAGCCGGTATTTCAGCAGCGATTTGATCTTATTAACCACATCAAAGGAGGTCCAGCCCAAAGGCTTGTCGAGCAACAGGACCTTCCCGTCAATAAAGGATTGTGCCAGCGCCTCTTGTGTTTGCATCTTTATGGTGATTAGATGGTGGCTATGCCCTGGTGTTGACATGACACTAGTCTTTCGTTGCAGAAGCAAGCTCCCCGCAGGATGCACCCGCGACCCGGTGATGCACAACGGAGATGCCTTCCGCGCAAAGCATTACAACAAGCTGCCCGCGATGATGGCCGTGAGACCGGCAATCACACAATAAATTGAAAAATATTCTATTTTGCCCCGACGCACGATTTGCAGCATCCATTTGCAGGCGATGACACCGGCTGCAAAGGCCGTTATGGCTCCCACGATCATCGGGAAGACATCCATGGCTGTGTCGCCGGTGGTTTCCGACAGCCTCATGATCTTCAGGAAGTTGGCCCCGAAAATTGGGATCAGCACCATGAGAAAGGAAAAGCGTATGGCCTTGCCCCGCTCAATGCCAAAGAAGAGGGCGGTGCTGATGGTGGCGCCGCTGCGGCTGATGCCGGGAAGGATGGCCAGGGTTTGCGCCACGCCGATGATGAGCGCGGTTTTCAGCGTCACCTCCTTGTTGTTTTTGGGAACAAAGCGTGTCAGGAAAAGCAGCGTGGCCGTTACCAGCAGCATAAACCCCACAAACACCACCCTGCCTTCAAAAATCTGCTCTATCCGTTCTTCAAACAACAAGCCCACGATGCCGGTAGGTACGGCCGAGGCCAGCAGCAACAAGGCAAACTTCATTTCTGCATTCCATTGAAAACGGAAAAAGTTTTCTATCAGCGACCATATGTCCTTCCGGAACACCACCACCACGCTCATAAAAGTGGCGCCATGCACGATGATGTTAAACGTGAAAAACTCGTGCGGGTCCTGCAGCCCGAAAAGCACACCTCCCAGTTCGAGATGGCCGCTGCTGCTGACGGGTAAAAATTCGGTAAGGCCCTGCAGAAGGCCAAGAATAAAAGCTTCAATCCAACTCATGCCTGTTATTTGTCTTTGGGTTTAACTTGCCGGCTGTGATGCGGTTGTGTTTTTTTTGCCTCAGAAGGGTCATCCGTTTTGTTGCTGGTTTTTTTCATGATGGCATAGATCTGTATTGCATAGCCGCCCAGAACCAGGATGGGTGCCAGGGTAAGCCTTCTGAAGTTGAAGATGGCATCGCTGAATACGGCAGGGTCCTCGCTCTTGCCGCCTATCATCAGGAGAAAGCCCAGTGCCGTGACCGCCAGGCCGATGATAAGCCATGTGTATTTGTGCCTGTCGAACAACAAGACACTTTGTTGTGGTTTCATATGTTTATGTTTTCGTTACTGTTTGATTATCTGTGTTTTGTGTTTATGCCTGAGATACAGATTG
>JAVIYP010000064.1:0-16254 GCA_031323845.1 Bacteroidales bacterium | reverse complement strand
GGCTGGCAAGTGCCCGGTTCATATGTTAATAATTATTCAGCATGTTGTGATTCTGTTTCTCGCAAAGAACGCAAAATATAAGACACGCAATGTGCGCTAAGAAGAATCAATACAGACTTTTGCGACCTTTGCGTTCAACTCTTTGCGGCCTTTGCGTGGAACATAAAGCTGTCTTAAACTTAAAAGAGATCACCCGGTGTTTGCGCTGGGTAACGCCGCCGGGCTTTTCAGGGAAGCCACCGGAGTTATCCTGGCGGGGGTTCTCACAAATATAATGTAAAAACAAATATGATGATGCATGTTGCGCATCAATTTCCTGTGTATGCGCTGATACAGGGTGAGCGCTTTAGCAAATGGAAACGGCAGCGCCAGCGTACAGCGACGAATCAGGCGCCAGCGATAACAGACGGTATTAGTTTTTAGGCAACACCTCCCTTCGGGGTAATAAAAAACGGGGCAGTGTTTACAGACGCTTGCCCCGTATGGGTATAATTAACATGCAAGGGGCTAAAAAGCAACGGCCGCCTCAATCATAAAGCCGCTGAACTTTCCACCGTGGCGGTAATCCGTCGGATCAAAGTCATTATAATTCTGCGTTACATATTCCAGTTTAAGCAGAAGGTTTTTTGTGGTATACCAGCCCAGCGCAACCTGGATGCGGTCAATGGAGATATCGCCGTTAGCGCCTGGCAGTTCGCCGGACACCTGGTTGTATCGTGCGCCGACAAACAGTTGTTCATTTGCCAGGAAGCGGTAGATCAGTTCACCTGCGACTTGGGTAACGCTTCTGTCATCAACATCCGCATTATGTGTGCCGCTTGACACTTCATAGGTTCCGAAAAACTCCAGGCCTTTGTATTTGACAAAGGGATTGATCACGAAAGAGGTGATCTGATAGGTAAAGTCGGGAGTAAACCTTCCGGATGTAAAGCGGTTGGCCTCTGTGGATTGTGTCAAAACACCGCCGGCCCGGAAGTTGCGGAAAAACTCGGGTTCCATGGCCATATAATACCGTGATCCCGCCCGGTCGCCGGCATAAAGGGTGTTTCTGACAGTGCCTGAATTATGATAAACGCTGCCTGTTAGCCGCAAGCGCAGATCATCGTTGATCTGATCATCGAAACCAAGTTTGGCAAGAATGGAGGGGCTTTTTTCAGCATCGGTAACATTGCCGCTGATCAATCCGCCCGTCATTCCGACCATCACAAAATAATTAGGCTTCGGGAACACATAAAGCTCACCGCCAATCTCTGTTGTAAAGGCATCCATAATATAATTGCCTACAAAAGGATTATAAAATGTGCGCCCGTTATCGCTTCGGCGGAAATGCTGGTCACCGTAGTTTACCATAGTGTGTCCGATGCGAACGCGGAAGTGATCGGTGAACCATTGCGGATTGCCAAACATAGGCAGCTTATCTACCTGAATGTATCCCCCTTTTACCCAGAATTCAGGGTGATGCCTTGATGACATATACCCCTCAAGGGTCATGCGGATTCCGTCATTGATCTGTACGTCAAGATTTAAGTTGGCAGTTGCCAGGTTAAACCCGTTTCCCAAAGGGAAAAGTTTGTTGAGGTCTGTTTCCTGGAACAAGTTCTCATTGGCGCTGTTTTCATGGCTCAAGGCCTGAAATTGTTGTGTGAAATTCCCGCCTACACGAACACGAAACCCTTCATAAGGCACTGTATTTTCAACCGGGTCTTCAAAAGTATTCAGTCCGCGCTGATCAGGTGCACGGAAATACATGATATCGGGCTGTTGAGCCGCCACAGACATTGATATGGCTGCAAGGAGCAGTCCTGAAATAATCGAAAAAGCAAATTTTTTATTCATTGATAGTCAAATAAATAGTTTTACATTGATGAACTTATTGATTCGTCTTTTTTTAGAATGATGGAGAAGTCAATTTCAACCTCGTCACCTGTACGCAAGGCTCCAAACATTGCAGTTGGTGCGCTCATCCTGAAATCACTCATTTTGAGGGCGTGGGTTCCGGAAAATTTCACAGAACCATCAGGCAAAACAACGCCGACAGCCTGAAGCTCAATTACCCGGGACACTCCGGCCAGGGTAAGCACTCCGCGGGAAGTGACACGTGCTGTACCAGGGTTTTCATAAAGCGCGAGGATTTCACGCAAAACAAAGGTGATTTCCGGGTGCTTGTCTGTTTTCAGGGTTTCATAAATCTTGGCATCCATGCGCCTGCCTTCAGAACCCTTTATGCTTGTGGCGTCGGCACGAAACTGTATGTTTTTAATTTCGGTGACAAGCCCATCTTCCAGTGTGAGTACAAAGTCGCCTTCGACATGCTCAACATCTGCGCTCCACGATTGAAGATTTGAAGTTCCCTTTATGGTAATTTCATGAGAATCCAATTGGTATACATCCTGTGCCATCGCAAAAGCAGGCACAAACATGGCTAAAATCAGTGCAACTCTTTTTAACATAGTTCTATTTTTTACTGGTGTCACATTTTCGGCCTCTGCCGATTAATTATTTAAATAGTTACATACCAATGTGCAAAAAAGCAGCCAAAATCAGGCATTGCCATGCGCAATTGTCATATCTTGCTGATTTACAAAAGAAAAGCCCATAAAAAATTTTTTATGGGCTAATTAAAATGAAGAAATTGTCGACGATATTTCGTCGTTTTGGTCGATTTTTCGACAGGTTTAGGTGCTTATGTCAAGTTTTTCAATTCTGGATTTAAGTGTTGAAGGGGGTACTGAGAGGAATTTTGCGGCTTTGGCTTTATTACCGCCCGCCCTTAACAAAGCGTCGCGTATGGCATTTTCTTCCACTTCGCGCACAATCTGGGTCAGCGGTTTGTTTTCAAAATAGAAACAGGTGTGTGGCTTGCCCGGGAACCTGACTTCCATCGGTAACATATTCCGCTCGATGGCACCTTCACCGGCCAGGATCACCAGGCGCTCCATAAGGTTTTTCAGCTCGCGCACATTGCCCGGAAAACGGTACTGAGTCATGATCTCCAACACTTCATCGTTGATCTCAATGCCGTTCGGACCGGTAAATTCGCGGGCAAAATGCCGGGCAAGCAACCGGATGTCGTCGGGTCTTTCTCTCAATGGGGGCAGGCGTATCGGAAACACATTCAAACGATAGAAAAGGTCTTCACGGAATTTTCCTTCAGCAACAAGTTGTTGCAGGTCTTTTTTTGTGGATGCAATCACGCGCACATCCACCTTAATGGTTTCAGAGCCCCCAACCCGTTCGATTTCCGACTCTTCCAGTGCGCGCAGCAATTTCACCTGAAGATCGTAGGGGATATCGTCGATGTCGTCAAGATATAATGATCCTTTATCGGCCATTTCGAAACGTCCGGCCTTGGAGCTGTCAGCTCCGGTAAATGCACCTTTGACGTGACCAAACAACTCACTCTCGAACACCTCCCTGGCAAGAATCGCACAACTCACCCTGACCAAAGGCCCTTTGCTTCTGTTGCTGTTGTGATGAATGACATTGGTCAGCAATTCCTTGCCGGTGCCCGTTTCGCCGGTGATAAGCACCGTGGTGTCCTTGCCTGCGATCAACTTAACCATATCAAAGATCTTCCGGGTCTCTTCTGCATCTCCGACAAAAGATGACATGTCATAGTCCCGGCCAACCTCCCGGCGCAATTGTTTGTTTTCCTCTTTTACCTGTTTCAGTTCGGCAATGCGTTCGAGGGTTATCAGGAGCTCATCCATATTGAACGGTTTCTGAATGTAGTCGTAGGCCCCAAGCTTCATTACCTCCACGGCGCTGTCAACACTCGCGTGGGCGGTCATCAGCAACACATAGATGTGCGGGTAACGGGCACGCACCTCTTTGGTAAGACTTAAGCCGTCCATGTCGGGCATTTTCAGGTCTGTCAGCAGCACATCGGCTTTTTTGCTACTTTCCCTTAAATATTGCAGCACTGCCCTGGCCGAGGCAAATTCCTGCACCTGATGACCGGCATCGCGCAGATCATCCGCGGTTGTTACCCTGATGATACGTTCATCATCAACGATCAATACGTTCATAACTGTTCATTTTTCGGCAATGTAATGATGATCCGGCTTCCTGTCCCGGGTTCGCTTTCTGCCAAAATGGTGCCACCATGGCCCCGGATGATTTCATAAGAAACCGACAACCCAAGGCCTGTGCCTTTTCCTACCCCCTTGGTTGTGAAAAACGGATCAAAAATTTTATCCTTAATGTCTTCAGCTATCCCCGGCCCATTATCTGAAAACACAACATGCGCCATGTCATTCATTTCTGAAACAACAACCCGGATCTGGCCTTCAAGCCGGGGCTGTTTCTCCATTTTTTCCATTATGGCGTCAATCGAATTGATGATAATATTCAAAAACACCTGCTCCAGCCGGTTTGGAGAGGCATGTACGTTGACCTCCTCCGCTTTTTTGTCTAACACAATTTGTATCTTTTCACTTTTCACCCGGTATTTTGCAAGTTTAATTGCTTTTTTGATCACTTCGGTGAGCTCAACTTCCTCATAAACCTCGTCATCCTTCCGGCTGAAAGTCAACAGATCGTCAACCACCTTCTCTATTCTTGACAGGGCTTCCTGCATTAATTCTGAATATTCCTTCACCTGTTTGATGTTTTCCGGTTCTTTTTTTAACCGTCGCAAACCAATGCTTATTCCAGCCAGAGGATTGTTGATTTCGTGAGCCACACCGGCCGTAAGGGTTCCTATGGCGGCCAGTTTTTCCGACTGCAGAAGCGATTGCTGAATCATGTTCAGATCGTGATATGCTTTTCCCAGGCGGCGCAGCATGTCGGTGTAGTTCTCATACAGGAGGTCAATCTCATCTTTAAGTCCAAACAGGCGCCTCAGCCGGTAAAACGGTTTTTGGGTGGTCTTACGTAACGCTTTCAGCCCCACTTCAATATTGATCAGGTCCATGGTGGCCGATTGCCGGCTCAGCAGTTGTAATGGGGTTGCAATGGTGTATGAGAAAAACAAAGCGGCAAACAGTCCAAGGATAAGAAAGACCGCCACCATCAGCAAAAGAGATCCCGTCACCGCTTTTACCTGGTCCCTGATCTCATGTTCAAGGATGCCCACGCGCACCGAACCCATTCCGGAGCTAATGGCGGCCAAAGAGAAATCCCGGATGAGCACCCTGGCGTCCTGCTGGTCGCGAACTGTTATAATCCCCGGGACATCATCGTCCTGCGGTTGGTTCAGCTGCAACAGACCTGCCGGCACACGCTCCCTGAACGAATGGGCCACTACCTCTCCCCTGCCATCAAGTACAATTGCATATTGTATGGACGGGTCAATGGCCATCAAGTCGTTGATCAGCATGTTCAGGCCTGCCGGGTCATTAGCCAGGATAAAAGACACCGATTGTTCGGCCAGCGCCCTGGTAATGAAATAACCCCTTTTTTCAAATTCTTCATTCAGGGAATTGCTGACTGAATTCCTGACAATGATCGCATTGAGCAAGCCGAAAACGATCACGGTCAGGCTGATTCCGATGGCAAACTTGCCGAACAACGACCATCTTACGCCGTTTACTGCCATAGCCTGTTTTTTATTTCACGCAAACCGTCATAGAGCGTATCTCCGGCCAAAACAAAGCGGTCCACCAGTATCTTATCAAGAATCAACCTGGTTTCGTCGTGGTTGTGCATGTCGGTAAAAAAAACCTGTATCTCACGACGAAGCTCCCGGGGCATCAGCAGGGAGTTTACAACCGGAGGGATGCCTCCCTGTGGCGTTTTTTCAATAATTTTCAGGCTTTCAACATATTCCGGATGGTACCTGGCCATGTAGTCAAAAATCAAACCATTTACCGCAGCACCGTCAATCATATTGCGTGACACCATTTGAATGGACTGGTCGTGTGATAGCGAATAAACGATCTCTCCAAAAAAATCATCAGCTGAAACGCCAAGTTGCAGCAAGCGCAAATCCACAAACAGGTTCCCTGTAAAACACATCGGATCGGAGAAGGTAAACGACAAGCCTTTAAAATCCTCAAAACTGTGCACCTCGCTGTTTTTGTGTGCTATCACGTAACCCCGGTAATACGTCAATCCATTCACCACGGGCACAAACATCAGCTCCATATGGTCGGCACCCTGAATGTAGGCTCCGGAACATACAAAGGCCATATCAACCAGGTTTTGTGCTAACAGCTCATTGACTTCTTCGTAGGAGCTTCTTTGTTTAAATTCAACGCGGCGGTCAAGATGTTCTCCAAGTGCAGTAAAAAGTTCCTGATAGTAAACGAAACTTTCACGTGGTGAAATAACCGTGGCAATGGCCACTCTTATGGATGTGGTATCCGGTTCGCTGCTGACTGCAGCCGCAGCACCTTCTGAAAAGTCCACATCATAAGTGTCGTGACGCGGGCTGTGACAGGCGGCAAACAAAAACAAACTCAGAATGGCCGTAACAAATAGGCGTCGACTGTATTGCATCGGTTTTTTATTACTTTTCTTACAAAGATACATATATTGATTTTTATGTCTCTGTTCGGTTCTTTTTTTGAAGAAACACAGCAAACGATTTGCTTGCCGGAGCGGGTTTGACCGGGATGGTCAGGCAGGTTGCAGCAATCCGTTTGTTACCGGCATTTGTGCATGTGACTGAACAGATGGGAAAAGCGGGGTTTGCACTGCTTCCTGCAGACACGGCCGTGACCGGCAGCGGTTTATCCCGGGTTGTTGATTTTTTCCCATGCCTGTTGCGCTGCATGTTGTTCGGCTTTTTTTATGGAAAAATCCTGACCATATCCTTGAAGCTTGTTTTGTATCCACAGCTCCACCGAATAGAGTTTTCCTTTCCTGCCGTAGTCTTCTTCGGCAATCAGCTTAAAATCAAGATCCATTTTTTCCTTCTGGGCCCATTCAATAATTTTGCTTTTGAAGTTGACATCGCGCAACATCAGTTCATCGATGTCGAGGTGTGTCTGGATGATTTGCCTGATAATGATATTTTTTGCGAACTCGTATCCCCTGTCGAGGTAGAGCGCCCCGACAAACGCTTCGAAGGCATCACCCATCACGGAGGAGGAAGTGTGCACATTCGTATCACGGCTAACCTGCACCAGCTGGTGAAGACCCAGTTTTCGCGACAGCATGTTAAGGTTGGTCCGGCTCACGATTCGTGAGCGCATTTCGGTGAGGAAGCCCTCGTCTTTGTAAGGAAATTTTTTAAAGAGAAAATCGGCCACTGCTGATCCGAGAACGGCATCGCCAAGGTATTCGAGGCGCTCGTTGCTTTTCACAAAGCCGTTGTTTTCCGCATCAGCCCGGGATTTATGGCGAAATGCAAGCTGATAGATGGCCACGTTTTTTGGCTTGTAGCCAAAAATATTGTAAATCGCTTCTGACAGACATTGGTCAGAAGTTTTGCGCTTGGGGTTGATCGGGTTAAAAAGACGCAAGGCACTCGGTTATTTCACAAATTTCCTGAACGCAACACAAGCGTTGTGCCCGCCAAAGCCAAATGTGTTCGACAAAGCTACGTCCACCTTTCTTTTAACAGCCTTGTTGAATGTAAAGTCGAGCTTGCTGTCGATCTCCGGGTCGAGGTTGAAATGGTTTATGGTGGGAGGCACAATGTCGTTTTGGACGGCCAGTATGGTAGCTATCGACTCCACGGCACCGGCAGCACCAAGCAGGTGGCCTGTCATGGATTTTGTGGAGTTGATGGCGATCTTGTAAGCGTGCTCGCCAAACAGTGAAACGATGGCTTTGGGTTCTGCTATATCGCCAAGCGGCGTTGCGGTGCCGTGGGTGTTGATGTGGTCCACGTCTTCCGGTTTAATGCCGGCATCCTCCAGTGCATATTTCATTACATTGATGGCACCCAGTCCTTCAGGATGGGGGCTGGTCATGTGGTAGGCGTCTGCAGAGAGCCCGCCTCCGATCACTTCAGCGTATATTTTGGCGCCGCGCTTCAGGGCGTGCTCCAGTTCCTCAAAGATGAGCGTGCCGCTGCCTTCACCCAGGACAAAGCCATCGCGGTCCTTGTCAAAGGGCCTGGAAGCCGTTTTCGGATCATCGTTGCGCACCGAAATGGCATGCATGGCGCTGAAACCACCAACGCCAGCAGGGTTGATCGCCGCCTCGGATCCGCCGCTGACAAATATATCGGCCTTGCCCAGACGTATCAGGTTAAAGCTGTCAACGAGAGCATTGGCAGAAGAAGCACAGGCGGAGGTTGTGGTAAAGTTTGGGCCCCTGAAACCATATTTTATGGAAATATGGCCGGCCGCAATGTCCGCAATCATTTTTGGAATAAAGAACGGACTAAAGCGTGGCGGACCACCGGCTTTCGCATAATCGTAAACTTCCCTGAGAAACGTGTCAAGTCCGCCTATGCCGCTGCCCCAGATCACGCCGATGCGATCAGGATCCACGTTTTCAGGATCAATACCGCCGTCTTCCAGCGCCTCGGCCGTTGACACCATAGCATATTGGGTGAACGGATCATACTTACGCGCCTCTTTCCTATCGAAATGATCCTGCGCATTGAAGTTTTTCAACTCACAGGCAAAACGGGTTTTGAACTCGGAAGCATCAAAGTGTGTGATGGGGGCAGCACCGCTGACACCATTAATCAATGCATCCCAGTATTCACGGATGTTATTGCCAATCGGGTTTAGTGTACCCAGGCCTGTAACAACTACTCTTTTGAGTTCCATCTTTGAGTTTTGTTTTTGTTTAACATGTTAATAGAGCCCACATGGGTCAATCCGCGGTTTTTTGCGAATATAACCGTACATGTGGGCCCTACTATTTAAACAACATTACTTACTACTTGTTGCTGTTCTCAATGTAAGCAATCGCTTCACCTACCGTGCCGATTTTCTCAGCCTGGTCATCGGGAATAGCAAGATTGAATTCTTTTTCAAATTCCATAATAAGTTCAACGGTGTCCAGAGAATCAGCGCCCAAATGATTGGTAAAACTGGCATCATCTGTTACTTCTTTCTCATCTACACCAAGCTTATCAACTATGATAGCTTTTACTCTTGTTGCAATGTCAGACATGATTTCTCCTTTTTTTGTTAAACAGGCTGCAAAGATAAAATAATCTTGGCGTGATAAGCAACTTTTTTCGGTTCATTTTTGCCGTTTTTGCCGCCATGTATTGATTTTCAATATTTTAAAAACCCGGGTAACTTCCTGCCAGTGAGGGCAAAAAAGGCCCGGAACAACCTTATCGCGCCCCTATACATAACAAATTTACATAATTTTCATAATATTGCTGATCTTTATGTTCGATTCCTGAGTCCTTGTGAGACAGCCATCATGAAACACACAGATTATTCAACTTCTTCGCCCGCTAAGCTTGCCATAATGGCTTCCGGCAGTGGCAGTAACGCTGAAAACTTCATACATTTCTTCAGGGATCATCCCCGTATCATGGTGGCGCTGATCATCTCCGGTAAGCCCGGGGCGTATGTGCTGGAGCGAGCGAAAAAGGCAGGTATCCCGGGAGTGGTGCTCAATCCGGGTGCTGCCGGCGATCGCGGGGAGGCTGAGCGCATCTTCGACCAATACCGAATTGATGCGGTGGTCCTGGCGGGCTATATGAAACTGATTCCGCCGTGGCTGATCAACAGGTATCCAGGAAAGATCTTCAACATCCATCCTGCGCTGTTGCCTAAGTTTGGCGGCAAGGGGATGTATGGCATGCATGTTCACCGGGCCGTCATTGCAGCCGGCGAAAAGAAAAGCGGCATCAGCATCCATCTTGTCAACGAAGCCTACGATGAAGGAAGAGTTCTTTTCCAGGCATCGCTTGACGTATTGCCCCAAGACACGCCCAAAAGCCTGGCCGAAAAAGTAAAGAAGCTGGAACATGCCCACTATCCCGAAGTTGTCGAAAAACAGCTGCTGAGCCGACTGCACGTTTAATTCGGATTATTGCTTATTTTGTACTTTCAAATACGCCTACAGTCAAAACTGCCTTAATGAATCACACAATTAAAAATATGTTGTATTATTTTAAGCTGATGCCATGAACACTTTTATGACGCTTGATTACATCATCTTTGCTGCTTATGGTGTGTTGATTTTATCTGTCGGGCTTTGGGTCTCACGTGAAAAGAAGGGACAAAAAAAGAGTGCCACCGATTATTTCCTTGCGGGTAAGAGCCTGCCCTGGTGGGCCATTGGTGCCTCTCTTATTGCGGCAAACATTTCCGCCGAGCAGTTCATCGGCATGTCGGGCTCGGGTTTTGCCATAGGTCTGGCCATTGCTTCCTATGAATGGATGGCCGCCATCACCCTCATCATCGTGGCCAAGTTTTTGCTTCCGATTTTCATCAAACAAAAACTCTTCACTATTCCACAGTTTGTGGAACAACGTTACAACACGACGCTGAAGACCATCCTGGCGGTTTTCTGGGTATGCCTGTTCATTTTCGTGAACCTCACTTCGGTGCTTTTCCTGGGGGCAAAGGCCCTTGACACCATACTCGGAGCTGGTGACGGCAGCATGATTTTCACCTTCATTGTCGGTCTGGCCTTTTTTGCAGCGGCATATTCCATCTGGGGAGGCTTGTCGGCAGTAGCCTGGACCGATGTCATCCAGGTTACGCTGCTGGTGATCGGCGGCTTCATCACCACGATGATCGCATTGCATTATGTGACGCCCGAAGGCGGAATTTTTAACGGCCTGGGGCACGTTTACGAAACCGCAGGAGACAGGTTCAGCATGATCCTCAGCAAGAACAACCCCGAATTCATAAACCTGCCGGGTATTGGCGTACTTATCGGAGGCATGTGGGTAGCGAACCTGTATTACTGGGGTTTCAACCAATACATCATCCAGCGGGCGCTGGCCGCCAAATCATTACGCGAGGCACAGCGCGGACTGGCCTTCGCTGCCTTTCTCAAGCTGTTGCTGCCCCTGTTTGTGGTGATCCCGGGCATCATCGCCTTTGTAATGTTTACCCAGCCTGAAGGCACTACCGTCATCGAAGGCATCCGCAACGATTTCATCCATGCCGACGGGAGTATCAACTACGATATTTCCTATCCCTGGCTCATACGTACCTTTATACCAACAGGCATCAAGGGACTTGTGGTGGCTGCGCTCACCGCAGCCATTGTGTCTTCGCTGGCATCCATGCTTAATTCAACAGCCACCATCTTCACCATGGACATCTACAAGCCCTACCTGGCCAAAGACAAGGGTTCCGACAAGTCGCTGGTAACGGTAGGAAGAATCGCCGTGATTTCGGCCCTGTTCATCGCCATTCTTATTGCACCGGCGCTGAGCACCATGCCGCAGATGTTTCAGTACATACAGGAATACACAGGCGTGGTCAGTCCGGGCATACTTGCCGTCTTCATGATGGGACTGTTCTGGAAAAAAGCCAACAGCAAAGGCGCCACCGCAGGAGTGCTGGCCTCCATTCCCGTAGCCCTGCTCCTGAAGGTGCTGCCCGTTGAAATGCCTTTCCTGGATCAGATGATGTACACCTGCCTCATCACCATGGCCGTGATCGTGATGGTCAGCCTGATCACCAACAAACACGACGATGACCCCAAAGCCATTCCGCTGAAGCGCGAATACTTTATCACCGGACCTAAATTCAATGTTTCCGCTTATGTTATAATGATGCTGCTGACTGTGTTATATGTGGTCTTCTGGTAAACGAAAACAGAGCTGACTCTTCCTTTCGGGGACGACAGTCGTGTAACATAATTCGGGGCACCCACCGGGGTGAGGCTATCACTGTTGCAGCGCGGCCACACTCCTTCTGGCAGCGTTGATCATCGGGCGGGGCGAAAGCGGAGCACCGACGGCCTCCTGCATCCACTGTCCGGGTGTGAGCCTGCCTGTCGAAAACATCCTGTCGATCTCTCCTGCCAGGTTTTTTCCGCGTATGTGCTCTTCGATCTGAAACTCGATGAGATGACCGAGCGGGTAGGCGCTCAGATACAGCGGATAGCTGATCATGTGTGAGTATATGGCCAGGATAGGCGTGTCTTTAATGCCAAACACGGGGGCAAAATAGTCGTTCCACACCTCTGTGGCCACCTGCATGGTCTGCTCCCTGAGCTGTTCAGCTGAAGCTTTCGGATTGTCATACATCCAACGCCAAACACGCATGTCAACAAGCGACACACCCATGATCTCATAGGTGCCCCAAAGGACGTCGAGGGTCTGAAGATGCTCTTTCATCGGATCGTCTGAGGTGATTCCGAGCAGTTCCAGGTCACGCACCTGGAAGATAAAGGCCAGGGCTTCGGTGAAGGCGGTGTTGGGAATGCCGCTGAGCAAATAATGGTCAACGTCGTGGAGGCTGATGGTTTGTTCCACATTATGGCCGAGCTCATGCGCGGCGATGTTAAAGCCGTTATAGGTCATGCCGTCATCCGCAATGCGTGTGCGCAGGTAAGAATTCTGCGAGCGCATCTGTGCCCCCCAGGCATGGCCTGCTCCGCGCGCGCCTTCCACCACAATTTTGCCGGCCAGCACTTCGGCGCGTTGGCGGCTGTAACCCAGCTTCACCAGGAGGCCGGGAAGGCCCTGGTCGAGCGCTTCTGCATCAGGATAACGTGCACGCACGATCCTGTCGAGCTCCGCTTCCGGAATGCCGCTGCGCGCCTTAAAGCCATCATACCAGATGTCAAAAGGCTCCAGCTCACGGCCCAGGCGCCGGCTGATCAGAGCGCCAACATCGCCGAGCACGGGATCGCTGACCAGCTCTGTAAACATAGCCTCCACCTCGTCAATGCCCAGCTCGAGGCCCTGGGCAAAGGCCCTGTCAATGGCCGTCGGGTATGCCGGGGCATAAGGGTCGGCAGCCCTGCGGGCATGGAAGTTGCGAAGCAGGTAAGCATAGCGGGTGTCCGGCTCAGGGGTAACACTGAGGACCTCCCCGTTCCTGTAAACGTTGTTGCTGTAGGGGTTCCACGACAGCTCATCATTGTTGATCACTTTTTCAGGAATGCTCTGATCTATAATGCGCTGCATCACCCGGTAAATCATGCGCTGCTTCTCCAGCCCCACAGGGGTTCCGTCATAGTTGGCCTTTAGTTCGTCGCGCAAACCCCAGTGAGTGATCAGCCTCAGATTGTCCGGGAAAAGCCTCTCCCCGGCATCGTTGACAAGGCGCCCCATAACGATGTTATACTCCGAAACGTAGTTGTCGGCTTCCGTCCCTGTACGCGACATCTCCTGGTTGATGTCTGCCGGAACACGCGAGGTGAACAGGTCACCCATGCGGGCAAAAGCCCACTGCTGCCTGTCCCAGCCGGAGCCCAGCATGTTTTTCTCATCCAAAGAATAAAACGGGAAGTTCAGTATGGTAAGAAACGCTAGCTTATTTTTGAAAAGGTCTTCCGACAGGTGAGCCGCTGGTGCATAGCTGCCAAAAAGGACATCCACGGGTTTTATGGGCCCCCAGTTTAAGTGCAGGGGCTTGGTCAGCTCCAGCATCATCTGGTTGAAATGCCCCCAAAGGTATTCGTAGTTGCGCGACAACGCCCCGAAAAGTTCCAGGCGACTTTCATCATCGCCATGATAGTGCTCAAGGCAGAAAGAAACAAAGTCGTCAACGCTGCCGTCATCCGTTGTCCAGAAAGAAGCCGCCTGCCTGACGCCCCGTTCAATAAGCTCCGCACGATCAGGCCCGTGCCGTTCTGTCAGCTGTTCAATGACAGAAACCTGGTTTTTTTCAGGAATCACACCCATATCCATCGTTTGTTTTTTGTGGCCGCCTTCGCATCCCGTCAAAAGGAGTGCAGCTGCCATAGTGAATAACATCAAAACATTTTTCATGATTGCTTTGTTTAGCGTTGCTGTTTTTATGGGATGCATCTTTTGCAGGATGCATCTTTTTTTTGTGATGCCCTTATCTGGTGCACCGTGGCACAAATGTATATGAATTTTTGACACAATTCTATATTGCTGATTATGAGCGAATAAAAAATAGCCGGTTTTGTAATCTGTGACTCTGTGGATTTTTTCGACTTTTCGGAGTGGACTCACAGTTAATTTTCATTTAACAATCAAGAGCAAACAGTTAATAGATTTTTTTTTTGCTGTAAAGCATTGTTTTTGATTGATTGCATTAAAACAGTTGTACATTTACCATGTATTTGTTTTCACATTGGGGATGAATGTTTATAGCAACTGGTCAAGGGTTCAGGTTTCGATGCTTGTGCTGTTGATTTTTCTGCCGGTAATTTCTTTGCGTGCCGAGGCAGACAGTTTGTATCAGGCGATACGGTCTGCGCAATCTGATGCTGGTCTTAAGCATGCCAAGGTGTTGCTGGCCAGGCATTACCTTCCGGAGCGCATGGATTCTGCGCGGGTGCTTCTGGAAGATGTTGAGTCTGCACAGCCGCCGTTCAGCGGCATTCAGCAGGCGGAGTATTTCAACACATGGGGCTTATACTATTGGTTTAAGAGAAACAGGGCTGAGTCCATTCGTTGGTACAGCCTTACGTTGCAGCTTCCTCCGGATCCGGAGCTGCTGTCGTTCAAGGCTGCGGCAGCCAACAATATTGGCAGTCATTACTTCAGGCTGGGAGAGCCTGACAGCTCCAGGGTGTACCTTATGATGTCGCTTGATATCGACGAGGCAAGAGGTAACGAGACCGGCATGGCTAAAACATATTACGACCTTACAAGTCTTCATCACAGCATTGATCAGCACGAGCTTGCCCTCCGTTACATCAATGAAGCCATCCGTATTCAGGAGCGTGACGGTGACAAAGAGCGCCTGATGCACTCATATACCATGCTGGGCAACATCTTTACAGCGCTGGTGGACGCCGAAAAAGCATCCGAAGCCTATGAGCTCGCGCTGCAGCTGGCTGGGGAGCTGGGCGTGCAGCGAACGGTCATCATGCTGTACAGCAACCTTTCTGGTGTGTGGTGCACCCGTAACGACGGACTGGAAAAGACCATTCATTATTTTGAAAGCGGGATTGACAGTGCCCGTGAGTCGGGCCACAAGGACCTGGTGGTTGTCCTCCTTGGAAATATGGGTACGGCCTGGCTTACCGCCGGCGAAGCGGAGAAAGCCCTTGGAATGTTGGAGGAAGCTCTTGATTTGGTTCGGAAAGCAGGCCATTTGTCTTTGGAAATGCAACTTCTGTTCCGGTTTGGACAGGCCCAAAGGCAGCTCGGACAAATGCAACAGTCCCGGCTGGCCCTGGAAAACAGTCTTGACCTGGCCAGGCGATTACGGTCGCCCCACAATCAAAGCCGCGCCCTGCTTGAATTGGCGGCGCTCGACAGCCTGCAGGGAAACTACAGGGGTTTTTCTAAAAAGTACATCCGTGGCATTGCTCTGCGCGACAGCGTATGGAACAAAGAAAACCGGTCACGCATCGCAGAATTGCAAATTTTACACGAGACCGAGCAAAAAGAGCTGAGGATTGCCGAGCTCGAAGCAAGGCAAAAAGTGACCAGCATCAGACAAAGAAGCATAATAGCCGTTAGCCTGCTCGTGATCTCCCTGCTGGTGAGTGTCTTGCTATACATTCAAAACAGGAGAACCGTCATTCATCAGGGGTATATCATCAAGCAGCAGGAAAAGGAAAAAATTGAAGCCGAGCTTGACGCCAACCGCCGTGAGCTCACCGGCAAAGCCCTGTCGCTGGCGCGGTCAGATCAAATCATCAACAAGCTGAAGAAAGACATTAAGTCAATGCTTTCCAGGTTTGATCATGACGGCAGGCACGAACTGCAAACCGTGCTCCGCATGTTGAAATCCAGGGACAACAGCGAACAACTTTGGAAAGAGTTTGAACACAGGTTCAACGAACTTAATGAAGGCTTCATCACAAGGCTCAGTTCGCACTACCCTACCCTCTCTCCCTCCGAAGTAAGGCTTTGTGCCATGCTTCGCCTGCAAATGTCAACCAAAGACATCGCAGAATTGATACAGCGCTCCACCAGGACCATTGAAAACACACGTAACAGCGTGCGCAAAAAAATGGGCTTATCTTCGGGCGACAACCTGGTGCAGCACCTGCTGACCATCTGACAACCCAGATGTCACCTGCCCGGCAGGAAGCCCGACATTTGCACATCTGCACACTTAAGGCTAACGGTTTGAGACAAGATCATGTTTTGGGTCGTCCGGTGCTGATAAATAAAATGGCGCGATGTAAAAAAATCATCGGCAGCCTGTGATTTTTTTTTGTATTTTCGACTCATCAAAAATACTCCTGGGGTGAAGAAAAATTTGTTATACGGCCATGTAGCCATTCTGCTGATGATTGTCCTGTTGCCGGCCGGCATAGGTGCAC
>JAVIYP010000063.1:0-16452 GCA_031323845.1 Bacteroidales bacterium | reverse complement strand
GCTGTTGAAGTACGGAGCCGTCGTATTGGTGGAGCCACGTTTCAGATCCCCGCCGAAATACGGCCCGACAGAAAAATGTCGGTTGGTATCAAGAACATGATCACCTTTGCACGCAAGCGCAACGAAAAGGGCATGGCTGCCAAACTGGCCGGTGAGATCATTGCGGCCAGCAAGGAAGAGGGGGGTGCATACAAGCGGAAGGAAGACACGCACCGAATGGCTGATGCGAACAAGGCATTCTCACATTTCAGATTTTAAACCTCTGTACTCCGGAATTAACGTTTAATGGCAAGAGATTTAAAACATACACGCAACATCGGTATTATGGCACATATCGACGCCGGTAAGACAACTACTACCGAGCGGATATTGTTTTATACCGGTGTTAACCATCGCCTGGGTGAAACCCATGAGGGCTCGGCCACCATGGACTGGATGATCCAGGAGCAGGAGCGTGGTATTACCATAACCTCTGCCGCAACCACTACCTTCTGGAATTACAATCAAAAACAATATAAAGTCAATATCATCGACACCCCCGGCCACGTTGACTTCACAGTGGAAGTAGAACGCAGTCTCAGGGTACTTGACGGGGCTATTGCCCTGTTCTGTGCCGTAGGGGGAGTTGAACCACAGTCGGAAACCGTTTGGCGGCAGGCCGACAAATATAAAGTCCCCCGCATCAGCTTCATCAATAAAATGGACAGGGCCGGTGCCGATTTCTTTGCCGTGGTTGAAAAAATCAAGGAAAGACTGGGCATGAACGCAGTGCCCCTGCAAATACCCATAGGCTTTGAAGAAGAATTCAAAGGAGTTGTTGACCTCATCACCAACAAAGCCTATATCTGGGAAGACCAAACCCTGGGTATGAGCTTTGTGGAAATCCCTGTTCCGGAAGATCTGATAGAAACGGTGAACCGGTACCGCACTTATCTTGTGGAAGGATGTGCCGAAGAAAGCGAGGAGTTGCTCGAAAAATTCATGAACGACTCTGACTCGATCTCGGAAGAGGAAATGATTTCCATCATCAGAAAAGCTACCATTGACCGCAGAATAACCCCGGTGTTGTGCGGATCAGCATTTAAAAACAAAGGCATTCAGACACTTCTGGATGCCGTTGTTAAGTTTTTGCCCGCACCTTCAGATGTTGAAGCCATTGAGGGCATTCATCCCAAAACCGAACAAAAGATCATACGTAAGGCCGATGCCAAAGAACCCTTTGCTGCATTGGCCTTTAAAATTACCAACGACCCCTATGTTGGCAAACTTTGTTTTTTCAGGGTGTACAGCGGAATGCTTAAATCCGGGTCTTACGTTTACAATGCCTCTGCCGGCACTAAGGAACGTATCGCCCGCATCCTTCAAATGCATGCCAACAAACAAAATCCTATTGATTTTATTGAGGCGGGAGATATAGGTGCAGCGGTCGGATTTAAAAAGATACATACCGGTGACTCTCTTTGTGATGAAAAACATCCGGTCATCCTGGAGTCCATGAGTTTCCCCGAGCCCGTTATCAGCGTTGCCGTTGAGCCCAAGACACAGGCCGATCTTGATAAACTGAACGCAGCCCTCAACAAGCTTTCGGAAGAAGATCCGACCTTCGTGGTTAAAACGGACGCCGACAGCGGTCAGACCATCATCAGCGGAATGGGTGAACTTCATCTTGAAATCCTTATCGACAGGCTAAAACGGGAGTTTAAGGTGGAAGCCAACCAGGGAACACCCCAGGTGGCCTATAAAGAAGCGATCACCACTACGGTTACCCATCGCGAAGTATATAAGAAGCAAACCGGTGGAAGAGGAAAGTTTGCCGATATCTCTGTTGAGATTGGCCCTGCAGATGAAGGTATTGTCGGCTTGCAGTTTGTTGATGAAGTCAGGGGCGGAAACATTCCCCGTGAGTTTATTCCTGCTGTTGAAAAGGGTTTTAAAGCGGCCATGCAAAACGGTGTTATGGCAGGCTTTCAGCTCGAGAGCCTGAAGGTGCGCCTGCTTGACGGCTCCTATCACAGCGTTGATTCCGACGCGTTGGCGTTTGAACTGGCTGCAAAAATTGCATTCCGCAATGCCTGCAAAAAAGCGAACTCGATTCTGCTGGAACCCATAATGAGTCTTGAGGTAATTACGCCGGAAGAATACCTGGGTGATGTGTCTGGTGATCTTAACCGTCGCCGCGGCATCATTAAAGGTGTTGAAGCAAGAATTAACCTCCAGGTTATTCATGCTGAAGTGCCTCTTGCAGAAATGTTTGGTTATGTAACGGCACTGCGCACCCTGACCAGCGGGCGGGCCGCCTCAACCATGGAGTTCAGGCGCTTTCAGGAAGTGCCCAAAAGCATTGCCGATGAAGTAATCTTTAAACTATATGGTATCAAAGTGTAAAACTGTTATAATATTCAAAACAATTAAACCGTGAGTCACAGAATTCGAATCAAATTAAAATCATACGATTATAACCTGGTGGACAAGTCTGCCGAGAAAATCGTAAAAACGGTAAAGACAACAGGTGCTGTAGTTAACGGACCGATTCCTTTGCCAACAAACAAAAGGGTCTTTACGGTATTGCGTTCCCCTTTCGTGAACAAAAAGTCAAGAGAGCAATTTCAGCTGTGCTCTTACAAGCGGCTGCTGGATATTTATTCGTCTTCATCGAAAACCGTTGATGCCCTGATGAAGCTGGAATTGCCAAGCGGAGTGGAAGTTGAGATAAAGGTGTAAAAGAAACAGGCACAAGCCAAAAGATAAAACAGACAAGAGATGTCAGGAATAATTGGAAAAAAAATAGGAATGACCAGCGTATTTGATGCCTCCGGGAAGAACATCCCATGTACGGTTATTGAGGCTGGTCCATGTGTGGTTACACAGATTCGGACAAAGGAGAAAGATGGTTATGAAGCCATTCAGCTTGCTTTTGATGAAAAGAAGGAAAGCCGCACTACAAAGGCTTTGAAAGGCCATTTTGACAAAGCCAAAACAACGCCTAAAAAAGTACTGGCTGAGTTTTCCCGCTTTGAAAAAGGAAGCAGGAAAGAATTCGGCGATGTGCTGACTGTAGATATTTTCGTGGAAGGCGAATTTATTGATGTTGTTGGCATCAGCAAGGGAAAAGGGTTCCAGGGTGTAGTGAAGCGTCATGGATTTTCCGGCGTTGGTCAGGCGACTCACGGGCAGCACAACCGTTTGCGTGCCCCCGGTTCTCTGGGTGCTTCCTCCTGGCCTTCAAGAGTGTTCAAAGGAATGCGCATGGGCGGCCGCACAGGTGGTAACAGGGTGAAAATGATCAACCTCCAGATTGTGAAGCTAATCCCTGAAAAGAATATAGTTGTTGTTAAGGGCTCTGTACCGGGGCCAAATGGATCATATTTAATTCTTGAGCGATGGAGTTAACAGTATATAAAACAGACGGAAGCAAAACCTCTAAAACCGTTTCGCTGAATGAAGCCGTTTTCGGCATTACGCCAAACGACCACGTTATCTACCTTGATGTGAAACATTTTCTGGCCAATCAGCGTCAGGGAACGCACAGCACTAAAGGGCGCAGCGAAGTTAAAGGAAGTACCAGGAAGCTTCGCAGGCAAAAAGGAACGGGAGCTGCCAGGATCGGAGATATTAAATCACCCATTCTGCGTGGCGGTGGTATCATCTTCGGGCCCAAACCCCGCGATTATTCTTTTAAGCTGAACAAAAAGGTGAAAAGACTGGCTAGAAAATCGGCCCTTTCCTACAAACAAAAAGAGGGAAACATTATTGTTTTGGAGGATTTTAGCCTGGAAGCACCTAAGTTAAAAGATTATCTCGGCATACTGAAAAATTTCGAGTTTGATAACAAGAAAACACTCATGGTATTGCCCGATAATGATCGTATCATTCAGCTGTCGGCACGAAACCTGCCAAAGGCACGTGTGATGAAAGCCGCTAACCTGAACACCTATGCCATCATGCATGCCGAAAAACTGTTAATGCTTGAAAGTGCCATTCCTGAAATAGAAAAAATAACCTAATAATAATGGAGTGATCTGTTAACGGATCATCCCTGTTTAAAGATACACGTAAGATGGAAGTATTAATTAAGCCATTGATTACAGAAAAGATGACGGCGGTAACGGAGAAGTTTCCAAACCGTTATGGTTTTGTAGTCAACAAATCGGCATCCAAGACTCAGATCCGGCAGGCCGTTGAGGAAATGTATGGTGTTACGGTTAAATCGGTAAACACCATGGTGTACCTTGGCAAGCTGAAGACACGATTTACACGTACCGGCATTCAAACCGGAAGAAAAAATAGTTTCAAAAAGGCCGTCGTAACGCTTGAAGATGGTCAAACAATTGATTTTTACAGCAATATATAACAACACATGGCTTTAAAAAAATTCAAACCAACGACTCCCGGCCAGCGCAACAAGGTGATCAGCGCTTTTGATGACATCACTACTACAAAGCCTGAGAAGTCATTGCTCGTGGGCAAGCACAAGAGCGGAGGACGGAACAACAAGGGCAGGATGACGATGCGCTACATTGGCGGAGGCCATAAGCGCCGTTACCGTATTATTGATTTTAAACGCGATAAGGATGGCATTCCTGCCGTTGTCAACACCATTGAGTACGACCCCAACCGTTCGGCGCGTATCGCCCTGTTGTTTTATAAGGACGGTGAGAAGCGTTATATCGTTGCTCCAAACGGGCTGAAGGTCGGACAGACGGTTATGTCGGGCGAAAATGCTTCTCCTGATGTCGGCAATGCTTTGTTTTTACGTGATGTTCCCCTGGGTAGTGTGGTGCATAATATAGAGTTAAAGCCCGGCCAGGGTGCCAAAATGGCACGGAGCGCCGGCACATATGCCCAGCTGACCTCCCGTGAGGGCAAGTATGCTTCTTTGAAGCTTCCTTCCGGTGAGATCCGCATGGTACTGACGAGCTGCAAGGTAACGATCGGCAGCACATCCAACCCGGATCATATGCATGAAGTGTCGGGTAAGGCAGGACGCAGCCGCTGGCTGGGTCGCAGGCCACGAACCCGCCCGGTTGTAATGAACCCGGTTGACCACCCCATGGGCGGTGGCGAAGGGCGCGCCTCTGGCGGGCACCCGAGGAGCCGCAAGGGATTGCCAGCTAAGGGATACAGAACCCGTAACAGGAAAAAGCAATCCAACAGGCTCATTGTTGAAAGAAGAAAGAAATAACCTAATCATAAGCAAAAACATAAAATATGAGTCGCTCATTAAAAAAAGGACCGTATATACATTACAAACTGGAGAAGAAAGTACTGGCCATGGCTGCCAGCAGCAGAAAGTCCGTGATCAAAACCTGGTCGCGCGCATCCATGATATCTCCGGAATTTGTGGGTTTAACCATTGCGGTGCATAATGGAAACAAGTTTATTCCGGTGTACATCACCGAGAATATGGTTGGCCATAAGCTTGGAGAGTTTGCTCCAACACGTATCTTTCGTGGTCATGCCGGGAAAAAGGATAAAAGCAAAAAATAAACAGGATCTAAGTCATGGGATTAAGAAAACACATCAGGGCTGAAAAACTCAAGGAAGAGAGAAAAACCCAGTATTATGCCAGGCTGAACAATTGCCCCACCTCGCCGAGGAAGATGCGGCTTGTAGCCGATATGATCAGGGGACAGGAAGTAAATAAAGCCCTGGGTATGTTGAAATATACCAAAAAAGAAGCTGCGCAGAGGCTGGAAAAGCTTTTGCTTTCGGCTATAGCAAACTGGCAGTATAAAAATGAAGGGGCTCGTGTTGAAGACAGCAACTTGTACATCAAGGCCATTTTTGTAGATGGCGGCCGTGTGCTGAAACGTCTTCGTCCGGCACCCCAGGGAAGGGCGTACCGTATAAGAAAACGTTCGAACCACGTTACCCTTTTTGTTGACAGTAAAAATAAAAACGAATAAATTTTTCTCAGATGGGACAAAAGACAAATCCAATCGGCCTGAGGCTTGGTATTATCAGAGGGTGGGACTCTAACTGGTATGGCGGCAGGCATTATGCAGCCAAATTGGTGGAAGACGACAAGATAAGAAAGTACCTTTATGTACGTCTTGCCAAAGCCGGTGTATCAAAGATTTTTATTGAGCGCACCCTTAAGCTGGTGACCATTAACATCAACACAGCCCGTCCGGGAATTATCATTGGTAAAGGCGGCCAGGAGGTTGACAAACTGAAGGAAGAGCTCAAGAAGCTTACCCGGAAAGAGGTACAGATAAACATCAGTGAGATCAAGCGTCCTGAATTGGATGCTTTCCTGGTTGCACAAAATGTGGCCAAGCAGATTGAAGGCCGTATCTCGTTCAGGCGTGCTGTAAAAACGGCCATCACATCCACTATGCGTATGGGTGCCGAAGGCATCAAGGTTACCGTTGGAGGACGTTTGGGTGGTGCTGAAATGGCTCGTAACGAAACCTACAAAGAGGGCCGTATCCCGCTGCACACACTGCGTGCCGACATTGATTATGCCGCTGTTGAAGCCCATACCACTTACGGACGCATTGGTGTAAAGGTGTGGATCTGTAAGGGAGAAATCTTTGGGAAGCCTGAGCTTACGCCCTTTATTGAAGAGCCTTCAAAGCCCGGCAGACCCCAGGGAGGAGGCCGCTTTGGAGGAAAAAGAAAAAAATAAAACCGTAGTTTTTGAAGTGTCAATAAGTTAAAGATAGCAATAATGTTACAGCCTAAGAAAACCAAGTACAGGAAGATGCAGAAAGGCCGCATGAAAGGCAACACGAAGCGTGGTGCTGAGTTAGCCTTTGGCTCTTTTGGCATAAAGTCGCTTGATACAAACTGGATAACAGGCCGGCAAATTGAGGCTGCGCGCCAGGCTATTACCCGTAGAATGAAACGTGAAGGCCAGCTCTGGATACGCATTTTCCCTGATAAGCCTGTTACCAAGAAACCCGCCGAAGTCCGTATGGGTAAAGGTAAAGGTGCACCCGAGTATTTCGTTGCCAGGGTGTGTCCGGGCAGAATTCTGTTTGAAGCAGACGGAGTACCTCTCGAAACGGCAAAGGAAGCCATGAGGCTGGGTTCGCAAAAGCTGCCTGTTATCACCAAATTTGTGGTCAGACGAGATTATGTTGGATAATTATAAGGATTTATTCACAAAAAACAACTAACTTTGCAGCCCTTTTTTGCACAGGGAAACCCATAGCAACAACAGCCTGCTTTCTTATAAGACAGATGAATGCAGGAAGTCAGACAAGCGCTGTAAATACAAACAATCCGCATAAAAAAGATGAAACAGAGTGTTATACGAGAAATGTCGACCGGTGAACTCCTTGAGCGCCTGGAGGAAGAGCGGAAGCAATTACGGAAACTGAACATGAACCATGCCGTTTCCCCGCTGGAAAATCCCATGAAGATCAAGGACTATCGCCGCACAGTGGCCCGGATCCTCACTGAGCTCCGGAAAAGGGAATTAGAAAACATAAAGTAAAGATACAGTCGAGATGGAAGACAGAAAAACAAGAAAAGAAAGAACCGGTCTTGTTGTGAGCAATAAGATGGATAAGTCTGTTGTTGTCGAGGTTTTGCGTCGTGTAAGACATCCAAAATACGGGAAGTTTGTAAAACGTACTTCCCGGTTTATGGCACACGACGAGAAAAACGAGTGTAATATCGGCGATACAGTGCGCATTATGGAAACCAGGCCACTGAGTAAGAATAAATGTTGGAGATTAGTTGAAATTCTTGAAAGAGCGAAGTAATTATGATACAGCAAGAGTCCAGACTTTCGGTAGCAGATAACAGCGGGGCAAAGGAAGTGCTTTGTATCCGCGTGCTAGGCGGCACACGCCGCAGATATGCCGGTATCGGTGATAAGATCATTGTAACGGTAAAAGACGCCCTGCCATCAGGCAACGTCAAAAAGGGTACCGTTTCAAAGGCCGTCGTGGTACGTACCAAAAAACACGTCAGACGCCCCGACGGAAGCTATATACGCTTTGACGACAATGCCGTGGTCCTGCTGACCGCTGCTGAAGAAATGCGTGGAACACGTATTTTTGGACCAGTGGCCAGAGAATTACGTGAAAAACAATTTATGAAAATCGTTTCGCTGGCACCTGAGGTGCTTTAAATACATCAACAATGCAATATCAGAAGTTACATATCAAAAAAGGAGATACCGTAAAGCTGATCGCCGGTAACGAAAAAGGCGCCACCGGCAAGGTGCTCATGGTAGATCTTAAGAACAGAAGAGCCTTTGTGGAAGGTATCAATATGGTGTCAAAGCATACAAAACCCAATGCTGCCAATCCGCAGGGAGGTATCGTCAAAAAGGAAGCCAGTATTCACGTTTCAAATCTGATGGTCGTCGATGCCAAAGGCAACCCTACGCGCATCGGAAGAAGGCGAGACAGTAATGACAAATTGGTCCGTTATTCCAAAAAGACAGGGGAGGATATTAAGTAATGAACTATATACCAAGACTTAAGGAAAAGTTCCAGAAGGAAATCGTTCCTGTAATGATGAAGGAGTTTGGCTATACAAACACCATGCAGGTCCCTAAACTGGTTAAAATATGTCTTAACCAGGGTGTTGGCGATGCAATTACCGATAAAAAAATCATCGACAATGCTGTGGAAGAAATGACACTGGTAGCCGGCCAGAAAGCAGTGCCTACAAAATCAAAACTGGACATCTCCAATTTTAAATTGAGAAGAGGCATGCCCATTGGTGTCAGGGTAACCCTGCGCGGCGACAGAATGTATGAATTCCTTGACAGACTGGTGGCCGTTTCACTTCCGCGTATCCGCGACTTTAAAGGAGTGAACGAAAAAGGTTTTGACGGCCGTGGAAACTATTCCATGGGCGTACCTGAGCAGATCATCTTTCCGGAAGTCAATATTGACAAGATCACTAAGATCAACGGAATGGATATCAGCTTTGTAACCACTGCGCAAACAGATCGCGAAGCCTTCGCCCTGTTGCGTGAATTTGGAATACCATTTAAGAACCAAAATAAATAGCAGAAGCATGGCAAAAGAATCCATGAAAGCCAGAGAGCTTAAAAGAGCAAAACTTGTTGCAAAATATGCCGCAAAAAGAGCGGAACTGAGGGCCAGTGGTGACTGGGAAAGCTTGCAGAAGCTCCCCAAAAACGCATCCCCTGTGCGCCTGCACAACCGCTGTCAGTTAACCGGCAGACCAAAGGGCTATATGCGCCAGTTTGGCATCTCCCGTATCAACTTCAGGGAAATGGCCAACAAAGGGCTGATCCCCGGCGTAACTAAGGCAAGCTGGTAGAAAACAATAGATAATATACATTATACAAACATCAAATGAATACAGATCCAATTGCAGATTATCTGACAAGAATAAGGAATGCCGTTAGGGCCAACCACAGGGTTGTTGAAATTCCTGCATCGAATCTTAAGAAGGGGATCACAAAGCTTCTCTTTGACAAAGGGTATATCCTCAATTATAAATTTGAGGACGATAAGATACCGGGCATCATCAAAATTGCCCTCAAATACCACCCTGTAACCAAAGCCCCGGCCATTACCAGCATTCAACGTGTAAGCCGCCCGGGCCTCCGCCGTTACTGCAACAGCCGTGAATTACCGCGGGTACTTAACGGGCTCGGAATTGCTGTAATCTCAACTTCGAAAGGGTTGATAACCGACAAGGAAGCACGTAAGCTCAATGTCGGAGGTGAAGTAATTTGTTACGTAAGCTAAAGGAGGAACAAATGTCACGAATAGGAAAAATGCCAATAACTGTACCCGCCGGTGTTACCGTGACGGTGTCAAAGCAAAATGAAGTTACTGTCAAAGGACCGAAAGGTGAATTAAGTCAGGCTGTTGATAAGGACATCATGGTCAACGTAAGTGATGGAATTATCCATGTGGAGCGTTCTTCAGATGAGAAACGGCTCAAAGCACTGCACGGATTGTATCGCTCCCTGATCAACAACATGGTTGTCGGGGTGTCCGAAGGATTTAAAATCGTGCAGGAACTGGTGGGTGTCGGTTACAAAGCCTCTCATCAGGGCCAGTTACTCGAATTATCGCTGGGCTACTCTCACGGTATTTTCTTTGAGATACCCCAGGAAGTTAAACTGGAAACCATAACAGAAAGAGGTAAGAACCCTACCATCATATTAGAATCGCACGATAAGCAGCTGATCGGTCAGGTTGCAGCCAAAATCCGTTCTTTCCGCAAGCCTGAACCATACAAAGGCAAGGGAATACGCTTCAAAGGTGAAATTATCCGCAGAAAAGCCGGTAAAGCTGCTGCTGCCAAGTAATCGTAAATCATATTTTTAATTTCCATATCAGGATGGCAACAAGAAAGAAACTCGACAGACGAACAAAGATAAAATACCGCATCAGGAAAAGGGTGCGTGGTACCATCGATAAACCCAGGCTTTCTGTTTTCAGAAGCAACAAGGACATCTATGCCCAGATCATCAACGATGATGAAGGTACTACCCTTGCTGCTGCCTCATCGCATACGAAAGACATTGGTGAAAAGAAAATGACAAAAGCCGAAAAGGCACATGAGGTTGGAAAAGTGATCGCTCAGCGTGCCCTGGAAGCCGGCATTGCCAACATCGTCTTTGATCGTAACGGCTATTTATATCACGGAAGAGTAAAATCATTGGCAGAAGGTGCCAGAGAAGGAGGCTTAAAATTCTAAATTATGACAAACGCAACTATAAAAAAGGTTAAGTCGAGCGAAATCGAATTCAAAGACCGGCTTGTCAGTATACAGCGTGTTACAAAAGTAACCAAGGGCGGAAGGACATTCAGCTTTTCTGCCATTGTTGTTGTTGGCAATGAAAATGGCGTGGTCGGCTACGGACTTGGTAAGGCCAAGGAAGTCACCACCGCCATCAGCAAGGGTATTGACGACGCAAAAAAGAACCTCATTCAGGTCCCTGTGCATAAAGGTACGATCCCTCATGCCCAGGAAGGTAAGTATAGCGGCGCACGCGTGCTTATCAAACCCGCCGCACATGGTACCGGTGTTATTGCCGGTGGTGCCATGCGCGCCGTGCTTGAAAGTGTGGGCGTTACCGACGTTCTTGCAAAATCAAAAGGCTCCTCGAACCCCCACAGTGTGGTAAAAGCGACCATTGATGCCCTGCTGCAGCTTCGCGACCCCCTCACTGTTGCCCAGCAGCGCGGTGTGAGCCTCAATAAAGTGTATAACGGCTAACTTTAATACCTTAGTCCAGATGAAGAAATATAAATTAACCCAGATCAGAAGCAGAATAGGTCGCCCCGGTATTCAGAAACGCACCCTTGATGCGCTGGGAATAAAAAAAATGAACCGGCCTGTGTATGTTGTCGGATCACCCCAGGTAGAGGGTATGATTAATAAAGTGAAGCACCTGCTTTCGATAGAAGAGGTGAATGATTAATGTGGTTTTGTTCAATAATATTAAATTTGTAATATAATGGATTTAAGTAATCTGAAACCGGCCAAAGGTGCTGTCAGGAAGAAAAAACGAATTGGCAGGGGAGAAGGTTCCGGCGCAGGTGATACAGCTACCCGCGGCCATAAAGGAGCCAAATCTCGTGCCGGTTACAGCAGGAAAGCCGGATTTGAAGGTGGGCAGATGCCCCTGGTGCGCCGTGTGCCAAAGTATGGCTTTAATAACCGTAACCGCGTTGAATACCAGCCGGTAAACCTCGATGTGTTGCAACAGCTTTCAGAAAAAACCGGGTTAGATACCATTGACTTCGAGGTGTTTATTAAAAATGGACTCGCCTCAAAAAATGAACGGGTTAAAATCCTTGGCAGAGGTAAACTTACTGCCAAATTAAATATTACCGCCCATGCTTTTTCTGCCAGTGCTGTGCAAGCCATTGAAGAACAGGGAGGAACTGTTAACCGGATATAAATCTCAGGAATGAAACGTTTTTTTCAAACACTGCTGAATATTTATCACATTGAGGATCTGAGAATCAGGATCATAAATACCCTGGGTATTATTCTGATCTACAGACTGGGCTCCTATGTTGTACTGCCGGGCGTTGACCCGGGCCAGCTGGCACAGCTTCAGGCACAGACACAGGAAGGACTGCTCGGACTGCTGAATATGTTCTCCGGTGGTGCATTTTCAAACGCATCCATCTTTGCCCTGGGTATTATGCCCTACATCAGTGCATCCATTGTTATTCAGCTGCTGGGTGTTGCCGTACCGTATTTCCAAAGACTGCAGAAAGAAGGAGAAAGCGGCCGGAAAAAGATAAACCAGATCACACGATACCTTACCGTGTTTATCTGTGCAGCCCAGGCTCCGGCTTACCTTGCCAACCTGGTTACACAGCTGCCACCGGAAGCCATCTCACCCTTTGATCCCGCTTCAACCGGGCCCTCGCTCTACTTTATGATATCTTCGGTCATCATACTGATCTCAGGAACGCTCTTTGTTATGTGGCTCGGTGAACGAATCACCGAAAGAGGGATCGGGAACGGTATATCCCTGATCATAATGGTGGGTATTATTGCCCAGCTGCCTTTTGCCCTGATGGCAGAGTTTATTGCCCGTATGGAAGAAGCCGGAGGTGGCCTGGTCGTGTTTCTTGTAGAAATCGTTATTCTGATGAGTGTAGTTGTGCTGGTGATCCTGCTGGTGCAGGGCCAGCGGCGCATACCCGTGCAGTTTGCCAAAAGAGTGGTGGGTAACCGTCAGTATGGTGGCGTCAGACAATATATCCCATTAAAAGTTAATGCCGCCGGAGTAATGCCCATCATCTTTGCACAGGCAATTATGTTCATACCCATTACACTGGCTGGTTTCTCAGATGCCCTGAGCGGTTTCGCGGCAACCATGTCGAACTTTACCGGTTTCTGGTACAACTTTACCTTCGCAACCCTCATCATTCTGTTTACCTATTTTTATACAGCCATCACCGTGAATCCGAACCAGATGGCTGAGGATATGAAGAAAAACGGTGGCTTCATTCCCGGAGTCAAACCCGGGAAGCGAACGGCCGAGTTTATAGATAATGTGATGTCCAGAATTACCCTGCCCGGCTCACTGTTCCTGGCCTTTGTGGCCATTATGCCGGCACTGGTGAGCTTGATGGGAGTGACAGGGCAGTTCGCACAATTTTTCGGTGGCACATCACTGCTGATTATGGTTGGCGTTGTGCTTGACACCCTGCAGCAAATAGAAAGCCACCTGCTGATGCGGCATTATGACGGTCTTACCAAATCAGGACGTATAAAAGGCCGGTCTTCACCAATGGGTATGGCCGGATAAACATGACGAAGTAAGATGATTGTTTATAAGTCTGCTGAGGAGATTGAATTAATTAGAGAAAGTTCTTTACTTGTTGCAAAAACGCACGCTGAACTGGCGAGGGTATTGAGACCCGGAATAACCACCCTGGAACTGGACCGTCTGTCAGAGACGTTTATCCGTGACCACGGAGGCATACCTGCTTTCAAAGGTTATCAGGGTTTCCCGAACAGCATTTGTGTGTCGCCCAACGAAGTGGTGGTGCATGGCATACCGAATAGTAAGCCCCTGACGGAGGGAACGATACTGTCTGTGGATTGCGGGGTGCTGATGAACGGCTTTTACGGCGACTCAGCGTACACCTATGCCATTGGTGAGATCAGCAAGGATGTACGGCAATTGCTGCAAACCACCTACGATTGTCTGACGATCGCCATTGAGCGCATGGTCGTGGGAAACAGGCTGGGCGATGTGTCCTGGGCTATTCAGCAGCATGCTGAGCAAGCAGGCTATACGGTTGTGAGGGAACTGATCGGCCACGGTGTTGGCAGACAGCTTCATGAACCCCCGGACCTCCCTAACTATGGGAAAAGAGGAAGAGGCGAGCGTATAAAAAATGGCCTGGTTATTGCAATCGAACCCATGATCAATATGGGACAGCGTTTTGTAGTGCAGGATTGGGACGGCTGGGCAATTCGCACGGCCGACAGAAAGCCGTCGGGTCATTACGAACATACGGTGGCAGTTATCAACGGTAAAGCAGAGAAGTTATCAACATTTGACTATTTAGAACAGGCATTGAGTGAAAATAAAAACAATTCGGTCATCATACGCTAAGTACTATGGCAAAACAACCTTCAATTCAACAAGACGGCACCGTCATCGAATCATTGGGGAATGCAATGTTTCGTGTTGAACTGGAAAACGGGCACATCATCATTGCCCATATCTCCGGGAAGATGCGCATGCATTACATTAAAATATTGCCCGGTGATAAAGTAAAGGTTGAGATGTCGCCATATGACCTTTCAAAAGGCCGGATTACTTTCAGGTATAAATAATTGCATCAAAATAAATCAATAAGAAATGAAAGTCAGAGCGTCTGTTAAGAAGAGAAGCCCGGAGTGCAAAATTGTGCGGCGGAAGGGAAGAATATACATCATCAATAAAAAGAATCCTAAGTTTAAACAACGTCAGGGGTAGCATAATACACCCTATAAAGAAAACAATATGGCACGTATAGCTGGAGTTGATATTCCAAGAAACAAGAGGGGCGCAATAAGCCTCACCTATATTTATGGCATAGGGCAGAGCAATGCTGTTAAGATCCTCGAATCTGCCGGTGTTGACCCTAACAAAAAAGTGGACGACTGGGACGATCAGGAACTCACTTCCATCAGGAACATCATCAATGAAGAGTACAAGGTTGAGGGTTCCCTGAGGTCTGAGGTACAGATGAACATCAAGCGTTTGATGGACATCGGTTCTTACCGTGGCATTCGCCATCGTATTGGATTGCCATTGAGGGGCCAAAAAACCAAAAACAATGCCCGGACACGCAAAGGCAAAAAGAAAACCGTTGCAAACAAGAAGAAAGCAACCAAATAGTAGTTGATTATTGTAAAGAGGGTGTCTTTTACACCTTGTGTTTGAAGTTAAGTATTAAAGAATTATGGCAAAAACTAGCAGAGGCGCAAAAAGCGCCAAAAAGCGAATAGTAAAGGTTGATCCTGTAGGCCAGGCTCATATTTTCGCTTCGTTCAACAACATTATTGTGACCCTTACCAACCAGCAGGGCCAGGTCATTTCATGGTCGTCGGCGGGTAAAATGGGATTTAAGGGTTCAAAAAAGAATACACCCTATGCCGGTCAAATGGCTGCTACCGATGCAGCCAAGGTTGCTTATGATCTTGGGATGAGAAAAATAAAGGTGTTCGTTAAAGGTCCCGGCTCAGGCAGAGAATCGGCAATACGTACCCTGCATTCGGCGGGCCTGGAAGTAACCGAAATCGTCGACGTCACACCATTGCCCCATAATGGCTGCCGGCCTCCCAAAAGAAGAAGGGTATAATCATTTTGTCAATCATCAAAAAAGAATAAGAAGAAAAACATGGCACGTTATTTAGGTCCAACAACCAAGATTGCCCGAAAGTTCGGAGATCCGATTTTCGGTGCGGACAGAGCATTTGAAAAGAAAAATTACCCCCCGGGTCAGCACGGGCAAATGAAGAAAAGAAGAAAGAAGTCGGAATATGGTGTTCAGCTGCTTGAAAAACAAAAAGCAAAGTACACCTACGGTTTGCTCGAAAGACAGTTTTCCAACACGTTTAAAAAAGCGGTCAGGAAAAAAGGTATCACAGGAGAGATACTTCTTCAATTGCTCGAAGCTCGTCTGGACAATGTGGTTTTCCGCCTGGGAATTGCCCCAACCCGTCGTGCCGCAAGGCAACTTGTAACACACCGTCATATCACGGTGAACGACAAGGTCGTCAACATCCCATCCTATACCCTGCGTCCTGGTGATGTGGTAGGTGTCAGGGAAAAATCGAAAAACCTCGAAGCAATCGTGGACTCCCTGGCATCACGCCACGGTAAGTATTCATGGCTGGAGTGGGACAGCGAACTGCTTAAAGGAAAGTTTATGAACATGCCTGAAAGGGAAGAAATTCCTGAGAATATAAAAGAACAGCTTATCGTGGAATTGTATTCCAAGTAATATCTGGATTGCTTTTTTCAACTCAAAAAACAGACATAATGGCAATTTTAGCTTTTCAAAAACCGGATAAAGTAATTATGCTGGAATCTGACGACCGGCTGGGGAAATTTGAATTCAGACCGCTGGAACCGGGTTACGGTATAACCATAGGCAATGCTCTCAGAAGAATCTTGCTTTCTTCCCTGGAAGGCTTTGCTATTACCGCGGTGAAAATTGAAGGTGTAGAACACGAATTTTCAACCATCAAGGGTGTTGTGGAAGACGTAACGGAAATCATTCTGAACCTCAAACAGATCAGGTTTAAATCTCAGATCGAGGATGCCGAGGGCGAAAAGTTTTCTGTATCCATCAGTGGAAAAAAGCAGTTTGTAGCCGGTGACCTCAACAATGTGCTTGCCAACTTCCAGGTGTTGAACCCTGAAGTGGTCATATGCAACATGGAACCCTCCGTGAACTTATCGATAGAGTTTACCATTGAAAAAGGACGGGGCTATGTGCCTGCTGAAGAGAATAAAGGCCTGAATCCGGT
>JAVIYP010000062.1:0-16510 GCA_031323845.1 Bacteroidales bacterium | reverse complement strand
AGGATCAGGTACGGATTTATTTGGACCACTGTGAGAAATAAACCTCTGAATTCTGATCTCTGAATTCTGACTTCTGACTTCCGACTTCCTGGCAGATTTCTCACTGCGTTCGAAACAAGCTTCCGACATCCCTTTCTTCCTTCGAGCTTCGAGCTCCTTACAGGTTTCTCACCAGCAGGGAGAACGCCTTTCAAAGGAATAATTGTAATTTTGCAAAAATATTACATTGAGCATGAAACTTTGGAGAGATAGCTTTAGACCTGTATCCCTGGTGATTATCTTGCTGGCAAGTACATTCCACAGCAGCCTGCAGGCACAATCAAATTCAGAACACAACGCACAGGACCATGCTTTTTTTGAGCATCAGGAGGAAAAGCTCCGCCTGCTGGCAGACACGGTACAAATAGCCGACACCGTACATATGCGTCCGGAATTAACTCCGGAAAGACCATTGCCCGCAGCAACACAAGCTCCTGATGAACCACCCGGCAATGAAATTCCAGGCGGGATGGCAGAACCGGCGGTGGTTAATTCCATACAGGATGTTTCCCTGAGAATAGAGAACATCGACTATTTTTACAGCCGTGACGGACTTAGCTATAACGGAAAACAACATTTGTTTTTCAGAATTACAACACCCTCCCCGATAGCTGAATTACGAATATATCCCCAAGTCGAACAACAAACCATCCGGGAGTTGTCGCTGCTGCCTTCAGCCGACTTCAGATTGCTCGACAGCCTTGTGTTTGTGAACAATGATCACTACCGTGCCAGAATCCGGTTCAACAATCTTATGGAAACAGCCTTTCCAAGCCTGGTGTTCAGATATTTTGGCGAGGAGGATAACATTATCAATCATGAAATTCCGTTATTCCCCTATTATGTCACAACGTTGTTTCATGGCGATGAACTGACTGAACTTTTCCAGGGAGAGGAAAAGAGCCTTGAAATTAGCGGGAACAACCTTTTCAACCTTTATATCGACGGGCAGTGGCAATCCCAGGGCCCTTTCGAATACCGGCTGGAACACTCCGGTCGCAATCTGCGCCTTACAGTAAAGGCGAATACTACCGGACACCATACACTAACCCTGCAAACCCAGAGCATAAGGCCTTTTGTGGGTGTCGACGGCAAGCTGACTTTTTATCCCGAACCGCTGAAACTTGAATTCAATGTCAAGCCCAGCCGCCTTCACTTTATTAATACAGACAAGGAAGTTGTTTATTTTGATGCTGACAGGCGCAGACGGCAAGAAGTGAGGCTTGACCACCATCCATACTTTCAAACCAACAGGACCTACAGAATAGAGAACCGCCAGGAGGCGGGTGGACAACTCATTGCCGAGATCCACACAAAGTCGTTCACGTCAGACAACAAAGTGCTGGCCGATCTGGTGGTATTCGACATGCATCGAACAAGTTCAGGCTACCTTTATATTAAAGAGGGAAACCGCACCTTATTCATGACTAATTTCAACATCATAAGCCGGCCGGAAATAAAAAACATTGAATTGTTGAGGCCCGGCGAAGACTGGACCGTCAACCGTACAGTATACCCGGGCGAAACCATTGAGGTGAAAATAGAAGGAGAAGGTTTGCTGGATGTTGACATAAGGTTTGACGGATGCCGTCAGCAACAAGACACCATTCGGCTGAGTGACAGGGCTTTGTTTTTTGTGGTTGAGATCCCTGTTGATATTCCCCGAAGACAAATCATGCTGTTTATGAACCGGGAAGCAACTCCCCATGAACTCCTTGTAAGAGAACACCAGGTGCCGGCCAGCTTTGATTTCATAAGCATAAATTTTGGCGAAGGAGAGATCCCGCTGACAGCCGATCGATTTAATAAACCGGTCTTTTATGGAGAAACCATTAAAGACATAAACATTGTATTCGATACGGATGCCATTGACACGGAGGATAAGCTCTTCGGCAAACAGTACCTGAAGATAGAAGTCCGCCTGGTGGATGACAACAACCGGCTGATTGATATTCAGAACATAAACAACATTGTGGTGTGCCCGGGCGAAAGCAGTCCCAGGCATGCCTTTTACCGGGACAACGATTGCCGCGCACCTGTGATCAGCCTGAACCAGCACCTCCTCAGAAACACCTACCTGCTGGAAGCGTTTTCGCAGATCATCATAACCGTCAGTCACGACGAAAGCAAATACAACGCCCCCGTGCAAAGCAAACGCATCAGCATCTTTGTTGAACGAACGTTCAGCTTTGATGTAATGGTCTCGTTTCCTGCAGGTTTGCTGGTAAAGCAGTTCGGGCAAAGCGGTATAGGAAATTTAAGCGGTATCAGCACCTCCGTGCTTGCAGAGCTGAGCTTTTACGACCAAAACCGGCCCGGTGTCAAAAAACCCTACAAGTTTGGAGCCGGTTTCATTGCGCTCAACGCTTTTAATTTCGGAGAAAGTCCTGATATACAACGCGATATTGGATTAGTGCTGATCGCAACCATTGAACCTGTCCGCAGCAGTGCAAAGTTTAGCCTGCCCATATATTTCGGCACCGGATTCCTTCTGAAAGAACAAGACTTTTTTGCTATTTTCGGTCCAGGCATCCGACTGCATTTTTGACAAGAAACAGTACGCATGTACGAGCGCTTTATTGACTTTATTGAAACGAAGCAACTTCTTAACCGGGGAGACAGGGTATTGCTGGCCGTAAGCGGTGGCCCCGACTCCATGAGCATGCTTCGTCTGTTCAGTTTGTCGCCGTATCCTTTTGCCATTGCACATTGTAATTTTCAATTAAGAGGCCGGGAAGCAGACGAGGATGAGGCCTTTGTCAAAACATGTGCAGGCGAGCTGAACGCGGATTTTTTTTCAAAACGCTTCGAAACGGCCAGCTACGCAAAACAACACAAGCTTTCGCTTCAGATGGCAGCCAGAACCTTAAGATACGACTACCTTAAGCATTTACAGAACACTCATGGGTTCCGGGTCATTGCCACAGCACATCATATCGACGACTCCATTGAGACGCTGTTCATCAACCTTATCAGGGGCACGGGCATTGCCGGGCTAAAAGGAATTCCCGTAAAAGCAGGGGATGTGATAAGACCCCTGATGTTTGCCACCAGGAAGGAGATCATCGACTGGGCACACAGCAGCAACATCCGTTACAGGGAAGATGCTTCCAACAAAGATCATACCTACCTCCGAAACCGGATCAGGCATCAGCTTATCCCCGTTGTAATGAAACTGAATCCATCGGCACACGACAACATGCAGGTGTTTTTTGAACGGATGGAAGCCGTTGAAGCCATCTACAAGGAAACTGTTTCCCTCCATAAAAAAAACCTGACGCATGCCGATAAAAAAGCCGTGTATGTCAAGATACAACCGCTCCTGCGTCTGCCTTACGGAGAAGCCATACTGTATGAACTGCTGAAAGAATACGGTTTTAGTTTTGCCCAAAGCAGGGATGTGTTCAGGAGCCTCAATGCCCCCACGGGAGCGCAGTTTCCGTCAGCATCACATCATGCAATTAAAGATCGCGAACACCTTGTCATCGTTCGTAAAGAAAATACCGGCATACAGGAGCATATAATCGGTGAAGACATGAAGCTGATTCACATCCAAACGCTTAACCGGGTGCTGCAAATGGAACAGGGGATGACAGACCACCTCGGGGAGCTGGAAAAAACGCCGGAAACCCTGACAGCTGATCTCGATAAACTTGTATTTCCCCTGACACTCAGAAGCTGGAAGCCGGGTGATAAAATGACCCCCTTTGGGATGAGCGGGCAAAAGAAAATCAGTGACATCCTGATAGACAAAAAAATCCCCGTTCATGAGAAACAGGACCTGCTGGTGCTGGTGTCGGCAGGAACCATCGTGTGGATGCCCGGAATATGCAGCAACGACAACTTTAAAATCACAAAAAAAACAAAAAGGTACTTTAAAGCATCCTGGTGCTAAGGATTAAGCATCATAATATTAATTTTGCAAACCAGTTATATATATTGATATGTTAAGGCCGGAAACAACTGCTCAAGTCTGAAACAGCATTGTTTTGGTTTTATTAAGGAAGTTGAATTACAAACGAATAAACAGAAGTATATGATGCCTTCAACCATCTTTCGCCATGCCATGGTTTTGATCATTTTGCTTACGGCTTCTTTCGCAGGAAAGGCACAGATTCTGGAACCTGTCAGCTGGCAGTTTGAAAGCGAAAAAATTTCAGAGAGGGAATATGAGCTTCGTTTTACGGCCACCATTGATCCGGGTTGGTACATCTACGGCACCGATCTGGAGCCGGGCGGTCCTATTCCCACAGCTGTATTCATAGATGATGGTCCGGGGTTTGAGCTTTCAGGGAAGTTGCAATTTCCTGAGCCTGAGGTAAAGTACGACCCGAATTTCGACATGGATATTCCGATGTACGGAGGAAGGGTTACTTTTGCGCAGCGGGTTGTTTTTCTCACCGGCTATACAGTTAAGGTGCAAGGCGAATTGCAGTTCATGTCGTGTGATGATCAGCGTTGCCTTCCTCCTGACTACATAGATTTTTCTTTTGTCCTGGAAGGACCGGAGGGGTTGCCTCCCAACGGTGAGCTGACCGATGCAACAGACGAAGCACCACAGATTTTTACAGTGCAGGAGACGGAGGACAGCGGCCTGGGCTGGACATTTCTTCTCGGGCTGATGGGGGGATTGCTGGCCTTGCTTACCCCTTGCGTATTTCCAATGATCCCTTTGACGGTGAGCTTTTTCCTGAGAAACGCCGGAAACAGGGCCAGAGCACTCAGAGATGCCTTGTTTTACGGCTTTACCATAATTTTCAGCTATGTGGTACTCGGACTCGCCATTGCAATGATTTTCGGGCCTTCCACCCTGAATGCCCTGGCCACCAGTCCGGGATTTAATATATTCTTTTTTGCTCTGCTTGTATTTTTTGCAGCTTCCTTTTTTGGTGCGTTTGAGCTCACCATGCCTTCAAAATGGTCGAATGCCTTAGACAGCAAGGCAGATCAAACCGGCGGACTGATAGGGGTAATACTGATGGGCCTGACCTTTGTGCTGGTATCCTTTTCCTGTACCGGTCCTATCGTTGGCACCCTGTTGGTTGAGGCTGCAGTCAGTGGCAGCGTATTTGCACCGGCTATCGGAATGCTGGGATTCAGTCTCGCCCTGGCCATACCTTTCAGTCTGTTTGCCCTGTTCCCGACGGCGCTTAAATCCCTGCCCAAATCGGGAGGATGGATGAATGCCGTAAAAGTTGCGCTGGGGTTTGTAGTGCTTGCCTTTTCACTCAAGTTTTTATCGGTTGCCGATGCTGTAGGTCAGTGGGGGCTCATCAGCAGGGAAGTTTTCCTGGTGATCTGGATCGCCATATTCTTCTTGATGGGACTTTACCTTATCGGAAAAATACGGTTTGCCCATGACAGCGAATTGCGCTACTTGTCCGTTCCGAGGCTTATGCTGTCCATTGCCACATTTGCGTTTGTCTTTTACCTGATCCCGGGCCTGTGGGGTGCCCCGTTGCGTTCCATCAGCTCCTTCCTGCCTTCACCCGTCACGCAGGAATTCGACCTGAGCCGGATGACCACACACCGCGTAACCGATGAGGAGGAGAGCATTTACGTGGGGGCAAGTGTCCAGGAAGGGCCTCACGGATTGCTGGCCTTTACGGATTATTACGAAGGTCTGGAGGCGGCGCGCAAAGCCGGGAAGCCTGTTTTCCTGGATTTCACCGGGCTGGGCTGTGCCAATTGCCGGAAGATGGAAGCTTCTGTCTGGTCGGACCCCCGTGTGCTGGAACGATTGCGTAATGACTTTGTAAAGATTTCTCTTTTTGTGGATGACAGGACGCGCTTGCCTGAATCGGAGCAATTTGTTTCAGACGCCCTGGGCCGGTCGCGAAACATCCGGACCATTGGCCAGAAGTGGAGTGTTTTCCAGGCAGAGCGCTATGGCGCCAATACCCAACCCTACTACGTATTGCTGGATCATGACGAGAACATGCTGGCCCCGCCGCACGGATACGATCTGAACATTAACAGGTATATTGATTTCCTGGACACAGGAAAGAAAAATTTCAGGCCTTAGTGGCCTGCCAATACTGCTTCGGTCAGGAGCACCAGCTTTTGCCCTGTTTGTGTGTGATATGTCCGGAGCCCCCCGGAAGCTGAGTTTATGCTTCTTCAAGTCGGCGAATGGCCAGCCAGGCCATGAGCCCCATCCCTGTGCGCAGTGCTTCTTCGTCGATGTCGAACTTTGAAGTGTGAAGGTTGGCAACGATACCCTCCCTGACATTGCTCACACCCAGGCGGTAAAAACAAGCATCCGCATGACGGGCAAAGTGCGCAAAATCTTCACCTGTCATCGAAAGCTCCAGCTCCTCCACATGATCACGACCTGCATATTCACCCGCATAGCGCACAAAGCTGTCGGCCAGTTTAGGGTTGTTGTACAAGGAGGGATAGCCGGGTTCAATGACCACATCGCAATCACCGCCCATACCCTGGGCCGTGAATACGGCAATTTCACGAATGCGAAGGTGAGCCTGCTTGCGCCATTCCTCGTCGAACGTCCGGAACGTACCATCAATCTTTACCTCGTCCGGAATCACATTCATCAGGCCGTCGCCGGCAATACGGCCAAAAGACAGCACTGTCGGGATATAGGGTGTGGCGTTCCGGCTAACGATCTGCTGCAAAGCAACCACAATATGCGAGGCTATGACTATGGGGTCTACATTCAGTTGCGGGGTGGCTGCATGGCCACCTTTCCCTTTTACAGCAAGGTACACTTCATCGGTGGATGCCATATACATGCCACTGCGGATGCCCACCTTGCCGGCCGGCAAGCCCGGAAAAACATGCTGGCCGAAAACGGCAACCGGCTTGGGATGGTCCAGAACACCTTCACGGATCATTAATGAGGCACCCCCGGGATAGCTTTCCTCGGAAGGCTGAAAAATCAGTTTTACAGAGCCGCTCCACTCATCACGCAACGCATGAAGGATCCTGCCGGCACCCAGCAAACCGGCCATGTGCGCATCATGGCCGCAAGCGTGCATCACACCCGGCACCGAAGACTTATATTCCACACGGCTCTCTTCCTGAATGGGCAAAGCATCCATATCTGCACGCAAAGCCACCATGGCAGCATCGGGGTCTCTTCCCTTAATGACAGCCGTCAAGCCGGTGCCCGCAACCCCTTCCGTCACCTCAATGCCCGACTCCCTCAGGCGGTCGGCAAGGAAAGCCGCCGTTTTGACCTCCTGCATCGACAGTTCAGGCATGGCATGCAAATGACGGCGATAATAAACAATGTCGTCAAAAAACTCGTCTGCCAATGCCTTTACTTTTTGTAACAATTCCATACATTCTTCGTTTAGTGTATACAGCTAATTTACTGCTTTTTTATTTATCTTTGATAAACAAGAGCAACAGAAACTTGTTGAATATATTAATAAGAAACAAATACATCAACGATACACCGTATCCTAATTTAATTCACTATGGTTCAGATCAGGCGATTCACTTTCAATCCTTTCCAGGTAAACACCTATGTTCTTTACGATGAAACCGGGGAGTGCGCCATTATTGACGCCTCCTGCTATGAGAAACATGAAAAAAAAGAACTGGCCGCGTTTATTGAAGAACAACAGCTGAAACCCGTGCTCCAGTTGCTCACACATTGCCATGTCGATCATATGCTGGGCAGTCGCTTTGTATCTAAAACCTACAGGATAAAACCCCTGACACATAAAGACAGCCTTACTTTTCTCGAAAACAGCAAAGAATACGGTAAGGTTTTTGGTTTTGATGTGGAAAAACCCGTCATGCCAGAAATGTTCCTTGATGATGGTGATATTGTTTCTTTTGGCAACCAGGAGCTGAAAGTGATCTACACCCCCGGTCATGCGGCGGGCAGCCTGTGTTATTACCACGAATCCGCAAAGCTCATCTTTGCCGGCGATGTGCTGTTTCAAAACAGCATCGGCCGCACAGACCTGCCTACCGGCAACCACGATGAGCTGATCAAGTCCATTCTGCAAAAGCTGCTTATATTGCCCGACGAAGCCGCCGTATACCCGGGACACGGGCCGGAAACGACCATCGGTGAGGAGCGGAAAGCAAATCCATTTTTAACCGGTGTGTATTAGAGGCGGTAAACATGTCGCAAGGGCATGCCCGGTCGTTGCGGAATTTTTAATAACCGGAATGCATATCAGGAACCTGATTCTTCTGCCTGTTGTAACATCATTCGCTGTACCGAGCGTGCTATTTCATCTTCATTGATTTCCATCATACACTTAAAATGACCCTTGGGGCATTTCATATATCCCAGTTTGCTGCAGGGCCGGCATGCCAAATCTTTAACCTCAACAACACAAAAACGTTCGGGAAATTCCGGCATATAGGGGTACATGCCAAAAGCCGGAATGGTATTGCCCCAGACCGAAACAATATAGCTGTTGAAAGCAGCTGCAATATGCATCAAACCGGTATCGTGCGTAATGAGGACTTTGGCAGTTTTTACAAGCCTCGCCGACTCATGGAGCGATAACAAACCACAAGTGTTGAACACCGGCTGATCGCATTCGGCGGCAATCAGGGCGGCATTTTCCTTGTCGGCCTCACCCCCCAGCAATACCACAGGCAGCGGGAGCCGGTTTATTATGGAAATGATTTTTTCGTTTGGAAGACGTTTGGTGGCATGCTGCCCTCCAATGGCAAAGCCAATAAATCCCGGCTGAAATGATTCGGGCAGTATTTCCAGGACAGACTCCGACGACTGCGACAAAAAGAAGTCGAGTCCTTTACCGTCGTTCTTTGCCCCTAAAGCCCGGGCTGTTGCCAGATAGCGGTCCACAATATGAACAGGAGGCAAACGATTGATCTTGAAATTAGTCATCATCCACTTTCTTACATTGGCTTTGTTCAGTCCGGAAGAAGGTCTGAGCAGCACCAGCTTCATCACAACGGAACGAATGCTGTTCTGAAGATCAACGATATAATCAAATTTCTCCTTTCTCAGCCTTAGCATCAGCTGCACAAGGTTGCCATCCAGCAGGTGAAGGCGGTCAATGTAGGGGTTCTCCTGTAAAACCTCCTCATAGGTGTTCTTGGTAACGTAATGCACTTCAATGTTGCGGTCAGGAATGTTTTTAAGACAGCGCAACACGGGCGTTGTCAGCACCACATCACCAATGGAGCTGAATCTGATGACCAGAACTTTTGTTCGCGTATTCATCCAAAATTGTGTCTTACGTCAAATTTAAATGAAATTTTTGTATTCGGAATTACACACCGGCACCTGTTAAAATCCCTGACATGCAAATCGCTTGCCTCTGTACATCTATATTATACATCTTTTTCAACAATATTAAGATGTGTTTTTAAGGAAAACCTAACACGCACTACCGGCATGCAGGAACAAACCGGACAACAGCTGCGACACAGGCTTTCGTGAGTTAAATCCTTTCGAATTCGACACGAATCGGCTCGTCATTGACAAAATCATAAAGTGTCAGCAGCCGCATCTCGTAATACCCCCGCCAATAGTTGCGCAGGGCCGCAAGGTATCTTTGCTTTGCACGGTCTTTTTCTTCGAGGGCGAGGTTCAGCTCAATAATGTCAATACGTCCGATAAGGAAGCGCTGACGTGTTACTTCATAGCGCTTGTCGGCAATAACATCGGCCTTCCTGGCAATTTCCAGCTGGTTGTCGAGCATGTTGAACTCCATAACCCTGAGAAACACCTCCTGTTCAAAGTCAACCAGGGCCTGCTGCACCGTAGTACTGACAAGCTCGCGGTTTGATTCTGCCATCCTCACACGTCCTTTGGAAACGCCCCAGTCAAGGATCGGTATCTGTATCCCTACCGACAGTTGTTGCTGGTCCATCGGGTTCCGGTAAGCATCACCGAGCTCTTCGGCACTTTGGGTCAACCCGTACACAGCAAATAAATTGGCATTAAACCTGTTCTCTGCCTTTGCCTGGTCCACCTGGCTGTCAGCCTCTATCAGCTGCCGTTCACGCGTCAGGATGTCGGCCCGGTTGTTGCGGGCCTCTATCAGGGCGACTCCCACATCGACCCGAATTTTATGAGGTTCATCGGGGGGAAGCAGTTCCACCGGGCGGTTGTCGTCGAGGGCCAGGAAAGACCGAAACCTGAACAAGGCGGCCTCATAATCTATGAATGATTGTTCGAGCGTGGCCTCGGAATTCAACACATTAAGCTCCATCTGCAACAGGTCATTCTCGGCGATCCGTCCCAGCTCATAGCGTCCCTGGGCGATCCGGTACAAGGTGTCGTTGCTCGACAGGTTGATTTTGTTGATGTCTCTGTTGATCTGGGCCAGCAGAAGGTCGAAAAATATGTTGGTGGCCCTAATGGAGATCTCTTCCAGGCTCTCCAGGTATTGACGCCTTGCTTCCTTATAGCGAATGGGTTCAATACGCCTCTCCCACTTATACGGGTTGTAGGAAAAAATGGGTTGGCTGTACCCAATATTCACGGGTGTTGCCAGGTAGGACACCTTGTTGCCATCATCGCCGATGAGGTCAATGCGCTGCAGCCCTGACCGCACAAACAGCTGACCTCCTGTCAGGCCTATGGTTTGGTTCAGCGAAAGGTTACCTGAGGATGTCGCCAGGCTTCTGCGAATGAATATGTCGCTGCCGTCGGGCAGGGTGATGGGTGAAATGCTGCGATTGAGGTTGGGAATTGTGGCATCAAAACGCAGATTCGGGAGGTAGCCCGCGCGAAAAGTGCGATATTGCCAGTACCTTCCGCGGTAGCGGTGACGCGCCATCATGGCATCAGGAGAATGTTCGCGGGCAATGGCCACCACCTCCTCCAAAGTGAGCATCCTGGCTGCAGGACTTTCATGACCGGCAGCAGCTCCAGAAAAAACAAGCACGAAGAATAAAACAACCAGATATTTCATAACGTAAAAAATATAATTATTGACGATCAAGCTTTTGCAAATACCGTACTACATCCTTCCGGGTCGCACAGTTTACGCAACCACCTCCGTTTCCGGTCACCGGGCAGCATCATGAGTCATGCCGGAACAAAGTTGTGCGGTTTTTGCATTTCTGAACATAAGAACGTTTGAGAAATAAAAAGATGAGTCCGCTACGAAAAGTCGATTATAGCCACAGATTCACAGATTATGAAATTATAAAAATTTTAATGTGCTCATATTCAATAACATAAAAAGGAACAAATGTTCAAATCTGTGAATCTGTGGCGTTTTTTGGACTTTTAGGAGTGGGCTCAATCGTTTAATCGTTGATTTTTCACATTTCATTTTTTCCGCTTTTGGCCTTTAGCTATTAGCAAGAAAACCTGCCAACTGCCAAAAGCCAACATACTTCCTTCCAGCTTCCAGCTTCGAGCTTCGACCTCACTTACTTCCTTCCAGCTTCCATCTAATATATTCATACTCCTGTGTGTTGAAAAATTTATTCCCGAGTGGTCGGGATCTTCGAAATGGGCGCTTTATCTGGACACCAGCACCTCATAACTGTTGGGTTTCATGGTTATTTCGAGCACATTGCCGTTAATTATGTAGGGGTGGCCAAACTGCGCCTCATACGTGATGCCTGTAAACCTTTCCGGAAGTTCTATGCTGATGATCCTGGCTTCTCTGTCGCGGTTAAACAGCACCAGGGCTTTTTCTTCAAAATAAGAACGTGCATAAACATATTCATTCTGGCTGACTTTAAGTGTTTTAAAATCTCCATAGATAAATACCGGGTGGTTGCTTCTGAGGTGGGCCAGCCGGGCGGCTCTGTCGCGCACCCATGATTGTTCAGGAGTAAGGTTATCGAACTTCATCGGTCGTCTGCTGTCGGGGTCGCTGGCGCCGGGCAGTCCAACCTCATCACCATAATAGATAACGGGGACGCCCGGAATGGTCATGATAAAGGCTGTGAGCTGCGAAAGCTTGTTATAGCCGACGGGGTCGCCGACGCCGATTTCTCTCTCCCAGCCCGGTTCGGTGTCGTCTTCATCAAAGCGCAAATCTCCGCCGGCCAGTGAAATAAAACGCGGCAGGTCGTGGTTGCCGGTGATGTTCCCCATAAGGTTGTTGAATCCGTAATGACTGAAGCTTTGGTAAAGGCTGTAATTAAGCGTTTCGAAAGAAGCCTCATCGCTGGCAAACACCGTGCGTGCATCAAAATACAGGTTGAAGTCAAATTGTCCGTCCAGCAGGCCGCTTCCCACATAGCTGCCTATCAGCTCACGGCTGCCAAAGGTCTCCCCGATCTGAAAAAGCCGTTTGTTGTTCGGAATCATATACGCTTCTTTCAGCTTGCTGGTCAACCTGCGCCAGAACTCCAGGTTCACATGCTTGGTGGCATCATGCCTGAAGCCGTCCATACCATAGTGGTCTATCCAGAAGAAAGCACTGTCGGACATAAGCTCGATGACGTCCGGATTCGTAAAGTCCAGGCTTGGCAAAAAGGTGTCAAACCATGTGGTCAGCCTGTGTTCATCCCACAGCCTTATGTTTTTGCGGCCATCCGGCAGGTTCAGGGTGGTTGCCCAGTGAGGGTTTTCAATAATGATGGGGTTATCCTCATGCACATGGTTGGAAACGAAGTCAAGCATTACGCTGAGGTTGTTGCCGTGTGCCATCTGAACCAGTTCGTGCATTTCCTCTTCGGTTCCAAAGCGATGGTCAAGGGTTGTCAGTGTGATAGGCCAGTAGCCGTGATAGCCGGTATACATGCGCCTCGGAGGTGGAAATTCACGGTAGGCTTTCAGCGGGTTCTGGGTAATGGGCGACATCCAGATCGTGTTTATGCCCAGCATGTCAAAATAGCCGTCACGGATTTTCTCAGTGATACCGGCAATATCGCCGCCCCAGAAATTAGCTCTGTCAGCAACCTCCGGATGATCAACCGGATCATCATTATCAGGATTGCCGTTGTTGAACCTGTCAACCATCATGAAGTACAGGATGGTGGCTTCTTTATCCTCCCGGGTAAGCAACGACGTTTCCGTTACAGGCCTGCCAAACTCAAGAGGGATCAGCAGGTCATTGGACGGTCCGTGCTCATTGTACGCCCAGACCCTCAAAAAGCTGCGCTGCTGCCTCAATGCATCACCCGGCACATGTATTCTTATCCCGTTATCCAGATGGTCCAGATTTGATTCAGGAAGACGGAAGTTCTGCCAAAAAACAAACACCTGATCGGCGGTGTTTTGCACGCCCAGGTCAATGGTATGCCTGTTGTGGCGTTGCGTAAAAAGATGTGGCGTCAGCGAGATGTCCGTGTTTCCAACTTCCAGCAGGGAGTTGAAACCTCCGATGTTGTTGTCGACAATGTTGGGGTTGTTGGGATCAAGCATGTCTCTGCCGTTGGCCACAATAAGGTACTGGTACCGTCCGGGATTCAGCCTCAGCTCGGTCTGCCATTTGCCGTCGATAAGATTCATCCGGTTTGCCACCGGACTCCAGTCGTTCATTTCACCGCGCAACGCAACCGTGCGGTAACGGGCATCACCCGGATCAAACGTAAACATAAAGCGTTCCAGCTTGCTGCGCCTGACCATCAGGCTGTATGCCGTTCCATCGAGCCAGATTTTTAACTCAGAAAGGTGGGGGATAAAATTTGAGCGTGAAATAATGTACAGCATGGACTTGTCGTCCGAAAGCTCATAATGCAGCCGTGGTGTTCCGGTTACGCTGTCAATTCCGGCCTCTGAGCCGTAAACAAAATAGTCGGACAGATACACTATGGTTGTATCACCGGTGAGCTGCACCGGCGTTGCCAGGCCGTAAATGTCATCACCGTTTGCAAATAGGGATTGTGGCCTGGGCTGGCAAGACCATACCAACAACAGTCCGATCAACAAAATCGCTGTTGGCCAAGTATGTTTTTTTGAGGGATGCATGCTGTTAATCATTTTTGAGTTTATTTTAAACAACCCCGGCCGACCAGCGCCAAGGTTGTTGATTCTTTCGTTAATCTCAGGCTGTGATTTTTACAAGGAAATAGTTCTTCCTGCCCCGCTGGACGAGGATGTATTTATTGCTGATCAGGTGTTCGGGCCCAACTGTTTCGTTTTCAGTAACGCGTGTTTTATTGATACTGATGCTGCCTTCAGCCAGCATTCTTCGGGCCTCTCCTTTGGACTTGGCAATACCTGTTGATGTTGCCAGGAAGTCTGTTATGCTTATGCCAGCAGCGACATGGTCGCGGGCTACGTCGAACATGGGAACGCCGTCAAAAACGGCCAGGAAAACATCCTCAGGAAGTTTGCGAAGGTTTTCCGTGGTGCCTTTGCCAAAGAGTATGCCCGATGCCTCCACGGCCGTATCATAGGCTTCACGGCCGTGCACCCTCAGGGTGATATCCTCCGCCAGCGTCTTCTGGAGCAGCCGCTGATGAGGCGCTTCCCGGTGTCCGGCAATAAGGGCGTCGATCTCCTCTCCAGAGCGGAGGGTAAAGATCTTTATGTAACGTTCACTGTCGGCATCCGGGCAGTTAAGCCAGAACTGGTAAAAGTGATAGGGAGAGGTATAGCGGGCATCAAGCCATACATTGCCTTTTTCGGTTTTGCCGAATTTTGTGCCGTCTGCTTTGGTGATCAGCGGACACGTCAGGGCAAAGACCTCACCCCCGGTTTTGCGCCGTATCAGTTCCGTGCCCGTGGTGATGTTTCCCCACTGATCGCTGCCGCCCATCTGCAACCTGCAACCCTTCTTCTCATAAAGATGCAAAAAGTCATACGCCTGAACCAGCTGGTAGCTGAACTCCGTAAAGGAGATGCCCGTTTCCAGCCGGTTTTTAACAGCGTCCTTTGCCATCATATAATTCACACTGATATGCTTGCCCACTTCACGCAAAAACCCCAGGAAAGTGAATTCCTTCATCCAGTCGTAGTTGTTCACGATCTCAGCACTGTTCGCACCACAGTCAAAATCCAGGAACTTAAGCAGCTGCTTCTTTATGGCTTCTTCGTTATGCCTCAACACGTCTTCCGACAGCAGGCTGCGCTCCTCATTCTTCCCCGAAGGGTCGCCAATCATACCCGTGGCGCCACCAACAAGAGCAATGGGTTTATGCCCGGCTAACTGCAGGTGCTTGAGCATCATTACCGACACCAGGTGTCCGATATGCAGGGAGTCGGCAGTAGGGTCAATCCCCACATAAGCCGTGGTCTGTTCCTTCTTTAACTGCTCCTCCGTGCCCGGCATCATGTCGTGAACCATGCCCCGCCATTGCAATTCCTCTGTAAATGACATTATTTCAGTGTGTTTAAGAATTAAACCTGTAATGGTTGCAGCCTTAGGTCCCTGCCCGCAAAGTCCTGCTTCATATTCCAAAAAAAAGCAAACAAAGCACCCAATTCCCTGACAAAGATAATTACTTTGAAAATAATCATTCGATAATCCGTGTTCGTTTTGTGAAACCACTGTGCTGAAAACAACAGCCCATCACAAATACTCCGTATGTATTCGCATTAATGCGTTTCAGGGCTAAACAATTGTACGCCCTTGTTGTTATAAGTTACGAAACAAATATTAAACAAATGCATATTATCAATCCGCTGTATGGATGTTTTTTGACACAAAGGAGTATGAAAGGTGATGTGTTTTACAAAGAAGTGATGTGTTGTGAGACCTTTACGAACGCTTTGATGTCTGGTTTAACGTTCATGAACAGGCAAAACAGGCGTTAAACAAAACAGTGATCCTGAAAGCGGACCGGAGGCACAGTATCCGCATTGATAATTATGAAACGAAATAAATTGTATACTTTTAAAAAAAATAATCGAATGGAAAAACCAGCCCTTACCTCACTAACTATTATTCCCGAAATAAAAAACCGGTGGAGTCCGCGATCCTTTTCCGATAAACCGGTTCAAGCCGAAATGCTGCAGCGGATTTTTGAAGCTGCCCGTTGGGCGCCGTCCAGTTTTAACGAGCAGCCCTGGCGGTTCATTGTCGGCATCAAAGGCGATGAAACCTACGATAAGCTGCACTCGTGCCTGGTTGAGTTTAACCAGATCTGGGCTATTAATGCACCTGTGCTGGTGCTGGCCATAGGCAAAAAAACATCATCAAAAGGAGCAGAAAACACGGTTTACCAGTATGATGTCGGACAAAGCGTGGCCTACCTGAGCATCCAGGCTGAGGCAGAAGGCCTGAAGTCGCATCAGATGGGTGGCTTCAGTAAAAAGAACGCCCGTGAAGCCTTTGCCATCCCGGATGATTTTGAGCCTCTTGTCATGACCGCCATCGGCTACCAGGATGTTCCTGAGAGGCTTAAGCCCAACTTTGCCGATATGGAACGGCAACCCAGGGAAAGACTGCTTCCCGAAGCATTGGTGTTTAGCGGACGGTTTGGGAATAAAGCGGAGTTTTAACCCTGTTCCGGAGGCCTGACTATCAAGGCCCTGCCACATTGCATCTAATGCCGGCAAAAAGGCTCCTGCAGGAAGAACTCCTGAAAAACCATGGTAAATTCCATCTTCTTGCGTATTTTTGAATACGGAATGATTATCTTTTGTCGAACG
>JAVIYP010000061.1:0-16588 GCA_031323845.1 Bacteroidales bacterium | reverse complement strand
CTTTGCGTGTCTTATATTTTGCGTTCTTTGCGAGAAAATGCCAGCTTTATGTTCCACGCAAAGACCGCAAAAAGTTGAACGCAAAGGTCGCAAAAGTCTGTATTGATTCTTCTTAGCGTTCTTAGCGTGTATCATATTTTGCGTTCTTTGCGAGAAACAGAATCACAACATGCTGAATAATTATTAACCCCTAACTAATTTAGTCCAGTTTAATGGGGGTTAGACCAAGAAAAAAGAAAATCTAACATCCAAGATCTAACCTCTAACATCAATTCCTGATCTTGGAAAAACTCACAACGCACAAATAATAAAGCAGTAACGAAAACACAAACAGATGAAAATCCCCAAGAAAAGAGATAATGATTACGATGCGGATGCCATAAAAAAGCGGATTCGTTTTTTATCAAAAGTCAGTGGCCAGCCCATTCGTTTTCTTCCGGATTCCACCATTGATCCGGAGTTAACCAGGGGAAACATTGAAAGCCTGATTGGATTTGCCAAAGTGCCGGTGGGTGTCATCGGCCCTTTGAATGTGCAGGGTGATCATGCCCATGGTAATTTTTACGTACCCATGAGCACCACTGAAGGTGCACTGATCTCATCGTACAACCGTGGTGCGCGGGCCATTACCCTCTCGGGTGGTGTGAGGGTTTCCGTAACCCGCGACAGCATTCAACGAGCCCCCTATTTTGTTCTTGAGAACTTACAGGAAGCCAACGAGTTTGTGCGCTTCCTGGCAGATCACTTTCAGCACATTAAAGCAGCTGCGGAACGTACCACGGCCTTCGGTAAGCTTCTTGATTACAGAACCTTTATGCAGGGGCGGATCGTATATGTCCGGCTGAATTTTTCAACCGGCGATGCCATGGGAATGAACATGATCACCAAAGCCTCGCAGGAGGCCTGCCGGTATATTGTCAGTAAGTTTCCAGTCCAGGGCTTTGCCATTGAAAGCAACATGGCGGTTGACAAAAAGCCTTCGCACATCAACACCCTGATGGGTCGGGGTAAAACAGTAACCGCCGAGGTTCTTTTCAAAGAACGGGTCATTTCACGATTCATGCACACGACGGCCAGAAAGATTGACCTTGCCTACCGTCGCCAGGTAACGGGAGCGCAACTGGCCGGTGTTCTGGGTTCCAACGGACATGTGGCCAACGGCGTGGCCGCAATATTCCTGGCATGCGGCCAGGATATGGCCAATGTAAGCGAATCATGTGTGGGTTACATTTACACGGAAACTATAGGCAAAGACCTTTATGTTTCGCTTCAGATACCTTCGCTCGTTATCGGCACTATCGGCGGGGGCGTGTCATTGCCAACGCAACGCGAATGCCTCGAGATCCTGGGATGCTATGGTAAGGATAAAGCGGTTAAGTTTGCCGAAATTATCGCAGCAACGGTAATGGCTGGAGAGATATCACTGGCAGCAGCCATTGTGGCAGGCGACTTTGTTACAGCCCACGAAAAGTTTGGCCGGAACAAACCCGGATAAACCAAGCTATGTCAGCAGCCCTGAAAGCCTAAGCAACTAGCGGGCGCGGCTGCGGAAATACCTTGCCCTTTCTTCGTCCTGAAAGCGTTCATATATATTTGCCAGAAAACTGGCGTATTCCGGTCTGGGGTCTTGTTCGTAAAGCCTGAGGAAGTAATTCAGGGCTATTCTGAAATCGGTATTCATAATCTCAAAAGCTTCCAGCAGTTTGGCATATTGCCGGTGTGTGCGGTTTTGCTCATAGGCGCGCATCTCCCTGTTGTAACGGCTAATCGCATCATCGAAATGCTTGCGGCCCAAATAATCAAGGGCTTCTGTGTTTATGGGATTCAGATCCAGCAACATATTGGCCAGGTCGCTGGCCTTCCCTGTGTTTTCAAGCGCACGGTTTACCTTCAGAAACCCCGTCATCAATGCTTCGTCCTTATATTTTTCCTCCGGAAATTCAAGCCATAAATCAGCAGCCTGTTGCCAGTTTCTGCTTTCCACAAGGGCAATAAAAAGACGCTTGCGCAGAACATCAGCCTCCTCGTGCCCGGAGTAAGCCTCAAGATACCGTTCAAGATTGGATATCTCTCTCGATAAGTTGTCAACAGTGCGATAGGCCTTTGCCAGTGTTGCGTAGGTAAGTGCGTCCGCTTCCGGTGTATGCCTCGCCAACTCTAAATAATCAATAGCTGCTTGTGTTTGTCCAAGCTCAAAAGCCGACACACCTGCCCTGTTGAGCACGGCACCGTTTACGTCACGGTTACGGCTTTTCTGCGCATCAATATATTGACCATAAAGGCGCAAGGCCTCCTCGTACTCACCGGCCTCAAAAGCAGCATCAGCATCCTGAACCACAGCAGGCGAATGCAGTAGCAAAGAGCAGGAATGTACAACCATCAACAACAGTGCAATAAAAAAAGCCTCGGGAGCTCTGCGAAAATTTCTCATAAATAACATTATTTATCCTGACGCAGTAACGTCTGGAAAGATCCTACATAGCAAAAGGGCAAAAGTACAATTTTATAAGCTTTCACTGAAAAGTTGAACCGTAACAATTACATCCAGCACATTGATCACCCCATCCTGGTTTGCATCTGCGTTGTCATGGCAAAAGTCTTCCGGCTCAGATCCCGTAAAGTATTGAACGATGGCGATTATATCAAGGATGTTGATCACCCCATCACCATTGGCATCACCGGGTTGTTCATAAAGAAACACTTCTGCCTGGTCAAAAGCGGGCAATCCCTGTGCATTTTGCACGACAACCTCTATAGAAACCGGCTCACTTATGGTAAGCATGTGCTCATTCCCGATAACTTCACCTGTATTTGCATTGATCCAGGTGTAGGTGTATTGCTCAACATATTCCAGCTCAAACGTATGGCTCTGGCCTGCGCATATCCCCACATCGCCGCCAAGGTCCACAACGGGTGTGCTGCTGTAGTCAAAGCCAAGATCATCCAGGATCAGCTGGGAACCCGGCTCCATGGTCGGTGAGGCTGATGAAAGGGCGACAATGTTAATGGAATCGGGTTGCTTAATGCTTAGGTATTGAAGGTCTGTTGAGAAATAAGAGAAATCATTACCCTGGGGTGTAAATTGCACCACTCCAAAAGCAATGCTGTCTTTGCTCCCACTGACCTCATCATAGGCTGTGAGCAAAACGCCAAGCAAGCCAAAATCGGTGCCCGGGGTAGCATACTTAAAATAGCCTTCAAGCATGCCGGGCCGATCGGTGAAGGGCAGGCCTATAAACTGTGTGTTTTCAATGTTTTCCAGATCCAGTTCCAGGGTTCCCAGACTCATCAGCCCCGGGATGATTTCACCCAGAATGGTGCCCGTGGTAAGCTGGGCGGCCCAGTTACCGGTATGGCTATCCCCGGTTTTCACAACAGTGTTGAGGAAAAACGGAAAACCGCCTGTGATGGCATTCGGCGAATCCCAAAACTCAGGATTGTTATGATTGCCTGTGGGCCAGCTTTCAAAATCACCATTGGGAACACCCTGCTGTGCAAAGCCTGGCCGGGCATGAGAGCAGAGTAACAAGACCGGTAAAAAAAGAAGTAAAAGATGTTTCATAGTTTACATTTTTTGATATGTTCGAATGTCTGACTGATTCTGTTCAATGCATTAAAGATCTTTGATGGAATAGCCGAGACGCAGCAGATGTTCAGGTTTCATCAGGCGTTCAAGCACGGCATCAGGAAGCAGCTTCAGTACCCTGTTCGCCTCATAGATGTCGCATTGGTGTTCTTTCATATAATACGCCATCTTTGACGCGTGGTCATATCCGGTATAGGGTACCAGCGCAGTGGTAATTGCAGGACTGTGTAACAGCTTTTCGAGCGAAAGCGAGGTGTCAATGCTGATTTGATCAAGCATATTCTCTTTGATCGTTTTGCATGATGCTTTAAGAAGCTTCAGACTTTCAAGCATGGCATGTCCTATAACAGGCAGGTAGGCGTTCAGGTCAAGGCAAGCCTGGCCACAGAGGGACCCGATCAGCATATCATTGCTGTACACTTTGTGGGAAACGCCAACGACAAATTCTGAGATTACCGGGTTGACCTTTCCGGGCATGATACTGCTGCCAAGCTGTTTCTGCGGGATACGCAGCGGTGGTCTGCCTGCAACGTCTGAAGCCAAAAGCCGAATATCGGAAGCGATCTTTTCCAGGTTCACGGCATGCGCTTTAAGAATGGCGTGTACTTCAACAAAAGCGTCCAGGTTCTGAGTCGCATCGCTCAGGTTTTCGCTTCGGGTCAGCGGGAAGCCGCTGATTTTTTGAAGGCTTGACACAACCTCCATGATATAGTACCTTGGAATGGCCAGGCCGCTGCCGGTAGCTCCGCCACCCAGATTCACCACCTTTATCCTTTCAAAGCATTTGCTGACACGCCACCAGTCGCGCGAAAGCGCTTCGTTATAAGCCCCGAGCAGCATTCCCCACGACGAAGGCACCGCCTCCTGCATCTGGGTATAGGCCAGCCTGAGGTCATTACGGTGTTTGGTCTCAAGATGCTCCATCAAAGATCTCAGTTCATTGATGCGCTCTTCCAGCCCAACGAGTAGCTTCATCACAGCAAGCTTCAGGGCTGTGGGAACAACATCATTGGTGCTCTGAAAAAGGTTGGCATGCCTTAAGGGATCAATCAGGGAATAAGAGCCGGGTGGCCGGTTCATTTTTTTCAGGGCCAGGTTGGTGATGATCTCGTTCACATTCATGTTGATGGAAGTTCCTGCACCACCCTGCACCGCCGGAACAATAAAATGCTCAAAGTGCTTACCGGCAGCGACCTCTCCCGCGGCCTCCGAGAGCTTCTCAAACACCCCGGCATCTTCCAGTCCGGAAGGTAAAGGCTTGCCGGGTAAAGAAGTACCGGCGGCATTCATGAATGCCAGAACAGTTTTGTATGCGGCAAGTTTAACCAGCCCAACGGCCTCATACCACTCCCGGTGAAAGGAAGTACGGTCAGGGAAATTCTGCGTCGAACGCCAGGCATGTATTCCGTATAAAGCTTCGGAAGGGAGTTCAACCTCACCGATAACATCTTTTTCTTTTCTCATGCCATTGTTTTTTTCAAAGATACTATTTTAGAGCTTTTCACAGAGGGCACAGCATAATGAAGTTTTTTGTTCTGTGGCAGGTCAATTGAATTGTATGGAAGGAAAAACATAGCATTTTCCGTGGGTGAAGTCAAAAAAAGTGCAAATATTGTTCTATGTAATAAACTTTTTTTATCCTGCATTGTTTGGATAAGCAAACAAACTAATCATCATTAAATCACTCATCATTAATCAAAGTTACTTTTTATGAACAATCTGCTCATTTACCTTATTCCTGTCATTGGCCTGATTGCTGTTGCTTTCACCATACGCAAGGCCTTGTGGATCAGGAGACAATCGAAAGGCAGCGATAAGATGATCCGCATTGCAGGCTATATCGCCGACGGTGCGATGGCATTCATCAAAGCCGAGTACAGGATTTTGACGATCTTTGTGGTATCCATTGCGATACTGCTTGCGGTGGCCACCGGTACAGAGACCTCTTCTCCCCTGGTGGCCGTTTCATTTATAATGGGAGCACTTAGCTCCGGTCTGGCCGGGTTCATTGGTTTGCGCATAGCAACAAAGGCCAATGTCAGAACCACAAACGCGGCGCGCACCGGACTTAACCCCGCGCTTAAAATTGCTTTTGCCGGCGGCAGCGTTATGGGTCTTGCCGTCGTTGGGCTTGGCATTCTTGGACTCAGCATACTTTTCATTGCTTATGCCCATCTTTTCGGCACCACCAGTATTGCTGACGTCAACAAAGTGTTGACAGTGGTTACGGGTTACTCCTTCGGAGCCTCCTCCATTGCCTTGTTTGCCAGGGTCGGCGGGGGTATTTTCACTAAAGCCGCCGACGTTGGCGCCGACCTCGTCGGAAAGGTTGAATCGGGCATTCCGGAAGACCATCCGCTGAACCCCGCCACCGTTGCCGATAATGTCGGCGACAACGTGGGAGACGTGGCCGGTATGGGTGCCGACCTGTTTGAGTCCTATGTGGGATCCATGATAGCCGCAATGGTTCTGGGTGCCAGCTTCCTGGCCGGATACAGTGCCTTTACCGACAACGGATACACAGATGCCTTTATGGGGCTGTCACCGGTGATCCTGCCCATGTTGCTGGCCGGTGCCGGCATCATAACCTCCATCATCGGCACTTACTTTATCCGTGTGAAAGAAGGAGGAAACCCGCAAAACGCGCTGAACATCGGACAGCTGGTATCAGCCTTCCTGATGGTAGTCTTTTCTTATCTCATCATCACCAACGTACTTCCCAAAAGCATTACCTTTACGGATGTGCTCTATGGCGGGATCGTCAGGGAAATAAGCTCCTTCAATATTTTCATGTCATCGTTTATCGGCTTGCTCGCCGGACTGGTCATCGGTTATTCAACAGAGTTCTTTACCGGGACCAATTATCTTCCGGTCAGGATCATAGCCAAACAGTCAACTTCTGGATCAGCCACCAACATCATTTCCGGACTGGGGATTGGCATGCTTTCCACGATCATCCCCATACTCACGATTGCCATCACCATTATGGTTGTATTTCATCTGGGCGGCCTTTACGGCATTGCCATTGCAGCCGTGGGCATGCTTTCCAACCTGGGCATTCAGCTTTCTGTTGATGCTTACGGGCCGGTTTCCGACAATGCCGGAGGTATTGCTGAAATGGCTGAGCTTCCGCCGGAAGTGCGTGAAAGAACCGATAAGCTCGATGCTGTAGGCAACACCACTGCAGCAATTGGTAAAGGATTCGCCATTGGCTCGGCAGCCCTCACAGCCCTGGCGCTGTTTGGTGCTTACATGACTGCCGCCAACATAACATCCATTGATGTGTCTGAGCCTATGGTGATTGCGGCAGTATTCGTCGGTGCACTGCTGCCATATGTGTTTTCCGCACTTACCATTAAAGCCGTAAGCGATGCAGCAAGATACATGATAGAAGAGGTGCGTCATCAGTTCAAAACCATAGCACCCCTGAACAAGGCCCTGGCAGTAATGAAGAAAAACGGCGACCTGCCTGTTGAGAAATGGAGCAAGGAAGATAAAGAAATTGTGAATGCTGCCGAGGGAACTCCCGACTATGGCCGTTGCGTAACCATATCAACCAAAGCCGCACTGCGCGAGATGGTACTTCCGGGTGTCATTGCCGTAGCCGTGCCGGTGCTGGTAGGTCTGCTTCTCGGCCCCGCAGCCCTGGGCGGAATGCTTGCCGGCGTAACCGTTTCCGGTGTCCTTCTGGCCATACTGCAGTCAAATGCAGGCGGATCGTGGGACAATGCCAAAAAGCTTATTGAGAAAGGATTGGTGCACAACGGTGAAAAACACGGAAAAGGTTCTGAAGCTCATAAAGCTTCCGTAGTAGGCGACACTGTTGGCGACCCCCTGAAAGACACATCGGGACCCTCACTGAACATCCTGCTGAAACTGGTTGCCATTGTAGCACTGGTTCTGGCGGGAGCAGCTTTCTGAGAACTCTCCCGGACAGCTTTATACAGAACGGCTTTTAAAAAGAGCGGCACGAACACGTGCCGCTCTTTTTGTTCAAAAACGTATCTTTGCCCGGTTCTGCATTCTTTGGAAGAGTGCAGGCTTGCTGATTCAGACACTTCATGGAAGATCAAAACCGGTCAGACATTCCTGTGTTATGGATGGCCCCGTTCAGGGGCATCACCCACAAAGCATGGCGTATCGCGATGGAACAGCACATCGGCGGCCCCGATGTTTATTATGCTCCATTTATCAGCGGCACCGGCCCTGCCAAAATTCACCGGGATTCACTCAAAGACCTGCTTCCAAAAAATGCACTAAACAGCCCCCTGGTTCCGCAAGTGTTGAGCACCAGCGCAGAAGAAATCATTCTCCTTGGAAACACTCTGGAAGCGTATGGATTTACAGAACTGAACTGGAACCTTGGCTGCCCCTTTGCACGCATCGCCAATAAAAAAAGAGGCTGTGGCATGCTGCCCTTCCCCGGTTTGCTGGATCAAATCCTGGATAAGGCGTTTGAGCAGATACGCATCAAGCTCTCCATTAAAACCCGGCTGGGTTATCATGATCCGCAGGAAATTGCCGGGGCGCTCGAGGTTTTTAACAAATATCCCATCCAGCATATCATCCTGCACCCCCGGACCGGCAAGCAGGGATACAAAGGTATGGCCGATCCCATGGCCTACAAAACTTGTCTCGGGCTGACCCGGCACAAGCTCATCTACAATGGAGACCTGTTCCATCGTTCGCAGTACCAAAAGCTGCAAAGCCTTTTGCCCGGACAAACAACCTGGATGATCGGACGCGGTGCGCTGATCAATCCTTTTCTGGCATCAGAGCTTAAAGGAATTGCTGTTTCCGATCGCGACAAGCGCAGCAGGCTGGAAGCTTTTCATGATGCCTTATGGCAAGAAGCATCCCGTCTGCAAAAACACGAAACCAGGGCGTTGGGTTCCATGAAAGCCATATGGTATTATCTGTCAGGCATCTTTGCCAACGGTAAAGAGGTGTTCACCACCATCAAACGGGCTAAAAACCGCAGTGCATATTTTCATGCCACTGCCGTGGCAATGCAGCAAGACTTCGCAGGCGAAAGGCAAACGGAAGACTATTTTAAGCAACTGACCACTTGATTTTTTTGTCTATCTGAATAAAAAGAATTTATTTTACATATTTTACAGCAGCATTAGTCAGTGTTTTCACGGCAATGTACTCAAGGGTCAAATCATTCAAAGCCTGCAGGTATGTTGGTTTTTCCTGATCAGGCAGTGAACAGGCCTGTAAGAGGTAACGGATTACAGCGCGAAACACCTGTCAACATTTATCTAAACGCAGCAAATGGACCAATCTATCCGTCGTCCCAGGCTTTTTGAAGCTTTCATCCCGGTTATTTTCCTAACCATACTGATTTCCATCAATGTATTTATTTTTGGTGATGATGCGTTAGCCGGTTCCAATCAGCTGGTGCTGATCCTTTCGGCGGCCGTGGCTGCCATAGTTGCTGTAAGGCTTGGTCACCGGTGGGAGAGCCTGCACAAGGGTATTGTAAAAGCCATTGGCTCAGCCATGTCAGCCATCCTGATCTTGCTTCTCATAGGTTCGCTGGCAGGAACCTGGTTGTTAAGCGGCATTGTTCCTTCGATGATATATTACGGATTGCAGATTCTTAATCCGACGATTTTCCTGGTAGCCGCCTGTGTTGTCAGCGCCATTGTGTCTCTCGCCACAGGCAGCAGCTGGAGCACCGTGGCAACCCTTGGGGTGGCTTTGCTGGGCATTGGCCGCACCCTGGGAATCCCTGAAGGCATCATTGGCGGTGCCATTATTTCGGGGGCCTATTTTGGAGATAAGATGTCACCGCTGTCTGACACTACCAACCTGGCACCTGCCATGGCAGGCACCGACCTCATCACACACATCCGCTATATGGCATGGACCACAGTGCCTTCCATCAGCATAGCCTTGATCATTTTTATGATGATAGGATTGTTCCGTTCACAGGATGGTGCCATCAATGACATAGAGCCCGTTCTCGCTGCCATTGACGGAACGTTCAGGATCACCCCCTGGCTCTTCCTGGTTCCGGCCCTGGTCATCACCCTTATTGTACGCAAAGTGCCGGCACTGCCCGCCCTGCTTTGCGGAACGCTCGCGGGAGCACTGTTCGCACTGATCTTTCAGCCGCACATCATTGAACATGTCAGCGGAATGGATGACCGGTTTGCCGTTGCCGCGTATATAGCGGTCATGAAATCGATGTATACCGAAATCTCCGTTACCACTGACCACGCCATGGTGAACAGCCTGCTTGAAACAGGCGGCATGAGGGGCATGCTCAACACCGTATGGCTTATCATCTGCGCCATGATATTCGGTGGTATCATGGAGTCGAGCGGATTGCTGCGCCGGATTACCGAATCGGTGATCAAGCTGGCCCACAACACCGGGTCACTGGTAGCATCTACAGCCGGCACCTGCATGTTCTTTAACGTAACCGCAAGCGACCAGTACCTTGCCATCGTAGTTCCGGGCCGGATGTTTGCCGATACCTTTGAAAAACGCGGACTGAGTCCCCAGAACCTCAGCCGGACGCTCGAAGACAGCGGAACCGTGACCTCGGTGCTCGTGCCCTGGAACACCTGCGGCGCAACACAGGCCTCAGTACTCGGTGTGCCCACGGTAACCTTCCTGCCCTATGCCTTCTTTAACCTGATCAGCCCCTTTATGACCATATTGTTTGCTTACCTGAACATCCGTATATCACGAATCGGAAAAAACGAAAAAACAGAAATACAGAACAAGGATACATAACCGACAGAAATACAAAAGGAAGAAAGCGCAGGACGCAAAAAGCAATGCCTTAATAAAGCGTCAGTCTTTAAGATGTCATTTTAAGTTAATTAAAAGAAATCATTGGTAAACGCTCAACCTGTGGTAAAAAAAGTAATTCTTGCTGTCACCAACGACATTTCAACCGATCAAAGGGTTAACAAGGTTGCACGGACGCTGCATTCTATGGGATTTGATGTCGTGATTACAGGTGTCCAGCGTAAAAATTCACAGCCCTTTTCTCCTAAGTATGCCGGCATCAGGAGAATGCGCCTTTTGTTCCATAAAAAATTCGGGTTTTATGCCGAATACAACCTGAAATTGTTCTTTCTGCTGCTATTCAGCCGTTTTGACCTGGTCGTAAGCAATGACCTTGACACCTTGCCGGCCGCACACCTGGCGGCCTGGCTGCGTCGCAAGCCCCTGGTGTACGACAGCCACGAATACTTTTGCGGGAGCCCGGAAATAATCAGCCGGCCGCTGGTCTTTCGCTTCTGGAAGAAGCTCGAGCAAGTGTTATTTCCCAAACAAAAGCACGTCATTACAGTTAACGACTCTATTGCTGCGCTGTACGAAACTGAATACGGCAGAAAACCACTCGTGATCAGAAACCTCCCACCATACAGGACTCCGGGTGCCTGTCTGCCGGCCGACGAGCTGAGCTTGCCGCCCCACAAAGACATCATATTGCTGCAAGGCTCCGGAATAAACATCGACCGCGGCGCCGAGGAACTGGTAATGGCCATGCATCCGGATCACGGACTGAAAAACGTGCTGCTGCTCATCATAGGTTCCGGCGATGTGCTTCCCGCACTCAAAGATCTGGTCCGGGAGCACAAGCTCGGCAACAGGGTGGTCTTTATGGATAAGATGCCTTACGATGAATTGTATGAGTACACGCGCTATGCCAGCATTGGTGTTTCCCTCGACAAAGACACCAATCCAAATTATCGCTTCAGCCTGCCTAACAAGCTGTTCGATTACATTATGGCCGGTACGCCGCAACTGGCTTCAGCCTTACCCGAAGTAGCAGGAATCATTAAAAAGTACAACACCGGGGTGCTGTCCACCAGTCACCAGCCCGCCCATATTGCTGAGTGCATCAGCGAAATGCTTTCCAAACCGGATAAGCTTGCAGCATGGGAAACCAACTGCCACCTGGCGGCAAAAGAGCTTTGCTGGGAAAAAGAAGAAACAAAACTTATTGAGTTCTACGCTCCATTCTGCGGTTGAGGTTTTTGCTCTCTCTCCGTTTTGTTTTCCATTTCTGTAAGCCTGCCGGCCTCACATTTGAAGATCCTTGCAGGGAATTTACGGAAAAGCGTATAGTCGTGTGTTGCCATCAGGACAGCCCTACCTGTGGTGCTGATGTCGAACATAAGCTCCATGATGCCCTCGCTGGTCTCGGGATCAAGATTGCCCGTGGGCTCGTCGGCCAGGATCACATCCGGGTCGTTGATCAGCGCACGTGCGATCACAACACGTTGTTGCTCACCACCAGAGAGCTGGTGGGGCATCTTGAACCCCTTGGTCTGGAGACCTACTTTTTCAAGAACATCCTCCATGCGCTCTTCCATGGCAATTTTGTCGCGCCATCCGGTTGCTCTCATAACAAAAAAGAGATTTTCCCTGACCGAGCGATCGTTAAGCAGCTGAAAATCCTGAAACACAATGCCTATTTTCCGGCGCAAAAAAGGGATCTCCCTGTCACGGATATCCCTGAGATCCGTTCCGGCCACCCGGCCAAAACCATCCACCATGGGTAAATCCGCATACAGTATTTTTAACAGGCTGCTCTTTCCCGAACCTGTTCTTCCAATAAGATAGCAAAACTGCCCCCGCTCAACCTGAAAAGATACATCGGAAAGCACCAGTATGTCCTTTTGATAAATAGAGACGTTCTGCAATTCTATGATGGTGTCATACGCCATGTTGAAAGATGCTTGAATGGTTAATTTAATTCATTGGGAGGTATGCTGTCTACTTGTTTCCGGTGGCATGTCCTTCAGAATGCAATTCGTTTTGAAAAAAGCATCGTATGAGCGGTTCTGAAAAACATGCCATCCACAGCATGCAAACTTTATTTAAGTCCGCTTCTGATCAGAAACGGTTCAATAGAAGGTTCGTGACCACGGAATTCCACGTAAGCATCCATTCCGCTTCGCAGGGCGTTTTCGGCGAGGATGTACTTGCGGAACCTTTCGGCCAAATCCTGGTTAAACAGATCGTCCGACTCCTTGAACGCCATAAAAGCATCGGCATCAAGCACACCAGCCCAGCGGTAAACATAATAACCGGCAGCGTAACCGGTGCCAAAGATATGGCCAAAATAGGTGGTACGGTACCTCGGTTTGATTTCCCTGATAAGCCCCATATTATTCAGCGACTGTTCCTCGAAGGCGCGTACGTCAATTTCGTCACCATGTTCGGCCGTGTGCCAGTCCATGTCGAGTATGGCGGCGGCTATATATTCTGTATTGATGAATCCCTGGTTGAAAAACTCTGCGTTGCGCATTTTCTGCTGCAGTTCAGCGGGGATAGGCTCACCGGTTTGATAGTGCAGTGCATACTTTTCAAGCAATTCAGGTTCGCCGGCCCAGTTTTCATAAATCTGTGACGGGAGTTCAACAAAGTCGCGCGGAACTGAACGGCTTGTTCTCCTGTAACGGCCATCGGCAAAAAAGTTGTGCAGGGCATGACCGAACTCGTGGAAATAGGTAGTGGTCTCGTCCCAGCTGAGCAATGCGGGTGTATCGCCTGACGGGCGGCTGAAGTTCATCACAATGGTGACTATGGGGTATATTTTTTCACCATTTTCATAGGCTCCCGAACGGTAGGTTCCGCACCAGGCTCCGCCACGCTTCCCGGGCCGCGGATGCGGGTCAATGAACAGTATGCCCAGATGGCTTCCATCTCTGTCGAACACCTCATAAGCCTCCACTTCTTCATGGTAAACGGGAACTTCCGGACGGGCCTCAAAAGTAAGCCCAAACAATTTATTGGCAAGCAGGAAATTGCCCTTCTTGACATTTTCTATGGCGAAATAGGGTTTGATTTCAGCATCATCAAGGTCATATTTCTCTTTGCGCAACCTTTCGGCATAAAACCACCAATCCCACGGCTCCAGTTTGAAGCCGCCGCCTTCCCTGTCAATCATGGCCTGCATCTCATTTCGTTCGCGTTTGGCCAGTGCGAGTGAAGGCTCCCAGATCTGATACAGAAAGTCATACACATTTTTGGGGTTCTCTGCCATCTGGATTGCCTGGAAAAACTCGGCATAGTTGTTGAAACCGAGCAGCCTCGACATTTCAAGGCGCAGTTGCATCAGTTCGGCGAAAAGATCCTTGTTGTCGTGTTCGTTATCGTTATCACCGCGCATAAAATAGGCGGTAAACACTTTTTCGCGAAGGTCTCTTCTTTCGGAATGCTGCAGGAAGGGTATCCAGCTGGGGTTATGCAGCGTTACGATACCCAGTGCATCCACACCGGCTTTTCTTGCAGCATCAGCTGCTGCTGCACGGACATTTCCGGGCAGTCCGGCAAGATCTTCCTCTGTTTCCAGCATTAACTGAAAGGCGTTGGTCTCTGCCAGCTGGTTTTCACCCAGCTGAAGCGACACCATGGACATGCGCTCACTCAGCGTTGCAAGCCTTTGCCTGTCCTGCTCCGGGAGAGCAGCACCACTGCGCTCAAAGTCGCGGTAATATTTTTCAACAACCCGGAGCTGTTCAAGGTCAAGGCCTTTGTCATGACGGTTTTCATAAACGGTGCGAATACGGTCAAACAACTCCTGGTTCATGCGAATGCCATTGTAGTGAGCCGACAACAAGGGTGTTGTTTCACGGGCTATCTCCTGCAGGCGCGGGTTAGTTTCGGCACTGCGCAAGCCGCCGAAAACAGGGCTCACCCTGCGCAGCATACCACCGGCCTCATCATAGGCAACAATAGTATTCTCAAAGGTCGGCGCATCAGGGTTATTCACAATAGCATCAATCTCAGCCTGATGCTGGCGGATACCCTCGGTGATGGCAGGCAAAAAATGTTCATCGTCAATTCGGTCAAAGGGAGGTGCATCAAAAGGGGTATTATAATCGCCAAAGAAAGGATTCGGACTCCTGTCGGCGCAACCGGCTAAGATCATAGTGCATGGAATTAAAAACAACAAAAACTTTTTCATATCAAACGTTTTAATAAAAATTAATTGATATTCAGATTATTAGGTGCAAAGATACAACAATTTATCACGTCTTATCGATTAAATCGGGCAATTTTTTTATTGATGATGACAAAGAGGCTAATGACAACGGCCCATTGCAACAACACCGAGCTAAGGCTGAAAGGCCGCAAGGGATTGAACCAGGAGGCCGGGTCAAATTCGGTCAGCGAGAGCCACATCCACCAAAGCAGCAATGCAGCTCCGGCGGCAGGTACAAAATAGCTGATCAGCAGGTTCCATATCCTGCCCGGATACCAGTCGCCCGGCACAAAATCCGTTTCCTCTTTCAGGCGCGACAGCCCGTATCTTATGCCAAACACAGCAATAAAAACGCCCGAGACCATCAGCCCCAATCCCCATACAAAGTCCTGGTTGCTGAGCACATCAAGGCTCATGGCTGAAGGAACACCGAGCACATACACAAAGGCAATGATGATCAGCACCGCTTTTTTTCGCCGCACTCCCCTGTCAACCAAAGACCTGCTGGCCAGTTCAAGCATCGACATCAGTGAAGAAAAACCGGCAAAGGCCAGTCCAAGGAAGAAGAATATGGCCAGTATGCCGCCGGAGCCCATACTCCCGAACAGTTGCGGCATCCAGATAAAAGTAAGGCCTGTAGATGCGGGCCCGCTGGTTTTCATCACCTCCAGCACCTCAGCATCAGTATAACCGTATCCGAATTGAAAGACAGAAAAAACAGTTCCAAAGATCATGATGGCCATAAGGATGGAGATGATGTTGTTACCAAAGCCGGTGATGAAAGCATTTTTCACCGTGCCGTGCCGGGCATGCATATAGGCAGCGTATGACAGGAACAAGCCCCAGCCGGCACCGGTATCCCAGGCATTCTGGGTGAGTGCCTGAAGCCAGATCTCCGGGGTGCGCAGTTGCGCCCATTCGATGCGGAACAGGTAACTAATTCCCTCTGCTGAGCCGGGCAGGCTAATGGCCCGGATTACCGAAGCAATGATGATTAAGAACAGGATGGGAATCAAAATTTTGTTTACCCTCTCAATAGATGATACCCCTTTCAGTATGGCAATCCCCCCCGCGGCCAGTGCCAGGAAATGCATGATGAAGGGCAAGTGCGACGACTGAAACCCTTCCCAGATGTCGACAGAAGCCTGGTTGTCGGCAGGTAATCCAAAAAACAGCATCTGAATGAAATAATACAACGACCAACCGACAATCACTGCATAGAAAAAACCAATGGCTGTAGCCACAAAGGCAACAAAGGCTCCCATCCAGGCAAAGCGTTCGCCCATGCCTTTCACAAAAGATCCTATGACCCCCATACGAAAGCGGCGGCCAATCATATATTCGGCAATGATCAGCGGCACACTCCACATCAGCAGAAAAATAACCCAGGCCAGGATCAGGGCACCGGCACCCTCGTCTCCGCCGCTCTGTGCAGCAATACGCGGAAAGCGCCAGATGTTTCCCGTGCCAACGGCAATACCCAGGGCGCTGAGCAAAAGCCCCGCACGGGTACCGAAACGCTGATTTATGGATGCATCCGCAGACATGTCGCTACAAAGCTCTCTTAATGAAGTTCTCAAAGATAAAATAATTCACCTGTTTTTCGCAGCGCAATTTTTCAAAAACCCAGACAAAAACATTCAGAACTCTTGTCTTCAAAAAAGGGCTTTTAATACAAGCACAACTTCAGTTAATGCCGGACAATGCATCTGACATGCTAAAAACCCTGAAGGCAAAAAACAAAAAACTGGCGGTTAAACAGGTGCTGGCGTTACAAATGATTAAGGTGTTCATGTAAAATTTTGTAGTTTTCTCCTGTAAAAAAGCATCTTCATTTTGTTGAAATAATTTACAAAATGAAGATGTACAGGAGGAACCGCTTCGCTTTCCCATGAATTTTTTTCATGCGTTTGTGTGTAATTTCGCATGAAAAAAAATTCATGTACATTTGAGAAGCCTAAACACCACAAAGCAACAACCAAGCCTTCCTTCCTATGAAAAAACTTTTTTATCTTCTGCTGACCCTGTTTTTATTACCT
>JAVIYP010000060.1:0-16643 GCA_031323845.1 Bacteroidales bacterium | reverse complement strand
AAAAAAGTTTGATTACCTGATAGGGAAGGAGGTTCCCAGCCTGGAAACCTTCCCGGCCTCGGAAGGCTTTATCGGTTTCCAGGATGAGTGGCCTTCGCAGGGGTTGCTGCTGATACCTGATGGGGGTATTTTTTATGAGTTTATCCCCGTTGAGGAATTTCACCGTGACGACGCCCGGAGGCTGTCGCTCTCCGAAGTGCAAACGGACGTGAATTATGTTATGATACTGAACACTAATGCCGGTTTGTGGGGGTACAATATCGGCGATACGGTTAAGTTTGTTTCCACCTCCCCCTACCGTTTTGTCCCTACAGGCCGTTTGTCGCAATTCACATCGGCCTTCGGTGAACATGTCATCGTTCAGGAAGCTGAAGAAGCACTTGCAGAAGCGTCACAGCAATGCCGGGCCATCGTCAATGAGTTTACGCTGGCGCCACTGGTTGACAATCCTCATGGACTGCCATGCCATCAATGGTTTGTTGAATTTAAGAAAAAGCCTGAGGAAACGAAGCAGTTTGCCGAAAAACTCGACCAGGCGCTGCAAAATAAAAACCCTTATTACCAAGACCTTGTACAGGGTAAAATCCTTCAAAAAGCCATGGTGATCCCGGTGCCGAAAAACACTTTCAGGAACTATATGAAATCCATTGGCAAACTGGGCGGCCAGCATAAGGTGCCGCACGTTTCAAACGACCGCAGTATCGCCGACTGGATTGTGGAACACATGACATCCTAAACCGGTAAAACCCGGCAACAAGCTTCCAGGGTTGTCCGGTGCGCTCAAATACTCATCGTCCCTACCTGATTATTTCATCTTCCGGAAGCCCAAACTCTTCGTGCATACGGATGTCCATGGCTTCAAGAGCATCCAGGATGGGGTTGTAGATTTCCGGGATTACAGGTATGTACACACCCTTGACCGTGATCTGGTTCTGCAGTATCATCTCAACGCCTACGGCGGCCGGCAGCGCTACTGTTCGTGCAATGGCCGTGTCGGTAACCTGCGATCCAAAGTCAAGCATTGACGATTTGATCACCTCTTTGGTGCCGTCAGGATAGGAGGCCAGGAAAACATGTTGCATGGCTACCATGTCGCGCTCTTCCTTCCCAATCATCATCTTTTCAATCATAAGGTCTGAAACGATTTCAAAAGGAGTGTCGTGCTGGCGCTGCATCAGCTTGTCTTCAAAAATACCCAGCCATTCCATAGCCTTAATGGCATGGGCGTCTGTGTCTGTCTTCAGCAGGTCGGCAACCTTTTGCTTCAGGTTGTCTGTGCTGTCCATGCCGTTCAACATGGCCACCATTTCGGCATATGTCTTTCCGGTGAAATCGTAACTGTCACCGGTGATCAGGTTCAGGGCTTTCATGGCATCCATGCTCTCACACCAGCCGGGGTAGCGGAAAGTGCCCCGCATCATGGTTTTTGTTTCAGGAATGCCGTATAGCTCGATGTAAGGCATGCTGTCGCGGTTAGGATAGATGTCCAGTTTGCCCACCTCCGGAAAATCCACCGATAAGGGGTTCTTGAACAGGTCTTCGGTCGGAATGTAGGTTTCCTTGCCATGACGCAGATAGCGGCCATCGTTGTTTCCTGCAAGCACCACACCTTTCGGGCTCCACGAAAACTTGTACCTGAAAGGATTGTCATCGGCGATCTCAGGAGCAGGAAGGGCACCGCAAATGCTGTAAAATTCTTCAACCTTACCCTCTTTGCCGTGAATGTGATCAATGATGCGCATCGCCGACATATGGTCGATCCCCGGATCCAGGCCAAGCTCGTTGAGAATGATAATGCCCGCTTCTTTCGCCTCCTGGTCAAGCGCCTTCATTTCAGGCTTTACGTAAGAGGTGGTCACCATGTTCTTTTTATGTTTGATGCACTGTTTGGCTACCATGGTATGATAGACCCAGGGCAGCAGGCTGACGGTAAGATCGTTCTCTGCAATCATCTTGTCCAGCGTTTCAGCATCGTCAACCGTCCAGGCCAGGGCCGTTCCCCCCGGATGACCGTCGATCATGGCTTCTGCCTTGGATTTGGTGCGCGTGGCAACAGTAACGGAAATGTTTTTTTTGAGCAGGTACTGTACAATGGGCTTTACCACCATTCCTGCACCGAGAATAAGTACTTTGTTCATATCGAAAATAGTTTAGGTAGTTTGATGATTGTATTTATTGTTTGAAAATCCGCAGAGATAACCGAAAGAGACAGGTAAAGCGCTATACCCTTGTGTGACGGTCTGAATACCTTTTCGCTATTATTTAATTGAAACTAAAGGTATTGCTGAATATACTCATAGTCAGGTGTTAGTTTTCCCTTGTGGAGGATCAGGGCTTTTTTGATGGCTGAAGGCAGCTTTACATCTGCTGTTGGCATGTTATAGTCTGCGACGGCAATATCCCTGACAAAGGGAAAGAGCGCATCGGCAAAAGCCATGGATGCATCCCGCGGCAACTCGCTGGGAAGGATGTCAACAGCCATAACAAGTATGCCATGACCTTTGAATCCCATTTCAGGAGTGCCGGTGTCGGGGTTGTACACAAATACGGGATCCTCGATCTCAGTGCCTTTGTGCGTGCATTCAACCGAACCGTCCGGGTCGCAGGTAACATCTCCAATCACGGTAAGTTTCGGCTTTCCTTGTGAGAATAAATGCTTCAGATACTTTTTTGTAACAATCCTCGGATATCGGGTGTCCCAGTACATACAATTCATAAGTATGCTCAAATGAGGGATGTATTGCTCAAAATCGTTTTCATAATGTTCAGGATTCAGGTAATAATCCTGCAATTCAAAGGCGCTGCCGTCTTTTCGCTTCGAAAGGTGTTCTTCCCTGAAAATGACTTTATAGATGATGTTTCCGGGAAGTTGTTTTCTGTTTTTAAGATCCATCAGTTGCTCCGGGGTGATTTCCTTGGAAGGCAAGAGGTTGGCGATCTCCTGGGCGCCTATGGACACATTTCCGTAGCCCGTAAACCCTATGGTAAACGGCCGCAGTTCTTCAGGCAGGCCTTGTTCTGCAATCTTCCGGCCAACTGCCGAAACGGCCTCTTTAGCTTCCTTTAAAGAAACGTATTGACAGGACTGCTGAACACCCAGAAAGGGGTTGTCGGGATAACCCTGTTCTTTCAACCGCTGCCCCATGCTCCATAAGGAATTGATCATGCCGGCCAGGCCGGCAAACTTGCCAAAAAAGATGAGCCTTTTATTTTGATCGTCCACAATGCGCTCGTAGTCAATAAGATTACAGCCCAGCTCCATCATCTTCCGCAGCATGGGCATATTGTAAGGCTGCCCTTTGATCACATGACTGAAAAACACATAGGTTTTGTTTTTTTCAAAAGCCGTTGAAGGAATCTCTTTGACACCAAAGACCACGCCGGCATCTTTAAGCGACCGGACCACTGTGGCACCGCACCCGGCATATTCCTGGTCTGTAAAAACACGCTTCGGTGATGATTCCACGTGTATCTCCAAACCATAGTCGTTGATCAGCTTTTCGGCATGCAGGGGTGTAATGGGAGTTCGTCGCTCCATCAGGTATTTGTCTTCGTGGCGAATTCCAATAACTGCTTTCATCATGAATGGGGTTTAAAATATGCAACTGAGGTGAATTATTGTGGGCAAATATACATGAATTTTTTTCATGCGAAATATACATAAAACGCCCATGTTGAAAATCCTGACCATTCGGCAACTGAATTTTGGCCACACCGGGGGATGATTATGATTGCCTGAAGTTTTTTATCTGCGACACTTTGCGAGAAAAAGCCAGCTTTATGTTCCACGCAAAGGCCGCAAAGAGTTGAGCGCAAAGGTCGCAAAAGTCTTTATTGATTCTTCTTAGCGTTCTTTGCGAGTCTTATATTTTGCGTTCTTTGCGAGAAACAGAATCACAACATGCTGAATAATTATTTACATATGAACCGGGCACTTGCCAGCCCGGCGAAGCCAAACATCCGTGTTGGAACACCGACCATACAGGAACAGATTTTTCAACACACAGGAACATGATTATGGGAAGTCGGAAGTCAGAAGTCAGAAGTCGGAAGTCGGAAGTCAGAAGTCGGAAGTCAGAAGTCGGAAGTCAGAAGCCGGAAGTCGGAAGTCGGAAACCTGACATCTGAATTCTGAATTCCGACATCCAACCAGTATCATAGACACAAATACAAAACACAGATAATCAAACAGTAACGAAAATATAAACACATGAATTGTATTCACTTCGGGAGGGCAAACGAAAAACCCGGGGATGTTCTTCCCCGGGGGTGATGGTTTGTTGAAAAAGGGGCTAAGACTGCTACACGTTAAGGGCTTAGGAGCCCCAGGTAAAGCAGCCCACCGCTGTGAGCTTCCTGTAACGAAGACGGTCAGCTTTTCAGAAAAGCCAGGCAGTTGTTTTCGATGCGTTTTTGGATGTTTTTTTCGGGCGTTTTAATGAACTTTTCCCCCGTGATCTTTTCAAAAAGTTCAATATAGCGCTCCGAAACCTGGTGTACAAAGTCATCGGGCATAAGGGGCGGATGCTGTCCTTCCTGCCCGTTAAAGCCCTGTTCCATCAGCCACTCCCGCACAAACTCTTTTGAAAGTTGTTTTTGGGGCAAACCGGCCTGCTGTCTTTCGTTATATCCCTCAAGGTAGAAATAGCGGCTCGAATCAGGGGTGTGGATCTCATCAATGAGGTAGATCCTTCCATCAGCCTTGCCAAACTCATATTTTGTATCCACCAGGATGAGACCTTTTTGCCTTGCCATTTCGGTTCCCCTGGCAAAAAGCTTGCGGGTATAGTCCTCAAGTTGCTGATAATCGCTTTCGCTGACCAGGCCCAGGGCAAGGATCTCCTCACGTGAAATGTCTTCATCGTGGCCGATCTCCGCCTTGGTAGTCGGGGTAATAATGGGTTCGGGAAACTGCTGGTTTTCTTTCATCCCTTCAGGAAGCGGTACCCCGCAGAGGATGCGTTTGCCCTGCTTGTACTGCCGCCAGGCATGGCCGGTAAGATACCCCCTGATCACCATCTCAACCTTGAAAGGCTCGCAGTAAATACCAGCAGTAACCATAGGGTCGGGCGTTGCTGTTTTCCAATTCGGAACGATATCAGCTGTGGCATCGAGAAACTTTGCAGCGATCTGATTCAGGACCTGACCTTTATAAGGGATGCCTCTCGGCAATACCACATCAAAGGCTGATATGCGGTCGGTCACTATCATCAGCATTTTTTTGTTGTCAATGGTGTAAACGTCCCGGACCTTACCCTTGTAGTAAGCTGTTTGGCCGGGAAACCGATAATCTGTTTTAACAATGGCTTCCATGAGGTTCGTTGTGTTGGTTATAACTTTCTTACTGTGTTGAAAAACTATCTGTCAGGTCAAAGTGATCGTTCACATGCGTAACTTGCCGCCAGCTTCCCGGATGTTTGCTCCAAGATCCATGCAGGTTATCCTTCCTCTTTTTTGCCTTTGCCTTCATCAGGTTTGGCTGAGCTTTCATAGGCTTCAATAATGCGGGTTACCAGTTCGTGGCGCACCACGTCTCGTTCATTCAGGAAAATAAAATCAATGCCTTTGATTCTGTTCAGGAGCTTTATGGCACTGAAGAGTCCGGGTGCCTGGTGTTTTGGCAGGTCGATCTGGGTAATATCGCCGGTGATGATAAACTTGGCGGACTTTCCCATACGTGTAAGGAACATTTTTAGCTGGCTTTCGGTGGCATTCTGTGCTTCGTCGAGTATGGCAAAGGCGTTGTCCAGGGTTCGTCCGCGCATAAAGGCGAGCGGCGCAATTTCGATGGTTCCGTCTTCCAGGAAGGTGTTGAGTTTGGCCTGTGGTATCATGTCGCGCAGGGCGTCGTACAACGGCCTGAGGTACGGGTCCAGCTTGTCTTTCAGGTCACCGGGAAGAAACCCCAGGTTTTCGCCGGCTTCTACCGCAGGCCTGGCCAGGATGATGCGTTTTACCTCTTTGTTTTTCAGTGCCCTTACCGCCAGTGCAACAGCCGTGTAAGTTTTTCCAGTTCCTGCCGGACCAATGGCAAAGATCATGTCGTGCTTCCTGAAGCTGTTCACCATCCGCTGCTGATTCGGAGACCTGGCTTTTATGGCCATGCCGTTTCTGCCGTAAAGAAGCAGGTCGCCGTGTTCCTCTCCCTGGGAAACCGAAGCCGCCAGTCCGTTTTCGCGTGCCATGATCTCCAGGATGTTCTCCTCGGTAAGCTTGCCAAAGCGTTCGTAATGAGCCAGCATCAACTCAAACTTGCCTTCAAAAAAAGCAGTTTCATGCTTCTCTCCAATAATGATCAGATCCTCTCCGCGGGCAACGATACGCAGTTTTGGGAAGATGGTTTGCAGCAGTTTCAGCTTCTCTTCACGCAGTCCGAAAATATCCGGAGGATGAATGCCTTCAATTCTTATTGTTTTTTCACCCATTAATTCATTACTTTTGAAATGCAAAATAACAACATTTTTCATAGATTATTCAATGAAAATCCTTTTTTGAACGCAACATAAGCAAACCCGGGGAAAAACATGACCATAATCACTCTGACTACCGACTGGGGAACCGGAAACCATTATGCAGGCGCAGTAAAAGGCGCTATCTTAAAGCAAATACCCGGGGCCGTAATTATCGACATAAGTCACGACATTCATTGTTTTGATATTATGGAAGCCAGCTTTGTCCTGCGCAACGCCGCCCTGGAATTTCCTCCGGGAACCATTCATCTCATCGGTGTAAATACGGAAGGTGGCATTGACACGCCGCATCTTGTGGTTCACTACAAAAACCAGTATTTTATCGGTGCCGACAACGGCATCTTTTCCCTGATGATTGATGACGGAGCCCATCAGGCGGCAGAGCTCGATATCCTTCAGGACACGGATTATTTTACTTTTTCAACACGCGATGTATTTATAAAGGCTGCTGCGATGCTGGCCTCCGGAAAGCCCTTTGAGGAAATCGGCACGCCCTATGCAGCATTGAACGAGCGGATAGCCTTTAAGCCAGTAGTTTATCCTGAAAAGATCATTGGGAAGGTGATTTTTATTGATCATTATGAAAATGTATTTGTGAATATCGGTCGGAAGTTGTTCAATGAGGCAGGCAGAGGGCGGCCGTTTGAGATAGGTTTCCGTCTGCCGGGCGAGGCGATACACCAGCTGCACCAGGCATATTCCGATGTTGTGCCCGGCGAGCGTTTGGCCCTGTTCGGTGCGACGGGTTTCCTGGAAATTGCCATCAACCAGGGAAAGGCGGCGTCGCTGCTGGGACTTCAAATGAACGACACCGTATCCGTTGAATTCTATGATAACGACAAATAAACCATGTGGGCAATATTAAAGCGGGAGCTGAATGGTTTTTTTAACAGTCTGGGCGCATATGTGGTCATAGCTGTGTTTCTTGGCATCAACGGCCTGTTCTTGTGGGTGTTTCCCGGCGGCTATAATATTCCCGATGCCGGCTATGCCAACCTTGACGGGTTTTTTGTGCTGGCTCCCTTTGTGTTTTTGTTCCTGATCCCGGCCATTACTATGCGTTTTTTTGCTGAAGAAAAACGCACCGGCACCATGGAGATGCTGTTGACCAAGCCTGTTACACCACTTCAGATCGTGCTTGCAAAGTACTTTGCCGGAGTCATTATCGTGGTAGTGTCTTTACTGCCCACGCTGATCTTTTTATTCACCATCGGACATTACGCCGCGCCGCCGGGCATCGACACCGGAGGCATCTGGGGCTCCTATGCGGGCCTGGTGCTCCTCGGTATGGTATTTGTCGCGGTGGGAACCTTTGCTTCAGCGCTCTCCGATAACCAGGTGCTGGCCTTCATCATCGCCATGTTCGTTTGCGGCTTCCTGTTTATCGGTTTTGAACTGCTCCACGGCCTGAGGGTTTTCGGAAACCTGGATATGTTTGTGAAAAACCTCGGCCTCTTTGCCCATTACAGTTCCATGGGCAGAGGCGTACTCGACAGCCGTGACCTCACCTACTTTATAAGCGTGATGGCGTTGTTTCTCAGCCTGGCCCTTTTTGTTTCCATGACGAAAAAGCAGGGACAGCCCTCGCTGTTGCAACTGGCCTATGTGCTGGTGATCATTATTGCCCTGAATACGCTGTCTTCCTATAAATATTTCAGGCTCGATCTTACTGACGACAAGCGATACTCACTGACTCCCGCTACCAAAAACATGTTGTCGGAGCTTGAAGATGTCATCTGGTTCAGGGTTTATCTGGATGGTGACTTACCGGCTGAATTCAGGAAGCTGCGCAATGACACCAGGGAAATGCTTGACGAGTTTGCTGCGCGGACAGATCAGATCCAGTATGAGTTTATTAGTCCGCTTCGGGCTGCCGGCGACGACAGGAAGGCACTGCAGGAATACTATAGCATGCTCTCGTCAAAAGGGCTGGAGGCTGCACAGGTTCAAATTCAGGCTGGTGACGGTTCGGCCCAGCGGGTCATTTTTCCCGGCGCCCTGGTGTCGTACCGTGGAAGGGAGATCCCCGTGAACCTGCTGCAGGAACGCCTCGGCCTCTCCGTGGTAGAAGTGCTGCACAATTCCTCGCTGGCACTGGAATACAATCTTGCTTCCGCTATGCTGCAGGTAACCCGTGAAGAAAAAGAACGCATTGCCTTTGTTTCTGGCCACGGAACCTATGCCTCACGCTATCTCGCCTCTGCAACAAAGGCATTGGAAGCCTATTACCAGGTAGATCGCATCCGCGGTTTAGACAATTTCGAAGCCCTGAAACAGTATCGAACGCTGATCTTTGCCAAGCCCCGGGAACCTTTTTCAGAACAAGATAAATACCTGCTCGATCAGTTTCTTATGCAGGGAGGTTCAATGCTCTGGCTGGTCGATCCCGTAGTTGCCGATATGGACAGCCTGATGGGTGCTTATGAAACGCTGGGCATAGCGCGCGATATCAACCTGGATGATTTCTTTTTCCGTTATGGGGTGAGGCTGAACCCCGTTCTGCTGCAAGACCTGAATGCGGCACCTATTCCCGTAACCACGGGATTTGTTGCAGGTCAGCCCGTGATCAACCTGCTGCCGTGGTACTTTTTCCCGGTCATTACGCCCCTGTCAGACCATGAAGTTGTAAACAACCTGAATGTTATCAGGACCGAATTTGTCAGCACCATTGACACGGTTGAGGCTTCAGGCGTGCAAAAGACCATACTGCTGGAAAGTTCATCGCATTCGCGGGTTGTTCCCGTGCCTGTCAGGATCAGCCTGGACTTGCTTGAAAGGCCGGTCAGCGAGCACTTGTTCAGGGGCCCTCCCCGTGCTGTTGCCGTGCTGCTGGAAGGCACGTTTGAATCGCTTTACCGGAACAGGATACCTCCTGATGTTCAATTGCCCGATAGCTTTCAACGACGCGACAGCAGTGAGACTGCAGCCATGATCGTTGTTGCCGACGGCGACATCATCCGCAACCAGTTCGGCAGCGACGGACGACCCCTGCCACTCGGTTTTGATCGTTACACGGGCCAGCAGTTCGGCAATATGGATTTTATTCTGAATGCCGTCAACTACCTAACAGATGACTCGGGCATCATTAGTTCCAGGGTAAAAGAAATACGGTTGCGGCTCCTCGACGGGCAACGCCTTCATAACAACCTGGTGGTGGTGCAGCTGGCCAACACCCTGCTGCCTGTGCTTATCCTGCTGCTGTTTGGCAGCCTGAGAGTTCTTTTGAGAAAACGTCGTTACACCAGATAATACCGATGATGAACCCCCGGAACATGCGTTTGTTGTTTCTGATCGCACTGCTGCTGATGTCGGCAGTGTTGTACCTGTTTTTCGACGGTAACTTCCAAAGGCCGGGGGCGCTTGAACAGATCAGGCTGGCACCGGAGGATGAAGTGGCCGGGATAAGGCTCCGGGATGCAGAAGGAACAGAACTTTGGTTCGAAAAAGATGCAACAGGAACATGGCTGCTCAATGGGAAGGAAGGCGTTGACCGGATGGCCGTGCGTGATATGATCAATGCATTGCAACGGATACAGGTCAGAGGCCCCGTGTCGTCGGTTGACCGCGAACAGGTGATGGAAAGCCTCGAAGAATTTGGTATTCGGGTGAATGTGTACGCAGCCAGGCACTGGGTCAACCTCCCCGGAAATCTGCATCTTATTCGGCGGAAAAAGCAGGTCAGCGCTCTGATTATCGGCCCCGACATTTCCGAAAGAACGGGCACTTATGTGAGTGCCGTCGGAACACCATTACCCTACGAAGCATACCTCCCCGGTCGCGATGACGGAATCAGGCAGTTTTTTATGATGGATCCGTATGCCTGGAGAAACCCCGAAGTGCTGCGTCTTACCCCATCTGAAATACGTATGGTGGAAGTGGAATTCCCTGATCAGCCTGTGGAATCGTACCGGCTTGTCCTTGAAGAGGACGCCTTCTTTTTTTATGATCACAGGGGAGAGGCAGCCGCTGCCGGCAGCATAAACACCGACCGCCTGGAACGTTTCCTGAATGCCTTCAGGAACGTTTATGCTGAAAGGCTGCTGCCCGTTGCGGAACAACAGAAACCGGACGACCGGCTGACGGAACATCCTTTCTTTATCCTCAGTGTCACTAATACCCTGGGTGAAAAAAAAGAGCTGCATTTTTTCAGAAGGCAAGCTGTTGATGACGGTACCCTGATGTCAGACAAACGTGATTTTGACCCGAACAGGTTTTATCTTCAAGTAAACGGTGAAGACATGGCGTTGGCGCAATACTTTGTTTTTCAGCCTTTAATGCGTCCTTATTCTTATTTTATTGCTCCGCCGGAACCTGCAGAGGCCAAGAAAAGTGAGGAAAAATAAATAGGATTTGCGTATTGGTTTTCAATAAAAAATTATCTTTGCTATTCATTTCAAAATCAGGAAAATTATGAAGTTCATTGTATCCAGCTCATTATTGCTAAAGCAATTGCAGGCTATCAGCGGTGTGCTTAGCTCAAACAACACCCTGCCTATTCTTGACAACTTCCTTTTTGAGTTATCAGATTCGGAAATCAGAATCTCAGCTTCCGACATGGAAACTACCATGACTGCCCGGATCAATGTCGACATGGCTGAAGGCCAGGGAAATGTAGCAATTCCTGCCAAGATACTTCTTGACACCCTGAAAACCTTTTCTGATATTCCTGTAACCTTAGATATTGATGCTGAGCAGTTTGGGGTAACCCTGACCGCCGGCGAGGGAAAGTATAAACTGGCAGGCCAGAATGGCGATGAATATCCTCAACTTCCTGAGATTGCTGATGCTGCCACTATTTCCATCGATTCGGAGATACTGTACCAGGCCATCAGCAAAACCATTTTTGCTGCCTCTAACGACGACCTGCGTCCAGTGATGGCAGGTGTGTTCTGCCAGATCTCCGATGAAGGAACCACGTTTGTTGCCACCGATGCACATAAACTGGTGAAATACCATCGTAAGGATGTAAAATCAGAAGAAACAGCAAGCTTCATTCTTCCCAAAAAAGCCCTGAACCAGATGCGGCACATCCTGGTTCATGACGACATGCCCGTGCAGATCGACTATGACCAGACCAACGCACGGTTTTCCTTCAAAAACATCATCATGACCTGCCGCCTCATTGAGGGCAGGTATCCCAACTATTCAGCCGTTATTCCTACCAATAACCCAAATAAACTGACCGTTGACCGGCAACCCTTCCTCAACTCAATAAAAAGGGTATCCATCTTTTCAAATCAGACCACCTACCAGGTCAGGTTTAAAATTGCCGGCACCGAGCTGATCCTCATGGCTGAAGACCTCGATTATGCCAATGAGGCCAAGGAACGCATCGTTTGTCATTATGAGGGAAATGATCTTGAAATCGGTTTCAACAGCAAATTCATGGTCGAAATGCTCAACAACCTGGGCTCCGAACAGGTGATGCTGGAAATGTCTGAGCCAAACCGCGCCGGAATAATTTCTCCGGTAAATAGTGAAAACGAGGACGAAGATATTTTGATGCTGGTGATGCCTGTAATGCTTGGCGCTTAAAAGCATTGACGCCTAACTGCGGTCTGAAAGTTCCAGCCAGCGGTCAGATTTAACATCCAAAAGGTTTTCTACTGCCTTGTATCTTTCAGAGCACTCCAGCAGTTTATCCTGTGCAAGTGCTCCTGAGTTCATTTGTTCAATCAGGGCTGCTTTTTCCTGCTCAAGTGTATCGATCTCACGCTCAAGCAATTCCAGTTCTTTTTGTTCTTTATAGGTAAGCTTCTTCTTTTCTTCTTTTGATGCAGACGGTTTGTTAGGCTTTTCCGCTTTGGGTTTATTCGCCGCAGCTTTTTGTGTGTTGTTTGACTGAAGCCGGTAGGCGGTGTAATTGCTCGAAAAATCCTTGATGTCGCCAATGCCCCTGAAGACAAACAGGTGATCTGCCAGCCTGTCGAGAAAGTACCTGTCGTGCGACACGATGATCAGGCAACCCTGGAAGCGCAACAGGTAATCTTCCAGAAGGTTAAGCGTTTCAATGTCAAGATCGTTGGTAGGCTCATCGAGGATGAGGAAGTTTGGGTTGCTGATCAGCACCGTAAGCAGGTACAGCCGTCTTTTTTCGCCGCCGCTGAGTTTGGCCACCCTGTCGTGGTGCATGTGGTTGGGAAAGTTAAAGTAGCGCAGAAACTGTGCAGCGCTCATTGATCCGCCCTTCCCAAACTGAATCTGCTCAGCATGATCGGTGATCACCTCAAGAACTTTTTTCTCATCGTCAACCAGGATACCTTCCTGGCGGAAATAGCCGAATTGAATAGTTTCACCGGTAATGACTTTTCCCGCATCGGGCCGGAGGTTTCCGGTGACTATGTTTAACAGGGTGCTTTTACCAGTGCCGTTAGGACCCACAATGCCAATGCGTTCGCCCTTTTTGAAAACGTAGGAAAAATTATCGAGCACGTTTAATCCGTCAAATGTCTTACACACGTTTTGCAGTTCCAGGATTTTTGATCCCAGCCTGCTCATTTGCACAGGGATTGCTCCCATGCCTTTTTGCCGGATCCCGGATGTCTCTTCTTTCAGTGTCTGGTAGGAGGCTATTCTGGCTTTTGATTTGCTTGTGCGCGCAGGCGGACTCCGGCGCATCCATTCGGTTTCCTTTCGCAACAAATTGATCGCCTTCTCGTTCCGTGCTGCCTCAGCTGCTTTTCTTTCGTGTTTTTTTTCAAGGAAAGAGGCGTAGTTGCCTTTGTAGGTAAACACCTGGCTGTTTTCCATTTCGATGATCTCGTTGCATACGGCATCCAGAAAGTAGCGATCGTGAGTCACCATCAGCAGGGTGACTTTCTGCCTGGAGAAAAAGCCTTCAAGCCATTCAATCATTTCAATGTCCAGGTGGTTTGTTGGTTCATCAAGCAGCAGGAAGTCGGGCTCCTCAATCAGCACCCTGGCTAAAGCAAGCCGTTTGACCTGACCCCCTGAAAGGCTTTGAACAGGGGCCGTCAGTTTTCCGATTTTCAACATGGTCAGGACCTGCTTGACCCGCTGCTCATAATCCCAGGCCTGCAGGGCATCCATGCGTTCAATGAGTTTTTGCAGCTCTTTCGCTTTCGCGGGATCCCTGGCATTGTCCGGGTCGCTGACAAACTCTTCGTAGGCCCTGATTAGACGCGTTTGTTCATTGTCGGCGGAAAGCAGAACCTCGTCAACACTCAGCGTTTCGTTAAAGGCCGGATTCTGTGGCAGGTATGATATCCTCAGACCTGTACGGCAGGTGCAGAAGCCCTCGTCGGGATAATCCAGCCCGGCCAGGATGTTCAATAATGTGGTTTTCCCGCTCCCATTGGGCGCGATCAGTGCCACCTTTTGTCCCTGGGAAATGCTGACAGAGATCCCCCGGAAAAGGACCTTCTCTCCGTATGACTTTGAGACATCCCTGGCCTGTATGTAGTTTATCGCTTCCATCAGCGCGCAAAGGTAGGAAGAAACGATCAATAATCGGGCAGGAAGAAACCTGGAAGGAGCTGGAAGCTCGAAGCTCGAAGCTCGAAGGAAGAAAGAGAGGTAGGAGGTCAGAAGTCAGAGGCGGTCAATGCCTAAATAACGTTGACCGTTTTTGACACCTCGTTTTTTCTATTGATCTGCCATTATCTTTGTGTCATATGGTATATAGCCTAGGTTTGATAGCTGTTTTTATTATTATGATTGGATTATTCTTTGATGACCTTTTTGGTGATACGATCGTTGTTTGCCACAATGGTTAGCAGATACAGCCCCGGGCTTAAGGTAGAAATATCCAGAATGACCTCCGATGCAAATGTTGTTTTATCATAAACCACCTGCCCATATGAATTTTTTAAAGCAATGTGGATTAATCCGTCTTTGCTTGCATTTACAACAAGATAGTCTTTTGCCGGATTTGGATAAACAAGGAGGCTATTTGAATGCTGCAGGTCATCTGCGCTGACAATATCAAAAGTTTTGCAGAGCAGGTTTTGGCTAATATCGGGTTCAATCCCGGAGTTTGGAGCCAACAGTTCAAAACAGAACTCATTATTATGTGAAGGAGGATCATCCTTCCGCATTCTGGGGAGCTGGATTGTCAATTCTTCATAAGGATGTATGGCATATTCCGTAAATTTTTCATAGAAAAAAGGTGTGAATGCATAAACCCCATTTTTCATCAAGGTTGTAAATACGGCAAATGTTTCAATAACATCATCGCTGTTATTGTATATGGTCATCTCGGTATCAAAGTAAATGGCAATTGGTTCGGTATCTATATATTCATATTCAAGATTGGAAATGGTGAAGTCAACCAATTCTATATCAGGCCATATGTAGACATCTGGCTCTTCTTCATTTTCATATGAATAGACTGCAATTTGTCCTGATGGTGAAGTTCCGGTAAATATAAAACGGCTGTCTGCAATCAAAAAATCGGGTGACTGAACAAGCAGTTCAAATGTTAAGGGTTCTGATGCAGCATGATTCTCAATTTTCACCATTTGTATTTGCTGATCTTTAACACCCATCACCCAGAGTTTATCATCAACATGTTTTAAACTTTTTAAGGCAATATGTTGCGATACAGGTATTGTGTCAATTATCTGTAAATCAGCATCCAGTGATATGATTATATTTGAAAATAGCTGGTAAATGGTATCATTATGCACCACGGCTTCCAAACATGCATCTTCAAAAACAACAGCGTTCAGGATAGTGCCATCCAAATCCGCGAGATACAAGCTTTCATCCGTCATCATAAAAATACTGTTGTTGTTGAAAAAGCCAATTTGAATGATTTCAAAGTCATAGCTTGGCAGCCATATGAACTGACCCGATGCGTCGGTCTTTACAACGGTGTTGTCGTGCAGCGCAATGATGATTTCTTTGCTTTCATAAACATCCATGGACACAGGTGACATGTTTTCATATTCATAAGGGTTTTCCCAAAAGTGTTTATTCTGGAATACCAGGCCGCCTTGTTCATCAAATTTTGAAAAAGACAAAAAGCTTTCTCCCCAATAATCATAATTATAGCCCACTGCATAGATATGGTTTGCATGGCTGGAAATCAGTCCAAAGAGCCCGCCTGGAAAAAACACAGGAGATTTGCTGTCATTTGAGCCGCTAACATGCCACAAAACATTGCCATCCAGGTCATACGCAATAAGACTATTTGCAACAAAGTTGGGTAATGCATAACCACCGTGACCAACATAGCCCGCCTGCAAGATAATTGAGTTATTTAACAATGCATTACCGGCAGCCGTGGACTTGTTATGCTCTTGTGCGTCCAGAACCCTGGTCCATAAGGGCTGAGAAAAAGAATTAATGCTTAACAGAAAGATAATTATTGAAAACAGACCACCAGCTTTCATATTTTCAAAGTTTACAGGTAATGGATTCCCAGGGTTTAAGTAGTTATCAACAAGCTGTTATCATCAAACCCCTGCTGTAATCCTTAACTCAGACAAAACCCATTCAAAAGTTAAACGTTTCAACGATTAAACGATTCAACGATTAAACGATTAAACGATTCAACGATTAAACGATTCAACGATTAAACGATTAAACGATTCAACGCTTAAACAATAAACACTTCAACGAATAAAAGTATTCCCGCACCGTACACCTGGCCCGGGGCTACAGTTCGTTGTCTTTAACGTACCTGTTAAACCATTCCAGCCACTCCCAATGCATATGCAACACCGACTCCCTGGCCCTGTAGCCGTGGCTTTCATGCGGAAGCATCACCAGCCTAACGGTTGCCCCATGGCCGCGCAATGCCTCATAATATCTTTCGCTTTGCATGGGAAACGTGCCTGCATTGTTGTCATCGGCGCCGTGGATCAGCAGCATCGGAACATTCATCTTGTCGGCATGCATAAAGGGCGACATGCTGTTGTAAACATCGGGCGCTTCCCAATAGGTGCGCTCTTCGAGCTGGAAACCGAAAGGGGTCAGCGTTCTGTTGTATGCTCCGCTACGCGCAACGCCTGCGGCAAAAATATCGCTGTGCGTCAGCAAATTGGCTGTCATGAAGGCGCCATAGGAATGTCCCGAAACGCCTACGCGCGCAGGATCTGTTACGCCCATTTCAATAAGGGTGTTGATGCCTGCCTCAGCATTGGCCACCAGTTGTTCAACAAAAGTGTCGTTAGGTTCGCCGCTTTCACCGGCCACGATGGGGAATGC
>JAVIYP010000059.1:0-17009 GCA_031323845.1 Bacteroidales bacterium | reverse complement strand
TACGAACACCCATGAATGCCATACTTGGGTTTAGCGAAACCCTGCAGCATCAGATTGAAGATCCGCTGCACCAGAAGATGCTGGAGTCCATATATTCCAGCGGAAAGCTGTTGCTGGCGTTACTGAACGATATTCTTGATTTGTCAAAGATAGAAGCAGGAAAGCTTGAAATTGTACAACAGCCCACCGACCTTTCCGCCATCATAAATGAAATGAAGCTTTTGTTCAGAGACAAAGCCAATGAAAAAAACATCGACATCAGGATAAGAAAGCAGCATAATTTTCCCGACAGGATGCTGCTTGACGAAGCCCGTGTAAAACAGGTGTTGTTCAACCTGGTGGGCAATGCGGTTAAGTTTACCCATGAAGGCCATGTAACGATTTCCGCCGAGTTTATTAAAGAGGCTGAGAACAATGGCACCTTAAGCTTTCAGGTAGCTGATACCGGTATCGGGATCCCGGCTGCACACCAGGAAATGATCTTCAAGCCATTTCATCAACAAAGCGGAAAATTAACCCGCTCGTATGAAGGTACCGGGCTGGGTCTGGCAATCAGCCGGCGGCTGATTGAGAAAATGAACGGAAACATCAGCCTGAAAAGCATGCCCGGCAAAGGATCAACCTTCAGGGTTACCATTCCTTATGTGCAGATTCTGGACAGGGATCATGAGCCCACAATCCGGAAGAAAGCAACACCCGAAATGCTCCGGTTTGAAAAGGCAATCATCCTTATCGTTGACGACTCGCCCACCAACATTCAGCTGCTTGAGGCTATGGTTGACAACAGCGGGCTGGAAGTGCTTACGGCGTTAAGCGGTGAAGAGGCATTAATGTTATTGAAAAAGCAGCAGCCCGACCTCATTATCCTGGATTTGCTGATGCCGGGAATGGATGGATACGAAACAGCAAAAAAAATAAAAGAAGACCCCTCTCTTGAACATATCCCCCTTATTGCCTTTACAGCGTTTACCCAGGGAGAAAGACAACAGGCGCCAGGTACACTGTTTGACAAATTTCTTTATAAACCCGTGAGCAAGCAGTATTTGTTTGACATGCTCAAATCCTTCCTGACATACAGCATCATTAACACAACAAAAAAAGCACAAACCTCTGATAAGCCAAGGAAACAAGCATTTGACCCGAAAACCTTAACCAGCGAAGCAAGAACCAAAATACCTGAACTGGTGGAACTTCTTGAAAGCGGGTTTTTGCCCGAATGGAACAAAATCAAAGACCAGTTTGTGATCTTCAAAATCGAAGACTTCGCTCTTCGTTTGCAAAACACAGCAAAAGAATACCAGGTTGAATACCTGGAAGCCTACGCACAACAAATATTATTCGCCATTGACTCGCTGGATCTGGAGCTGATCAAAAGTGAAATGAAAATGTTTCCGGAAATTCTGAAAGAAATTAAACAATAAGGTTGGTTTTTTACTTTATTATTATGTCGGGAAGCGAGGGTTGTTCGTTTTCGAAGACATAGCGCATGCTTTGTTGTTCGTGGTGTTGTGTTTATGTGTTTTGATAACAAGGCATTAAGTTTTATGGTACAAGTTTTGCTAATATTTTAGTGCTCACGATTGTAATACTGGAGCAACGTAAGCGGCTTTGTTTAAACCCGATAATGGATCTGACAAACTATGTATATAAATACTGACTTTTCAATAAAAACAGGCCTGTTTGCTGTGCTTCTGTTGCTTTTCGCTGTGGCAGCCGGGGCCCAGAACACCAGCATCCGCAGTTCTTCCGCGGTAAGGATTTCAGCCTCAGCCGTTGTGACCGGTGCGGATATTGAACTTGAAACCATCAGCGATATGGGCATCATTGATGCACAGCGCATGCAGCAAGACAACATTGTATTTATTAATCCGGTTTTTGACCCGGAAGCAGACATAATGCGCGCCAGGGGAAATCCGGGAGCACAAATCAGGGTTAGTTATCTTGAAGAAATGGAAGTGACCCGCCGTGAAGGTCCGGGCGTGCTGTTTTTTGAATATATTGTTAGTGGTTATCCCGGCGACAATCAGCGCGAATCGGAATTGCTCGACCAGATTGAACGTGAATTACGCTTCAATGAAGACGGCGAGTTTTACTTTTACATCGGAGGCCGGATCAATCTTAGTGAAGCCCTCCCCGGTAATTACGATGGTGAATTTACCATAGAAATCGAATATATGTAGCATGAAACGACTCCGTGACAACATAGTACTATTGATTTCGTTCATGCTGCCGGCATTGTTTCTGAGCCCTCTTTCGGCTCAGAAAGTTTCTTTCGGACTGTACACCAATGCTGATCTTATACTGACACCGCATGTTCCGGATGAGCTTGACTTTGGTACGAGAATAAGTGGTTCCGGTGAGGCACAAATCCTGCTGGGTGACGATGAAACCGTGGTCATTCAAATTGATGGTGTTGCTTATCTTGATGTCACCGTAACGCTCACACCGCCTTCAGGTGATGTGCTGGTGCTGGAGGGTGATCTGGACTATATAAACGATCCTGTAAGAAGTTTACCGGTAGATGTGGTAATGGCTTATTATAACAGGGGACAGGAAAACATTCCTGTGGCACAGGCAAAGGCAGAAGCCGTTACCGTAGTCGGCAATACGGCTACTTTTCAGATTCGGCGCCGGCCCGGAGGACCACCCGGCCCGCCGCCGACACCACCTCACGCAGGATATACCCCGCCGCAGGCAACAGCCTATCTGTTTATTTTTGGTACACTTAACGTGGGAGAGGTTAATGCAGGTCCCTATTCCGGAATCATTGACGTCCACGTGGAATATTCAACATATCAATAAAAATTTCGCTACCACCGGCTAGGAATATCTGCCGCATACATTCCAAAACAAATCATACAGCACGCATCCGGAACGCGGCATCAACGAATAGAATCATGACACAAGCTGCCCCACACGTTCACCTGCGTCTCAGCAAATGGGTATACGCCGCAACCTTGTTCCTGTTGCTCCTGACTGGCCCCGTTCACACACAAGCACAGTTCCTGCGTCTGCAAATCGTTATTGAAGAAGATTTTTCCATTACAGGGGTGAGCTTTTTGAACCCCGGTGTGTTGCCCGTGAATTTCGGATGGATCCAGATACCCATACACGACAGGGCTGCAGGACGAGTTACCCTGGCGGCCGCGGAAAACATTAATCTTATAGTTTCTTTTAACGCGCCGGAAGTCCTCGTTCTGGACGAGAACAACACCGTGCCACTCCGCCTCCAGGCCGCCTACATAAATGATGGAGGTACCGATACGAGACGAGCTGTAAACTTTAACGGGAATTCCGCACAATTCAGACTGAGCCGTTCAGGCCAGCTGGTTGACAAAATGAACCCGCGTTACCACAGGCTGGAAACAAACGTTTACTTTTTTGGTTCCATGTTCACAGGAGACATCCGCCCGGGTGTGTATCGGGGCACATTAAGTGTTACCGTAGAGTATGAATAAGCGTTTTCGGCCCTGAAAGAATGTGTCTGTACCTCAAAGCGCCTCTCCTTTCAAGGTGGCGGAAGTGCATGAAGTAATGCTGACCTGTACATAATCACCCGGCTGAAAACCCTTGTCGGGGAACACCACGACCTTGTTGTTGCCGGCCCGCCCCATGACCTGTTTTTCCGACCGTTTGGAGCTGCCTTCAACCAGCACCTCAAGCACTGTTCCAACATCTTCCTGGTTGCTCTTCAACGATAAGGCTTGTTGTTTGGCAATGATTTCCGTCAAACGGCGTGTTTTGACCTCTTCGGGCACATCGTCCGCATACTTTTTGGCCGCCAGGGTTCCCGGTCGTTCAGAATATTTGAACATAAAGGCAAAGTCGAAGCCAACGGCATCCATCAGCGACAAGGTCTCCTGGTGTTCATCCTCTGTTTCACCGCAGTAGCCGGCAATCAGGTCCGTTGATACAGCACATCGGGGAAGGATGCTTCTTATGGCAGCTATCCGGTCAAGGTAATCTTTCCGGTCGTATTTCCTGTTCATGCGCTGCAGCACCGAAGAACTGCCCGACTGTACAGGCAGGTGAATGGCCTTACAGATATTCGGATAGCGTGCCATGACATGCAGGAGTTCGTCTGATAAATCTTTAGGATGGGAGGTTGCAAAACGTATGCGCAAGCGCGAATCCACAGAGGCCACTTGTTCCATAAGGTCGCTGAAGGTAACGTTGCGACCATCGTGCTGCCAGTTGTACGAGTTGACGTTCTGTCCGAGCAGGGTGACCTCGCGATAGCCGTCGCGGACGAGCTGCCTGGCTTCAGACAGTATGGATCCGGGGTCACGGCTTCGCTCCTTCCCCCGGGTATAAGGCACCACACAATAGGCGCAGAAGTTTTCGCAACCGCGCATTATGGAAATAAAAGCCGACACACCACCGGCAGCATAACGCACCGGGCTGATATCGGCATAGGTTTCATCGGCCGACAGCAGGACGTTTATGGCTTTCTGCCCAGTCCCGGCATCCTTAAGCAGCTGAGGCAGCTGACGATAAGCATCGGGGCCGGCCACCATGTCCACCCGCATCCCCTGATCATCGCCTTCAAGAAGCTGGTGCTTCAGGCGCTCTGCCATACACCCCAGCACGCCAATCAACATGCCCGGACGCCTTTTACGATGATGCTGCAACTCGCGTAAACGATTGATCACCCGCTGCTCGGCGTGATCGCGTATGGAACAGGTGTTTATAAAGATCACATCAGCCTCCTCAGGAGTCATAGCCAGTTCAAAATCCCGGGTCGTCATCACCGAAGCAACGATTTCACTGTCAGAAAAATTCATCTGACATCCATAGGTTTCTATATAAAGCTTCTTTGTCATAACCCAACTGTTCCTGCCTTAAGGTGATCCTTAAAATGATTGCGCAAAAATACGCAATTTTGTATTCCCGGGCCGGAAATGTGCTTATTATTAATTGACCATTAATGAGTTAAAAACAACCGGTATGGTTTATCATGATCATAAACATCTGGGTGTCTGTGATTATTTTATTACTTTTGCCGTCCAAAAGAATTTACTATGACAAAAAATCTGGTTATTGTTGAGTCACCGGCGAAGGCTAAAACCATTGAAGGTTTTCTTGGCAAAGACTTCACGGTCAAGTCGTGTTACGGACATGTGCGGGATCTGCCCAACAACGCTTTGGGCGTGAACATTGACGACCAATTCTATCCGGAATATGAGGTTCCGGCCGACAAAAAAGCCGTTGTCGGAGAGTTGAAAAAGCATGCCGGTGAGGCCGAGACTGTTTGGCTGGCTACGGACGAAGACAGGGAGGGAGAGGCCATTTCCTGGCATCTGGCGGAGAGTCTCGGTTTAAAACCCAGTGGTTACAAACGCATTGTCTTTCATGAAATAACCAAAAAAGCCATCCTGAATGCGATTGAGCATCCGCGGGGTATCGATGAGAATCTTGTCAATGCGCAACAGGCGCGGCGTGTGCTTGACAGGCTGGTTGGCTTTGAACTGTCGCCGCTGCTATGGAAAAAGGTAAAGCCTGCCCTTTCAGCCGGCAGGGTACAGTCGGTGGCGGTCAGGCTGATTGTAGAGCGTGAAAAGGCTATACAAGCCTTCAAGACATCAGGCAGTTACAAGATTACAGCACACTTCGTGGTTGACCATAACGGACAGACCGTTCATCTGAAAGCTGAACTACCTCAGCGATTCAGCACCAAGGAAGAGGCCAGGCGCTTCCTTGAGGCATGTAAAGGCGCCGTTTTTACCATTGAGGACATCGAAACAAAGCCCCTGAAAAAATCGCCGGCGCCTCCTTTTACCACATCAACACTGCAACAGGAGGCCAGCAGGAAACTTGGCTTTTCAGTATCAAGGACTATGTTGCTTGCGCAGAAGCTCTATGAATCGGGTAAGATCACTTACATGCGTACCGACTCCTATAACCTGTCAAATACAGCGCTGGCCATGGCAAAGGAGATCATAGAAAACAATTTCGGGAGCGATTATGTCAAGCTTCGCAAATACAGCACGAAAAGCAAAGGAGCACAGGAGGCCCATGAGGCAATACGGCCTGTTGACCTGCATGTACAAAAGGCCGGAAAAGACACGGGCGAACAAAAGCTTTATGAGCTGATCTGGAAGCGAACCCTCGCCTCACAAATGAGTGATGCCCGTCTCGAAAAAACAAACATCACCATTGGTGTCTCCACCAGAGAAGAAACATTCATCGCCACTGGAGAAGTCATTAAGTTTGACGGTTTTCTTAAAGTATATTTTGAGTCAACGGATGATGATGATGAAGAAACCGCCTCGGGCATGCTGCCTCCCGTAACTGTGGGACAACAGTTGCCTCTTGCGGAGATGAGCGCCACAGAGCGCTTTACCAAACCGTTGCCCAGGTATGCCGAGGCGAGCCTGGTAAAAAAACTGGAAGAGCTGGGTATCGGCCGGCCCTCCACCTATGCTCCCACCATCAGCACCATACAAAAAAGAGCTTATGTGGTAAAAGAAAGCATTGAGGGCACTTTGCGACCCTACCACATCATTCAGCTTAAAAACGACTCCATTTCCGAGACACAAAAAAAGGAGCTGACGGGTGCCGAAAAAAACAAGCTCTTCCCTACAGACATTGGTCAGGTCGTGAACAGCTTCCTTATGGAGTTCTTTAGTGAGATTATGGATTACCGCTTCACCGCACGCGTCGAAAGGGAGTTTGATGAAATTGCTGAAGGCCGGAAAGAGTGGGTGAAGGTGATCCATGAGTTTTACTGGCCGTTTCACCGGCAAGTAGAAAATACGCTGCAGAAGTCACAGAAATACAGCGGGCAACGCTTGCTGGGCAAAGACCCGGAGAGCGGCCGGAATGTATATGCCAAAATCGGGCGTTTCGGGTCCATGATACAGATCGGTGATCCCGACGACCAGGATAAGCCCCGGTTTACCAGCCTCCGTAAAGACCAAAGCCTTGACACCATCAGCCTCGATGAAGCCCTTGATCTCTTTAAACTGCCCCGGTTTGCAGGCGAATACGAAGGGAAGGAAATGCTCATCGGCATCGGTCGTTTTGGCCCATACATCAAACACGACGGCAAGTTTTTCTCTATTCCCGCCAAGGAAGACCCTCTTTCTATCAGCACCGAAAGAGCTGTGGAGCTGATAGAAGAAAAGAAAGCAAGCGACAGGGAAAAAATCATCAGGAGTTTTGACGAGGACCCGTCTATCCAGGTGTTAAAAGGCCGATGGGGGCCGTATATTTCTGCAGACAAGAAAAACTATAAGCTGCCCAAAAACACGGATCCGGAAACGCTCAGCTTTGAAGAGGTGAAAAAAATCATCGCAGACGGAACTTCTGAAGGAAAATCACGTAAAACCAAAAGGAAATCCCCCCCAGGGAAAAAAGCATAACAGTTTTTGGTTTTACCTATGGATATTGCAGATTTTTTTGAAGCTGTCGACAGGGCAGGCATTTGTGACAGTAAGGCAACCCACCCTCTTGCTGTAGCAAACAAACTTAAGGTTTACGAAGAAAAGACCGGCTTCCCTGATTTGGAGAATACCGACATTGCTCTTGTGGGGGTTAAAGAAGACCGCAACAGCCCTGACAATCAGGGCTGTGCCGAAGGACCCGACTATTTCAGAAAACATTTTTATCATTTGTTTCAGGGTCCATGGGATATGCGTGTTGCCGACCTGGGAAACATAAGGCCCGGGAACAGCGTTGCCGACACCTACTTTGCCGTTAAAACCACGATTGTTCATCTGCTGGAAAAGAACATCATCCCGGTCATCATTGGAGGCAGCCAGGACATTAGCCTGGCCAATTACCAGGCGTACGAAGCCCTGGGCCAGATCATCAACATCGTTTCCGTGGATGCTTCCTTTGACATCGGCACCAGCAAAAAGGAAGCCGTCACCAGCAAAAACTTCTTCAGCAGCATTCTGACAAGCAAGCCCAATTACCTTTTTAACTACACCAACCTTGGATACCAGACATTTTTTGTTGATCAGGATGCAATAGAGCTGATGGAAAGGCTCTATTTTGATGTTTACCGGCTCGGATATGTAAGAAACCACATGGAGGAGGTTGAACCCGTTGTTCGTAACGCTGACCTGCTGAGCTTCGACCTTTCTTCCATACGTCAGTCAGACGCTCCTGCCCATGCAACACCTTCTCCCATGGGATTGTACGGTGAAGAGGCCTGCCAGATAGTAAGATATGCCGGGCTAAGCAATAAGTTGAGTTCTGTGGGCTTTTACGAGTTAAATCCCGTATTTGACCATGCCGGACAAAGTTCGCGACTTCTTGCCCAGATGGTCTGGTATTTTATTGACGGGTTTTATCATCGCAAAAAGGACTTTCCTGATAAAAACATCAAAGAGTCAGATGATTTCATAAGGTATGTGGTGTCCATAAAAGAGTTTCAGAACAAGATCACCTTTTTCAAAAGCAAAAAGAGTGACCGTTGGTGGATGGAAGTCCCCTGCCCTCCCAAGCTCAGACAAAAATATGACAGACAGATCCTTGTCCCCTGCTCTTACGCAGACTACCAGGAGGCTTGCCAGAATGAAATTCCTGACAAATGGTGGCAGGTGTATCAAAAGTTTGTTTAGCCCCGGACCTCGTGAAAAAATAGTAATTTTGATGCTTGCCAGGCCCGTCCGGCATATACGAATGCCCGGTTTTTGTCGTTTACACAATTGTAGTAACATAAATACCCGTTAAACCCAATGCACCTCAGGCGCACCTTTCTTTTGTTCATTTTGTTGACGGTTTATGGCATGGCACAGGCGCAGCAAGAGCCGCAGTTCAGCCATAACATGTTCAACAATATGGCCATCAATCCGGGACTGGCCGGTTTAAGGAATGCCATATGTGCAACAGGTCTTGCACGTCAGCAATGGGTTGGTTTTCGTGACCTTGAGGGCAACAGGGTAAACCCTGAGACATACAGCATGAATGTTGATGCCCCTATACCCCTGATCAGGGGCGGGCTGGCGCTGGGCTTCCTGCAGGATCAGCTGGGTCCGGAAAACAACGTCGGCGTAAATCTTTCTTATGCTTACCATATGAATATGAGCATGGGAAGGCTCGGCATTGGTGCACGGATAGGTTTTCTGGATAAGCAGATCGATTTTGGTTCTCTTAATCCGCTCGATCCTGATCCGATTTTAACGGGAGGGCAGGAAAACCACATTTTTGTTGATTTCTCGCTGGGTGCTTTCTATATGCTGGATGATGAACTCTGGGCGGGACTGTCGGTTGCCCAGCTGCGTCAGGCCAGGGGACCCATAGGCGAAAGCCAGTACGGTCTTCGCCGGCATATCTATGCCACAGGAGGCTACAACCTGACATGGCCATCCAACTCAAGTTATGAGTTAAGTCCTTCCGTGCTGCTTAAAACAGATCTCGCATCCATGCAAATAGATATAAATACCATAGTAACATACAATAAGCGTTTCTGGGGAGGCGTTAGTTATAGACCGCAAGATGCATTTGTGGTGATGCTTGGCGTCAGCCTGGACCAGATCAGTATCGGCTACGCCTACGACATTACCACTTCACCGCTCGGTTCACTGGGAAGAAGCTACGGCAGTCATGAGATATTTATACAGTATTGTTTTGAATTGGATATAGATAAGATATCAGAAATTCAGAGAAACATAAGATTTTTGTAATTTTGCAGACCAAAATATAACCCGTGACCGATATTGGTCACGAAAAACAAGGGAACCAGGATACCAACAGATATAATGCCATGAAAAGAACACTGTTCATAGTACTGCTTGCAATGGTTTTTGCCGGCTGCAGTCGTTTAGGGCCGGGGCGCGACCGGGGGCACCTCACCGGTGTCCAAAACAGGCCAACCGCTGTGTATACCACGCCTCCGGGCATGGTACTCATTCCGGCCGGCAGTTTTACCATGGGTCCTTCCGACCAGGACATAGCCTATGCTCATGATGCTACCTCCCGAAGAATCTCCATGTCGGCTTTCTATATGGATGAAACCGAGATCACAAACAACCAGTACAGGCAGTTTGTAGAGTGGGTAAGAGATTCTATCGCTCGTAAAAGGCTGGCTATGGAGGCCATGGCCATTCCGGACCTGGAGCGTTACGGCATACTTGAAGACGCGGAAGGCTTTCCTCTTGATGAACCTTTGATCAGGTGGCCACACCAGGGCGGACCAAGGAGAATCAACTGGAACGGTGAAGAAGAAAGAGAGATCCTCGAAGACATGTTCCTGCGCCAGGAAGAGCGCTTTTTCCACCGCAGGGAAATAGACTCCCGAAAACTGATTTATGTCTATTATGACATTGATCTTCAAAGAGCGGCCAGAGACAGGGATGTGTCCAGGCAGGACCTGGTAATTCGCGGGGAGCAACCGGTATATCCCGACACTCTTGTTTGGATACGCGACTTTACCTATTCTTACAATGAGCCCCTGACGGAAATGTATTTCTGGCACCCCACCTACGATCATTACCCGGTGGTCGGTGTCAACTGGCATCAGGCACGGGCATTCAACATGTGGCGCACCAATTACCTTAACAGCTATCTTGCCAGAAGCGATGCCCCATTTGCACATAAATTTGAACTGCCCTCGGAGGCACAGTGGGAGTATGCCGCCCGGGGCGGTCTCGAGCTGAACCCTTACCCCTGGGGCGGGCCTTACCTCAGCGATGCAGAATGCTGCTTCCTGGCTAACTTCAAACCCCAGCGGGGCAACTACACGGCAACGGGAGCACTGCATCCGACAATCGTTGGACACTATCCGCCCAACGACTATGGCCTGTACGATATGGCCGGAAACGTGGCAGAGTGGACAAGAACCGCTTATGACGAGTCGACCTATTATATCATGCCCGACTTTAACCCGGACTACCAGTACAACGCCTCACCCGACGACCCCTCTTCGTTGAAGCGTAAAGTGGTGCGGGGCGGGTCATGGAAAGACATCGGCTACTTTTTGCAGGTAAGTACAAGGTCTTATGAGTTTCAGGACACGGCCACTTCGTTTATCGGATTCCGCAGCGTGCAGACGTTTCCCGGCTACGGCCCCGAAGACAGGCGGCGCGGCTCATCAAACATTTATTAACTCTTTAACATAAACCCTGAATCAGCAACTATATCAATCCGGAAAACAAAAAAAAGCTACTAATGAAAGTTAATCAAAAAAGAATATGGAAAGTCTTCATGTCCAGACTGTATGGATGGGGAGCATCGCTGGTTATCATCGGCGCATTGTTTAAGATCATGCACTGGCCATGGGCGGACTATGCACTGATCATTGGCATGGGTGTGGAAGCCGTTGTGTTTTTCTTTTCGGCATTTGAAAACGTTCCTGAAGAACCCGACTGGAAACTGGTGTATCCGGAGCTTGCCGGCGGAGAACCTCTCAGCCGACCTGAAGCAAGGCAAATCAGCGGAGCCACCAACAACATTACGCTGTCTTCCAACCTCGATAAGCTGATGGAACAGGCCGACATCGGCCCCGAGCTTATCAACAAGCTGAGCCGCGGACTCCGTAATTTAAGCGATAATGCATCGCGACTGGCTGATCTCTCCAATGCTACCATTGCCACCAACCAGTATATTGCAAACATGGAAACAGCGTCCAAATCGGTGCTCGAGCTAAGTCAGTCCTATAAAAACAAAGCCGAATACCTGAAGCAGGACCTCAGTTTGTCAGAAGAATACAACGCCACGCTTCAGTCTGCCTCCCAGTCGCTGAGCGAAATGGGTGAAGCCTACAGGCAATCGGCAAGCAAGGCGAAAGAATCCCTCTATGCTTCCGAAGACATGACCAAAAACCTGTCTGCGCTGAATACGGCTTATGAAATGCAAATCAAGGCAGCGGCAGAACAAACCTCCTCGGCAGCAAGATATGAAGAGACCATTGAAAATATTGTCAGTCATCTTAACAACACAGCAGAGTCTGCCAGAAAGTATAATGCTGAAATGGAGCGCTTGAATGAGAACATGAAAGCCCTCAACAATGTTTACGGAAACATGCTTTCTGCAATGAATGTGAGCAGGTAGTTTTGTTTCGTCAGAACATTGAATTTTGCTAATCCGACAATGTAAGTTAACAATATGGCACTTGGAAAACAAACACCCAGGCAGAGGCTGATAGGCTTGATGTACCTGATCTTTCTGGCGCTGATGGCTCTCAACGTTTCTGTAGATGTACTGGACTCATTTCCCCTGATTAATAAGGGGATTGAGGAAACCAACAGGAACTTTGAAATGAAGGTTGGCATGGTATATGACGATTTTCGGGAACAGGAACTGCTGTTTTCCGCGCAACATGTCTATCCTTTTCACGATCAGGCGTTGCACGTTAAAGCCCTGGCAGACTCCCTGGTAAATTATATCATTACCAACCGTACCCTGATGCTGGCTCAAGTTAATGGCATCTCTTTTGAAGAAGCTCAAGTTCTTGATCTTCAGGATTCCAGGCGAAAGGACGATTACAGCCGGTCCTCCAACTTCTGGCTTGAAGAGGGCGGCTCCGACGGTGGAGCGGGCAGCCGGGCCTACGTGCTCAGGTCCATGATCGAGAACTTCAAAAATGAAATTGACAGCATTCTTGCCACACACAACCAGGCCATTACACTTGGTCTTGACGTTGAGGGTCCTTTTTATGTTCAGGACAGGCCGGTAAGCTGGCAGATTTTCAATTTCGACAGGGTAATCTCCGTTGCCGTGGCCACCAACCTCAACAGGATGGTAACAGAGGTTCGCAACGCCGAATTTGATGCCATCAGCATGCTTTATGATCTCATCACGGAGGGAACGTTCCGCTTTGATGAAATTGCCGCCAGGGTAGTGCCCAAAAGTCAAATCGTGATGGAAGGCGACTATTACGAGGCAGAAATTTTCGTTGCTGCTTACGACACCCGCCAGGACCCGGAAGTTATCGTTGACGGCATAGGCAGGCTGCCGGTATCTGGTGGCGTGGGCCGGTTAAGGGTTCCTGCACGCAGCCCCGGAACAAAACGTCATACCGGGGTCATCCGCATGACCTCCCCCGCAGGAGTGGTAGAGGAACACCGCTTTGTAACCACCTATACCGTGGAACGGCCTACGGCTACAGTATCTGCCGATAAAATGAACGTCTTTTATATCGGTGTGGATAATCCTGTGTCGATTTCAGCCCCCGGAGTCCCAACCGAGAACCTTCGACCGAGGATCTCTGCCGGTGCAACACTCAGAAGAGTCGACAACGGCAACTATGTGGTAACCCTGGAGCCCGGCACGAGGGATGTGGTCATTACCGTCAATGCGCTTGTCGGTGATGAGATCCGGAATATGGGAGAAAACCGTTTCAGGGGGCGCACCATTCCTGACCCTGTTGCCTATATCGCAGGCCGCAGGGAAGGCAGAATGGACAGACAGGTGCTTGCGAGAGCCGGCAGGATCACCGCACAAATGGAAGCCTTCGACTTTGATGCAAGGTTCAACATCGCTTCCTTCAGAATGACAACCACCATAGCAGGAGAATACAGATCATATCCCGCAACAGGAAACACCTTCACCGAAGACATGATTCGGGTCATAGAATCTGCACGCGGCGGACAGGAGATTACCTTCAGGGATATTATTACTGAACGCGGGCCCGACGGTACCGTCAGAAACCTCGGCGCCATCGCCTTCACAATTAATTAACAGACCTTTAAATGGGAGACATCAAGATGGTTAACTATTCATTACTGCCCCTTTCACTGGTGCTGCTGTTCGTTTTTTCATCAACAGCACAGCCAACCGGGGAAAGACCAAACAATAGCTTTTATGAGCACAAGACCATCAGGGAAAACAGGCCTGTTGAACTGGCCCCCGTCAGGGAAGCAGATGTTTTCTGGTCAAAACGGATCTGGCAGAATATTGACGTCAGACTCACCATGAACCAGCCTCTCTATTTTCCAGAAGAACCCTCCGGTGATTACAGAAGCCTCATGAAGGTGCTGGAAGATGCGATCCGCGAAGGAAAGATCCGTGCTTATGACGTTGACGACGAGCATTTTCGCGGAGAACCGCTTGACCCGGATGAACTCTTTGAAAGGCTCAGCCGTTCGGTTACGTTTATGGAAGATGATCAGGAAGTCACCGTGGATATTCCCTTTAACCCGGCACAGGTCATCAGGTTCAGAATAAAGGAAGAATGGTTTATTGACAAGCGCCGCAGCCAGCTGGATGTGAGGATCATTGGCCTGTCACCGGCCCGTGAAGCAGTGGATGAAATCACCGGCGAGTTTTTAGGCTTCGAGCCACTGTTCTGGCTTCCCTTTGCAGAAATACGCGAAGTGCTGGCCACTGCCCCTGTCTATATGCGTCATAACGACAAACAGCAGCTCTCTTTTGATGATTTTTTCATTCGCCGCTTTTTTGATGCCACCATTTATCGTGAAGACAGGCCCGACAACAGGGTGATCAGCGAATATATAGAGGATCCGCACGAACAGCTGCTGGAGGCACAGCGCATCAAAGAACAGATCAGAAACATGGAGCTTGACATGTGGCACTACTAACTGCCATCAGACGAAGCGGTTGTTGCAACCGTAACAATACAAACCAAACAGGGGTGTCCGCCCCTGTTTTTTTATACCATTTTGGAAGAGTCAACCCAGGTGTCGAAGTCCTCTTCGGTGAGCAAGCCTGTCCTTAACGCGGCTTCTTTTAAGGTAAGACCTTCCTGGTGAGCGTGAAGGGCAATTTTGGCTGCATTGTCATAGCCGATGTGTGGGTTCAGGGCAGTTACCAGCATCAGGGATTGTTGCAGGTGGGCGCTGATCCGGTCGTGTCTTGCCTCAATGCCCGTCACGCATTTGTCGGTGAACGCCTCACATGCGTCGGCCATTAGCCGCGCAGATTGCAGCAGGTTATAGATCATCAGCGGTTTGAACACGTTCAGCTGAAAATGACCGTTCATCCCTCCGATGGTTATGGCGGTATCGTTACCTGCTATCTGTGCCGCTACCATGGTGAGCGCTTCCGTTTGCGTCGGGTTGATCTTTCCCGGCATGATGGAACTCCCGGGTTCGTTTGCCGGAAGCGCCAGTTCTCCTATGCCGCACCGCGGCCCGGAAGCCAGCAGCCGGATGTCGTTGGCGATCTTCATAAGGCTCACGGCCAAACTCTTTAAGGCAGCACTGCAGGCCACCACCGCATCATTGGCAGCCAGGGCTTCAAACTTATTGGGTGCAGTGACGAAGGGTTTGCCTGTTAATTCCGCAATGTGTCCGGCCACAGCCTGGTCGAAGCCTTTGGGAGCATTAATGCCCGTGCCAACAGCCGTGCCGCCCAGGGCCAGCTCGTGCATATGCTTCAGGCTGTGATGCAAGTCCTTTATTCCATAATCGAGCTGTGCGGCAAAGCCCGAGAACTCCTGTCCCAGCGTCAGAGGCGTGGCATCCATCAGGTGCGTACGCCCGATTTTGACGATGTCCTTAAAGGCTTCGGCCCGCTCCGAAAGTGCCTTCCTGAGCTTTTCAAGGGCAGGAAGTGTCCGGTCAGCTATAAGCATAGACGCCGCAATGTGCATGGCGGTCGGGAAGGTGTCGTTCGACGACTGCGACTTGTTGACGTGGTCGTTGGGATGTACCCGCTTGGTTTCATCATCCAGGCTGCCGCCAAGAATCTCATGCGCCCGGTTTGCAATAACTTCATTAAGGTTCATGTTGGTCTGCGTCCCGCTTCCCGTTTGCCATACCACCAGGGGGAAGTTGTCGTCAAACGCTCCGTCCAGAATTTCATCACATGCCTGAACCACGGGGAGCATAACAGCTTCGGGCAGCACCCCCATCTGATGGTTGGTAATGGCCGCTGCTTTCTTAAGGATGGCAAAGGCCCTGATGACCTCTTCAGGCATCTTTTCAGTGCCAATTCGGAAATTTTCGAGGGATCGCTGTGTCTGGGCTCCCCAGTATTTGCCGGCCGGCACCTGCACCGGTCCAAGGCTGTCGTGTTCTGTTCTGTACATAGGCAATAGTGTAAATGTAAGTGATGCGTTCAATGTTCCGCACAAGTCTCTGTACCTGCTTGCCCTGATGACTGCCTGAAGCAGGAGAGGAGAGCGCCGGTATATAAAAAACCCGGCAGTACTGGACTACCGGGTTAACAACAAAACACTTCAGGTTGTTCATTCCTGTGGCTCAGGTCATGCGATAGAAGTCATTTCCTTTGTCATCAACCAGGATGAAGGCGGGAAACTTTTCGACCTTGATGCGATACACGGCTTCCATACCCAGTTCAGGATATTCAAGAAGCTCGACTTTCCGGATGTTTTCCTGTGCCAGGATGGCGGCCGGGCCACCGATGCTACCCAGGTAAAACCCGCCATGTTTCTTGCAGGCATCAGTGACGGCCTGGCTGCGGTTGCCTTTGGCAATCATCACCTTACTGCCTCCGTGTTGCTGAAACAGGTCCACATACGAGTCCATACGCCCGGCGGTGGTCGGTCCAAAAGAGCCTGAAGGCATACCCTCGGGAGTTTTCGCCGGTCCGGCGTAATAGATAGGATGGTCCTTGATATACTGCGGCAAACCTTCGCCTGCGTCAAGCCTTTCCTTCAGTTTGGCGTGGGCAATGTCGCGTCCGACGATGATGGTACCGTTCAGGGAAAGCCTCGTGCCAACAGGATGCTTGCTGAGCTCCGCGAGGATGTCTTCCATGGGCTGGTCAAGGTTAATTTCTACAGCCCCTGCCGCATCATCAGTGTTGCGGTACTCTTCCGGAATGAAACTGCCGGGCTTGTCTTCCAGCTTTTCAATCCACAGACCCTCCTTGTTGATTTTAGCCTTGATGTTCCTGTCGGCCGCGCATGAAACACCCATGGCCACCGGACATGATGCCCCGTGGCGGGGCAGGCGGATGATCCGGATGTCAAGGGCAAAGTACTTTCCGCCAAACTGAGCGCCAATACCCAGCTTGTTGGCAGCTTCAAGAATTTTTTGCTCCAGCTCCCTGTCGCGGAATGCCTGTCCGTGCTCATTACCCGTCTCCGGAAGATCATCAAGATATTTTGCGGAAGCAAGCTTTACCGCCTTCAG
>JAVIYP010000058.1:0-17041 GCA_031323845.1 Bacteroidales bacterium | reverse complement strand
CTGCGAATCCGTCATAAGCTTGCGCAAGTCCTCTTTAACTGCCGCAAGGTCAAGACTTTTAAACGCTTCAGCATAATCGTACTCCTTATCCATCGGGTTCGATAAGCACGAGTGCTGGCGAAGGATGTTCAATTTCAGCCGGTCAGGCCACCAGTCACGATTACTGCTTCCTTTAACGCCTGCGGGAATGCCGGCTGTTGCTCCTGTTACCGGACATTTGCTGCCGGTATGCTTTTTGTCACTTTCCATAATGCTCAATTTAAGTTATTGATTACTAATAAATGTATCGTGTATTTGTTTGTAAAAAACTATTTATGTGTGTCATTTATGATTTGAAAGGAGTGTTGAAATGCCCTGGTTTCATTTTCGTTTATGATGCGGGTAGTTCATCTAAGCTCTATTGAAGCATCTGATATGTCCAGTTTGAACTGTTTTCTCAGGACTAATTACTTTTATCAAAAGTTCCGACAATCTGCAGCTTAACATCTTCAATGGTAAATCCGGGGATTCCTCTTTTCTTAAAATAGGCTGTCAGCATGTTGTCCAGATCCTTGTCGCTATAATCTTCAATACGCTCTGTTTCGATACAATATAAGTGGTGATGCCTGTCAAGAACGGCATCGTAACGCATCACGTCTCTTTCGGTTTTCACCCTGTGAATCAAACCCTTGTCAGCAAGCACGTCAAGTACCTTATATACCGTGCCCGTGGCAATATTCGGATGGGTTTTCCTGATGTATTCAAGGATATGTTCAGCTGATGGATGGTTGTTGAGTTTTAGTATTGCTTCGAACACAGCAATTCTCTGAGGCGTTACCTTAAGCCCTTTTCCGACAAGGCTACTGCTGATTTCGTTAGATTTCATAGCATGTTTTCTTAAAGAGAATAATTCTCCTTTAATAATCAGCAAATATAAAAGTAAATTGGTTAAAAAGCAAATTTTACTGACATTTTGGGCAGTACCCTGTTAGTATTGTGATAAGCGTTAACTGGCAAATCAGGTGCAGGGCAGGCCATATCCGTAACCGGCGGTACCTGCACTTACCGAAGGCAGGCAGTTCATCATCCGGAACTGTGAATGCTTGAATATATTACAATCATTTTGTCTGGCGAGAACAGTTTTTCCTTACTTTCGCCCTTCATTAACCAAAAAATGTGTCTTGAATTATGAAAAAACATGCATTCAGGCTTGCGGCTCTGACCCTGTTATTAATATGTGTTGCCGTCAGTTGCGATAAATCGGAATCAGATGCGATGGAATATCCGCACGACCTGTTCTTTTTCACCGAAAACTATGCTCCTTTTAATTTTGAGAAACATGGTGCAGTTGCAGGCTTTGTGCCAGAGTTGCTTGAGGAGATTGCCAGGAAGTTAAAGTTTAATCCTCAGATAAGCCTGCTCCCCTGGAGTGAAGCAGTTTCAATGCTTGATGATACGCCAAACGGTGTCTTATTTTCGATGGTTTTAAACAGTGAGCGCAAAGACAGGTATAAATGGGCAGGTCCTTTTGCCGCGCTGGAATACCATTTTTACAAAGCATCGAGCAATGCCCTGATCTTATCTTCGCTGGAAGAGGCAAAAAACGTGAATGCCATCGGTGTGGTTGAGGGGTATTCCATCACGGATTATCTTGAATCGCAGGGCTTCTCAAACCTGGTTTATGTGGATAGTCAACAACAGGGTTTTGACCACCTGCTTGATGGAGAAATAGACATTTTCCCATCTGACAGGCTTTCTGCACAAGCTGCACTGCAAGCCTCAGGACATGTATATTACAACGTAAGAAATATCCTCCCCATCAAAACAGAATTTCTCTATTTTGCCTTTAACAAGAAGGTTCCGGATGAAGTGGTAAGTGACTTCCAGACAGCCATTAACAGTTTAAAGCAAAGTGGTTTTGTATCACAACTTTCAAGGAAATACCTGAATACTTCTGATATTCCCGGTGTCCTGCAGATATATACAGAAAATTACCCCCCACTCACTTTTATGAACGACTTTGGTGAGATCACCGGGTTCGGTACAGATATCGTGAGGGAGATCATGCAACGAAACAGCATATACGAAACAATCAAACTAACCACCTGGAGCAACGCATACAACATGGCCCTGCATAATCCCAACTTCTGTTTGTTCACCATGGACAGGACAGCGATCAGGGACACCCTGTTCCATTGGGTCGGCCCTATTGGCACCAACGACACCCATTTCTATGTGAGGGCAGGTTCCGAAATAATCATCAACAGCATTGAAGATGCCATGGCACTGGATGCCATCGGAACGGTAAGTTCCTGGTTTTCGGATCAGTATCTTCGTGATTTGGGGTTCGAAAACCTTGTATCCGATGGTGATCCGGGGATGATCGTTGAATGGCTGATGGCCGGCGAGGTGGATGCCTTCGTATGCTCGGCTATTACCATTTCCGAAATCCTGCAGGCCAACGATTACACCTTTGAAGATGTAAGGGAAGAGCCCTTCACGTTATTGTCATCGGACTTCTACATCTCCTTTTCCAAAAACACACCAGGGACCACGGTTGACTTGTGGCAGGAAACCTTTGAGGCCATGCAGGCGGATGGCACCTATGATGCCATTTATGAGAAGTGGCTGGCGAACTGAAAACGATGACTTCACCAATCGTTTCAAGGGCTTTCATTTTTATAGCATCTTAAGCTTAATGCTGACACGCATACCCTGTAAAAGGCGCCTTATGATTATAATGCCGTCATTCACCGTGCATTCAGTGAGGTTTCTTACCTGGCCAAACAAAAAAACATTCAGATCAGTGTGCGCCTTGAAGCCGACTTTTTGCTCAACGTTGATCCCGAGATTGTTAAAAGAGTGATGGTAAACATAGTTACCAATGCCATAAAGTTTTCTGATCCAGGCGGACACATGAACCTTTTGGCAGAAACGGCAGGTCCATCAGTAGCAAAAATCATCATTGAGGATGAGGGCAAAGGAATCCCGGCCGAACACCTTCCATTTGTATTCGACAAATATTTCCAGGGAAGTTCGCGCAGGACAGGATATGAGGTATCTACCGGTATAGGCTTAACATTTTGCAAGATGGCTGTTAATGCACACGGAGGAGAAATTGGGGCCATAGCAGGGAAAGACCGGGGTACTTCCTTCTGGTTCACCTTACCATTGTATGGTATCCAAAATAAAACCTCAAAAATAAAATTTGTTTTAAGCTAAAGCTGGATAAATTTCTTCTGGTTTTTATAGTGTCAGGATGATCCGTTTTCCTGTTTTACTTTGTGATGCAATACGAATAAACACTTATGAACAAGGTTGCCGGCAAACTGACAAGCCCTTTCCCGAAAGAAATATTTATTTAAACGACAAGCCCGCCGGAAACCATGCGGGCCTGTTCTTATAAAAGCAAAATAAAGTTCTCTGATTAATGCTGAAGTGTTGATCAGAATTATTTTGCTGAATGAAGAATCCGCTCGATGTATAAGGGCAGCTCCTGCTCTTCCTCCGGCCTGACCAGTTCGCTGAGGTCAAAAGTTCTGTAAACATCACGGGTACGCAAACGTTCAAACTCGCATCGGATATCCAGCGGAGGCGTTTCAATTGCTTCTTCCTTCATAACGGGCTGGATGAGTTCCTCTCCGAATGAATTCCAGAATTTAAGTGTTGATTCAGATTGATGTGCCATTAATCCATTGATGCTTAATGCTATAACTGCAACTATTATGATCATTTTTGCTTTCATAATTTTTTAATTATTTATATGTCTGTTATTTATTGACTTTTCTTATTGATGAATCTATATACATAACCATAATAATGTGTTTTTGTTTAACATTATTATTTATTTATTAAACAAATAATCTTAAAAAACGTCAAAAAGGATCTTCCGTCTCAGCATTTTTCAGCTACCACAAGCATCTCAAAATCTTCGGTGGTGAGTTTGTGCTTCCGGCTGAATGCGCCCAGCCGTGCACCATAGATGTCTATTGTGTTAAACCCCAGTGTTTTTAGCAGCCAGGTTATTTCCGGAGGAATGTAATAGCGCTCGTTGCAGACAAAAGACTGCTTGTTGCCGTCGTCATCTTCCCGCCGGGTGATGTTATGATCGCGAAAGGTCATGATGTCGAAGCTATGATTGTCATAGGTGGCACCACCTTCTTCGGTGGATTCGTTGTGGAAATCCCTGATGGAGTGCAGCAAAGGAAAAAGACCGTTTAGGGTGGTGAAAATGAACTTTCCGGGTCGTTTCAGGGCTTTTGCTGCATTCTCCAGGATCAGGAAGTTCATCTCATCGGTTTCCATCAACGGAAAGCCTCCTTCGCAAAGCATGATCACCAGGTCAAATTCTTTGTCGAATGGCATGTTGCGGGCATCCATTTCCTCAAAACGAATGGCCAGACCGGCTACCTGCGCCTTTTCACGGGCACGCCTGATCTGCGAAGGACTAAGGTCAACACCGGTGATGTCATAGCCCCTCCTTGCCAGTTCAATGGCATGCCGACCGGTTCCGCATCCCACATCCAGTATGCGGCATGACTTTTTAGATTTTATTTCCTGCTCAATAAAATCACATTCACCAACAGTGCCCCGGGTAAAACTTTCACTGTCGTAGTTCCGGCTGGCGTTCTCAAAAAATTCTTCATACCACTGTTTCATGTTTTTATATTTTCGTTACTGTTTGATTATCTGTGTTTTGTGCTTATGTCTAAGATCTGAATAAATGTGCAGATGTGAAAATGTGCAGATGTGCAGATGTAAGGTTATTGTTTAATTGTTGAAGCGTTTAATCGTTTAATCGTTGATTCGTTTAATCGTTTAATCGTTGATTCGTTTAATCGTTTAATCGTTGATTTTTCATTGTTCACTTTTCACTTTGATCGCTTTTGGCCTTTGGCTTTTAGCATGAACATTTGCCAACAGCCAACAGCTTAACGGCCAACAGCCATTTTTCACTTTTAACTTTTAACTTTTAACTTTTAACTTAATCCGCTTCTGGCTCCTCAGCGCCCATTGCGCCTTTGCGGTGAGAAAAGAAACACCGCCATCGAAACCAGCACCAGCACCACGGCCATACCTGCCATGACCCATTTCATTATATTGAAAACAGAGGTGAGTCCTGCGGCGAAATCGGCACGCAACGGAAACTGACTTATCATATACGCTATCCCGGCATTCTCAAGAAAATCAAAAATGACGGCATCTACGGCAAGCAGGTTTATAATACGGAGCTGATTGCCAGGTTTTAGAATCCTTCTGAGAAAGAAGCTTGCAAGCATTATTAATAACAGCCCGTAAATCAGGGGATAAATGATATCGGCCACCAGGAGCATTTCCAGGTAAGCAGCCCTCCCCTGCTCACCGAACGCATCCAGGGTGTTGTACGCCTCATCAGCAGTAAAGCCAAACCGAAGATCAAGCAGCGGTGGTCCTGCCTCCGGAACAATGCGCTCTGCGTACCGGGGAAATATAAACATACTCATAACCAAGAACAGCAGCAACAGGAGCAACATGGTCCGCGGATGCGCTTGCCTGTAAGCACGATCGGATATGGATGTAATAAACCTTATCATAGCGGTAAAGTTAGGAATTTTGTAGCTTTACATCATGAACAATGATTCAACAAAAACTTAAAATTTTTTCCTATGAAAAGAGAATCCCGGATTTGGCTGATATTGCTGATCTCTGCATTAGTGATCGCCATACTTTTTCTGCAGCGCGACAGGCAGACAACAGAACAAACCGACGACATTGAGGTTAAAGCGGTAGGCTCTGCACTCCTCAATGCACAGGAACGCGCCTTTCTGAACAACATCGCCCTGCTTTGCGGACAAACTTTTTCCGGCGGGGAAACCTTTATTGCTGAAGGACGGGAAAGCTGGGCTGACAAACACTTTGTGATGCATGTAACGGTCTGTGAAGATGACCGTGTTTATGTTCCTTTCCACCTCGACGACGACCATTCGCGCACGTGGATGTTCCTCGTTGAAGAGGGCAGGCTGCGGTTCAGGCACGATCACCGCCACGAAGACGGAACGCCTGAGGACATTACCATGTATGGAGGCTATGCCGACGGTACGGGCACCTCGCTGCTGCAGAGCTTCCCGGCTGATGAGTATACCTGCGAGCTGATCCCCACATCCTGTGACGCCGTATGGAGGGTGTTCTTGTCGGAAGACCTGTCGGCATTCACCTACCAGCTGCTCTACCGGGATGAGCTCCTGTTCGAAGGCACCTTCGACATCAGCAACAACATTGCATTGCAATAGCATTCCTTAATCAATTACTCCAACCTATGGACATCAACGCGCTTTTCCCTGGCCCGATATCTGAAAATGAAACTTTTTTCAGAAACATGTTGCAGTTTATGATCGACAATCACCTGAGCTGGCGCAAATACTTTCATCCTGACGACCAGTCGCTGCAGACGGCCTGCGGACCCGGGCATATCCTGCATAATGAAAATTAAGCGGTTTTTACGGTAATTAGCACATGATCAGGCGGGCTTGCCAAGGGCTACCCAGAGAAAACGCTCACCGCCGATATCGCGGTAATCCCGGGCAAGCAGATCAAAACCGGTTGCTTCAAGCATGGCATACAGCTTCTGCGGGGTGGTATGGCTGTAAAACAGGTTTTCCGACATGAAGCGAATGTAGCCGCTAAATTCCGCATGCCCTGTATATTCCTTACAGGCATAAGTAAACAGCATTTTACCGCCGGGCTTCAGCCATTGGTAAAGGTCGTAAAAAAGCTTTGGATGTTTTTCCTTTTCAATGTGAAAGAGTGAGTAAATGGCCGTAACGGCATCAAACTGTTCCGGCAAAAAAGCCACTTTGGTAATGTCGGCCAGGATGCTGTTCATTCCGGGCTGGTATTTTCCGGCCAGCTCCAGCATCTTTTCGGAAAAATCGACGCCGGTAACCTTCCAGCCCTTGTCTATGAAAAAAGCCGGACCGGGCTCCCCCGCCCCGCAACCCAGATCCAGCAGATGCCCCTTGCGGCCTTCCAGGCAAGCATAAAACTCACGCAATACGGCAGACATGTCGAACAGCCCCCGGTTTTTGTCATAATCGACTGCTAAACGATTGTATGCATCAATCAAATCACTCGACATCAAAGGATGTGGTTTAAAAATCTGTGGAATGTCCGGTTTGCCGCGCCCAGGGCTGTCTGCCTCACAAAAATAAGCATTTAAAGCAAACGAATACATGACCCGGAAAAAACCCCGGCAGCCATCACATAAAAAAACCGAATAAAACATAGAATTAGTTGTTTTTTTTTATTTAGAGAATTAGTTATTTTTTTTTATTTTTGGATGAGTGAAGTTTATCTCTGGCCTTTGATTTATGCACACTGCTCAGCATTTATGTTGGGTTTGTAAGAATTTACTTATGAAGAAAACACTGGTTTTTGTGACCTTGTTGATGTGTTTTATTCTGACTAAGTCTGCTGATAGCGAAACTGACAGTCTTTTACCTTTGCTGGACATGCCATTGTCTGAAAAAGAACGGGTCAGGGTTTACAATGACCTTTCCGAAAAACTGTTCCACCAAAATACAGATACGGCGTTTTATTTTGCCCATAACGCCTACCGCCTGGCCAGCGAGCTGATCTATATTGACGGGCTGATAACCGCTGCGGATAATCTCTCGTTTTTCAATTTCAGCCTTGGGAATTATGACACGGCGCTTGCTTTTTCTGATGAAGCTATAAGCCTTTGCAAAAAACATGGCAAAGAAAAGCGATCGGCTTATTGTTACACAACCAAGGCTAATATATTTGGGTATTTGCATCAAAACGACAGTGCCGCCTATTATTACCATCTTGCTTCAGATATTGCATATAAATTTGGCGACAAAGAAACCCTGAGTGTAATTTATAATAACTATGCCAACCACCTCAATTCAATAGCCCGGTATGAGAAAGCATTGGATTATTATTTGCGCTCGCTAAAGATTATGAGAGAGGGTAATAAAAGAAGGAGCGAAGCCGTGATCATAGCTAATATTGCGGGCATATATATGCAACAAAGCAACTTTGACCTTGCCCTTGAACAGTTTAAAAAAGCTTTAGACATTAACAAAGAATTGGAAAATTATATTGAGATAGCCAGCAATTACAACTCATTCGGGCTTGTGTACAATGAACTGAAAAAGTATGAAAAAGCTATAGAGTTTTTCAGGAAAGCGCTGGAAATCAATAAAACGCTCAATATTAAAGCAAAGCAGGCAATGAATTATTACAATATAGCTTACAATTATAGCTTAATGCATGAGTATGATTCTGCCCGTGTGTATTACCCCTTATCAATAGCGCTGTGTCAAGAAATTGGCATGGAACCCGGTTTGGCATTCAATTATCTTGGACTAGGCATGCTGTATTCGGCGCAAAACAATGTTTCAAAGGCAGCTCATTATCTTGAGGAAGCATTAGCATTCAGTCTGAAATATGATATGAAAGAGCAGCAACTAAATTCTTATGATGAACTTTACAAATTGCATAAAGCCAACAACAACCACCTGGAGGCGTTAAAACATTTTGAACTGTATTACGCAGTAAAGAATGATCTCTTTACTCTTGAAAAAGAAAGCATTATTGCAGAGTTGCAAACGCAATACGAAACAGAAATCAAAAAAAATAAGATCATTGAGCTTCAGCAAAGAGAACGCATCAACAGGCTCAGACAACAGATAGGGATCCTGCTCATTTCACTGATTTTACTGGGGTTTGTATTTCTTTTCCTTTATTATCGTAAAACAAGGATTATACATCGGCAGCAGCTTGTTATAAAAACGCAGGAACTTGAGAAAACCAGGCAGGCTCTGGAGTCGAACAAGCAGGAGCTAACGGGAAAAGCACTTTCACTTGTTAAATCGGATGAGATCATTCAGCAATTAAAAAAGGATATTGCTGACTTGTTGCCCAGTGCAGAGGAAAGTGTTGCAGGTGAGTTATATGGGTTTTTACAACGGCTTCACACTTCAGACAGAAGCCGGGAGCTGTGGCAAGAATTTGAAACACGTTTCAATGAGCTGAATGATGGGTTTATAAATAAGCTTTTGGAAAAATCAAGTAAGCTGTCGCCAGCAGAGATAAGGCTGTGTGCATTGCTCCGGCTTCAGTTATCTACAAAAGAGATCGCTGAAATCAGCAACCGTTCGGCACGCACCATTGAATATACACGTTCAAATATACGTAAGAAGCTTGGGATCAGCCCCGATGTAAGCCTTACCTCCTATTTGTTGAGCATATGACTACCGTCTGCTGCAACCCCTTGGTTAACCCCGTAGTTTTCCCGTAGCACTTTCTAAGGTGCCGGCCTGTCCGGACCAAAACCCCGTATTTTTCCGGTAATGCATTTTTTGGAACTTGCACATCCATGGTTGATCTTTGCTATAGGGTTCCGAGTCGAAGTTTTTTAATTATTTGTTCAACTGATGCGAAAGAACCTTATATGCAAACATTGCGTATAGGTCGGGCTCTTCGGGATACCCTATTGAGTTAGGGTTTCCCGAGTACCCCTAACACAAAAACCGATAATTACCACTTAAAGATATAAAGCTATGATAAAACTTTTACCTACAACTACCGGAAAATTAACAGTTTACTTTTTGTTGTTAATGCTTTTTGCAACCAAGATGCCGGCACAAGCAGCTGTTGAACCAGTTGGTGAAACTGTGTTTACTGACAATTTTGCTGACAATAACATTGGAGCAAAAGATGCCGGAAAATCCGGATTGAAAGCAGATGCTGGGTATATGCTTACTTTAAACGGCACTTCACAGTATTTAGAAGCAGGTATTGTGACCACAGCCATTGATAACATAACTATGGAAGCCTGGGTTTACCAGGAGGCGACAGGTGTAAGCGGCATTATTTATCAGGGCCATCCGGGCAGCAATGGATATGGAATTCGAGTAATTGAAGATAGTTATCTTGCAATTCTTTGTGGTGGAGCTAGTTGGCTTACATCAACCACGGAACTTCCTGTTGGCAGTTGGCATCATGTTGCCGCAGTGCGTGATAATGGCACATGGAAACTCTACCTTGACGGTGTTGAACAGGTGATCACTAATGAGAATACTACACCCAATACACCAGTAGATAGAATATTTATCGGCGCCAACTATGAAAACGATCGTATGTTCAATGGCAAAATTGACGAAGTACGAGTCTGGAATGTGGCAAGAAGCGAAAGCGAAATACGCGCAAGCTATGGTTCATTAGCCGGCACAGAAAACGGATTGACAGCTTACTGGCGATTAGATGAGGGTGAGGGGTCAACTGCCGGCGATAGCAGCGGTAACGATAATACAGCAACACTGATAGGCTCTCCTGTGTGGGAAGAATCTACCGCTCCGGTATCTGCGCCGGAATATCATTCAAGCCATGCCGATATCAATTTTGGCGTGGTTGGAACGGGATTTGGAAAGTATGAACAAATTACCATAACCAACACCGGAGGCGGAATACTGCATATTACTTCAGTTGAATCTGACAACAATGCATTCACTGTTGATCTCTCCAGTGCCAACATTTTTGCGGCAGATGAACAGAAGTTCCTTGTTGGTTTTGAACCACCTTATGAAGGTGTATTTACCGGGGAGCTTACCCTCACTCACAATCCTGGTAACTCAACCCAAACAATATCGCTGAGCGGAAGAACATCTCCACTGTTACCAGAGGTTACTACCCTGGAGGTTACAGACATTACTACATCCACTGCCATCGGACACGGCGATATTACCCTTCTGGGTATTCCAAACCCAACGCAGCATGGTGTGTGCTGGAGTACAGATGAAAACCCAACTATTGATGGAGATAAAACAGAAGAAGGTTCGGCGTCGGAAACCGGCGTGTTTACTAGTGAAATGACAGGGTTAACCACAAACACAACCTACTATGTAAGGGCTTATGCCACCAATGATGCAGGTACCAGCTATGGCGAACAACGAAGCTTTACAACTGCTATTATTGACGGAGATGGTTCTGAAGAGAACCCCTACCAAATTGCCACCTGGGAAAACCTTAAATGGCTCAGCGAGACCTCTGGCGTGTGGGACAAGTACTTTATTCAAACGGATGATATAACAAACCCCGATTCCTGGTTCAACTTTTCTCGCATTGGCAATAGTAGCATACCATTTTCCGGTAACTACAACGGAAATGATCATACTATAAGCAACTTGCGTATAGAGTATAATTGTGGGACGCATAATTCTCAGCATGTTGGTTTTTTTAGATATACCAGCAATGCTGTCATTACCAATTTAGGACTGATCAATGTTAGCGTTAGGGGTTTTAGAGAGGTTGGGGGTCTTATAGGTCGTGCTTCAGGCACAACAGTTCATAACTGCTTTACTACAGGGCATATCAAAGGAATTGATTATAATAGCTATTATTTGGGCGGCCTGATTGGAAAGGCAGAAAATTCAACGATAACAGACTCATATAGCAGTTGTGATGTTTATTATGGAGTAACTGGGTTTGCCGGAGGTTTGATAGGACGGAATATAAGCTCAACCGTTACTAATTGCCATGCAACAGGAAATATAAATGTAATAAATCATAACGCCGGTGGGCTGATTGGTCATAATATTGGGACATCAGTTATAAGCCGGAGTTACAGCACGGGTTCAGTTGTAGCCACTAATAATAGCGGGGGGTTAGTAGGTTGGAACGAAGCAGTAATTAAAAAGTCATATAGCATTGGCAATGTCACGGGTAGGAGTTGGGCTGATGGAGCCGGAGGGCTTGTAGGGAGAAATGAAAATGGTTCAATCACAAATTGCTATGCTACCGGTAGTGTGAACGGTAGTTATTCTTGCGGTGGTTTGGTTGGCAATAACCATGATGGATCTGTTTCAAAATCATACTCAACAGGAGCAGTTAATGGTTCAGGTTTTAATATTGGTGGACTCGTAGGAGCTAACTCTGCTGGTGGTTCTGTTACCTATTCTTTCTGGGATATGGAGGCTTCCGGAATGGAAGATAGTTCCGGCGGCACAGGCAAAACCACCCGTCAAATGCAGACCTTCGGCACGTTTGCCAATGCAGGATGGGATTTCGTACAGGAAACCATTAACGGAACTGACCACATCTGGGGCATTAACGACAATGCCAATAACGGCTACCCGTTTTTAGCCTGGCAGGATTATGTTTCAGATGATGTGCGCATATGGATGGGGACGGATAATAACTGGACAGAAACCGCAAACTGGTCAGCCGGAATACTGCCCGGTGATGAAACACGAATTGCCATTGGTGGCGGAATGGATCATTATCCTGTGATAACCGGTGAAGCAGAAGTAAAGGAAATAACCATAGCCACTACCGCCAGCCTTACCATTTCACCAACAGGAGTAATTACCGTAAGCAACTCACTCATCAATGAAGCGAATGAAGATGGCTTGATCATTCAACAATCGGCAGCCGGCAAAGGCTCACTGCTTCATACCACCGAAGGTGTAAAAGCCACGGCAGAGCAGTACTTTCCGACCTCCGGTCAGGGGTGGCACTTCCTCTCTTCACCCGTAAGCGGCATGGATATCTCGGGAAGCGTATTTCATCCCGGGGCTCAGGATGATTTTTACCTGTGGGATGAAAGCGGCTGGTGGATCAACTTTAAAGCCGGGGGATCAAGCTTTTACGATCATAACGATGAAACAACACATTTCGTTGAAGGCAGAGGATACCTGGTTTCTTATCAGAACTCAAATGACCCTGTCAAAAAGTTCCGGGGAGCGCTGAACACAGGAACTGTTACTTATTCGATAACACATTCCGGACTTGCAGACAAATGGATATACCAGCACGGATGGAACCTGATAGGGAATCCTTATCCATCGCCTGTTGACTGGAATAAAGCAGACCGCAGCAAATTTGAAGATAATACGGCGTATGTTTACGATCCTGAAATAGGTGGCGGTGGCGGTTACAGCTACATTATTGCCGGTCCGGGAGAAGCCATTGTACCGCAAAACCAAGGCTTCTTTGTGCTGGCAACGGAGCCGTTTGAGTTTACCTTCCATAATGAAATGCGTGTTGCCGGACCGGAAACACGCCAAAAAAACCAGGCTGAAACACCACCGCTTTTGGGCCTGAAAATATCGGGCAACGGTTATTATGATGTCACTACCATCAGGCTGTTTGAGCAGTCATGCTTCGACAGGGACCGCTTTGATGCTCTGAAACTTTTCAGTTTTAACAACAGCATGCCCCAGCTTTACTCACTATCAAAAGACAGAATAGACCTGGCCGTTAACAGCCTTCCCGAAATAACAGAGGAGCTGACAATAAGCCTGGGAATGAGCATTCCCTCAACAGGCGCATACAGGATCGGGTTAGACATGCTTACCGGGGAGTTCATAGACTACAGGATTTATCTTGCAGACCGTAATCATAACCTTGTGCACGACCTGATCGGGGATTCCGAATATATTTTTGTAGCTGAAGAAGGCATGGATAAGGAACGCTTTGAAATACTCTTTTACAGGGATGATGGCATAACCGGCATCCATGATCCTGCCACATTAAATCCCGGCAAGGTATGGTACCATAACAACAGCCTGTATGTCGAGGCTTTCGAAAGCCGGACCATTGTGTCGCTGTACGACATTACCGGACGTAAGGTGGGGCACTGGGAAGTGGCTCCGGGAAGCCATCAGTTCCTGCTCAGTCTGCAACCGGGCGTGTATTCAGCACGCATTAGCGCCAGGCTGGGCGTAAGGTCTGTAAAACTGGTGATACACTGATCTGGCAGCGGATGAGGACGAAGAGTAATGGCATTCTTTTCCCAAAAAAAGAAATCTTAATATAGTTGGCGTTTTTTAAATTAAGACTGCATGTTGGGATTTGTTTTTATTGTTACTCCATTTTGCTATTCTACAAAGTCCGGTTAGGGTCAACATTCAGCTTTACCATTCCACAGAATTGAAAAACCATAGCAACTATGTTCGGCAGCCCCGGCAAGATGATATTATTCAATAAGTTCTTCGGTTAGCCCGTCACGAAGATTTTATTGATCCGGTGTTGCAATTCCCGGATTTCTTCGGTGACAGGGAGGTTTTTGTCGAGCACATGAACAACGATGCTATCTTCCCTGATGACGGTACTGGCTGTACCCGGAAGCAGGCTTATGACCCAGGCAAGAACCAGCGTTTTTCGCGGATCCCGGTCGTGTTCAATGCTTATAAAATCAGGATCGATCGGAATGGTCCGGAAAAAGACCCTCCGGGCCACATCCCAGCCACCCCGTATGGCCGTAATGAGAAAATAAGGGAGAAAAAGGACGACGCCCAGGGGGCGCAACACCCACTGCCCGGGGGGTATGGTATAGATGCTGATGCCTGCGGTAGCCGCTATGCACAGGATCACGAACCAAAGGTCGCTGATTTGTTGGCCACCCACCAGGATAATCCAACCAGCTGCAAAAATGGCACATCGCAAAAGAAAGCTCTTAATAAGAATACTACGTTTTATTTTTTTGATGCCAGTTTTCATCGTTGTGACAGTTATCGTAAGAAGAAAAACAAGGTTAGGAAAACGATAAAAAAGCCGATTCCGACAAACTCCCAGCGCCGCAATAAGGATTCGGCGAAGGCACTGATGTGTGAGGTTCGTTTGTCGTCTGTAATTCTGTAAAAAATTTGCTCAGGACTCTTTACCGATTGCACGGAGGACTCCAGCAAAGCAATACCCTTCCCGAGAAGCTTTGCAAACAGATCCCCAGCCGGAAGGATAATGTGAATAAGATCACCCGGCGGCAAGAGAGGCTCTTTTGTTGGCCACCTGTTGAGAAATGCGAACTTCAGGGTAAAAGCCATAAAAATCATTCCCACGGTGATGGGCCATAGCGCGTCCCAATTCGTGAACAGATTCCAGAAAAAGGCCATTACGCCTTTTTCTTTAGTAATGTAATTCATCAATTCCGCAGGCATAAGAGCAGAGGACATTGTCCACCACCCTCCGGCGAGCAGGAGAAGAGTCCAGGGAAGCAGAAAAGCAGGTGCTGCACTTGCAGAGGGTACCTCTATCCGGCGCAACAGGAGTAAGAAGCGACTCAGCAACAAGGTCGTGGTGATGGCGGAGAGCGTTAGCAACAACAAAAAGGTTTGCGCTCCGGGCAAGCTTGTTTCGTATAGGAAGGTTTTGACCAGGTATTTGGTCCAGAGTCCGCCGGTAAGCGGCCCTCCGGCAATGGCCAGAACACCTGCGCCTAACCCCGTCCACATTAGTATGCGCCAGTGACCACCCACCTTGGCGGGCAGCGCCGTGCCCATAAACAACAGGGCTTTGGCTGTTCCGTGATTGAACGCATAAAGCGCAATTGCGGGAAGTAGCAAGCCTGCAGGGATGCCACCATACAGCCCGATGCCCAGGAGCACGGTCATAACCCCCATCTGGCTGATGCTTGAATAGGCGAGATTGGTTTTTGGGTCAACCTGGGTCAGGCCATAGATCGCCGCTCCCAAAGTTGCCGTAAAACCCAGCAAAACCATGAGCAGGCTCAGGGAAGGCCATTCCACCAAACCTATCGGAGCAAAGTGCATCCAACCAACCAGGCCGGCCTTGATCATAGCGCCACTAAGGACCGCACTGGCTGGTGCGGGAGCTGCCGGATGCGCCAGTGGCAGCCAGAAATACAGGGGAATAGCCCCGACCTTCACGCCGAAGCCAATCAGGGCAAGCAAAAAGATGAACGGGCCATTGGGGGCTTCAGCCAGAGAGGGAGGAATATCGGCGAGGAGCATACTGCCGGCACTTCGCACGGCAAGATACAATGCGGTAATAAGAAACAGTTCTCCGATGATGGCCATCACCAGGTAAATCCTGGCCGCCATTCGTGCGGACGGTGTGCGGTTGTAGATGACCAGGCCATAAGAGGCGAACGTCATTAAGGCAAAGAAGGTGTAGAATGAGGCTGCATCTCCTGAGATCAGCAGTCCGAAATTTCCCGCCATAGCGGTACCAAAATAAAATGAGAACTCATTTCTCCGGGCATCATCCTTCAGGTACGACCCGGCGAAAAGACCAGCTGCGGCCCACAGGATGCCTGTCAGCAGGAGGAGAATACGACGCGGTGTGTCCAGGGAAAAGTGCGCTTCCAGTAAAAACCAGTGCGCTGTAACTCCTGAGACCTCCACCAGTCCGAGCCAGAGAGCAGGTATGGTGGCACTGGCAAAAACCAGTCCGGAAGCGCGTCTTCCGGCGGGCAGCAACGCGGCTACTACCGCGGCCAACAGGGGCAGAACTATGGCAAGTAACCAGATCATAGCAGATAAAATCTTTCGGCGATTTCACGGGCAATGGAAAGCGGACTTCCTGCCACGGCGGCAAACACTCCGGCAGCGAGGGAGAGTATGCCGGTGACCACCACCGGGATTAACAATAAAGCCTGGGTCTCCAGGCGGCCTATGCGTCGCAGCGGAACAGCCTCGTGCTCCGGTTCACAAAACCACGCCCTGTAAACGATGGGCAGGAAGTAAGCCGCATTCAAAGCGCTGCTTCCGAGGAGCACCAAAACCACCCAATAGCTCCCCGCCTCTACCGCTCCGAGTCCGAGGTACCATTTGGTGATGAACCCGGCAGTTGGAGGCAGGCCTATCATGCCAAAGACGGCAATGGTGAAAAACCCCATGGTGAGGGGCATGCGCCGGCCGATTCCGTCCAGCTCGCTGATTTTTTTGTAACCATAGGTTTCGGCTACGCTCCCGGCCGTGAAGAACATGGTAATCTTCATGATGCCCTGATGCACCAGGTGAACAATGGCTCCCGTTGCGCTGAGGACTCCCGCAATGGCTACTCCGAGGACAATATAGGAAAGCTGGCTCACCGTAGAGAAGGCCAGTCGTTTCTTAAAGTCATCCTGAAACATGGCTTGAACGGAGCCGTAGATGATAGTAAAAGCCGCTAATACAGCCAATGGGGTTAGCAGGCTCATTTGTCCGGCGGTATTGATGCCGTAAACATCGAATACCAGGCGGATAATCCCAAAGGCACCGGCTTTAACTACGGCTACGGCATGCAAAAGTGCGCTGACCGGAGCCGGGGCACCCATCGA
>JAVIYP010000057.1:0-17068 GCA_031323845.1 Bacteroidales bacterium | reverse complement strand
AATCGGATGGCGGCGGCGTTGTGCTTAACATCCGTAATGCCGCAGCACTGACGGCCGAGTTTGAACGTATGATGAACATCAAAGACACCACAGCGGTGCTCCTGCAGCCCATGCTTTCAGGTATTGAACTGTTTGCAGGGGCAAAAAGGGAAGATCATTTCGGGCACCTGATCCTGGCGGGTATGGGAGGTATTTTTATTGAAGTGTTAAAAGATGTGGCTGCCCGCTTGAGCCCGCTCTCCGCAGAAGAAGCCTCGGAGATGATCAACAGCCTGAAAAGTCAGGCCATCCTTAAAGGAGTACGGGGCCAGAAAGGGATCAACAGGGAACAATTTATCGATGTGCTGCTTCGCCTGTCAGCACTCCAGGAAGCCGCTCCCGAAATCTTTGAAATGGACCTGAACCCTCTGCTGGGCAATGAAAAACAAATTGTTGCCGTGGATGCACGCATTCATATCAGCAAACAACAGCTTATTAACGATCCAACCAATCAACCACGATCATGACAGTAAGAATCATTGTGTTGTCACTTTACGCCCTGATGATCATCATTATTGGGCTGCGCGGCCTTCGTGGCACGAAAACATTTAATGATTTTTATCTCGGCGGCGGCAACGTCGGACCCTGGATGACGGCGTTCTCCTACGGCACGGCCTATTTCAGCGCCGTCTTGTTCATTGGCTTTGCCGGTAACATTGGATGGAATTTCGGTTATTCAGGCCTTTGGATTGCATTGATCAATGCCTTTGTCGGTGTGACCCTGGCGTGGCGACTGGTAGGTATGCGGCTGAAAGAACCGGGAGCTACCCTGGGCGCAACCACGCTGCCCGAATACCTTAAGAGGCGCTATAACAGTCCCGGGCTCAAACTGCTGGCCAGCATGGTGATCTTTGTTTTCATGATACCCTACACCGCTGCCGTCTTTATGGGCTTATCCTATCTTTTTACTTCAAACTTTGCCATTGAGTACTGGCAGGCCCTGGCATTCATGGGTTTCTTTACCGCTCTTTATATGGTAATGGGTGGCTATAAATCCATGGCTCTTATTGATATGATATTTGGATTGATCATGGCTGTCAGTGTCATCATTTTGTTGTTCAGCACGGTGCATCAGGGCGGAGGTTTTGGTCAGATCACCTTCGACCTGCGTTCCATTGACCCGAAGCTGACCGGGCTTGTCGGACCGCCCGGATGGTGGCCGCTGCTGTCGCTGGTATTATTGACCAGCCTCGCACCGTTTGCCATGCCGCAACTGGTGCAGAAATTTTATGCTATCAAGGACAGACAAACCGTGAAACGGGGCATGCTCGCATCAACACTATTTGCCATACTGATAGGAGGCGTGGCTTATTTTATCGGATCCACTTCCAGGGTGTTCCTTAATCCGGCTAATGCACCTGCCGCCTTTACCGGAGCCGGCCAGCCACAGTACGACATCTTAATGCCCGAGCTTCTTACCAATGTCGTGCCTGCCTCACTAAGTGTCATCATTCTGCTGCTGATCATGTCTGCCTCCATGTCAACGCTTGCGGCCCTTGTGCTTGTTTCATCCTCTACGTTTGTCAAGGATTTCTATGAAGGCTTTATTTACCATGGAGCTTCCGACAAAAGACTTACACTGCTGATGCGGATAATGAGCGCCATATTTATTGTCCTGGCCGTTGTGCTTGCCTACCTCAACATCGACAGCATTGTAGCCATACTGGGCATTTCCTGGGGGGCCCTGGGATCCTTCTTTCTCGGGCCGTTTATCTGGGGCTTGTACAGCCGCAGAGTCACAAGAAGCGGAGCCGTCGCCTCAGGTGCCGGAGGCTTGCTGGTTTGCCTGCTGCTCTATGCTGCCGGATTGCCATCACCCCAGGCAGGCACCATCGGAATGCTGGTGTCCCTGGGCCTGAACCCCCTGGTTAGCTTTTTGGTAAAACCCGGACAATCCGGAACCTGATAAAGGCCCGGCAGACGGCATCATGGCATTCACCGGCCAAAAACGTTTTTATGTTATTTTTGATATGGTTTAGCGGAAATCGCCAGGGCTTCAGGCACAGGCTTTCTGTCAAATACACCAACTGGACCGTTCGTATGATACGCATGAACAACACCAAAACGCTATCTTTATGAAGACAATGAAACTCCTCGTGCTGATGCTTGCACCCCTGATGCTGTGCGCTGAAACATCAGGACCAGAAAAAAAGAATGAAGAAGAAAAAGCCTTTTCCTTCAGATGGACAGGTTTTGTAAAGACCGACTACTGGATCGACAGCCGTACGGTTGTTGCGGCACGTGAAGACCTGTTTCTGCTTTATCCTGCGCGGGTAATGCCTGATTTCAACGGAAAGGACATCCACGGCGACCCCGTGTTTAACTTTTCGGCCATTACCTCGAGGCTGGCAACCTATATTGATGGGCCGGATGCTTTCGGAGCAAAGGTTAGCGGCCTGATCGAAGCAGACTTTTCCGGTGTTACGGAAGGGGATATCAATGGTTTTCGCCTGCGTCATGCTTACATGAAGCTTCAGTGGGAGCGTTGGGGCTTGATGCTGGGGCAGTGGTGGCACCCCTTGTTTGCTACTGATGTTGTGCCCACTGTGGTGTCGCTGAATACCGGTGCCCCTTTCCAGCCTTTTATCCGGAACCCGCAGGCCACACTGACTTACCGCACCGGCAACTCACGATGGTTGTTCTCCATGATTGCACAGCGTGATAATGCCAGCGATGGTCCTTTGGGCCCAAGACCCGATTACCTGAGAAACGCCACCCTCCCCAACGTGCATCTTCAGTGGACAAGAACACACGACAGCTTCACCGCCGGACTTGCAGCCGACTATAAGGTGATACGTCCGAGAACCATCGATCAGGAGCCCGGCACATGGCCGTTCTTTTATATGTCGCAAACGATGGGCACCTATGCTTTTATGGCCTATGGCAGGTACAGGCAGGATAAACTCGACATTAAGGCCAAAACCATTTACGGACAAAACCTCAGCGAACACCTGATGCTGGGCGGCTATGCAGAAAGCTTTAACCCCCAGACAGGGACTTACACCTATACACCTCTGAATCATCTGGCATCCTGGGCCAATGTGCTCTATGGTGAAAACGTGGTGGCAGGATTGTTTTTGGGCTATGGCGTAAACTTTGGTGCTTCCGGATACCTTGTCCCTCCTGAAAACTATGGCGCCACGCCTGTTTTTTACGGACGGGGGCATGACATCGCCTATGTGTACCGTATTTCGCCGTCGGTAACCGTGTACTCCGGACGGCTGGCCTTTTGTGGCGAACTGGAATATACGGCTGCTGCCTATGGTGCTCCCGACACAAAAGGAAAAGTGCGTAACCACCACGAAACGGCCAACTGGCGCCTGCTGTTTACGGCCTTGTATTTCTTTTGATTCTGATGAAAAGAACACGATGCGTTCTTGCCTGTGCATGCACGCTCAGTCTGCATATTGCCGGATGCTTCCGCTTTTTTTCTGCCGGCGTCACATCTGTACACATCATTACTTGCGCATATCCGTAATCTTTAGTATATTTATCCGTGATAACTATGATGAAGACACCTAAAATCCATTTCCATGAAAGAATCACTGGTAACCCTGGCAACCGATCACTATACGGCAGCAGAAGTGTTGAAGGCCCGGCTGGAAGCTGCAGGCATTGAGTGCTTCCTGAGCAATGTCCACCTGATACAGGGGGCCGCGCCCGAGGGGGTTAAGATCCGTATCAGATCGGGTGATGTGGAAAAAGCCTTGCGCCTGATGAATGAGTGGAAAGCCGAGCAGGAATTTTCAGACAGGCAAAACCCGAAGGCAGTCCGGCGCATTCTGGTGCCCGTCGACTTTTCCGATTACTCGCGCAACGCCTGTATGTACGCGCTGAATCTTGCCAAAAAGATAAAGGCAGAAATTAAGATCCTGCATGTTTACTATGCGCCCATCGTTGACCTGGTGCCCATTACCGACGCATACAGCATACAGGTTGATATGGATATCAACCTTCGCGAGATGGAAGCCAACGCCAAAAAAAGCCTGCTGTCTTTTGTTAATGATATAAGGAAGCTCGCGGCTGAAAACAATATGGAGCATATAAAGATCGGCTATTCGCTGCGTGAAGGAATTACAGAGGATGAAATCTCAAGAATGGCCAAAGATTACAATCCGGGTATTATTGTGCTCGGTACCAAGGGTAAAGGTGAAAAGCAAAGCGATATTGTCGGAAGTGTGGTTACCCGCGTGCTTGACCGGACCAGGGTGCCTGTGCTCGCCATACCGGAGCACTCCAGGTACGAAACCACCAGGGAAGTCAAAAACATTGCCTATGCCACGCATTTTGACGATTCAGACTATGTGGCTATACGCCGGCTGCTGGGTATCCTGTCCGAATTTGAAGTAAAAGTGCATTGCATACACCTGTCAAAAGACGCGAAGAAGTCATGGGATGAAGTCAGGATGGAAAACCTTAAGGAATACTTCCGGAAAATACATAAAAACATCGAAGTGCACTGTCATTTGCTTGAGGGAGAGGATAACATGAAAGAGCTGGAAACCTTTGTGGAGGAACACAGCATTGACCTTTTTTCCATAATTAACCGCAAACGCAGTTTGCTCGCACGTTTTTTCCAACCGGGACTGACAAGGAAACTAATCTATCAAAGCACCATTCCTTTGCTGATCTTCAGAGCATGACGCTTGTTTAACCAGTCAAGAAGGAACTGATATACCGCTTCTTTGTTTTTTTCATGAAGCAATTCATGCCGTCCGGGAAAAATCTTAAGATAGAGGTTTTGGAATTTTTGTCCGTAAAATTCTTTATGAAGTTTTACCGCATCTTTGCCGAAGTTCCCGACCGGATCGTCCTCGCCGCTGAGAATCAGCAGCGGTAATGATTTCCGGTATGTGAGCAGTTTCTCCGCCTGCCTCGTGGCTGCAATACCTGAAAACAGGTTCTTGTAAAAGCCGTTCGAATAATTTATCCCGCAATAGGGGTCCTTAACGTAAGCATCCACTTCTGAGCGTTCCGATGAGATCCATTCAAAGAGCGTTGGACGGTGTTTGAAATGCCGGTTAAAATTTTTATAGAACAGGGTGTTAAACCAGATGCTTTTTTTGTTACTCCCCCCGAACAGGATCTTTATGTTGATAAATGCTCGTGCAAGGCTGATTATTAAAGGATTGGGCATAAAACTCCCTGACAGTATGATCCCCTGTAAATACACCGGATACAGGGCGGTAAAATGCCGGGCCAGGATTGAACCCATGCTGTGGCCAAAGAGGAACACCGGTATTTCCGGTTGGTTTTTTCTGATATTTGAATACAGGGCGCGCACATTTTCGAGCATCTGTTGCCAGGCCTCACTGCCGGAGACCACTCCGACCTCCTGGGAGGAAGCGGCGGTCTTTCCCTGTCCGGGATGGTCGCAGGCATAAACACCGTAATGGTTTTCAGCCAGAAAATTGGCAAAATCCCTGTACCTCCCCGTGTGTTCCGCCATGCCCGGTATGATCAGCACAATGCCCGTCGGATTATTGTTGACCGGGAGATAGCTCTTGACATAGAATCGGTTACGGGTAGAACTGCTGAGATAAAAACCCTGCTCACGTACCAGCTGAATTGTCATGCTTCACTTTTTTTTACGATCTTTGCTGCCTTTTAGCGGCATTTCCGGTGCGCGCTTGTGTTATTGGGAAGCATCTGGATTCATTCCAAATCTTATCCAAAATTAAAAACTTCTTCGCAATGGAGGAGAGAAAACCGACATTTGGCAAACAATTAACTCCCATACAGCGATACCTGTTTATACTGGCAGGAACGGTATCGCTGGGCCTCGGGCTTTTGGGCATTCCCCTTCCTTTATTGCCGACCACTCCGTTTCTGCTGCTGTCAGCCTATTGTTATGCGCGTAGTTCCAGACGGTTCTATTACTGGCTGATCAATCACCCTGTATTGGGAAAACACATCACAAACTACTGGGAGCATCGTGGTATTACAGTCAGGGTAAAAGCAGGAGCGCTTTCATTTTTGTGGATATCCATGACATTGACTGCCATTTTTGCTATGCAGAGCAACTGGATGCGCCTGGTACTTCTGGTGGTTGCCATTGCGGTGACAATCCACATAGCGGCCATTAAGACCATAAAACACTGACACAATACGTAGCACAGGATGTTGCAGTGCCGGAGGCCACCTTGTCGTTAAAGGCTTGTTGCTTTTGTTTGACGGGCAACTGTTAAGGACCACCGGCGCAGCCGGCAGCAGTATGCTTAAGGTTTGACAAAGCCGTGTTCAAGTTCTTCCTTTGATGGCGGCCTTCTGTTGACGACTTTTCCCCGAAAATGCAGATCCATGCCTGCAAGAGGGTGGTTGAAGTCCATTTTGACTTTTTCATCACCAATCTCCATAACCTTACCCCGGTGGGGATTACCCTCCTTATCTTCCATATTGATGATATTCCCCTCAACAAGAAGGTCTTCGGCAAGCTTGCCGTCAACGACAAATATGCTCTTTGGAAGGTCAACTATGGCTTTTTCATTGACCGGTCCGTATGCTTTTTCCGCTGCAATCAAAAAATTAAAACGAGCACCTTCTTCCAGGTTTTTGACATTTTCTTCAAAGCTCTGGTTCAACTTACCTGCCCCAAACAAAAACTCAATGGGCTGATCTTCCTTTACGGCTTCAATGACCTGCCCTTCCGGTCCTCCTTCGCGCAGTTCATAAGTTAAAGAGATTACTGTGACTTCGGTTTGTGTCATGATTCTCTTGTTTTTGGTTAGATATAACGCTGTTCGGCAGAAACTGAAAAAACATTCGGGACCATCCCCGATTTCACAGGGAAAATCCCGACAACGTGTGGTTTATCCCACGAAGATATGATAAATGACAAACAACTGCAATTTTTTTTAAAAAACCTGAAAACAAAATAATTATCCGGTTTGCGTTTCCGGCACGCGATGCCTTTGCTGCAAGTCTGGAAAATATCATAATTTTACTTGCAATAATTAAAAGAAAAAGCGTATCTTTGCGCTCCTGAAACATTAAGGTAGATAATCGTCATGGCAAAGAAAACAAAAGAAGCAAGAGTGCAGGTTATCCTGGAGTGCACAGAGCACAAAAACAGCGGGATGCCGGGCACATCCAGGTATATTACCACCAAAAACAAAAAAAACCATCCTGAGCGTCTTGAGTTGAAAAAATTCAACCCAATCTTAAGGAAAATGACTGTTCACAGAGAAATCAAATAATACACTATTATGGCAAAGAAAGTAGTTGCAACACTGAAAACCGGCACTGGCAAAGGTTTTGCCAAGGTTATCAGGATGAGAAAATCTGAAAAGTCAGGTGCATACACCTTTGAAGAAGATATCGTGGATAGCGAGAAAGTGAAAGATTATTTTGCGCAGAAAAACAAATGAGCCTGTTGAACGCTCCTTTACTGTATTTGCTGTAAATATTCCAACGCTTAGCTTTTCAGATCTGTTCCGGAAGCACTGTCGGTACAGGTCTGATTTTATTTTATCACCGACCATTATTTAATCCTTATGGGTTTATTTGACATATTTTCCCGAAAAAAAGAGGAGAAGCTTGACCAGGGCCTTGGCAAGACGCGCAGTAACTTTTTTTCCAGGCTCAGCAAAGCAGTTGCCGGACGCTCAACGGTTGATGCGGCTGTTCTGGACGATCTGGAGGAAGTGTTGATCGGGTCGGATGTAGGGGTAGCCACCACCATAAAAATCATCGAGCGTATCGAGGCCCGTGTGGCACGCGACAAATACCTGGGCACGGATGAACTGGACCGCATTCTCAGGGAAGAAGTAATTGCTTTGCTTCACGAGAACAGCAAGGGTGATTTTTCCGAAGTGCTTTCCGAGAGTGATGAGCGTCCTTATGTCATTATGGTTGTGGGTGTGAATGGCGTCGGTAAAACCACCACCATTGGCAAACTGGCTTATCAGTTCAGGGAAGCCGGAAAAAAAGTTGTCGTGGGAGCGGCAGATACCTTCAGGGCAGCAGCGGTTGACCAGCTTAACATCTGGGCAGGGCGCGCCGGAGTCCCCATTGTCTCCAAAGGTATGGGCGCCGATCCTGCCTCCGTATCCTACGATACGCTTGCCTATGCCAAAGCAGAAGGCATGGATGTGGTCATTATTGACACTGCCGGCCGGTTACATAACAAGGTTAACCTGATGAACGAGCTGGGAAAAATCAAACGCGTGATGCAAAAAGTCGTTCCCGGGGCACCGCACGAAATACTGCTGATCCTTGATGGATCCACCGGACAGAATGCCTTCGAGCAGGCAAGGCAATTTACGGCCGTCACCGAAGTCAATGCCCTGGCCATTACCAAACTGGATGGCACGGCCAAAGGCGGCGTCGTGATCGGCATAAGCGACCAGTTCAACGTCCCGGTAAAATACATCGGGGTGGGTGAACGTATCGACGATATCCAGCTCTTTGACAGGGAGGCCTTCGTTGAAACCCTCTTTCAATAGTCAGCTGAACACATGCCGAAGCCAAAATCCATTCAGATTGTCACCCTCGGTTGTTCCAAAAACCTTGTTGACTCCGAAAAACTGCTGGCGCAACTGCCTCCGGCACGTTTTCGGATACGGACGGAAGAACAGGGCCCTGCCGACATCATGATCATCAACACCTGCGGCTTTATTCACGATGCCAAAGAAGAAAGCATTGATACCATACTGGAGATCCTGGAACAAAAAAAGCGGGGAGTCGTCAGTGAAGTGCTGGTTACAGGATGCTTGTCGGAACGGTACATGGCCGATCTGAAGCAGGAAATACCTGAGGTGGACGCCTGGTTTGGCGTGCGGCAGCCCGAAGATCTTTTTTCGTATCTCAATGAAAAGTATACCAGCAACAGCCCTTCGCGCTATCTGACCACACCCTCGCATTATGCTTACCTGAAAATAGCCGAGGGTTGCGACCGTACCTGCTCTTTCTGCGCCATTCCGATGATCAGGGGTGCTTACACCTCGCTGCCTGTTGAGCTGCTGGTTGAGGAAGCGCACCTGCTTGCGGCTAAAGGTGTGAAAGAGCTTATTCTGGTGGCGCAAGACCTGTCTTATTATGGATATGATCTCTATGGGAAGCCCATGCTGGCCAAGCTGCTGCAGCATCTGAATGAGGTTGACGGCGTTGAGTGGATACGCCTGCATTATGCATACCCGCACAACTTTCCGGAAGATGTGATCCATCTGATGGCTGAAGACAATAAGCTGTGCCGTTACCTTGACCTTCCGCTGCAGCATATCAACGATAAGGTTTTGCGTGCCATGCGACGAGGCCATAATAAAGCCGGAACCCTTGCCCTCCTGAAGAAGCTCCGTGACACCATACCGGGGCTCGCCCTTCGCACCACCCTGATGACCGGGTTTCCCGGTGAAACCGAAGCGGCCTTTGCCGAGTTGCTGGCTTTCGTAGAAAGCATGCGCTTCGATCGTTTGGGGGTGTTTGCGTATTCTCCCGAAGAAGGCACCCGCGCCTTTGCCCTCGGCAATACCGTGCCCGAAAAGGTCAAACAGGCCAGGACAGAAGCCATCATGCTCCTGCAGTCGGAAATTTCCCTGGACATCAACCGTTCCAGAATAGGGAAGACACTCCGTGTGCTCATCGACCGCGAAGAGGACCGTTATTTTGTTGGCCGTACCGAATATGACTCCCCCGAAGTGGACCCTGAGGTTCTTGTTGAAAAGGCACCCGGTATCGTGCCCGGCACCTTCGCCAAGGTCATGATAACTGGCGCCGAGGAATATACGCTGTATGCGCGGCCTGTGGATGACGCATGCTGAAAAACCTGCCGTCGTTCAACATGGACGCGCAGGTGAAAAGCACGTTACATCATAGTGGTGACAAGTTCGGTCTCAGTATGAATTTAGTTGGCGAATAAGGAGTTGAATATGAGCTTATTGCTTACCTGTGTTGATCCCCTGAAATTGGGAACAAAAGAAAACAGTACCGCATCGCCTTTCCCTCGTTGCAGGTGCACGATGGCCGGTTGTCTGCCGAGCAACTCTTCTTTTTCGGAGTAGCCGCTAAGCAGGAGCGGCTCTTCTTCAGGAAACAAACCGATCACTCTTCTGTTCATGCCAAAGTTTGGCACCGAGGTGGCAAAAACAGGCGCATTCCTGTGGAAGACACCAATTTCTGACGGCATGCCCCAGGTCAACGGGTGATCCTGCAGCAGTTTTATTTTGAGTAAGGATCCGGGACAGTAAAAACCATCCCTTTGCAGCCTCTGACTTATATCCTGAACAGGGAAGCGAAAGTCGCCCTGGTCATTGCCAGGCTTCATCAGTCCGAAGAACAGTTCGGTGGACCGCCCCCAGGAGACCAGGCGTCCTCCGTCGGCCATGAACTCAAGCACGTTTTGCCAGCCTTCCGAACCCATGCCTTCAATATATTCAGGATTATAAAAAGGAATAAATACTTCTCCTCCGCGTGTGCTGCGCCCTTGTAATATCTGGTCTTTTCCGTTGTCGGGGAACACAATGACATCAAAGCGCGAAAGAAGCCTTTTGTCTTTGAAATCAGGAGGGTTCAGCACAGTGAAAGGAATGTTGTAGGTGTCGAACAGAAAGCGCGTCCAGCCGGCATCCATGTCATGGAAATTTGTTTCACACAACGCGATACGGGGTAACTGCAAGGCTTTGGCTTCAACATCCGGTTCGTGAGTATATACAAGCGGAGCCACATCGAGCTGTGCAAGGATACTTTCCAGGGCTGCCTTATTTCTGTTGGTTACCCGGATAATAAAACTGCCTGCAGGAATAGGGCCTGCCTGATCCTGCTGCGGATCAGCGTTGCGGAGCACCTGAATGCCTTCCTGAAGAGACATAAATGCAGCCTTGAAGCTCTCGTTGTTGTTCGATGAGAACACCAGGAACTGGCCTGTTTCGGTTGGCGAAAACTCAGGTCTCTTATCGGCCGCACTGATGGCTGACATTGCGATCTGCTGGCCCGGTGTCCGTTTATTCACTTCTATGCTTTTAATGCCCCTGTGCAGGGGAAGCGACCAGCTGGTAATATCATAAGGCCTGATCATTTCACCACCCGGAGTATAGCGCCTTACAGGATAGTGCTGTTTTTCCATAACTTCTTTTATGAATGCGCGGAACGGCTGTGCCAGGGGTATGATGTAATCACCCTCAAAATGCTTTATGCCTTCAAGAATAATGTCCTGATCAAGCCGGTACAGTTGAATGCCATGCCTTTCCAGAAGACGAAGCAGGGCAATGAGTTCGCTTTGATCGTGTTGTTTGGCCGGCAGTATGTAATAAAACGGGGGTTGTGTAAGCCCTTTATTGATTTCTTTTCTGCAAAGTTCGTTTCTGAACTCAAGAATCTCTTTCCGGTGCAGAGAGGCTGTTTTTACCAGGCTGTAAACCGACTCCAGCTCATAGTCCACCAGGTCTTCGAGTCGCCACCAGCCGCCCGGCCAGGGTGCGAGGAAGTTGATGCTCTTTTTATACTCCGATAAGCCTTTTCCGAATACGTTAAGTTCATTGGCTTCAATAAAAATGGGCGTGGCCAGCTGAACGCTGGCAGCTTCGGTCAGCATGCTGATGATGTTTTTCCACGCACTGGTCTGGGTTGATCCCGGCCAGTAATCGTCAAACAAATAATGCTGGCTGATGCCGGATAAGCCGGCGGCCGTCATGTCACGTGTCATGTTGGATCCAAAGACCCATGTCCAGTTCCATAACAGCTCATCAATGTTTTGTGCAATGGGGTCGTGGTTGGGTGGTACAAAATAACGCGGCCCGGTACTGCCCATCTGATGTTTTTCAACGAGCACCTGCGGGTACCAGATGAGGTTGTAAATATCGGCAACCGCCTGGTTGTCAGTTTGAGTCAGCGTAATAAAATCACGGTTTATGTTGTGCCCTGTGTATTTGTGATAAATACCGGGCAAAGCGCTGCCCTCAAATTCAGTGCCCAGGTAGTTGTTGTAATGATCAACGATCATGTTCATGCCGTCGGGGTTATGGCAGGGAACCATCATAAACACAACGTCCTCAAGGTATTTCGGATTGCTGTCTGTTCCTGTGATCAGGTTATAAGCCATCAACGGAGCCGCCTGCGAAGGAGCCACCTCTGTGGAGTGCATGGAGAGGGTAACCAGCACAAACACTTTGCCTTCATCAATAAGAGTCCGGAGCTCATCAGGATGTATGTCGCCGTCAATGGCCAGCCTGCGGTTGATCTCACGCAGGTGTTCCAGCCTGGCGATGTTTTCTGCAGATGAAACAAAGGCAATGTACATGGGTTTGCCCATAGGCGATTGTCCGTGTTCAATCATTTCAAACATATCCGACTCCTGCCTGAGCACATCAAGATATCCTATGAGCGCCTCATAATTAAACAGCTTGCGGTCTTCGCCGGGATTGAATCCAAAATAATCACGGGGATGCGTCAGCTTATCGCCGGCCACAGCCGCCAGTGTCGCATTCAATAAGAGCATCAGTACGATAAGTAAGGTCCTGATGGTGGTAAAAGAGTTATTTTTCATCTGTTTATATTTTTGTTACTGTTTGATTATCTGTGTTTTGTGTTTATGCCTGAGAGGCTGAATAAATGTGCATATGTGACAATGTGCAGATGTGAAAATGTGCAGATGTGCAGATTTCAGATGTCAAGCTATTGTTGAACCTTAATATTTCACTTAATCTGCTTTTGGCGTTTAGCATGATAATCTGATAATAGCCAAGAGCTAACAGCCATTGCTTTATCCGCTATTGCCGGGAGTTAATCCTCTGCAAAAAAACAAACAAATAAACGATTAAACGATTCAACAATATTTTTCTGACTTCCGACTTCTGACATCTGACATCTGACTTCTCTTTCTTCCTTCGAGCTTCCAGCTTCGAGCTTCGAGCTTTTTTAATCATCCTCCTAGGTGTTAAAAAATCTGTTCCCGAGCGGTCGGGATTTTCAACATGGGTGTTTCATAAGATAAAAGATTATGTTCAGACAAATGTGTCATTGGTTCATGATGGTGTCGTATCCGCTTTTCAGAATGTGCAGGGCCTCTTCCCGGCTGGCTCCTTCAGCGTAGGTGCGTAAAACAGGCTCGGTACCTGACGGTCTGATCATAAGCCATTGGCTGTCGCTGAAATAATACTTAAAGCCGTCAAGGGTCTCGGTTTTTTGCACTTTATAGTCGCCAAACGACCGGTAAACGTTGTTTTGACAATTGGTAACGATGCGGTCTTTGTCCTGCTGAGAGAGCGTGAGATCAGAGCGCTCGAAGGCAAAGGAACCGGTAATGGCATAAATGTCGTTGATCAGATCAGTGAGCGATTTGCCGGTTTTAACCATCGCCTCCCAAATAACCAGGCCGTTGTATATACCATCGCGTTCCGGCAGTATTTTTCCCGCGGCGATCCCCCCGGATTCCTCGCCGCCCACAAGCACGTCTTCTTCCAGCATGATGCCGCAGATGTGCTTGAACCCAATTTTTACATACTCCATGGGAAGGCCGTAGGCTTTGCACAGTTTCTCAATCTTTACCGATGAAGAAAATCCTACGGCAACCTTACCCGTCATTTTTTTATAGTGGTGCAGGTAATGGATGAGCAGCAAGATCACATGGTGAGAATCAATATAATTTCCTTTGCTGTCCATCAATGCCGTCCTGTCGGCATCTCCGTCAACCGCCAGGCCGCAATCGATATTGCCTGCAGCTTTAATGACTTCACTGAACCTTTTCAGGTTTTTTGCCAGGGGTTCGGGAGGGATACCATCGAAAAGAGGTTGCCGTTCACAATGAAGCAGGGTGATGTCCGGAAACAGGCGACGCATTACATTTTGCCCGGAGCCATACATGGCATCAAAAGCAAAACGGACGCCGGAATTCCGAATGGCATCCAGATCGAACTGAGCCTCCAGGTATTCAATGTAAAGTCGTTCAAGATCGATGATTTCGAGCAGACCCTTTGAGGTAAGCTCCTCAAGTGGAATTTGATCATCATACTCTTCAGGAGCAGCGGCGATCAGGGCTTCAACCTCCAGCACCTCTTTTTCAAGCAGCGGTCCGCCATACGGCCCTTTCAGTTTATACCCGTTGTAAAGCGGCGGGTTGTGACTGGCCGTAATAAAGACACCGAGCGTGCAGCCGTGCTCCTTGGTGCCGAGCGAAATCATTGGAGCAGTGACGAAGGAAGGCGCCATCAGCACCTTAATATCGTAAGCTGCCAGCACACGTGCTACAGTTTCCACAAAAAGCTCTCCCCCGAAACGGCAGTCGTGGCCCAGCATGATCACGGGTTTGTTGTCTTTCTGCAGTGCCCATCTTGCCGTGGCGGCTGCAATGCGGGCCACATTGGCCGTGGTAAACTCTTTGGCAATGATGGCACGCCAACCGTCGGTGCCGAATTTTATTGTATGCATTAGCTGAAGTGATTATTTGTTATAACTTTTTTTATTGATGACTGATTCTTATCTGAATATCCTTCGTTCGTTGAGCGCCTGCTGGTATAGGCGGGCATTCCTCAGGTGCTCCCTGTATGTCCTTGCAAACACATGGTAGCCACTGAAGTCAGGGCTGGCACTGAAATAGATATAGTCGTGTTCTTCAAAGTTCAGAACCGCATCAATGGTTGCAGGTTCAGGGAGGTTGATAGGACCAGGAGGCAGGCCGCGATACTTATAGGTGTTGTAAGGTGAATCAATGGCCAGGTGTTCGTTTAGGACCCTGTTGATGCTAAAATCGCCCAGGGCATAGACCACCGTGGGATCAGCCTGCAACGGAATGTTTCTCCGTAAACGGTTGACATACACCCCCGCAATACGCGGCATTTCATCCGATTTATTCGTTTCGCTTTGTACAATGGAGGCCAGGATGACAACTTCCTCAGGATTAAGTCCCATCCGTTCAGCCAGCTCACGGCGCGAAGCAGTCCAGAAAGCTTGATACTCGCGTTGCATCCGTTCAATCAGCGCCGATGCCGATATCGTCCAGTAAACCTCGTATGTGTTGGGTATGAAAAGAATCTTGATGGTTGGCGTGCTTAAACCGGCCTGGCTTATATTTTCAGGATCCCGGAGCTGCCGGAGCAGCTCAAGGGAGTCAACCTCCAGTTGAGCCGCCAGGTTTCCTGCCAGCTCCTCCTCAGTGCGGATGTTGGTGAAGGTGATTCTGACCGGTGTCTGCGCTCCTGACCTTAAAAGATTAATCAACTCATTGTTGCTAAGCCTGTTCTGGATTAAATACCTTCCGGGCATGACGCGATTGGGATAATTTTTGCGCTGTGCCAAACGGTCAAACGTTCGCATGTTCACCACGAAAGATGACTCCTGTAAGAGCTCTTTTACCTCTTCATACGTGCTTCCGGTGGGAATAAAAATGAACGTATGTTCCCTGTCCTCCAGAAAAACATTGGGAGCATAAATCATCCGGTACAGCATGACCGATACCGTGATTCCGGCAACAACCATCAACACCATCAAAAACAAGCCCGCCTTATAGAGGTAACTTTTTTTTCTCATCCCATTAACTTAACATAATCTGCATGAAATGCTCATCAATCCATTGGTTTTCATGAAGCCTCCAGGATTTACGGGTGCCGGTGATCTCAAAACCCGCCTTTTGAAAAAGCCTGATGCTTGGACCATTATTGATGCCTATGCCTGCATACAGCTGTTTCAGATGCAAGACACTTTTTGCATACTCAAGCAACACCTGAAGTGCCTCAGACCCATAACCCTTCTTGCGTTCATCAGGGGCAAGTATTATTCCGACAGCCGCGCGCTTATGATGGGGGTCGAATTCAAAAAGATCAATGATGCCTATCTGTTTATGCTGCCGGGTTACTATGACCAGTCGTAACTGTTTGTCCTCGTAAATATTGTTTTGTGCGTTTAGGATATATTGTTCAAGAAAAAAACGCGAAAAAGGATTGAGGTTGTTGCTGGTGTGCCAGTTTTCAGTGTCGTTTTCCCATTGGTATAAATGGTTAAGGTCATCAATTTCAACCGGTCTTAAAAGAATGTGTTTGCCTTCGAGCTTCATGACTGTTTTATTTTATTGGGATGTCACCGCAGAACACAAACTGTGCAGGCCCCGACAACCGGATGTTTGTGAACAGTATGCTCCCATGTTTCGGAGGGTTGAAGCTGACGCCGAGCTCCCCGCCCTCAGTTTTAATCCGATAGTTCGTCCGCCCGTCGTCGCCCAGATAAACACAGGCAGCGATAGCGGCAGCGGCGACACCTGTGCCGCATGACAAGGTTTCCCGCTCCACACCGCGCTCATACGTTTTAACCTGCAGGTAGTGACTGTCAATGCACGCCGCAAAGTTAACATTAACTCCTTCCGGCTTCCAGGCGGGATCATGCCTGATTTTTGCACCCAGAAGGGAAGCATCCGTGCTTTCCGGATCTTTAACAAAAAGCACCAGATGAGGAGAACCCGTGTTTACAAAATACTCATTGTCCTTAATTTTTTCCGGCATGTGTGTGTCGGAAAGGTCAACGGCAATCTGGTATAAGGTATTATCAAAGGATAAGAGTTCAGCGCTGTGGAGGCCATCTGAGGCGGTAAAACGGACCTTCCCGCTTCGTACCAGTCCCTGCCGGTGTGCAAAAGCTACCATACACCTGCTGCCGTTACCGCAAAAACTGCCTTCCCGACCGTCGGCATTGTAATATTCCATATGAAAGTCGCTGTTCAGGGAGTGCTGCAGCAGCATTAATCCGTCGGCTCCTATGCCGAACTGGCGATGACAAAGACCGGCAATCAGGGATGCACTGTTTTTCGTGTGCTTTGTGAACCTGTTATCACGGTCATCAATGATGATGAAGTCGTTACCCGTGCCATGATATTTGTGGAAAGCGAAATTCATGTCTCAAATTTACATGAATTTTTTTTATGTGTTTATAATTATTCAGCATGTTGTTATTCAATGTGTTGTGATTCTTTTTCTCGCAAAGAACGCAAAATAAAAGACACGCAAAGAACGCTAAGAAGAATCAATACAGACTTTTGCGACCTTCGCGTTCAACTCTTTGCGGCCTTTGCGTGGAACATAAAGCTGGCATTTTCTCGCAAAGAACGCAAAAT
>JAVIYP010000056.1:0-17143 GCA_031323845.1 Bacteroidales bacterium | reverse complement strand
GACCGCCACGCAAAAGGCAACAACCCTGAACACGGTGTGAAGGTATTGAGAAAGCTGGTTTATTGGTGTTTGCCGATAGGATTGCTGTTGAGTTTTGGCTATACCCATTACATGCACGCCGGCTTTTACCACATCACCAACTGGGAGTTTATTGTCATTATCGCCGGTGTGTTCATTGGCGGTCCGGCCATGACATTTGTGTATATCTATTTCGTTATGCTGATGTACCACAAAGGAGCATTTCAACATATTACCGGAATGGTTGCAAAAGCAGGCAGAATGGCTTTCACCAATTATATAAGCCAATCTATCATTTGCACCACGATTTTTTACTCCTACGGTTTGGGACTCTATGGTAAAGTCAATATTTGGCAGGGCATGTTGCTGGCCGTTGCTATATACATTGTCCAGGTCATCTGGAGCCACTATTGGCTGAAGCATTATCGCTTCGGCCCGCTTGAATGGGTGTGGCGCTCGCTGACGTATAGGAAGTGGCAGCCTATGAAAAGGCATGAAAATAAGTAACATTTTTTGGTTACTCCACAAACCGGAAGTTGCTGTCTCAAGTTTTCGTTTTCTTACCTTGTCAATGCACGGTTTGTGATAGCATGCCCATACTTTCGTTATCGGTTTTCTTGCAGCGTTATCGGTGTGATTCCATCTTAAACCTCACCAGCCTTAACGGGATGCCGCTGGCATTTTCTTTTGTTACCAATGCATATAAATAGCCATTGTGGAAGACCATTTTCGATGGCTTGATCTCCAGGTTGTAACCTTCGGTTGTAAAACTGCTGCGTGCAACAAATTCACCACCATTTTTGTACACCCACACGTTGAATGCATTGGCGCCTTCCTCCTTTGGGAATTCGAAAAACAGCAGGTTGCCGTCATAATCTCTTATAAGGTTTGCGAAGTATGGCATGGGGATGGGGTCTTTTATGCTCCGCAGATCTTTCTCCATCTCCCTGATAAAGTAATCGCGGGCGGCGATATTTTCGGCTTCAGAGGCAAAGGATGCAAACACCGGGTTGCTCATGGAGCGGTATCTTGAAATGGCTTTTTCCTGTATCTCCCTTTGCTCTTCTACTGATATGTAGCCTTTTGACCAGCCTATTTCTAGTGATGAAACAAAACTGCCATCAAGATCATACATGCGTATTTCGCCGGTTGAGGGAATGGTAACTACAAGCTTATTTCCAACACTGGCAATTTGTGGAGGTTGAGTCAAACCCAAAGCTTTGGAAAAGGGCATGGTTGTAAAACTGATCATGCCACCCTCCTTAAAACTATAAGTATAGTTGAATCTGTGTGTGCCTGCACCGAACCGCCGGGGCTCGAAATGGTCCCAGATGATCTTTTCTTCGTTGGTTTCATAATCAATAATGGCAACAAACTCCCTTACCCTGTCACTCCACAAAACCCAGCCAACCAGAGCAAGCTTGTTGTTGGGCAATGCAATGATCTGACGTGCCATGTAGTCCATATGGAGGGTTTTGACGAGGTTGCCACTAAGGTCAAAACAAAGCATAGTGCCCATGTTGTCGAGGCCCGAAAACAACACATTGTTTTTCAGCACCCCCTGGACATGCCGAAGGCTTCGGTAATGACCACCATCGGGTTTTTTTACACCGAACTCCTCCACATAGCTGCCATTGGCGTCAAAACGGGTGTAGAAATCCCTGTAGGTATGGCTTACAACAACCGATCCGTCGGGCAATACGGTCAGCGATTTATCATTGCCTCTCCACCTGCCGTAAAGGGTGTCGTTGTAGCTCTCAAATACCGTATCCCAGTCAACATGTTGGCCGTAAGAGGGGTCGGGAACAAGATGTACTTTTCCCGATTTGTAAATATCAAGCAGGGTTTGGGCTGATGCGATTGCAGGAAACAATAAGCTCAGGATAATTGCGATTTTCAGTGTTTTCATAGGTTTATATTTTCGTTACTGTTTGATTATCTGGGTTTTGTGTTTATACCTGAGATGCTGAACAGATGTGCAGATGTGAAAATGTGAAAATGTGCAGATGTAAGGTTATTGTTTAATTGTTGATTCGTTTAATTGTTTAAGAGTTAATTAGTTGAAGCCTTCCGATCTCTCTTTCTTCCTTCGAGCTTCCAGCTTCCAGCAGGTTTCTCACTGCGTTCGAAATAAACTTCGAGCTCTTATAATCATCCCCCTTTGTGTCAAAAATCCGGTTCCCGAATGCTCGTATTTTTCAACATGGGTATTTCATTTTTTTGTGATCAGTTTATTGTTGATTGTGAAATTGAGCCGTCAGGGGCCACTACTGTTATGGTCAGGGGGTATTCGGTTACCGGCTTATTGGCATCCAGCTCGCCTGATGACACAAGGAATTGCACATTGGTTCCATGTACCGGTGTCTTCTCCGCGTCAAAGAAAGGTCGCAAAAGCATGATAAGCAATATGCTTGCAGCCACAGCCAACGGCAGGATGAATTTTGTGACTATCAATCTGTTACGGTTTATCTTTAACGGAGGCTTGAATCCGGGAATTACAGGATGTTCTGTTACCAGCAAGTCCAGAGATTGTTTTATATCCAGCATTCGACGGCGTTGTTCTGTCAATGCTTCTCTGCACTGGAGGCAATGCTCCATGTGTTGCCCGATGGCTTCCTTTTCCTCTTTGCCATATTCATCGTCGAGGTATTGCTGGATTTGTTCTTCATTTAAGCAGTTCATAGCCTTGAATATTTATCTCTTTTTCCAGTTTTTTCAGTGCCCTTGAAAGTGTTTTACCTATGGAATTGAACCGGATCTGCGTAACTTCGGCCATCTCCTTGTATGATAATCCTTCGGTGTATAATACTACAAGCTCCCTGTCTTTGATATCTAATGCTGCAAGGCAATTCCTTATGCAATCCCTTGCTTCATGCTTTTCAAAATCGTCCTTGTAATCCGGTGTTTCCTCCGGAATATGATTGCCGGCAAACCTTTTATTCTTTCTTTGAACATCAATGCATTTGTTTAAAGTACAGCGATAGAGGAAGCTTTTTGGGAACTCTATGGTATTTCCATTTTTTGTTTTTTGATAATAATCCATGAAAACATCCTGTACGATATCATTCGCTGTATCATAGCAAAGCATTTTTTGTGCAATGCGATGCAGTTCGTGATAATGTTGCTTATACAATTTGTCGAAAGTTTCCAAATGCATGCGCTTCTATATAATGAAGTCGAAAAAGAGGGCTGTTTTGTGACACAAATTTCAGAAATATTTGCAGAATGCCTGATTTGTCTCAGCTTTAGCAACAAAAAAATGAGTTCTGACAAAGTTGAAACGATTTTCAGCTTCTGAGTTCAGAGATTATAGACTGCGGCTTAAAAATGTTATAAGAAAATGTCCTTCAATAATAGAACATTGGTTTTTTGTTGTCAAAGAAAACGTAGTCTATTTGACAGATATCACTAAATTTGACTCCTGCAAATTCGTGGCGTCAGTTCTTTCAAAGAAAAACAATCAGAACCAGATGAAGAATAGAATCGACTTATATCGTTTAGGTTAAAAGTCAAACAGAAAAATAATGAATAAGTATTACATTTCAGCACTTATAAGAAAACTTGGATTAATCAGATTGAGTGATAAATCGAGGTTTTATATTCAGTATTTTAGAACTTACAGGTCAAGAAGAAGATTCTTTAAAAAGAATCCCGGGGTAAAAATCCCTCCCGCCTATTTTGTTTACGAAACATTTAAACTGGATTATTCTTCCTATTATAACGACAGCTTTGATACAGCTAAATGGCTGGTTGGTTTCTTTAAAAAACACAAAACACTCAAAAACCTGAATATTCTGGACTGGGGATGCGGGCCGGGTAGAATTGTTCGGCATATGCCTGCTCTTGTCGACAACACTTGCAGGCTGTACGCCACAGATTACAATAAAAAATACACTGAATGGTGCCGGACGAATATTCATGGTGTTTCATTTGGTCAAAACCAGTTAGCTCCTCCAATGGCATATGAGGATAATTATTTTGATATTATTTATGGAATATCAATTTTTACCCATCTTTCTGAAGAGATGCATTATAAATGGTTTAACGAATTAATGAGAATTCTGAAACCAAATGCCATGCTGTTTTTAACCATGCATGGCGACGCTTTTACAATGCAATTATCAGAAACAGAAAAGATAAAATTCGACCAGGGTGAGTTGGTTGTAAAATCGAACACCAAAGAGGGACATCGAACATTTGGGGCGTATCATCCAATCAAATTTATTAAAGAATTAATTGGTGAGAATGAAGTGTTGGAACACATAGCCGGCGAAGTCAAAAACGGGAGACCCCAGCAAGATATATGGATCATTAAGAAAACCTAACCACTTAAACAGGTTTGCGGAGTTACAAAGCTGTATAGTATATTAGATTAATCCCACTCACCTCTTCGTATCTATTGATATACGAGTGTTTCCTGATTATTGCAATGGCTGCAAAAAATCAATCGTTTTCAGTTGGTCTAAAAACCAATCAGGTTATAAAACTGCAGTAACCATACAAGTGCAACTGCCCATAACGTGTATAGTCCCTGGACAATAAAAGAGGGCAGGGGGCGGTAGCCGGCAACCCTGGCACGCCGGATCATCATAACCAGTAGTCCTAACGACAGAATGCCCGTGATCCATAATCCCATGCTGATTAACAGATCAAGGATCGGGTTGGGCTCGAAAAACGATTGTGGCAGCTGATGGACCGGATGTGGCTCCGCTGATACCATAAAAAGCATGAGCGAAAGCAGAAATGCAGCTGCGTGACCCCCCATTACCCGGTTAATTATGATGGTTTCGGCAGAAAAGCACGGCACCCTGCGGCGCACTTTCTTCACCACGAGCCGTATGATAAGAAAAAGCACCACGGTAACAGCCAAAAACAATGATGGGATAAAGATCAGAGCGGCAAAAGAGGGTGTCTCGCGCCAACTGGTTTTTATAAACGTCATCGGGCCATCGGTAATAAGCATGGGCCGGCCGTTGGGTTCTTTGCCCACAACCAGGTAATCGAGCGGTCCGAAAGGATAGCTGCTTTTTTCTGATATCCGTTTGAAAACTCCGGGAACTACCTGCTCAAAAACATAATCTTCTTCATAAAGAGAGAATTCGATGATGTTCTCAGAGGTGCCACGAAGCTGAAAACTTCCCATAACCAGGTTAAGCATTTTATCCGAGCTTGTTCTCATCATCCGGCTTTGGTGGTAAAAGCCTTCCAATTGTTCGATTTCCGTGGCCAGCAGGGGTTCGTAATCTTTTTCTTGCACAACTTGTTGTGGAAAAAATGTATCCATGAACTTGTTCATAATGCGGGCATGACCGGTATAGCTTCCTCCGCTGTAGGCAAAAAACAGGCCAAGCCCTGATTCGTTAAGCAGGTAAAAACCGGAATCAAACACCGTGGAACTGCCTCCGTGCCAGATGATTCGCTGTCCGTTTATATACCATTCCAAAAAACCGTGAGCAATCCCTGCCGTCAGGGGGTGATAGCTGAAGCTGTTTGTATGCATGGTTTGCAGGGTGGAAGCATCCATGAACCGGCCGTACTCATTTTCACCGCCGTTCAGCTGCGCATGCAAGAAGAGCACCATGTCGCGGGCAGTAGTGCTGATTCCACCGGCCGGTGCAGCCATGTGTTCAAAATGTCCTTCCATAAATGTGCCATCAACCCAGCGGTAAGCAGTTACAAAGTTTTTCTTTAAATCGTCAGGCAGCGGCTGGCGGAAGCTGCTGGACATCATTCCCAGCGGCTCAAAAATATACTGCTCAACATAATCTTCAAAGGATAGTCCTGTTACACATTCCACAATATAACCGGTAAGTGAAGTGCCCCAGTTGGAGTAGGCCATTACCTCACCGGGTGGGAAGATACGCGCCGGAACCATGTCAAGCAGCTGTTCCCTCAATGCAGGCTGCGGACTAAAGCTGAACAAATTCTGCAGCACATCTTCGAATCCTGCAGTGTGATTCAGGAGGTGCCGCAGGGTTATTGGGACTTCATCACCATTGTAAAGTATCCGGTGGTTAAAGTCAACATCCAGATAGGTGTTAATATCTGCATCCAGATCAACCAGACCTCTTTCATAAAGTTGCATGACTGCTGTCCATACAAAAATCTTTGACACCGAGCCGGTGCGGAAGAGGTGTTTCTCCGGGTCTGTTGGCTCGCCGTTTTGCAAACTGCTTTGGCCGTACCCTTTCATGAAAGTATCGCCGTTTGCCGTGACGATGGCCATTACGGCATTGGGGATATGGTTTTTGTTCACGTAAGTATCCATCTGCTCATGAATAAAACGACCCATTTCGGATAATTCGGCATGAGAAGTATGATTATGACTATTTGCATCAACAGCCTTGGTGTTGATAAAAAATGCCAGACCCAGCAAGGTCAGAGAGATAATAATGCGGCTCATGTTTGTGGAGATTTTTGGTTCTATATACGAGGCAAAAATACAATCAAAGTATAATTAATAAACGCTGGTAATGAATTATTTTTAACGATGCTGAATGGTACCGCCTGATAAAGCAGAACCATTTATCTTTGCAGGTTCAGTGAAGCGGGTTCAATTGCAATGCTAGCTTTAAGCGTTTGATTAAAATTTTTGAATAAATGTCTGTTAATAAGCTAATAAGGTATATGTTTCGGTGGGCAGACCTGTTTTTGTACTGAGGTTAAACAAGAAAAAATAAGGTTTTGTTTTGCATGTTAAATAACAACACGCTGATAATCAAAGGCTAAAGAAAGTATAAACGGATAAAAACAACATGAAAGCCCCGAGTAACAACAATAACCTTGAACTAAATCTCGCCAGGATTGCCATGCTTGGCGAGTTAATAGAAGATGAAAACATTGATTTCAGGATTTTCCTCAAAGGGCAGGATCCTGATAAAGTTGACCGCATTGTTCACAGGATCAATAAAGAAGTCACCGCACAGATTGATTGTCAACAATGTGGAAATTGTTGCAAAAGTCTGAAGCCTTGTGTGTCGGAATCTGAGATAAATAGATTGGCACAAATTAAAAACATGGTGGTCGGCGAATTCATGTCGCAGTTTGTTGAGACAGACAATTTTGATGGCGTTAAATTTCTGAAAGATGCACCTTGCATTTTTCTCAATGACAAAAGTTGCTCCGTATATTCTGACAGGCCCAAAGATTGCAGGTCATATCCTCACACCCATAAACCGGGATTTACTTCGCGTACTATTAGAGTGATTCACAACTATGGCGTTTGCCCTATTGTTTATAATGTTTTTGAAAGATAAAAGCAGGAGTTGAATTACAGAGTTTCCGGCCGGTGAGCTTTCAGCTTGTAACAGCAACCGAACGTTCCTTGATTTTCACAGAAGCTATCAAAAAATAATCATTTTTCACGGATTGTATCTGTTTTTCACCTATCTTTGCGTAATTATATTTCACAAAACAAGACCTTGAGTAATCATATTTCACAAAAAATAAGCGTTTTTCATGGCGTCAAGGCTCCTGAAGAGGGCTGGATTACGGGCTATGGGGCAATAATTGACTGCTATCAATTGCCGGTTCCCATTCCCAAAACACTGTCGTTAATTAGCACAAAAAACAGGAAATACGCTACAAGTCAGTGGCGTGTGTTTACGCCGCGGCACCAGCCCAGGGAAACATTATACGACCACCTGGTTTTTTCACTGAAATATGAAGGCATAAACCTGCTGTTTTTTAAGAAACTGTTTGAAAAACTTAGCCAAAACCAAATATTGGCGTTGCTGCAAAACGAACCATTGGGGCAGTACAGCCGTAGAATCTGGTTTTTATATGAATGGCTGATGGGTATAAGACTACCCATTGAAGACCTGAAAAGGGGAAATTTTGTTCCACTCATAGATGAAAAACTTCAGTTTTCAACCTCCGAAAGCCACAACTCAAGTCGCCACCGCATCAGGAACAATCTGCCGGGAACGGTTGATTTTTGTCCGCTTATTTTCAAGACTGAAAAACTTGCCGGCTATATTGAGTCAGATCTTTCCGCCAGGAACAGCAGCAACCTCAGCAACATACACAAAGATGTGTTGCAGAGAACATCCGCATTTCTGCTTTTAAAAGACTCAAAAGCATCATTCAGCATTGAGGGGGAGACTCCCACAGGTAAGCGTGCGGTAAGATGGGGCAGAGCCATTGGGCAGGCGGGTTCAAAACCACTGACCAGGGCAGAGCTTTTGCGTTTACAGCAGATTGTGATCGAAAACAGCCGTTTCATTAAAATGGGCTTCAGGGATGAAGGGGGTTTTGTAGGCCAACATGATCGCCTGACAGGCGAACCCATCCCTGACCACATATCTGCCAGGCACCAGGATATTGATCAACTGATCAATGGGTTGCTTGAAAGCGCTGACAAAATTGAGACATCCGGCTATGACGCCGTGCTGGCAGCTGCTTCAATCGCTTTTGGATTCGTGTTTATTCATCCTTTTGCAGATGGCAACGGCAGAATACACCGCTACCTGATACATCATATTCTGGCCATCATGAAGTTTACCCAAAAGGGAATCATTTTTCCGGTTTCGGCAGCCATATTGAACCGCATAGATGACTACCGGCGCGTGTTGGAAAGCTACTCACAACCCTTGCTGGACTTTATTGAATGGGAAAATACAGCAAACAACAATGTTGCCGTTTTAAATGAAACCATTGATTACTACCGCTATTTTGATGCAACCCTGCAGGCTGAGTTCTTGTACGATTGTGTAAACGAAACCATTGAACGGCTAATCCCTGAAGAGGTGGCTTACTTGCAGAAATATGATGAAATGAAAAGCTACCTGGATGATGTGTTCCAGATGCCCGACAGCATGGTGGCGTTGCTCATGCGATTTCTGGAGCAGAATAACGGCGAACTGTCGAAAAGAGCCCGCGAAAAGGAGTTTGCCATGCTTACAACTGAAGAAGTAAAAGACATTGAAAAGCGGTACAATGATCTGTTTTACCGGGATGGATTGTAGCAGCTATCATAAAAACCAGGCATACTCCGGAAGCTTCCCTGTTGCATGTATTCAAAAACCAACCAGGTTATAAAACTGCAGTAACCATACAAGTGCAACCGCCCATAAGGTGTAATATAAGCAATTGTTTTTTTGCATGATTTATCTGGAATAACTGACACATTAATGCGAAAAAATAATGATAAAATTTGGTTTTGTCGTTTTTTTTATCAGGGCGCATCCTTCAACAGGCCGGATTTCTGGTCGATACGCCGTTGAGATGATGGATGAGAAAATAACGGTTGTAATGATTCCCGATAAGGGATGGAGGCCGCGGCCAAATAAACTGTCGCTGCGTTTTCTTTATACCGTTGCGCGAATATTTAAACAATGGCCGAAAACTTATGAATGGACAGCCCACATCGAAAAAGATAACCAGGATTTTAGAATGACTTCGGCCTGGAAAAGGATCAAGTGAGGCCATCAGTCGCATCTTTGCAAAAAACAGCATCTTGAAAAATGAAAACACTTTATCGGAAAAACGTTGGAATACTATTATTTGATGATGTCGAACTGCTCGATTTTGCCGGGCCATACGAAGTGTTTGCCGTAGCTGATGAGTTAAACGGCCACTCGCTTTTTGATGTTTTTACCCTTTCGGAAAACGGTGACGAGATCAGGACCATTCACGGATTATCGGTTACACCCGATAATTCGACAGAAAACGCACCCGGGATCGACATATTGGTGATCCCTGGCGGTGACGGCTCCAAAGCGGTTATCAGGAATCAGACCTTGCTTGACTGGATCAGGCAAGCCTATGAGCAAGCAGAGATCACCTTTTCGGTGTGCTCCGGTGCACGGATTCCGGCCATCCTGGGCTTGCTGGACAGTAAAGAGTTTACCACACACCATGCCGTGGTTGATGACGTGATTGCCATTGCCCCCAAAAGCAGCTACAGGAAAGGCGCCCGTTTTGTTGATAACGGCCGCTTGATGACGGCTGCAGGCATCAGCGCCGGCATAGACCTTTCTTTACACATCGTCGAAAAGCTTTGTGGTGCAAGGGTAAAAGAACAAACCATGAAGTATATGGAGTATCCGCGATGATGATATTTAACAGACCCGGAAGCTGGAAGTTGCTGATGCAAGCTTTCGGATTATTGTTAATGCCGCCTCTTTTAAACGCATGCAGCATTACAGCTAAAGGGTTTTTCAACGGCCAGTTCGAATTTTTACAAATCTACACAAATAAAACAACACGAACCGCCCATCTTTTCACAATATGATAGTTTTCAATATCTTAGTAAAAAAGCCATTAAGATGTGGGATAACCTTCACATATTAAGAGAAGAATATATAAATCAATGCATCCGTGATGTGGATTGCATTGTCTGATGTCATTTCTTGCAATTGCTCAACTACCTGGAACCCGGAGTTTTTTTCGATGCCATGTTTTTCGAAAAAAATGCTTGCTATGTGTCGAAAAACGATTGAGGCAGCTGAAGCAATGGGTTTGGCTATAAAGCCGCCGCATTCGATACCGTCTTCGCGGTGAAAAAAACACCCCCTATTCATGTTTCAACGCATAAGCCGGATCGGTTGATGCGGCTTTGATGCCATGATAGGTGATGGTCAACAAGGCGGTCGCCAGTGAAACGATGCTTGCCACTGCAAAGTAGAAATAATTTAGAACCTGCCTGTATGCAAAGGTGTCGAGCCAGTTTTCTGCAATCCACCACGCCGCAGGCCATGCGAGGATGGAACTGACCAGCACCAGGATGCTGAACTCCTTTCCCAGCATCAGCAGTATTTGCTGTTGCCCGGCACCCAGCACTTTTCTCACCGCAATCTCCTTGATCCTCGAGATCATTACAAAAGAGGATAAAGCAAAAAGGCCCATCAGCGAAATTACCAACGCCAGCCCGACAAACAGGCGGAGCAAGCGGTTTGTTTGCTCCTCACGCTGGTAAAGCTCGCGGTTTCTTGACTCAATGATGGCATGGTCAAACGGATAGAAAGTTACTTCTTGTTGCCACAGGGTTTCCGCATCGCTGATCGCCCGGGCCATTTGTCCCGGGGCACTTCTCACCAGGATATTGCCGTAAGAGGGCTGATAGGGCCCGGTTGTATAGATCGTGGGGGAGATTAACTCGTGGAGCGAGAAATAGTGGATGTTTTCAATCACTCCGACCACGCGCATGCCTCCTTCAATGATGTGGGTGATGACATCCCTGCCGATAATGTCTGCCGGGTTTTCAAAGCCCAGCGCCCTGGCTGCCATCCTGTTAATTATGATGTTTTCGTGTTCCAGTCCGTAATCGGGATTAAAAAACCTGCCCGCTACCAGTTTGGCGCCCACTGCCTTGAAATAGTCGGGATCCACGTTGATCTGTCCCGACTGCAAATCCAGGTCTCCGTCTGCCATGGTGATGTTCAGGAAGTTTCCAATGCGCTCGGTGGGTACGTTCATGCCGGCGCTGACCACCTCTATGGAAGAAAACTGCTCCAGCGAAGGTTTCAACCGGTCGAAACGTGTTTCCTGGTGGTCGTCATAAGGGTTGTGTATCAGAAAAAGATCATCCTGATTGTATCCTTTGTCGATGGTTAACATGTAATTCAGTTGCCTGCTCACCGACAGGCTGATGATGATCAGGGCGATGGTTGAGGCAAACTGAAACACAATCAGTGCCTGCCGGATGCGCAGGTTTGCATCTTGTCCGAACAACTGTCTGAGTTTTTTACCGGCCAGGCCGCCCCTTAGGATGTCGGCCGGCTGGAAGCGACCCAGTACCAGGGCCGGGTAAAAGCCTGCCAAAAAAGTTACCACTGCAAACAACATGATGACCAACGGCAGCAGCTCCGGGCTCAGCAGCCATGATAAGCTGAGCGGCTTGCCGCTGAGTTCACTGATGAGCGGCATGAATATTTCAGCTATTCCGATGGCCAGTACAAGTGCTATGGCCACGGCAATGAGGGATTCGGTCATGCTTTGCGAGAAAATATGGCCACGGGTGGCGCCCATCACTTTCCGGATGCCGATCTCCTTCTTCCTTCGTGCTGAAAGGGCAGTGTAAAGGTTGATGTAATTGACAGAGGCCAATAGCAATATGATGATGGCGATGGCGTAAAGTCCCCGCAAAAGGTTCAGGTTTCCGTGTGTGTCGATGTCCCAGGCAATGCGGGCCGACCGGAGCCGGATATCCAGCAGGGGCTGGAGCATAAAATCAACCATGGAGGCCACTTCGGCGTCAGCGTCTTCAAAAACAGAGTTGATCGATGCGGCCACGTGTTCAGGATCGGCATGAGGCTCGAGCAGAAGGTAATAGTTGTAGCCAAAGCTTCCGTAATGATTGAAAATGAAGTCGGGTGCAAAGCGGCGTATGGTCTCACCGTTGATCACGATGGAGGCTGTGAAGTGACTCTGGCGTGGCATGTCGTCCATGATGCCGGTTATTTGTACCGGGTGTTCTCCTTGCAGGTAGAGCATTTTGCCTATCGGGTCCTTGTCGCCGAAGAGCCGTTTGGCGGTCGATCTGTCAATAACCATGCTGTGATCGCCCTGCAGAACCTGTTCGGGGTGCCCTTCCAGCAGGGGTAAGGTGAAGAACGAAAAAAAGTTGGAGTCAACAAGCATGATCCCCTGGTCAACATGGATGTTTTCTTTATCTGTGAGCCACAAAAACATAAGGTTTCCCTGCCTGATGCGGGTTGTTTCTTTTATTTCGGGAATGACAGGATAAATCAGGTTGTCGAGCAGGTAGGGGCCGAGCGGCACCCTTTCGTTTTGAACACCAAACTGCGTGTTGAAGCGGTAAATATGTTCTGCATTTTCATGGAAGCGATCGTAGCCATATTCATCATAGGCAAAAAGTAAAATATAGATGGCACAGCACAACCCGGCGGCAAGTCCCAGCAGGTTGATCAGTGCGCTGAACCTGTTGCGCAGCAGACTGCGAACAGATGTGAGAAGGTAGTTTGTTATCATGGCGCATGCATGTGGGTTACTCAGGATGTTTTCCAACTAATGTACCAAGTTGTTTAACGTGCTGAAAGGCACTATGTTATTTTTGTGATATTTTTGAAATTCATATTTTAAGGCAAAAACATGTTCGTTTTTGAACGCCTGTGTCCGCAAATGAAGCGGTTAATGGCGTATGTAAATACTTTTATGGTGAAAAAACTTACCACAAAGACACGAATGACACAAAGAATTCACAAAGAAACAACCCTCGGCCTGATACCTGCTGAGTCTGTAATACTTGTCTTGACTGATGATCAGGGCGTAAGGGCCTGTCATTCCGGAGAAATAAACATCCAGGTAACGATCTGAAGGCCTATCTTATTAAGAAAAATAGTGATGTCTGCCAAAAGGCATTAAAAACTTAGCGTAAAGCGCGTATAGAAATCAAAGATCTGCCTGGTTTGGTCTGCATCTGCCGGCCTGAATTTTTCATCCCTGAGGCGAAACCTGAATTCATAGTTGATCCATGAAGTGATCGTATACCGGTATCGTAGCTCTGCCATGGTAACATTTGGAGCAAAACTCGATGAAATCAGCCAGTGTGGGTCAGTTTGCCCGTAAAGGATACCCAGTCTGTGGCGGCCGGCTATGTTATTGACATAAGCAGACAGCTGCCACGATACGGCCGATCTTCCGAACAGCAATCTGTCGTCGCCGACCTGAAGTCCGAAATCCTCAGGTCTTGGGGCAACCGGAATAAACCCCGCTTCGCCTCCCAGCAAGTATTCCTCTCCTGAAATACTGAAGGCGGCCCGGTACATCCACCGGGTGGAAAGAGTAACATGATTTCTTAATTTCCCGTCCCTGTAAAAGTTTTTTGGCGTCACAGAAATGCTGAGTTCGCGCTGTGCCCATCTGTCTTGTGTGTTGCGGTGCTGTATGTTGGCAAAGCCGGAGACTCTGGACGCCCCTGAAGCATCAAAACGCAGGGGAGAACGGGCCGCATGAGAACTTCCGGCAGTACTGTTGTGGCTTCCAATCAAATGCAATCGCCATGTATCGCTAATGTTCCACTCCATCCATATTCCGTCGGTGTGAGAGATCGCAAGATTGGCTGCATAATAACGGTCGACACCTTTGGGAATAAAGCCGGCCAGCGGGAAACGTCCCTGGAACCGTCCGGCTGTCAGTCTGAGCTCCGGTGTGATCTGCCACCTGAGCATCAATTCATCTATTGTGGCCGTACCTGCCGGGTAAGAACCACCGCCTCCCGTATGATCTTCAAGCAGGAACCGGAAACCTTCCTGCGTATTGGACAAACGCGTTGCGGAACGAATGCGGAATGTCAGACTATTCGACATATGATAACTAAATCCTAAGCGGGCTCTAAGATTGATGCTTCGGTCTATGTGCTCTGTGCCATCACGATCTGTGGTGCTTATATAATAGTAAACAGGACGGATATTTACGTCATATTCGAAATTATCCGGTGGCCTTTCAGGGTCTGGAAACGCCATAAGGCATTGATTTGAAAGAGGAATCAATATAATATAGAAAACTGTTATGATCAAATAAATGAGTCGCATAATGCTATCAATTCAGAAGTCTGCAGAAATCCGCAGCGTAGTACTTAATTTTTGAACTTACGCTTACCGGGTCACGGGCCGCAAAACTAACTATTTTTAGTTTACATTAAATAATCACACACCATTCGACATCTCAAAAAACAAGATTAACAAGAATAACAGCAAGAAATATCAGCGGCAAATAATAATCAAACTGTATGCAAATATAAAACAAACCCCTCACAAAAACTTTGTAAGGGGCTGATTTCTAAGTGACTCCGCCAGGACTCAAACCTGGAACCTTCTGATCCGTAGTCAGATGCTCTATTCAATTAAGCTACGGAGCCGTTTGCGAGTGCAAAGATATATTATTTTTTGATTCAGGAAAAATTCCCCGGGTCGTTTTTTACGCACACCCCGGGTGAGCCACCAGGCTGTTCTGAAAAATGGCACACGAACCGGAAAGAAAGCTTGGACGTGTCTGCAGGATAACCTGCATCTCGGGCCTATACCCTGGCCCCGGCCCGACTGCGGGCGGTCCACCAATGCCGTATCTGGTCACGGAGGGCCATTACCTCGTCGTAAAGCATGGAGGTGTCGATGGTCTGTAACCGGCGGTCCTCCATGAGCATCCTGCCCTGTACCATTACGCTTTCCACATCACTGCCGCGAAGGCTGTACACGATCAGTGAATAAATGTCAAAGTGGGGCCAGGCGTGGGGCTGATCCAGGTCAATGATGAGCAGATCTGCCTCCTTCCATGCCTGGCAGGTTCTGCTACTGTTTCATGGCTGAGGCCGGGATCACTCCCTGTGCTGAGCCCGTCACCGACCGGTATGCCTCCTGGTATCCTGCATAACTGCTGTTTTTGCCCATGCCGCGCAATATCCTGATCCGCTCATTCAGAGGAGGGTGGGTGCTCGAAAGGTTACGTAAACGCTGCCCCTTGGGTTTTAACGGGTTGGCAATATACATAGGGGCCATTGATTTGTCGGCCGTGCGCATGTCGTGTGTCGATCCGGAAATCTTCTCAAGTGCCGAAGCAAGTCCCTCCGGATAGCGCGTAAGCCGCGCCGCTGAAGCATCGGCCAGGTACTCCCTTTTTCGCGAAACGGAAAAATACAGCAACTGTATGGCGATAGGTGCCAGGATGGCGAAAAGCAATGCCACGATCATCATGATGGGATGTCCTTTTTTGTTTCCCGCACTGCTTCGCTGTCCGCGCATGCCTCCAAACATCATGCTTCTCACAAACAACTGCGACAGAATGGCTACCGTGCCGACCATCACGGTGGCTAAGGTCATGTACCGGATGTCGCGGTTGATGATGTGCGAAATTTCGTGCGCCACCACACCCTGCAACTCGTCCCGGTTCATGATGTTAAGCAGTCCGGTGGTCACCGCTACCACGCTTTTGTCCGGGTTCATGCCGGCGGCAAAGGCGTTGGGAGAGGGGTCGTCAATGACATATACTTTGGGCATCGCCGGCATGCCGGCCGCCAGACGCATCTCTTCAACAATGTTATAGAGCTGGGGATATTCCTCCTTTTTCACTTCACGGGCATTGCTCATACGAAGCATGATTGATTTTCCCTGGGAAAAGGCTACAATCATCATCACAAAATAAATGATCATCGCCAGGATGATGCCCACAAAACCTCCTTCAGGATCAATGGCCATGCCGATCGCATATCCCAGCAGGATCAGCACCACACCCATCAGCATAATCAATAACAGCGATTTACGCTGATTTTTTCTGATCACTTCCCACATAATGCGTCAATTTAAAATGAAACCTTGGGAACTGCGCGCTCTGCTGCATCTTCAATCTCAAAGAAGACTTCTTTCCTGAAGCCGAACATCCCGGCAATGATATTGGAGGGGAACATTTCCGTTTTGTTGTTGAAGAACAAGACCTGGTCGTTGTAGTTCTGCCGGGCGAAAGATATTTTGTTTTCCGTTGAGGTAAGCTCTTCCTGCAGGGAGAGGAAGTTCTTGTTGGCTTTCAGGTCGGGATAGGCTTCAACGGCGATTTTGAACTGTCCCAATGCCGCCGACAGCTTTCCTTCTGCCGCAGCTTTATCCGCCACTCCGCTGGCCTCCATGGCCTGTGCGCGCATCTTCGTTACCGCCTCAAGGGTTTCACGCTCGTGCTTCATGTAGCCTTTTACCGTTTCTATCAGGTTAGGAATGAGATCATAGCGGCGCTTCAACTGCACGTCGATCTGTGCCCAGGCATTTTTTACCTGGTTCCTGAGCTTTACCAAACGGTTATACATGCTGATCAGACTGAATACCAGTATGATCGCGATTACCAAAAAAATGATTGTTCCTGTGTTCATTGTACATATATTTAGTTTGCGCAAAAGTACAATTTTTTAAGGTCTGTTTTCAGTGCCCTGGAAAATAATCGGCATCCACAGGTATGCAGGGCGATTTGGTTTTTCATTGCAGACACTGCGCCTGTTCGGCTCATCTTTTACTGATCGCGTCAAAGTTCTTCATACAAACAAAAACAAGTAAGACCCAAAAAAACCAGCAAATGAAACACCGGGCATGGTGTAATCTGATCTATTTCCTTTATTTTTGCGTCAATTACTTTAATGACATCTTATGGAAACTACTGATTTTACTATAGGCACTAAGGTGGA
>JAVIYP010000055.1:0-17189 GCA_031323845.1 Bacteroidales bacterium | reverse complement strand
CCGTGGAGGTGCAGGTTTCCCAACAGGGTTGAAATGGAAATTTGCAAAAAATGAAGAGGCAGATCAAAAGTATGTCATTTGCAATGCCGATGAAGGCGAACCGGGTACCTTCAAAGACAGGGAAATCCTTACACAGGTTCCCGAAAAAGTATTGTCCGGTATGGCTCTTTGCGGATATTGCATTGGTGCCAGTGAGGGTTACATTTACCTCAGGGGCGAATACAACTTCCTGTTGCCTTCATTGTACAAACACATTGATGATTTTCACAAAAAGCTTAAAGAGCTGAACTTTGACTTTACAATAAGGATTTGCTCAGGGAGTGGTGCTTATGTTTGTGGTGAAGAAACTGCCCTGATGGAATCTATGGAAGGCAAGCGGGGTGAACCCCGCAACAAGCCGCCCTTCCCAACTTCGCAGGGTTACCTTGGCAAACCGACTTCAGTAAACAACGTGGAAACATTGGTTTTTGCGCTTATGATCGCCCAGGAAGGCCCGAAAAACTTTAAGGAGATGGGTACCTTTGATTCCAGGGGTTCAAAAGTATTCTCTGTTTCCGGAGATACGCCAACCCCAGGCATTTATGAGCTGGAGCTGGGAATGACCCTGGAGCAGTTTGTTGATGAGTTTGGTGACGGTGATACCAAGGCCGTTCAGGTAGGTGGTGCTTCCGGCTACTGCGTTGCACGAAAAGACTTTAAAAGCACCCTGATCGGTTTTGAAGGTATCCCCACCGGTGGCTCGATGATGTTGTTTAACAGCAGCCGTTCCATGTACAACATTCTGACCGACTACCTTGAATTTATGGAAGAAGAGTCGTGCGGTCAATGCACTCCCTGCCGCGTGGGCTGCCAGCAGCTTCTGAAAGGGATACAGGCAGTGAAAAAGAAAATTAAACCCCCGGCCTATCTGGATGACCTGAAAAAGCTATCCGACACCATGCGTATCGCCTCGAAATGCGGACTAGGTCAGTCGGTGCCCAATCCCTTCAATTCCATCGTAAATAACTTCCGGGAAGAAATCATCTATTAAGTCCCCGGCTATGTATAAATTTTAACAGGAGAATAACCATGAGTAAATATAAAGTAAACCTGAAAATCAATAATATAGCTGTTTCGGTAGATGAAGGTACAACCATTCTGGATGCTGCCCGCAAGCTGAATTTCAAGATCCCGACACTGTGTCACCACGACGACCTCTGTGTAGCCGGTAACTGCCGGGTGTGTGTGGTCGAGCAGAAAGGTGCGCGACTGTTGCCGGCCGCCTGTGCGACTCCCGTTAGCGAAGGTATGGAGATCTCAACCAACAGCCTTAAAGTACGCCAGGCACGTAAGCATATTGTGGAGCTGTTATTGTCGGAGCACAATGCCGACTGCACCAAGTGCTTCAAGAGCGGATATTGTGAGTTGCAGGACATGTCGAACGATTATCGCATCGGCGACCACGTATTTCTTGATCTGGTGAAACAGGAAGACAAAATCGTTGACATTTCGAGCCCTTCGATTGAAAAGGATGACAGCAAGTGCATCCGCTGCCAGCGCTGTGTGCGCACCTGCACCAGCCTGCAGTATGTGAGTGCCCTTGCGGTGACACACAAAGGAAACAACATGCGCATCAGCACGTTCATGGACAAGCCTATGAACGATGTGGTGTGCACTAACTGCGGACAGTGCATCAATCGCTGCCCCACAGCAGCACTTACCGAAAGGAACTACATTGACGAGGTGTTTGACGCGATTTACGATCCGAACAAATTCGTGGTTGTACAGACCGCTCCGGCAACAAGGGTTGCCATTGGAGAAGAGTTTGGCATGGAACCCGGTTCAAGGGTGACAGGTAAGATGGTTGCTGCCTTGCGCCGCCTTGGCTTCGACAAGGTGCTCGACACCGACTTCACCGCCGACCTGACCATCATGGAAGAAGGTACCGAGCTGCTCGTCAGGCTTAAAGAAGCACTGGTTGACGGCAAAGAAGTTGCCCTGCCGATGCTGACCAGCTGCTCACCCGGCTGGATCAAATTCCAGGAACACCTCTATCCGGATCTGCTTGCAAACCTCTCAACGTGTAAATCACCGCAGCAGATGTTCGGCCCGCTGGCCAAAACTTATTATGCAGAGAAGGTCAACAAGAACCCCGCCGAAATGGTCGTCGTGTCTATTATGCCTTGTACTGCCAAGAAGTTTGAGGCCGAGCGCCCCGAAATGCGCGGCAGTGGATACAAAGATGTTGACTATGTGTTGACAACCCGCGAGCTGGGCCGCATGATCCATCAGGCTGGTATCGATTTTGAAAAGCTTGAGGATGAAAAGTATGACAGCATCCTCGGTGAATCAACCGGTGCTGCCGTGATCTTCGGTGCTACCGGAGGTGTAATGGAAGCAGCCCTTCGTACGGCTTATGAGATCGTGACCGGACGAGAGGTCCCTTTCACTAACCTGAACATTAAACCCATAAGAGGGATGGAAGGCGTGAAAGAAGCTTCTGTGAAGATAAAAGATGTCAAGCCCGAATGGAGCTTCCTCGAAGGCGTTGAGCTGAATGTGGCCATTGCGCATGGACTTGCTAATGCCAAAATCCTGATGGACAAGATCAGGGCAGGAGAGGCCAACCACCACTTCATTGAGATCATGGCCTGCCCGAGCGGCTGTATCGGTGGCGGCGGACAGCCCATGCCTACCAACATGGAGATCCGCAAAAAACGTGCAGCCGGTATTTATGAGGAAGATGAAGCGATGGTCATCCGTAAGTCGCACGACAACCCCGAGGTTCAGGAGATCTACCAATCATTCCTGCACGAACCGCTGGGTCATAAATCGCATGACCTGCTGCATACGCACTATTACCCACGGAAGCGTCATTAAGATGCTTGCCGGAAGGTAACCCCGACAAAGGCTTGATCCGGTAGCATGGCCGTTGCGTGCCAATCGCCGATCAGGCCTTTTTTGTGCAATGGAAGGAAGAAGTTGGTGATTTCTGATTTCTAATTTCTAATTTGAAACCAGAAACCAGAAACCCTACATGGGCATGTACCCATTATAAATTAAGCTAACAGTTAAACGTAATCTGTTTATAATGAAGGCATTAAGTTAAATAAACATATGATCTCTGTGAACCTCTGTGTCTTCTCTGTGCAACTCTGTGTGATTTTTTTTGTTACACAGAGTACCACAGAGGTTTCACAGAGTTACACAGAGAGCTTTTAGACGCTTATTGCCAAAAGCCCTAGTGGGGCGACATTATAGAACTGCCAACCCCGAAAAATAACACCCAAAAAAATTCAATCATCATGGCAAATCACGGAAACCACAACCATACTGCCGGGCACGGAGCAGTGCCTATTCCCACCTTGCGGCGTTTGCCCGGCTATCTGAATTATTTCAGATCGTTAAAGATCAATAATGTGGAATATGTTTCCAGCAGCAGGATCGCAAGTGTTTTTAAAATGGATCCTACACTCGTCACGAAAGATTTATCATACACTGGTATTAGAGGGCGAACGAAGGTAGGTTACAATGTTGATCAACTCATTGAAAGCATCATCAGTTTTTTGGATTTTAACACCTGTGAGGATGCATTTCTGTTCGGAGTAGGTAATTTGGGCCGAGCGCTCATCAATTATGAAGCACTCAATCAGTATGGTCTGAAGATTGTTGCCGGATTTGATGTTGACCCTAAGGTGATCAATACCTGTTTAAAGGATGTAAATATTTATAATCTGCATGATTTTAGGGACATTTCTCAAAAACAAAAAGCCCGTATTGCCATTATTACCACTCCCGAAAGTAGTGCCCAGGAAGTTGCCGACCTTGTAGTTGCCTGGGGTATCAAAGCGATCTGGAACTTCACTCCGCAATCAATAAAAGTTCCAGACAAAATAATTATAGAGAATACTTCTGTATACGCCGATTTGGCAGTACTCCTGAATAAATTAAACAATTAGTAAGTGTCATTGAAATTACTGACATTCGTCATTTTTTATTTGCCCGGTTGTTCTTTATTTTAACAAATATTTTCACGAACAACTCATGCGATGGCACCTTACGAATTAACTGTTTTGCTGGCTACTGCTGCTTCTTTAGGATTAATTCATACGATACTCGGGCCTGATCATTACATACCTTTCATTATGATGGGCAAGGCAGGCAACTGGTCTTTGAAAAAAACCTGCCTGGTGACGGCACTATGCGGCATTGGGCATGTACTTGGCTCTTTGCTGCTTGGTGTAATTGGTATTGGTATTGGTATAGGATTGCACAGCATTGACTTGATTGATACGGTGAGGGGAACTATTGCTGCCTGGCTTTTTATAGCATTTGGACTTACCTATTTTGTTTGGGGACTCAAAAACGCTATACGGAATAAACCCCATACGCACATACACGAACATCCGGAGGGATTAACCCATAAACATTTGCACGTCCATTCGGGCAGCCATATGCACGTGCATGAATCAGAGCATGTTGGCAGTGTAGAGGAGAGCACTAAGCCAAACGCCAACAATCAAAAAAGAAAAATTGGCATATGGGCACTTTTTGTGATTTTCATATTCGGACCATGTGAGCCCCTGATCCCGTTGCTGATGTATCCGGCAGCAAAACTTAGTACAGGCGGAGTTATCGCCGTTTCAGCAACCTTCATGGTTTTCACTGTGTCAACTATGGTTGCCATGGTAAGTCTTGGATATACAGGCGTAAAGTCAGTAAGAATAAAATTTACAGAAAGGTTTATGCACGCTATCGCCGGATTTGCTATTTTGCTTTGCGGCATTGGCATTGCATTCTTGGGGCTGTAACCATCTTACCATTAAAAAAAACATGGATGTGTTAATCCGCTGCTTACAGAAAATCATTGCTCAGTTCCCGACACATTTATTACACTTTTCAGGTATTGTATCCATAGTTCCATGTCATGGCCACGGTAGGCGGAAACAGGAAAAACTTTTAGTGTATTATTGATTTTTTTCAGGTTCGACATTGCAGCCTCCATGTCGAATGGAACAAAACCAAGCAGGTCTGTTTTGTTAATGATACACACAGATGCTTCATGAAACATGGGAGCATACTTTATCGGTTTGTCGTCACCCTCGGTAACGCTGAAAACAACCACACGTTGATGTTCTCCAAGTTTGAACAACGACGGACAAACAAGGTTACCAACATTTTCGATAAGCACCAATGAGCCTTTGACAGGCTTAAGCTTATTAACTGCCTGACTGACGGATATGGCGTCCAGATGGCACCCGTTACCCGTGTTGATCTGGATTACCTTTACGCCTGTTTCCCTGATCCTGTCCGAATCCAGAGAGCCAAACTGGTCGCCCTCAATCACATAAATGGCTTTTTCAGCTTTCAAGGTCTCAATGGTTTTCATGATCAAGGTAGTTTTTCCTGATCCGGGAGAACCCATCAGGTTCAAGGTTATTATTTGATGATCATCAAAAAACAACCTGTTTTCCAATGCAAGCCTGTTGTTCTCAGTAAGCACATCCTCTTCTATTCTTACTTCATTATTGCTATTATTGCTGTTCATGATATGAGTGTCCTCATGATGGTGACCCACATATTGTCCGTCATGATGATGATGTTCCTTGTTCTGACCCGAAGCAGTATAATGCATGGGTTTGCCAACAGTAGGTTTGTTGTGTTCCTGATTGCTGCAGCCACATGTTTCGCACATAGTTTTTTTGGTTTTTAGTTATGAACAAAAGAAGGTGTATCGTAATATATTCATGTATCACTCATTCACCATGCAGGGTATTTAAAAAATTCATAATGTTGGAGAAGCAACTATCTCTCTGGGTAAACTCAAAAGAATTCGCTGAATATAATAACATATGTATTTTTTTCAATCAAATACATGCATGCTTTATCCTGAACTTATAGGTAATTCGCGTTATCAATGATTTACACTGTTTTTTTGTCTATGCCATGATGGACTTCACTGTAAGTTCCCTGCCTTTTTGTATGTTGCATTCGTATGAGCCGCAACAAGGACACACTTGCATAAAGTCTTCCGGAGTAAATTCAGTGTTGCACGCATTGCAAAGTGCCAAAGGAGTAATAAGTGTAATTACCAGGGCAGCATTACTGCACTCGGTGTTTTTTGCGGCCAGCTCAAACGAAAACAGCAAAGCGTCAGGTTCTATGCCGGTTAATTCTCCTATGTCTGCATGCACTGCCGAGACAGATGATATGCTGTTCTGTCGGGCTGCGTTGCATGCGATTTTAACAATACGAACGGCTATACTCAACTCATGCATATTACAAGTAAAAAATAAATATAGCATTCATTCTGATCAATGATTCACTTAAACAGATTGTTAGCAAATTCTCGGGAGTTGGTCACCTGAGAGCATGTTGACAATTCTCGTTCCACCAATCCTGGTTTTCAACAGTACTTTTCCAGGATGTTCACTTATAACCTCTCCAATTAGCGTAGCATCCTTGCCCATGGGGTGTTGTTTTAGTTTTACTAACAGATCATTGCTGTTTTTTTTATCAACGATGATCACCATTTTACCTTCATTGGCTACGTATAGCGGATCGTATCCAAGCATGTTGCATAATCCACTGACTTCAGGTCTGACAGGAATGAATTCTTCGTTTAACATAATGCCAAAGCTTTTATTTTCGCAGAGTTCACAAAGGACACCTGCCAGGCCTCCACGTGTTGGATCGCGCATGAATTTTATCCTATCGTTATTAAATGATATTGCATTAAAAAGCAAGTTAAGTGACCCGCAGTCAGAGTGAAACCCCAGCTGACTATCCATTTTATTTCTGGCAGCCATTACAGCCATGCCATGGTCAGCTATATAGCCTGTGATGATTAAATGGTCGCCCTCACAAATAGAACTGATAGCCGATTGCCTGTTGTTGCCATGTTTAACGAACCCGATTCCTGAAGTATTGATGAACAGTTTGTCGCATTTTCCTTTTTCAACGACTTTGGTATCACCTGTTGCAATAAGTATCCCTGCATTATTAGCTTCTTCAGCCATTGAGTGCACAATTTGTTCAAGGTCTTTCATCCATAATCCTTCTTCAATAATAAAACCGACACTCAGGCAATAAGGTGCAGCTCCTACGGCTACCAGGTCGTTGATGGTTCCGCAAACAGCGAGTTTGCCAATGTTGCCTCCCGGAAAGAAGAGCGGATCCACTACAAATGAGTCGGTTGTAAATGTCACCAAACCATCCATATAAGGAAGGATGGCAGCATCGTCGGTGCTGCCGGTGTATGGGTTCATGAAATGCTTCAGAAAGACATCCCTGATCAGATCATGCATCAGTCTTCCACCGCTGCCATGGCTCAACAGTACTCTGTCAAATCTTTTTGTCATAATGATAATATGTTTGGCAACTGCCTTCAGGCGAAACCATGCATGCGCCTGCTGGTTTTTCTGGGATGCATTGTTTTCCAAAAAGTTTGCAGTCAGTCGGTGTTTTCAATCCTTTCAGTATATCGCCGCAAATGCACGCGCCGGACTCTGCTTCAGCGTAATTGGGAAGATCGAAATTTGCTGATGCATCATAACGGCAGTATTTGCTTTTTGGTTTTAAACCGCTGGCTGTTAATATTCCCAATCCACGCCACCAGTCGTCAACAGGTTCAAATACCTCTTCCATTAAAGCTATTGCTTTTTTGTTTCCCTCAGGCTTTACAGCTCGTGAATACTGGATTTCAATCCGTGCACGACCCGAGTTATGTTGCTTTAACAGCAACAGAATGCTGAAAAGCAGGTCTAACGGTTCAAAACCGGAAACAACGCATCCTATTCCGAGGTCTTCTGCTATCCTTTTATACATTGAAGTGCCGGTTATAGTAGTAACATGACCCGGACAGATATAGCCATTGATTGCAACACCTTCGGCTATAAGGGCTTCCATAGCCGGTGGCATCAGCTTATGGGTGCTAAGCACAAAGAAGTTTTTTAACTTGTTTTGTTTTGCCTGCAGAATTGCGGCTGCGGTTGCAGGTGCTGTGGTTTCGAAACCAATTCCAAGAAAAACAATTTTTTTTTGAGGGTTTTGCCTTGCCAGTTCGAGCGCGTCTGTGGATGAAAGTACAATCCTGATGTTCCTGCCTTCTGTTTTTGCCTTTTCAAGGCTGCCATAGTTTCCCGGAACACGCAGCAGGTCGCCAAATGTGCATACGATCACATCTTTTTGATGCGAAAGAAATACAGCCCGGTCAATATATAAAGTGCTTGTAACACAAACAGGGCAACCCGGTCCCGACAGCAAACTGATGGTTTCTGGCAGAAGCGACGGAATGCCGAATTTCCGGATAGCCATGGTATGGCCACCACACACTTCCATAAAACGAACCGGTGTATGTGCTGTATGACGGATCTGATCAATCAGATTCTCGCAGAGTTCTTTTGAATGAAATTGATCAAACATGATCCTGTATGATTTAGTTATGATCGCATCAGTCGAACCAGTTCCAATGTTTTTTCAGCTTCCTCTCTGTTGATGGTCTGGATGGCAAAACCCGAATGGACAAGTACAAATTCACCGGCTTGCACCTTTTCAAGCAATACGATTGAAATCTCTGCCTGCAGGCCATTGACTGATACGATCGCTTTATCGTTGTTTACAGACACTACTTGTGCAGGAATGCTTAAACACATGATCTTTTCCTCCTTGCTGAAGCAACAGCCAGCTGACCCAGGGCAATACCGCCGTCATTCACAGGGACATGATGGTTGGTAAACACTTCAAAATTCATTGTTTGCAATTTTTTTGTTATTCCTGAAAGCAGGTAGCGGTTCTGAAATGCACCTCCTGAAAGCACCACACGTTTCAGATCGTACATTTCAGCGAACATGCTCACAACCCTTGCAGCTATTTCAATGATGGAATTGTGAAAGCGTGCTGCAATAAGCCCGCGGCTTTTATTTTTTTCGAGGTCCTTCAAAACTCCTTCAATGATGGGAGCAACAAGAATAGTATTGTCCTGGTTCAGGCAGGTTTCGTAGAATGATCTTGTATGTGGTGAAACGATGTCTTCAAGTTTCATGGGAGCTTCGGCTTCAAAGTTTGCATAAGAGCAAACACCGAGCAGTGAAGATACCGTATCAAAGAGCCTTCCCATGCCGCAGGTCAGCGATATGTTGATGTTTTTTTCAAGAGCGGTTCGCACCATGTCATTTTGCTCCTTATTGATAGAATCAAATAATTGCAAGGCTGCTGTGGGAATATTGTTACCGTACACTTTATAGAGGGTCCCCAATGCCATGCGCCAGGGCTCTTCTATGGCCTTGTCGGCTCCCGGCATCGGAAGGTATTCAAAATGAGAAAGCCGCTCAAATTGATGCAGATTGCAAAGCATGATCTCGCTTCCCCATAAATGTCCATCTGTGCCGTAGCCTGTCCCGTCAAAACACAATCCCAAAACCAATTCGTTTTGGTCAAGCCTGTGCTCGGCAATGCATGAAGCAAGATGTGCGTGATGATGCTGGACATGCTCAACTTTTAATCCATGCTGCTTGCTCCATTCGCCTGTGAGGTAGTCGGGGTGCATGTCTGTTGCCATCAGAGAGGGTTCGAATCGGAAAATATTCCGGAACCGATCAACAGTCTCCTCATAAAACGAAAAAGTTTCAAGGTTTTTCAGGTCTCCAATATGCTGACTCATAATAGCCATCCTGTCTTTACCAATGCAAAAACAGTTTTTTAATTCACCACCGGTTGCAAATACACCGTCCACCTCTAAGGAAGTCCGTATTGGCTTTGGTACGAAACCTCTCGAGCGTCTTATGATTTGCTGATTACTGTCAATAATTTGCATCACTGAATCGTCGCACCGGTTATGTATGTCACGATTGTAATCAACAAGAAAGTCATAAACCTTACCGAGCGATTTGGAAGCCATTAAACGGTCGGTCACAACCGGTTCATCAGACATGTTGCCACTGGTAAAAACAATGGCTTTTGCAGAGAGATGCCTAAACAACAAATGATGAAATGGCATATACGGAAGAATGGCGCCGATTGTTGACAACCCTGCATTCACTTCTACAGGAAGGCTCCTTTTCGTCCGTAACAATACTACAGGTCGCTTCCAGGAGTTTAAATGCTTTAGTTCTTCATTAGTTATAATGGCATATTTGCGAAGGTTCTCCAGTGAAGCAAACATGACAGCAAATGGTTTTCCCTGTCTGTTTTTTCGCGTTCTTAATTTTGTTATGCTTCCGGCATTCATTGCATCACATACGAGGTGGAAACCACCTGTTCCTTTCAGGGCCAGGATGCTTCCTTCATCAATGAGCTTAGCGGCAACAGCCGGTATGTTATTCATTTTAGTGCTGCTTCCATCATCTGAAATCAAACTGTATTGCGGTCCGCATTGATTGCAGGCAACAGGTTGTGCATGAAAACGCCTGTCAAAAATATCGTTATATTCCATTGCGCACAGGCTGCACATTTGAAAGCACTCCATGGTTGTGTTTTTCCTGTCGTAAGGGAGTTGTTTTACAATGCTGAACCTTGGCCCGCAATTGGTGCAGTTGATCAAAGGATAATGAATCCTGTGTCCCTGATTCTCCATATCATGTAAACAAGCATCACACACTGCAAGGTCAGGCGATATTTCAGTAATTGTATGAATGGTGTCGGAACTGTTGATGATACGGAAGTCTGTGATAATCGTCCTGGCTTTCCTGAAAGCTTCAAATATTTTTATCTCATGAATGTCGGCCACAGGCGGAGCAGATTGATATATCTCTGACAAAAAACAGATCATCTTTTTATTCTCACCGCTTACCTCAATATGAACACCGTTATTTGTGTTTTTGACCCATCCGCTTACTTTGTGTTTTGCTGCAAGTCTGTAAATAAATGGTCTGAAACCTACTCCCTGAACCAAGCCATTGATATGCAGCCTAACAAAATTGACGTGCTTTTTTTTGCCCAATTGCTTTAGCAACAATTGTTGTTGTGACTTAGTGTTCATAATTTGTATAACGATTCGCCTTTTTTAATACTCTCAAAGGTATGATTTGATTAAAAGATAAATAATGACAAAAATCATTTATTGGGACGGATATTTTTTTAATATTTGAAACCTGTTTTGTGAAAACTTTGTTAACTTGCATATTATTAGCAAATTAGTTTTACAGCCACCTGCGACATCTCCAAGGCATGACACTGATTAGCATCAACTGCGATGAATGTCCCATCTACAGGAAATCAATTTTTTTTGGAATTGACGAGCAAGACATGGTTGAATTGGATAATAGAAAGACCTGTTATTATTATAAAAAAGGGCAGATCATTTATTACGAAGGAAAGGGTGCATTGGGTTTATACTGTATAAATAATGGAAAGATCAAAGTATTTAAAATCGGATCCGAGGGCAAGGAGCAAATTATCAGGATGGCGCAGCCGGGAGAAGTACTTGGACTTAGGGCAGTAATTTCGGGTAAGCCCTATTCGGCCTCTGCTGCAGCTCTTGACAACTCTGTATGTTGTTTTATCGGTAAGCAAAGGTTCTTTAAACTGACAATTAAATATCCACAACTTTCTCAGCGCATCATGATAACATTGAGTCATTTGCTGGAAGGCGCTGACAACAAGATCACCTCTTTGGCGCAAAAGTCTGTCAGAGAACGCTTAGCTGAGTCCTTGCTTGCCCTGGATCAGGTTTTTCATTCCAATAAAAGCCCTGATGGTAATATAATCAGCCTCTCGCGCGAAGATCTCGCCAATTTAGTTGGAACGGCTACTGAAACAGTAATTCGCCTCCTGTCGGAGTTTAAACACGATCAACTTATAGAGATCAAAGGGAGAAAAATCAGAATAATTAATAAACCTGCACTGTTCAAAATAGGCAAGACATTCACTTCCTGATAAAAATCATTTTTTTTTCTGACGCTTATCATTTTATCCACAAGCGATACTTTATATTATTGCATTTATGTTATTGCACATAAAAAGATTCTGCGAAAATGTATTATCAGCTTGGGAAAGATGCATGGGATAAAGCATTGAGTGATCTGTTAGGCTCATACATGATTTATGCTCCGCTTTTGATCGGGAACCATCAGGATTATGAACTGCTTGACAAAGAACTTGTAAAGCATATTGTATATAATGCTCCCAGGCCGTCTACGCCACTTAAATCTTTTTTTCTTCCCGTAAAGGAAAATGTAGTCGCAGAAAATACTGTCGATACTCCGGTCATTATCCTTGGGATTCCGGGCTGTGACTTATCGGCTTTGGATCTTTTAGATGCCTTTTTTCTTGATGAAGAATATCCGGACAATTATTATGCAAAGCGACGGAGGTTAGCTGTTTTGATTGGCACTGACTGTCATGCTTCGCACGGAAGTTGTCACTGCTCCAGTTATGGATTGAAGCCTTATCCTGAAAAAAATCATGATATAAGCCTCGCAGTGGTTAATGGTGGAGTTTATCTGACGGTAATTACAAAAAAGGGCGAAAAGCTTCTTGAATTCATTAAGAAAGCTGTTGCCGTTAATGTTTTGGAAGGAGGGCTTCCGGATGAAATTACTGAAATCAGAAATCAGGTAAAACAGGAAGTGGAGACAAACAATAAGCGTTTGCCAAACTACCAGGAAACTACCCATGCAGTTAAGAATGCTGTGCATTCAAAGTGGACTTATTATTCAGAAAAATGTGTTTCGTGCGGGGCTTGTGCAGCTATATGCCCTACCTGTACCTGTTTCCTGTTGATTGACAGGCCTGGCTTCGAGAAGGTCCGGCAATTGGATGCCTGCCAGTATCCTGGTTTTGAGCGTATGGCAGGTGGCGAAGACCCGTTAAAACGATTGGTTGACAGGTTCAGGAATCGCTATCTGTGTAAATACAAGTATCGCCCTGAAAAATATGAAGCTATTGCCTGCACAGGATGTGGCCGTTGCATAGAAACCTGTATCGCAAAGATTGACAAAAATGAACTTCTGGTTGAACTGACAAAATAAAAGTGAAGTGACGAATGCTAAAAATATATATGCACCTTTCACGGCGCGACTGGAAAAGGTGATTGATGAATCGCCGCTTATCAAGACCTTTATTTTTATACCGGAGATAGAATTCAGCTTTAAAACGGGTGAATTTATTGAATTGACCTTAGACGGTATCGGCGAAGCCCCTTTTACTCCCTCTTCATCGCCGTTGGTTACCGACAGCTTTGATGTAACCATCATGAAAACCGGTTATGTGACAGAAAAGATGCATCGCCTGCAGCCAGGTGCAGTGCTTGGAGTGAGAGGTCCATTTGGCAGAGGCTACCCCATAGAACAGTTTGTGGATAAAGAAATATTGATACTCAGTGGAGGGTGTGGGCTGGCTCCCATCAGGTCACTGCTGTACATGCTGATCAGCATGAAAGATAAACTCCGGAAAGTCACACTTTGCTATGGGTCCAAAACGCCTGCCGACTGTATTTATAAACCTTTGTTCGGAAAGCTTGACCGCATCCCGAACTTCGAAACCTTACGCACTGTTGACATTGCTGACCAGCAGTGGGATGAGCATGTGGGAGTAGCGACGGTATTGCTCGATCATGTGAAAATAGATCTGACCAATGCAGTTGCCATTGTTTGTGGTCCGCCGGTGATGATGAAATATGGCACACTCAAGTTGTTAGAAATGGGCTTTCCGGAACACCTTATTTTTCTTTCAATGGAAAAAAACATGTCTTGCGGCCTGGGTAAATGCGGGCATTGCATGCTTGGCCCTTATTTTGTTTGCCGCGACGGACCTGTTTTTACTTATGATGAGATCAAAGATCAGACGCATATATGGTGAAAAGCAGCATTCGATAACATGAAACTGTAACATCAATAACAAATAATGAACAAACAATGAGTAAGCGGATACTTATTGATATGATTAAATGCAGGGAGTGCGGGCAATGCCTTGCTGAATGCATCTATCCGCATCACCCTGATAATAAAGGTGTTAATGCGCTATTAGAGGCGGCTGTTTTTCAATATACTTGCCGTCGCTGTGAAGATGCTCCCTGCATTAGTGTTTGCCGGGCCGAAGCCCTTGAACGTAAGGGTTCGGAAGTAGTTGAGCGGTCGGCATACCTTTGTGTCGCCTGCAAATCATGTGTGGCTGCCTGCCCCTTCGGAACACTCATGAATCAGTTTTTCGATGTGCGAAAGTCTGTGTGTGATTATTGCCGCTTCGACGAGGATACCGAAGAATTATTGTGTATGAAAACCTGCCCCAAAGGCGCATTGTCATTCACTGAAGCGTCGCCTGATGAAGGTTCATTTCTTTACGAATTGAACGATAAAGTAATGGTTAAAGAATACGCATGGGAAACAATTAAAGAAACAGAGTAAACATGTTAAAGGATATTTTTTATTTTCTGATCTTTCCCGGATTCTTGTTTGCCTGTTTGGGCGGAGTGTTATTGTCGTGGTTCGACCGGAAAATAACAGCCAGGGTGCAATTCCGCGTTGGTCCTCCTTTGCTTCAGCCGGTGTACGATGTTGTCAAACTGTTCGGAAAAGAGACCATCATGCCGGTTGATGCAGCAAAGGTTTTGTTCTTGATTGCTCCGGTGCTTGCCGTAACAGGAGCGGTATTGTCATGTGTGCTGATTTTGACGCCGGCATTTGGTATGAGTCAAGGGTTTGTCGGCGATATCATCGTCATTTTCTACCTGCTGATGATACCCTCACTCTCATATATTATCGGAGCAGCCGCAAGCGGAAACCCTTTGGCAGGCCTCGGTGCATCGCGCGAAATGAAACTGATCATTGGATATGAACTGAGCTTCCTTCTGGTTGTTGCCGCAGTAATCATGAAAGCAGGCTATTCTGTCAGCCTCTTCGACATCATTAGCATTCAGCAAACCGAAGGCGCGTTTATTGGGAGCCTGTCAGGACTGTTGTTGTTCGTGGTGGCAATGATGTGTGTTCAGGCCAAACTGGCACTGGTGCCTTTTGATGTTGCCGATGCCGAAACTGAAATCGCAGGCGGGATCTTTCTTGAATGCTCCGGAGCATTACTCGCCATGATAAAACTTGCAAAATACATCCTGTTATTTGCACTGCCTTCTTTTGTCATAGTTATTCTCCTTGGAGGATTCAGCTTTGAAGGCATACATATATTATGGTCAGTTTTAAAACTTCTGGGTGTGGTGCTCTTAATCACACTGGTGCGAAATACAAACCCCAGGCTTACTATAGGTCAGTCAATGAGGTTCTTTTTTATCTGGATGAACCTTTTTGCCATCCTTGCAATAGTTTTGACATATTTTGGACTGTAAATATTATTGTTGTGGGAATCAAGAGTACATGTTTTAAAAAATCTTTGTGGTTGTTTCATTTTGCCGGTGCATCATGCAATAACTGCGACATTGAGATACTTGATTGCCTTACACCGCGCTATGATGTGGAGCGATTCGGTATGCTTCTGGTTGGTAGTGTAAGGCATGCGGATGTGCTGCTGGTGACCGGCTCAATAAACAAAAAATGCAGGTCGCGGCTGCTGGAAGTATATAAACAAGCTCCCAAACCCGTAGTAGTTGTTGCCATCGGAGCATGTGGCTGTACAGGCGGTATTTTTGCTGAAGGCGATACGTTTGCGGGCCCCGTGGATAAGATCATACCGGTAGACTTATATATACCCGGCTGTCCGCCCAAACCCGAAGCCATGCTGGCAGGCATTATGAAATTTATAAACAAATAGCACAAAAGCAATCTATGGATACAACGGAGTTTATTGAATTTATGAAGTATAAATTCAAATTTGATGTTTTACAGGTGTTTATCAGGTATAAAAACAGAGTATTGCTTGATATGCAGAAAGAAACTCTGTATAAAGCGGCAGAGCTGCTTATTAAGGAACTGAACTTTCGCTTTATAATTGCCACTGGTCTTGATGCCGGTAAATGCTTTGAAATCATCTATCATTTCAGTAATGATAACACAGGGCTAATTGCCAACCTCAGGGTTTCGGTTCCGAAAAACAAAGCTGTAGTTGAATCACTGACTCCGTTGATCACAGCAGCCGATTGGATAGAATGCGAAATGCATGAATTACTGGGAATAGAATTTAACAACCATCCAAACATGCGGAGTCTGCTATCGGATGGAAACTGGGAATCAGGCAATTATCCATACAGAAAACAAAAACAAAAGGGGAGCTAGTTATTTAGGTTTCATATAAATAAAAGAGGAAAAAACCATTGCACTCATGACAGAAAGAACCATTATACCGGTCGGACCATACCACCCCTTGCAGGAGGAACCCGAATTGTTCAAGTTGTATTGTGATGGTGAAATAGTAACAGATATTGAATGGGAAACCGGCTATAATCACAGGGGTATAGAAAAGATCAATGAGTCGAAGACATTTGAACAAATCTTTTTTGTTGTAGAGCGAATCTGTGGGATATGCTCAACCTCGCATCCTTTCGCTTATGCCAATGCCATGGAAGAGATAGCCAGGGTTACGGTTCCTGACAGGGCAAAATACATTCGCACCATTGTTGCCGAACTCGAAAGGATACACAGCCATTTGCTTTGGGTGGGACTTGCAGGCCATTTTATCGGTTACAATACAGTGTTTATGTGGGCATGGAAATACAGGGAACCTGTGCTTGACCTCTTCGAGATCATTACAGGCAATCGCAACAGCTATGCTATGTTTAAGATAGGGGGTGTTCGCAGAGATATAATAGAAAAAGATTTTGCATCCATACAAAAAATACTTGACACCTTAAAGCCTAAGGCAGAAATGCTTATGAAGGCCGTAATTGATGATCCTGTTATACATATGCGCACTAAAGGAATTGGTGTGCTGACCAAACAGGATGTTACCGACTATTGTGCCGTTGGCCCTACTGCCCGTGCATCAGGACTCGACATTGACATTCGGCGCGACGACCCTTATGCTGCCTATCCGCTTGTTAACTGGGAGGTTATCGTTCAGCAGGAAGGAGATATTTTTGCTAAAGCGGTGGTGCGATTTCTTGAAATTTTTCAGTCAATAAGCATCATCGAGCAGTGTCTCGATAAGATGCGAAAAGAAAAACCGGGAGATATTGAAGTTAAGGTTAAGGAGATTCCACCGGGCGATGGTTCGGGTCGCGCTGAAGCACCACGCGGTGAAGTTTTTCATTACGTGATAACTGACGGATCAAATTCTCCGGCTCGCCACAAAATCAGGGCGCCAAGCTACGTCAATGTAGCTACCTTCAA
>JAVIYP010000054.1:0-17407 GCA_031323845.1 Bacteroidales bacterium | reverse complement strand
GGCCACGCAAGCCAGAGTCGATCACATCCAGAATGATCTCATCACGTGTGCGTTCGAGTGACTGCTCCAAAATGGCAAGGTAGTCTACCTTTCCAAAAATCAGGTCAACCTTTTTTATCTGTTTTTCCATAATATTTCTGTTTTCTGTTTTTTTAGACAATTATTGCTTACCAGATCAGGTTTTTACCCCTTTTTCAGGTATTGATTAATGATTTCAGTTGTTTTTTCCGGCGTTATTTCCGGATATACCTCATCGTTGATAAGCATCACGGGACCCTTGTGGCACCACCCAAGGCAATTGGCCTGCAGCAGGCTGAATTTTTTATCGGTAGTGGTTTCACCCAGCCTGATCTTCAGCATGTCCTCAATGGTGCTGATGATCTCATCCTTGCCCTTCATATGGCAGGTGATGGTCTTACATACACGGATAATGTACTTTCCACGCGGGACAGTATCCAAAAACGTATAAAAAGACGCAGTGCCATACACGTCAGCAGTGCTCAGGTCAAGCTCTTCCGCTATGGCAACCATGGCTTCCTCGGATAGATAGTGCTCAGCACTTACCACTGCCTGCAGGATGGGCATCAGACTTGTACGCTGGCGACCGTGCTTGTTGGCCTGCTCCTTTACCAGTTCTGCAATTCTACTCATATTTTTCCCTTTCAGATTTTGATTAAGTGTTTATTTTGTATTACTTGCAATGACAATGGTGCAAAAATAACAAAGCCTTTCTGATTAAATAATTTTTTCTTTAATAAAAACACCCATTGTATGTAATTTATAATCAGTCTAATTAAGTATTCAGAAGCCATGTGGGAAGCCCTCCTGGAACACCCTTGTCATTGCCCTTGTAAACACCTTCCGGAAATACCCTGAAACCCCTGTTTCTGATCAGCACCAGCGTCGTGATCATGCCGGTCTGCCGTTTAAGTTTCCGGGGTTGTTGCCCTGACCGGAAAAACAAATCTGCGCATACCTTCAGGCAGGTATTGATTGCTTGTGGCCGCTGCTGCGAATAGGACTCCTGCGGGCCGCCTGAAGCAGCTCCGGCGCAAGACCGGGCTAAACATTTATGTCCGGGAAACAAGTCTTTTTTTACTTTTGCAGGAAAGTATCCTTATGGAACAGCACAGGTACTTCATAAACATGGCCTATGCCGGCACCGCTTATCACGGGTGGCAGATTCAGCCCAATGCCATTGGGGTGCAGGAGTTGCTGCAGGATGCTCTGAGCTTGCTTTTGCGTACAGAGACTGTAGTTACCGGCGCAGGACGCACCGACACAGGGGTGCATGCACCGATGTTCTGCGCCCATTTTGACAGCGGCCTGACACCTGACGAAATACACCGGATGCAGTTGCCCTTCAGGCTGAACCGCATCCTTCCTCCTGACATTGTGGTACACGATATAATACCGGTGCGGCCGGATGCCCATGCCCGCTTCAGTGCCATCAACCGGACCTATGCCTACTACCTGGCAACAGAAAAAGACCCTTTCAAAATAGAAACATCATGGCTTTTTGAAAGGAAACTGGATCTTGAGACTATGCAGGAGGCTGCCCGGCGATTGTCCGCGCATGAAGACTTTGCCTGTTTCGCCCGCTCCGGCAGCCAGGTACGAACCACCAACTGCACGATATACAAGGCCGCCTGGACCAGGGAGCATCACATGCTGATCTTTGAAATTCAGGCCAACCGCTTTCTGAGAAACATGGTGCGTGCCCTGGTAGGCACCATGGTTGATGCGGGGCTTGGGAAGATCAGCCCGGATGAGTTTGAAGGTATTATTTTAAGCCGCAACCGGTCAAAGGCTGGCCGCTCGGTACCTGCGCAGGGTTTGCACCTTACCGGAATTGAATACCCCGATGATATTTTTCTCAGGTGACCCGTTAGAAGAACGTGCTGCCAGGCCGGTTTACTTGCATCTTTTTCAGATCAGAAAATAAAGAAAACACCACACACAGCTGCAGGAACCTGCAAAGATATTTGCAGAGCCGGGAGTAAAAAGACCAGGCTTTGGGATGGTTCCTGTTTTCGCAATCAGGGCTTTTTCTTCAGGCTGAGTTGTTTCAGGCGTTCAGCAAGTGTCCTTCTGTGATCCTCGCCGGCTTTTTTTGGACGGGTGCTTCCCAGCAGAAAACCATAGGGCTGCATGCCGTCAATCTCATCAAAGACGACCTTAAGCATGGCCATTCCCGGTATGAACAGGATCATACCCGCCAGACCCCATATAAAGTTACCAAGCAACAGGGCAAGAATCGTCATGAATGGATTCATCGACACCTTCCCTCCTACTATGCGCGGCGTAAAGATGTTACTTTCAGCAAGCTGTATCACATAAAAAGCAGCAAAGATTCCAAAGGGGTACCATAAGGAATCTTTGGTCAGAAAGGCATAAACGATGGGCAGGGTAGCGCCGATAAACGGCCCCAGGAACGGAATTACGTTGAGCATGGCTGCAAACACGGCAAACAACAAAGCATGTCTGAGGCCAAAACTGTAAAGCGTTATGCTGTTCAGCACGGCAAGGATGATGATAACCACGAACATGCCGACAATGTAATTCTGCACCACTTCCTTGACTTTATGCACAACCCTGGTAACCACTAACCGGTCTTTTTCAGAAAAAGCACGGTGGATAAATTCAATAAGAAAGTGGCGGAAATAGAGAAAGAGAAAGATGTAAATGGGGATGATAAAAGCAATGGTCAAGGTGGTGGCCGTAGCAATAACGCCCTGCGTCAGCGAAGCCATATTATCATAGAGGTAGTTGAAAACAGCATTCTGAATATTGTCAAATGAAATAGGCACTGCCCCTTCAATGTGTTTTTCGGTGAACTCATTAATGGTCAGCAGCAATTCAGAAATACGCTTTTCGATAAGAAACAATTCGTCAGCAAAGCCAATAATCTGGTTATAAAAGAAGTAGGCCAGTCCGAACAGGAAACCAAGCAGGGCAATAACACTCAGGAATACAGCCAGCAGCCGTGGCAGGCCTTTTTTCTCCATCCAGGAGGCCAGCGGGCTGATGAGCACCGCAAGCATTCCGGAGATCAGCACCGGGACCAGAACGGACTTTGCCGTAATCATTATAAAAACCGTCAGCACTATGGTTAACAGCACCATAGGAAGCTTTACAAACAGCGGAAACTTATACTCCTCCATAGGTTTATGATTGGCTGGTTAGTCATCAAAAATAAACATTATTCCGGTATGTTTTGGTTGTTCATACAGAAAAACAAGTTTTCACCGCAGAATATCAGCCTTTGTGCCTGAACGTGCGCATTTTGTTTTGTTCCATCAGATTTTGCAACACTTCTGCAGGTGACGAAAAGCGCTGGCACAGCATCATTGCGGCTATGATATAGGGCTTGTACCCGGCCTCCCTGTAAGTTTGCAGGCGGTACCGTTCAAACACTTCAGCCTCAACTTCTCCCTGCTTGCACGACACACCGGAAATATCGGCGGGCAGGCAGTGCATATACAAGGCATCGCCTTTATGGGTGGCTTCCATCTTCTTACTGTCGTATTCCCAGCCGAGGTAACGTGCGTTGTTAGCCAGGCATTGCTGTTCCAGTTCTTCAAGACCTTTTTTATCTGCAGCCTTGAGCAGCCTGGTGCGCTCTTCCATGATGTGGTAAGGTGCCCAGCTTTTCGGATATACGATATGGGCATCGCGCATGGCGTCTTCCATAGAGTTGCTGATGTTAAAGCTTCCACCACTTTCTCCGGCAAAGCGGGAAGCCATTTCGGTAATATCCGGGATCAGTCCGTAGCCTTCAGGATGAGCCAGTGTTATTTCCATGCCAAAGCGCGTCATCAGTGCAATGATGCCTTGCGGAACCGACAGAGGTTTGCCGTAACTCGGCGAATAAGCCCAGCTCATGACCATCTTTTTGCCGCGCAGGGCCTCCAGAGAACCGTACACCTGCTTCAGGTGCAGCAGGTCGGCCATGGATTGGGTGGGATGATCCATATCGCACTGCAGGTTGACGATACCCGGCCGCAAAGGCAGGATACCGGCGTTAAAGCTTTCATCAAGCGAATCAGCGACTTCGCGCATGTAACGGTTTCCCTCACCAAGATACATATCATCGCGAATACCGATAAAATCGGTCAGAAAAGAGATCATGGCAGCCGTCTCCCTGACGGTTTCACCATGCGAGATCTGTGACTTCTCCTCATCAAGATCCTGAACAGCAAGTCCGAGCAAATTGGCTGCCGAAGCAAACGAAAAGCGCGTACGGGTCGATTTGTCGCGGAAGTTTGACACGGCCAGGCCTGAATCAAACACCCGCACTGAAATATTGCGGTCGCGCATTTCCTTTAGGGCTAAAGCAACATCAAGAATCAACTCAAGATCACTCAGACTTTTTTCCCAGGTAAGGAGAAAATCTTTGCCGAACAAGGCATTGGGGCTATCACTCATGTTTATTCTATTTTGAATCATATGTATGTTTTTTAGGATGATGGACAAACTTCAGGAGCCCGGGATTACGAACCAGGACAACGCATTATAAGGCGTAGGCGAGGGCTGCGTAGAAGGCAGCGGCTTTTTCCAGATGGTCGATGGGCACTTTCTCGTTTGGTGCATGGGCCATGACTTCATTGCCGGGCCCGAACCCGATAATGGGAATTCCATAGAGGCCGTTCACGGTGACGCCATTGGTTGAGAATGTCCATTTGTCAACCACGGGCTTATGTCCGAACAACGACCCAAACACTTTTACGCCGAGTTGGATCATTTCATGATCTTCAGGTATGTTCCAGGTAGGATAATATTTTTCCATGCCATATTCGAGGCCGGTGAAGGAGCGTTCGCGGTACTGCAGTACTTCCACCCTGGCTTTCATGCCTTTGATCAGTTCTTCGATTTCGGCCACAGCCGACTCCTTTGTTTCGCCCCAGGTAAGGCGCCTGTCGAGATGCAGCCTGGCAAAATCGGCTACGGCACACAGTGAAGGACTCTGAGACAAAAACTCGGAAATGGTTACCGTACCCTTCCCAAGAAAATCATCTACCCTGAGTCTTTCATTGAGCTTTTCTATCTCAAGAGCAGTTTTTGAAGCCATGTAAATGGCGTTTTTACCGCGTTCAGGAGCAGAACCATGACACGAAAGCCCGTAAAAGCTGACATGCATTTCCATACGTCCTCTTTGGCCACGGTACAGGTTCAGGTTGGTCGGTTCCGTAATAACCACCACATCAGGCTTTATGCCTTCCTCCTCAACAATGTACTTCCAGCACAAGCCATCACAGTCCTCTTCAATGACACTGCCTACAAAATAAATGGTGAGATCTCTCTGCCAGGCAAGTTCTTTTAGTATCTTACCGGCGGTGACAAATGCTGCTGCGCCTCCCTTCTGGTCAACGCTGCCCCGGCCTAGCACGTGGTCATCGCGGATTTCGCCGCCCAGCGGGTCAAAGTCCCAGTCCTGCAGGTTTCCCAGATCCACCGTGTCCATATGCGCATCGAAAGCCAGTATTTTTTTTCCATTGCCAATACGGCCAAGCACGTTGCCCAGTCCGTCCATCCTGACCTCATCAAAACCGGCCTTCTCCATCTGACGCATCAACTCCTGTTGCACCAGGCCTTCAGACAAACTCAGGGATTTGCAACGAATAAGCTTCGACAGGTTCTCTGCGGTATAGTCGCGGAGCTGATGAGAGAGCTCCAGAATTTTTGCGTTATGTTCCATAGTACTTCAAATAAAATCAATAAAACTTCATCAGAATTGACAAGAAAAGCAAGTGAAGTATCTTTGCTATCTTTACGGCAACAAAGGTATAAATTAAAACATCACTTCTTTATGGATATATGGGATTTTGCGACATTTCACCTGGGTAAGGGAAATGCTGTGATGCTGATCGTGGTCACTGAGGTCAGGGGGAGCAGTCCGGGTAAAAAAGGTTTTAAGATGGTTGTTTCGTCCGATGGTGCGATGTCGGGTTCCATTGGCGGAGGAGTCATGGAATACAAGCTGGTTGAGCTGGCAAAATCAAGTTTTGACAAGGGCGTACAAACGCCTTTTCTGAAACGCCAGGTACACGCTCCGGATGCCGGTGAGGATGCTTCCGGTCTTATCTGTGCGGGAGAGCAGTGGCATGCTTTCGTGCCTCTTGGCAAGAACGATCTTGCCAGCTTTAAAGAGCTGGGAAAAATGATGGCAGAAGGTCGTGAATGCATGATGTCGATAGACCCCGGCGGTCTTCTTTTTTTTGAAGCAACCGATGCTCCGGAACCTCAGGCGCAGGAAGACCGGTTCGTATCTGCAGAGCAATGGTCCTACAGGGAAACGCTCCGGCCTCCTGACACGCTCTATATATTCGGGGGCGGGCACATCAGCCTTCCCCTGAGTCAGGTGTGCCGCATGATTGGATTCAGGGTGGTTGTGCTTGACGACAGGCCGGAGCTCAACACCATGACATCAAACTCGTTCGCCAGCGAAAAGAAGCTGATCGATTACCGGGAGGCTGGTGCACACATACGCCACCCGGCTACCTCTTATGTATGCATCATGACCGTATCTCACGCCAGTGATCAGCTGATCCTTGAGCAGATGTCACGGCTCGGACTGAAATACCTCGGCATGATCGGAAGCAGTAAAAAGGTGGAAAAGATTTTTACGAATCTTCGTGAGCGCGGAGTTTCCGACGAACTGCTGGCCCGGGTCAATGCACCGATGGGCATAGCCATACGGGGTGAAACCCCTGAAGAGATTGCCGTAAGCATAGCAGCCAGGATCATCATGGAAAAAAACGCCCAGGGTCGCTGAGCGGCAAACAGGAACAAAGCCGGACAGGTTGTCAGGCAGTTTGCTGCACCCCCCCTCCGACAATATCCAGCAGCTCGCGCGTAACCGATGCCTGGCGGGCCTTGTTGTAGGACAGGGTTAGCGTTTTAAGCATCTGATCGGCATTATCGGTAGCCTGGTGCATGGCCGTCATCCTGCTGCCATGTTCAGAAGCGGAGGCATCCAGCAAAATGCGGTAAACATTGAAATGGATGTATTGCTGCGTCAGATAGTCTATGACTTCTTCAGCTTCAGGCTCCAGGATGATAGGGTCATCGGGAATTTCCTCATCAGTAAGGCTTTTATAAAGCATGTCTTCGTGAAGAGGCAGCACCTGCTCAACAGTCATTTCATGCACTACGGCATTGCGGAAGCGATTGTACACCACCAGCATCCGGCCGTAATTCTGACTGAAAAACAGCTTCACCAGATGTTTGGCAAACTCCGTAGCGGTTTCTCCGGAAACCTTATCCAGCTTGAAGTCGCCGGCAGCACACAAGTCGTACTCCCGCTTCTCAAAGAACGACAGGGTCTTTTTTCCAACAGGCATCACAGAGGGGTTCGCCCCGCTCTCAACCAGGTTTTTTAACTCATCGAGCGTACGTTTGATCAGCAAGGTGTTATAAGTGCCGCACAGACCTTTGTCGGAACCCAGGCAAATCAGCAACACGTCTTTATTGTCGCGTGGCCGCAGATACACGTTCTGGTAGGATGGTGGCAACCTGAGCATCACGTCCTTAAGGATGCTCATCAGGGTGGCCTCATAGCTGCGGAGGTGTATGATCTTGTTCTGAACCTTGCGCAGCCTTGAGGCAGCCACCATTTTCATGGCGCCGGTGATCTGCCGGGTGGACTTTATGGAGGCTATCCTTGTACGTATTTCCTTCAGGCTGGGCATGAGATCAATTTACTTATTCCTGTTCCTTATCCTCATGATGGTGCGGCAGGCCGGGGATCTTGCTTTTCACTTCATTGGCTGCGCTTTCGATGGACTGAGCCACGGCATCGTCGAAAACATCCTGCTGTAATTTTTTTACCAGGTCCGGATATTGTGCATGAATGTGCTTCATGAGTTCTTCTTCGAAGAGCTTTACCTTATGAACCGGGATGTCGCTGAGCAGGCCTCTGGTACCGCAGAAGAGTATGATGATCTGTTCTTCGACGGGCACAGGTCTGAACTGTCCTTGTTTTAGTATCTCCACATTACGGGCTCCTTTGTCGAGCACGGTCTGCGTTGCCGGGTCAAGATCGGAGCCGAATTTGGAGAATGCTTCCAGCTCACGGTATTGTGCCTGGTCTATTTTCAGGGTGCCGGCCACTTTTTTCATGGATTTAAGCTGGGCATTGCCTCCGACACGGCTGACGGACACGCCCACATTGATAGCAGGGCGGATACCAGCATTAAACAGGTTGGTTTCCAGGAAGATCTGGCCATCGGTAATGGAGATGACGTTTGTGGGAATGTATGCGGAGACGTCGCCGGCCTGTGTTTCCACAATAGGAAGTGCCGTCAGTGAACCGCCTCCTTTTACCATGTCGCGTATGCTTTCGGGCACATCGTTCATCTGCACTGCTATCTCATCGGAGCCTATGATTTTGGCGGCTCTTTCCAGCAGCCTTGAATGCAGGTAAAACACATCACCGGGGTAGGCCTCTCTTCCGGGGGGTCTTCTCAGCAGCAGTGAGACCTCACGATAGGAAACGGCCTGTTTGGAGAGGTCGTCGAAGATCACCAGCGCATGCTGTCCGGTATCCCTGAAGAACTCGCCAATAGCCATGCCCGTGAAAGGAGCATAAAACTGCATGGCTGCCGGGTCGCTTGCCGTAGCCGACACCACGGTGGTATAATCCATTGCCTTGTGCTTCTGAAGGTGATTTACGATGCCGGCCACCGTAGAACCCTTCTGACCCACGGCAACATAAACGCAATATACGGGTTTGCCTTCTTCGTAATGCTTTCGCTGGTTGATGATGGTATCCATGGCAATGGCTGTTTTGCCCGTCTGCCGGTCGCCAATGATGAGCTCCCGCTGACCGCGGCCAATAGGTATCATAGCGTCGATGGCCTTGATGCCTGTCTGGAGGGGTTCATTAACAGGCTGTCTGAAAATAACACCCGGCGCCTTCCGTTCAAGGGGCATTTCATAGAGTGGTCCATCCAGTTTGCCCTTACCGTCGATGGGTTGGCCCAGGGTGTTCACCACACGCCCGAGCAGGGAGCCCCCCACCCTGACAGAAACAATATGGCCCGTGCGCTTTACCACATCACCCTCTTTAAGACCACGCGAATCACCAAGCAGCACCAAACCGACATTGTCCTCCTCCAGGTTAAGCACCACACCGGTAAGTCCATCATCATTGCACCGTATCATCTCACCCGACCAGGCATTGCTTAAACCGTAAATCCGGGCTATCCCATCACCGACCTGGAGCACGGTCCCCGTCTCTTCCAGCTCGGTCTCCATATTGAAACCGGCCATTTCCTGTCGCAAGATGGCAGAGATCTCAGAAGGTTTTATATCAGACATAATGTATCTATATTAATCTATAATCAGATGTTTCCTGATCCTCGCCAGGCGGTAACGGACACTGGCATTGTACTGTTTGTCTTCAAGGTTGAGCACGAAGCCTCCAATAATTTCGGGGTCCACCTCTTCCTTGAATTCCACTTCACAGGGAGTAAGCTTCCTGGCTGCTTCAAGCGCCCTGTGCCTGACCTGCTCATTCAACGGAACCGCCGTGGTTATCCTTACCGTTTCTATGCCCAGGTATTGTTTATACACCCTCATGTAGGCACCGGAGATGCCATCCAGCATATGCCCCCGTTGCTTGCGAATGATGATGGTCATGTAGGTAAGAATGAGCGGATGAAGCTTGTTCTGAAAAAGATGCCTCACCACACCCTGTTTTTTGGCCACCCTGATCACAGGACTTTTCAGCAGTATATTAAGCTCTTTGTTGATGGAAAAAACGTGGTGAACAAGCTGCATGTCGTGATAGGAACGCTCAAGGATGTTGTTCTCCTCTGCCAGTCCAAGCAAGGCTTTGGCATAGCGTTTGAACAATACGGAGCTTTTCCTTCCCATAGCCCATGGCAGGTTATTTGCATGATTAATTCATTACCATATCGGTAAGCAGTTTGTCAACATAACGTGCGTTACGGTCCCTGTCGCTGAATTCTTCTTCCAGAATTTTTTCTGCAATGTCGAGCGAAAGCGCAGAAAGCTGGCTCCTTACCTCCTCCATGGCCTGCCGTTTATAAGCCTGAACCATTTCGTCGGCCTGATCGGTGATTAATTTAGCTTCAGCAAGCGCCTTTTCACGTGCTTCTTCAATGATTTGCACAGCCTCTTCCTTTGCCCTGGCGGTCATTTCCTGGCACAGCTTATCCGTTTCTTCAATTTTGGCTTGTTTTCTGACTTCAAGCTGCGTCATTTCCTGCTCTATACGCTTAGCATCACTAAACGACTGGGCAAGTTTTATTTCCCTTTGGTGGAGCACATTGAGTATGGGCTTCCAGGCATACTTTTTCAGTATGAGCATTACAAACCCAAAGGCCACTGTCATCCAGAAGATCAGTCCCAAACCGGGCATCAAAAGTTCCATGCTTCGCAGTTTAATGAGTTAAAAAGAAAGCAAGCCTGACGGCTTTTTTCTTACAGCGACGACACAAAAAAACAGCACTGTCCGCTGTCGCTAATTCACGAAGAGCGTCAGCAGTACGATAACGAGGGCAAAGAAGGTTATACCTTCGATGAGTGCAGCCGCTACAACCATTGATGAGCGCAGGTCATTGCCGGCTTCGGGCTGTCGAGCGATGTTGTCAATGGCGCTTTTCGCGATAGTTGAGATACCATATGCTGCACCAAAAACAGCAATAACGGCTACAAATGCAGCACCGAGTTTCATCCATTCGTGGGCAATGTCCACACTGTTAAGCAATACAAATAATAGTGACATGTTATAGGTTGTTAGTTAAAAAAATAATCAATGATGCTCTTCGGGAACAGCCATCCCAAAGAAGAACGCACTAAACAACGTAAAGATATACGCCTGCAAAAATGCAACTAATATCTTTAAGAAGTTCAAAAAAATCAAAAATAATACGGTAAGCGGCGAAATGACGTATCCCAGAAAAATACTAACGCTCCCAAGCACAAAAATCAGCGAGGTCAGACTCAGGATCACCATGTGCCCCGCCGTGATGTTGGCAAACAGCCTTATCATCAGGGTGAAGGGTTTGATCAGTGCACCAACCATCTCAAGCACGGGCAGAATCGGAATCGGGAATTTCAGGAACATGGGTATGCCGGGCATGTTGAACATATGCTGCCAGTAGCCTTTATTGGCAAACCAGTGTGTGGTAAAGAAGGTAAACATGGCCAGCACAAAAGTCACGCTTATGTTGCCGGTAACGTTGGCGCCTCCCGGGAAGAAAGGCACCAGTCCGAGCAGGTTGTTCAGCAAGATGAAAAAGAAGACGGTGAGCAGGTAGGGCATAAACTTCCTGTAGTGCCTGGGTGCAATTGCCAGGAGGGCGATCTGGTCGCGCACAAAAAGGATCAGCGGTTCGAAAAAGGCGGGCAGCCCCTTTGGTGTGCTGTAGATATCGGCCTTCCTGTATTTGTTTCCTATATGAATGAAGATCAGGCATAATATGACAGAGGCGGCGATGATGGCTGCCACATTTTTCGTAATGGAAAAGTCATAGATCATGGAGGCATCAGGGTCCGGTGTAATCCCGTCTTCCATTACCCTGATGGCCCGTCCTTTGTTATGTCCTTCGGCAGCGAGCCTGAACCCCTTGTAGGATGAATATCCGTGATCGAAACGGCTGCTGGAAAAAACATACAGTTTGCCTTCATAAATCAAAATCACCGGTAAGGGTATCGAAAACTCACGCTGACCAATGTCGAACAAATGCCAGTCATAAGAATCCAGCACGTGGTCAACGATTACCTTTCGGGCGTTAAACTCCTTTTTCCCGGTTTTTGCGGAACCCTCTCCTTCCGGCTGTAATGCCACTGAATGAGTTGACTGGGAAGCATTACGGCCATGGTCCTCCGACAAGATATAAGCAGAACACAAAATACCCGCAAGCAGGAGCGAAAGCAACAGTATCCTGTCTCTTCGGGTCACCGTCCGGGAATTTTTTGTCTTCTTCACATCAAAAAAATAAAAAGCAATCAGCAGCTCTGACTTATCTGCCTAAATTCATATCCCTGTAAAGGAGTATAATTTCAAACATACTGAATGCAAAGTAGAAAACGAAAAAAGTAATGATAAAGGCCGGAGCATCTCCGGGGAAGCGGAAAGCGTACAGCAGCAACACACTGATGTAAAATAACAAACGCATTGTGCTTATTCGCACATACTTGACACTAAAGCGTTTCGGGTTACCAGCCGTTAGCCTGGTCAGAATAATTCTGGAAACCAGTGCCACCAGGTAAAAAAACGGGACAAAAGCCCAGAAGGCTTTAGACGTGTATTTTTCAGGCATGACAACTGCAAATAACGCATACATCAGGAACAAGATCCCTGAAAACACCGAGAGCTGCTTTATAAAAACCAAAAGGCCTGGAGCCATGATGTTCCGGTATCGGTTTACAACTTAACTCTTTTTGACAACCTCAGGCGTATTTGCATGTGACGTTGCCTCTTTGTCCATCGAACATGTTCCGGAGAATTTCGCACCGGGTTCGATGGCCAGCTTGTTTGTAATAATATCTCCAATAAATTCGGAGGAAGCCTTTAGTGTGAGCAGTTCCGCCACATCGGCCTTTCCGTTGACTTTTCCTGATAAATCGGCATTGTTGCAAAAGATGTCTCCCTCCACAACGCCGCTGTTTCCAATGACAATCTTACCCTCTGACCTCATCTGGCCAACAACTTTTCCGTCTACGCGAATGTCTCCTTTAGAAGTAATTTCTCCTTTTATGGTAGTACCTGTACCCACCAGGTTAATGGCGGTATGATCCGGTTCTTTTTGTTTGGTCATTGGTGTTTTTTTTCGGTTAATACTAAATTCTGATAACTTTTTTTGAAGCAGTCTACAAAAGTAAAAAAATATCAGTTAAATCATCAAAACGGGTGCATAATGCTTTAGCAGCTTATATCCCAAGGTAATAAAAGTCAAAAAACAAGCGATAATCATCAAGCTTTTTGTCTTGATAAAAGGCGGGGTAATTGTCAATGGAAATTACAAATGCTTCGATGTTGGCAATTTCCCGTTGACTGAACAGCTCTGATTGCATCACGGCAGAATAATAATCCATGGCATCCTCCAGGTTGGGGAAGTTTGTTACCGTAAGCAGTTGTTTTCCTTGTTCAAAAAAGATGTTGCTTCCGGTAAGGTCTTTTCCGGAAAATTTTTCGTTGTTGTATTCATTCAGTTTATTGCTGATATCGGTCGGATTATTCCTGGCCGTATTGATGATCATAATAAAGAAGTGCACCTTGTCAGGTGAATAGGTAAAGGGAGAGTCCATGGTTTCGTCGGGTGCTCTTCTGCGCTGGTCTCTGCCCGTATCTGCGGCGAGGTCATCCATACTGTCAGGAACATCGAGCGAAGCAAGCAGTATGGATGCAGGGCCATGCACAGGTGTCTCACCAAAATTGTCAACCACCGATTGCAGTTCGCTTCTGAACAAATACGGGTCATCCGACCTGCCAAAAGAGAGTGCATTGAGATAGGCGAAGCGTGCTGCGATATCACGCGACACATCCAGTGTATCCAGGGCGCGCATATTTTGCCTTATCACATCGTAACGGCCTGCAAAAAACGCCTGGTAGCTTTCCTTGTACAGTTGTTCGGCCAGTCTTTGCCTTTCCCGCACTTTATCGGCATAATTGGGGTCACCGATGATTTTGGCATATTCACTGTCGGGATATTGAGCAAGCAAGCGGTTTTTAACCAGGTCTGCGTTCATTACATCGCCGGACTCCCTGTAGAGGTAATAGAGGCAGTAAAAGGCGTTCAGCTCAAACGGGGATCCCGGAAAGGTGTTGATAACGGCATCAAAACTATGAATGGCATTGGACACATCCCTCAGCTGGTCCTTAAAAATCAAAGCCTTGTTATACCATGCCTGTATTTTTCGCTGGTTCGATACGGCCATCTGCTCTTCGGTAACCGGAATGTTCCGGAGATAAGTTTCCCTGTCGTAGGCATCGAGTTCTTCCTCTTCTTCTTCCGGGTATTCGTTGTCAAAGTCAAACCCCATGTCAAAATCGCCTGCCAGCATTTGTTTGTTGCTGATGCGCCACATATCTTCAAGCCTTCTGTCGCCAAAACGGCTGAAGAACTCAAGCTTGCCGTTGGCAATGGTGGTGGAGTTGTAAAAGTACCACCCTGTTTCCTGTCCGCCCATTCCGCGGGTGTCTCTGGCCATTCGCCCGGCATCACGCATGGATGCAACCCGTTCTCTTTCCTCCTGCTCACGGCGCCTGTCTTCTTCACGCAATTGCCGGATGATGGCATCCGCAACAGCTTCCTGTTCGGCTTTTGGAAGGGCAGCCAGCCGTTGCAACGAGTCTTCATGTTCAATAACCCTAAGCTGCTGCACCAGGTTTGACAACACCATTTGCCGGCGCCTGATGTGTTCGAAGTTTTCAAAAGATGCAGGAAGGTAATTTATGGTGCTGTCGTAATAGGTACCAGCATTCACATAATCGGGCTTTTCGAAGTAAATCTCGCCAAGACGCAGAAACGACAGGGCTTTCTGCAGGTTGTTTTCTTCGCTGGCCTCATACGACAGGGTATAGAGTCGTATGGCTTCCGGCACGTCGTTCTGCCGCATGGCGAGTTGAGCAAGGGCGTAATAGATCTGGTCGCGGTAAAGCCGGTTTCTGTCGTCAGACAACATATCAAGCAGCTCATTGCGGATATAGCCGCTACCGCCCACCGAGGGATCATAAGCCATGGCCATGCCAATACGGGACTGGAAAGCCATCTGGAAGGAGGGGCGCATCCTGAGGACATCCTGGTATGTTTGCTGCGCACGCGCAAAATTCCCGGAATGATGATATAACTGGCCCTGGATAAAGGTGAGCCTCACCCTGTCGTGACGGTTTTTGACATAGGGCATACCCTTCTGAAGCTGTTCTGCTGCAAGTTCATACGATCCCCTGAGCATGTAATGCTCGGCATAGGCAAGACGAAACAAGGCAGCCGTTTCCTCAGTCAGCAACCCGTCGGCATAATGGTCCTCGAGCAATTCAAGCATTTGCGCAGCCTGCGTAAACCGGTCCTGGCGGTGGTACGACTTGGCGATCCAGACCTTGGAGTCGTGACTGCGCCTGGTGTCGTATTGCCTTATGATGTATTCAAAGGTCAGGATGGCCAGGGTATAATCTCTTTTGAAGAAGTGAGAGCGGGCAATCAGAAAGTAGGATTCATCAATCCATTTATTGTATTCAACTCCTCGGATGTCCATCGAATGCCGTCTGATCACCAGGCTTGCCTTTTCATAGGCAACATCCATATTGGATCGTACGGAAGCGGCATCCTGTTCGCTGCCGTATTTAAATACGGCCAGGATCTCCTCATAATTGTCGTTGTGCAGTTCCGACAAACGCTTCACACCCTCCCGGTAGCTCTCCCGGGCATTGAAGAAGCCATTGTACTTGGCATTGATGGTATGATAGGTCCGGTTGACAAAGGAGTTCTTCTGTGTTGAACAGCTCCACTGAAGCGTACCAAATGCAATCAAAAACAGCAGGATAACAACCCTCTTATGTAGTTTCGGAAACAGGTGCATGCGTCAAGACAAAATATTCCACAAAGATAACTCTCTATTCATTTAATTATTGTAAGAACAGGGAGGTTTCTGAAAAAAGAACGGCCTGACAGACAACTTCAATAAAATGATTAATTTTACAGCATTCAAGGCATAATGAATCTGGCAATGGAGGACCAACAAAAACAGAAAGGGTTTTTTCGCAAGCTACACACCAAGTATCGTCTGGTAGTGATGAATAACGAAACTTTGGAAGAAAAGCTGATCATGCGGCTGACGCGTTTTAGTGTATTTCTGGCTGCAGGCACCTTAGGGTTTTTATTGATCATCGGTACTATTTACCTGGTAGCCTTTACTCCTCTGAGAGAATACATACCCGGGTATGCCGATTTCAACACAAGACAAGTATTGCGCGAATTATCGCTGAGGGCCGACTCCCTGGAAAGAGACTTGCGCCAGAAAGACCTTTTCATTATGAACATCCGCAACATCGTTGAGGGGAGAGACCTGATTGAAGAATTCCCGGACAGTGTCAGTGATCCCGGGGGCATTCTCATAGAGGACCTGCCCCGGTCGAGAGAAGATTCGCTGCTGCGAGCCGAAATGGAAGAGGCTGCCCGCTTTGAGGCAAATTATTGGTCAGGAAGCGAGCTGATGGTCGCCAGACAAAGTGATCATATTGCCTTCTTTTCTCCTCTTAAAGGCATGATAAGCAGCCATTTCAGTCCAAAAAACGGCCATTATGGGGTGGACATTGTAGCAGACCATGGTGCCATCATAAAATCGACGCTTGGCGGCAGGGTGGTGTTATCGGCCTGGACTGCAGAAACGGGCTATACCATTGGCATACAGCATCCCAATAATATCATTTCAATATACAAGCATAACAGCAGGCTTCTCAAGCAGCAGGGTGACTTTGTGGAAGCCGGAGATGCCATTGCTGTGATCGGTGATACCGGCATGTATTCCACCGGGACTCACCTGCACTTCGAGCTTTGGTTCAATGGAATTCCAGTAAACCCTGCAGACTATATTTCCTTTCAATGACGGTCAACGGCTGTAAAAAAATCGCCATTATCGGTTCAACCGGTTCTATCGGGCAACAAGCCCTTGAGGTTATACGCAGTAACAGACCGATGTTCGATGTATACCTGCTCAGCGCTCACAGCAATCATGAGCTGCTTGCCCGTCAGGTGCTGGAATTCAGTCCCGGGCAGGTGGTTATTGGTCAGAAAACCCATTACCGGCACCTTAAGAAATTGCTTCCTGATACACAGGTCTACGCTGGAAGTCATTACCTGCACGACCCCTCGCTTATTGCAGAAGCAGACCTGGTGTTGAATGCCATGGTAGGGATTGACGGTCTTAAGGTGGGGCTCAACGCCCTTAAACAAGGCAAGAACCTCGCGATGGCAAACAAGGAAAGCCTGGTGGCGGCGGGCAGTATTCTCATGCAAACAGCCAGGGAGAACAGGGCCCTGGTGATTCCTGTTGACTCGGAACACTCTGCTGTTTTTCAGTGCCTGCATGGTGAAGAAACGGGTAGTGTTGAGAAGGTATACCTGACGGCCAGCGGTGGTCCTTTCCGGGGTATGAAAAGGCAGGACCTGCATGCTGTCAGCATCGGCGAAGCGCTGAAACATCCCAACTGGCGTATGGGAACAAAGGTGAGCATTGACTCGGCCACCCTGATGAACAAGGGTATGGAAGCGATTGCCACCCAATGGCTTTTCGGACTGAAACCGGAGCAGATACACATCCTGTTCCACCCGCAATCCATCATCCACTCGCTGGTGCAGTTTGCTGACGGAAGCATCAAGGCCCAACTGGCCATGCCCGACATGAAAATTCCCTTACAGTACGCCCTTGCCTACCC
>JAVIYP010000005.1:0-77607 GCA_031323845.1 Bacteroidales bacterium | reverse complement strand
AAGAGACAGCCCAGAATATATGCAGGTTGTTGTTTTCTCCGGTTGCTGAACCGCCCAGATACACATTATACTCTTTACCGGATGTGCGTGTCACCACGGCACTCAGGGTGTAGTTCGTTCCGGCGAGGAAGGTGCCGTCAAACAGCAGAAACCCGGCATTGTCAAACAGCAGGGCAGGTCTTCCGCCGAAACCTGCATTGTTGAGCAACGGCCGTGCGGCAAAAAGTTCCTGGGTGGCATGTCGCGAAAATATCGACTTGTCTTTTAAGAAAGCAACCCTGTCGCTCTGACTTGCAGGGGTAATACCGCCGATGTCTGAGAACAGCATGCCGGCATCGGCTGCATCATACCAGGCCTGCAGCCTGGTGTTGTCCAACCCGCCGGGATAATAGTTTAGCACCATATAGTCAACAAACTCAACGGCAGCGGTTGACGTAATGTTGTCGCCATTGATGGAAGCAGTGATGATAGCCGTTTCAACACTCTGTGAGGAAGTCAGCAAGGCGGTGTAGGTGCCGTTGCCCACGTCAGTAACGGCACTCAGGGTGCCTGCAGTGGCATTGATCAGCACATTGGCGCCTCCGGTAGTGATGACGTTGTCGTACTGGTCAATGGCTTGTACCATGATGTAAGCAACAGACTCTCCGTCGGCTGTTATTTTTTCCGGGTAGGCCAGGAGCGTGGTTTTTGAGGGATCCGCCGGCCCTGCAATAAACATCACCATCCCTGCTTCGGCAATGGGTGCCCCATTGATTGTTCCGTTTATTGCTACTGTTTGCGCAACAGTGTCGGATGTGAGTATGGCAGAGTGGGTGCCGTTGTTGTTGTCTGTTACCGGACCGAGTGATCCCGCGGAAGCGGACAGGGTTACCAGGTCACCGCCTGTCGTGAGGTTGTTGCCAAGGTAATCGCGCAGCTGCACTGTGATCAGGGTTGCAGACATGCCATCGGCGATCACCTGAAATGGGTCGGCTAAAATGATGGACTCTCCGGCATCTGCCGCCCCGGTGACAAATTCCACAGTAGCGGTGGCGGCTATGGGATCTCCGTTAATGGTGCCCGAGACCACCGCAGTTTCTTCAATGGCGGACGAGGTCAGGACAGCCGTGTAGGTGCCGTCGTTATTGTCAACTACCGGGCCCAGCGTTCCGGCGGATGATTGCAGGACCACAGTATCACCACCAATACCCAGGGGTTCGCCTGTGAAATACTTCGCCACTACGGTGATCTGCGATTGCCCGATACCAACAGCTTCAATCACCGTTGGAACTGCCGTGATGGTGGTCTGATCCGGATCGGCAACGGCATCAGCAACATATCGCGCCAACGTATAATAACCATTGTTGATGTCTTGCGATGATACATCAAAAGACACTTGCGCACCTGAAATAACGGCCGGCACATTGAGCACTGTTGCTGACGGTGACGAGAATCCGGGGTCTTCGGGATGATAAAGGATCAGGTAGTCGTTGCCGGATTCCGGAAGGGCAATGCCATAATCCTGAAAGTCAAAATAAATCGCAAGCGTGCCATCATTGCCCGGCAGGGTCTTTTCAACGTACCATGTCCTGGCCCATTTTTCGAGAATGTAGTTGTTGATGAGAACAAGGTTGCTTTCCACTCCGGATATGTTGTTATGCGCGGCGAGCAGATAGTTGCCGTCGTCGTTCAGGAAGCCCGGTAAACTGCTTCTGAAACCGAGGCCGCCGGATGTATAGACGGTTTCGGCAACCAGGTCGGTGCCGGTTTCACGGCCAATGCCGGCCAGCTGGTGAAAGAACCCATCAGGAGTGTTGTATTTCTTTGCGGCAGTCGCAAGGTCTTGCCCCCACTTTGCCGCCAGATAATTTTCAATGATGATGCGTTCGCTGTTACTTAGCGCCTTGTTATGCATGATCATTTCGGAAACATAACCCTCAAAGCGGAAATTAAAGGTTGTGGGATTGGCGGCATCTATGTAACGCCCGATGGCCGATCCGGGCCATCCTACAAGGGTCCTGTTGTCGTTTCGGCTACCAAGGAGCTCCCCGTTCCTCCATGTGCCGCGATTTGGGGTCCTGCTTAAAGCAAGATCCATGGTGTGAATTTCTCCAAACAAAGAACCGTCATAGGCCGGGACGGTAACGCTGTAGTCATTGCCTCCCCAGTGATGGTGACGGAGGTTTGTGCTGCCCGACCAGAAAATGTGAAGGTTGTTGTTGGCGCCTGTCCCGGTTCCGCCGAGATATATATTGTGTGTCTTGGAAGAGCTCCGTGCCACAAGAGAGGTTATGGAGTATTCTGATCCAACGGCAAATGAGCCGTCGAACACCATGAACTCTGTATTGTTGAAAGACAGGCTTGGACGGCCTCCAATAGCCTGGTCGAAGGTCAGCAGGGGCCTGAAAGGCACAGCCGGCTGCACGGCATTCCTGTTGTTGCCTGACTTGTCTGCCCAGAATGCCACCACGTCGCCATCGGTGGCAGGTGTTGCAGTGCCCGGGTCGGCAAAGATAAAGTCAGGGTCTGCGGCGTCAAACCATACCTTCAGGTTGGTTTTATCAAGGCCTCCCGGGTAGTATCTGAGCTGAAGACCGGCAAAACTGGGGTAACCAAAACGCTTGCGGTGATCAGGGCTTACAGTGCCCTGAGTCAGGTTGGATATATTATTGACAACCAGAAAATAATCAATCCCCTGTTCGATAACGCCGGAAACAGTGTTCAGGTTAAGCTCCAGCGTTACCACATTGTTCTGTGAACCGCCCAGTGTGGCGCTGCTGACGGTGCCAATCTGCGTGCCGTTAAAAATGGCATCGTCAATCCTGTAATTGGCAGTGTTTTGTGCGGAGCTTTGTGTCAGCGTTTCGTTAAATCTTGCCTGTATGGTTGATTCGCCAACGATGGTGAGCGTTATGATATAGGGTCTGTTGGTGTCAACGAAAGGATCTCCGGTAACCTCACCGATAACGTTGATGGTCAAACCGTCATCCACATCAAAAAAGCTATCTTCCTCAACAGCCATATTGTTGAGCACCAGCACGTTCTGCGAAGACTGAACGTCTGATCCTTCTTCCACCTCAAGGTTGTAAAACGTTATCTGACTGTTGGTCCCGGTAATTTGCTGATCGCCGTCACCGGAAAAGACAAAGGTGCTTGTGCCAGGGTCAAAGGTGCCTGAGTTGTCGAAGGTGCCACCGCTGAACGTGATGGTGCTGTTTTCGGCAAAAATGCTACCACCGTTGCCGGCAATAGTAACATCATCTTCGAAGGTGATGTTGCCATTTCCCCCGAACAGCGTTCCTGTGTTCTGAAAAATGGCATTACCGCTAATGGTCAGGTTGCCATCACCCACATCCATAACCCCGCTTTGCTGAAAGGTACCATTGCCTTCTACAAAAACACTTCCTTTACAGGTAATAATGAGGGATGCTGAATTGCTGAAAGAGGCATTGTCTTTGTAAATAAGCGTTCCGTTGTGTATCCTGGTAATGGCATCACCTTGTGAGATTGTGGATTTATGGTAAGTGATCACGGCATCGCCTCCGAACAACCGCCCGTTGTTTTGCACATCGGAAGGAACCAAAAAGTCTATTGTGCCGCCGCTCAGCGGGGGAGGCACCGGTGTATTCTCCTCGCAGGGCGGATCGGGAGATGCAAAGGTTGAGGGTGCCATATAGAAACGACCTCCGGAACGTATGGTTACCGTGTGCTGGTTGTCGGACGGACTGCCGTTGAAAACGAAATTACCGACACCTCCCTCCACGAAGCCAAATATTTGTGTTCGTCCGAAAACCGAAACCTGCCCGGTTGTAACACGAAAAAATTTATCATTGGCAAGAGTAAAGCCATTACCCAGGGTAATGGTGCCGCTATCCAGCCTCAGTTCACCGTTTACCTGCAAATTTGCCTGGGGAGAACTCAGACTTCCGTTGTTGAGCACGTGAATGAGTGCATTTGACCAGCCCATGTTGATTCGGCGCTGTCCGCCACCGTTGCCGTTGAACTGCAAATGTCCGTTATCGAGGATCAGGTGCCCGAAGGAATTGACGTTGAAGCGTTCGGTTACCGTCAGCGTTGCTCCGTCGGTTACGGTTAGCTGGCTCAGGGCCGAGGTGTTGGTGAGGGAAATCTCTCTAACGGTGGTGTTTTGCCTGATGACAGGGGTGGGGTTGTTTCCCACGTGTGGTATGGTTACCGTTGCATTCGGCCCGGGCACATTTTGGGGACTCCAGTTGCCGGCCACATGCCAGCTGTCGCTCACGTTTCCCGTCCAGGTTTGTGCGCTTGAAAGCAATGGGGCAACGATCAAGACGATATACAGCAACAGGATGCGCATGTTTCTTATCAGAATGCTGCAGTTGATGCTATGGATATCAGTATTGATCATTACGCTATTAATATTATATTTAAGGTGCACATTTTTAAGCAAAACGCATACCATAAAAAGCAACATGCTAATCATTAGGGTAATAATTGCTGAGTGTCATGTAACAACCTCAATCAAAATCTTCGTTTTTGCAACGCAGTACGCGAGGATGCACTCATTCCTGAAGCCAATGCTTCAAGCAGCCTCTCGGTTCAGGGTTGTTTAAACTTCAGCCTCAGGTGTACAATTTCAGGCCGGTTTCCTATCCTGACCGGCGGACCCCAGGTGCCTGTCCCGTTTGAAATGTAAGCATGCATGCCGTTGATATTTCCATAGCCGTGACTTATGGTGTACATTGCCCGTGTGATGTAGTTCAGCGGCCACATCTGCCCGTGGTGGGTATGCCCCGAAACCTGCAGGTCAACACCCAGGGCTGCTGCTTTTTCAAGATAAAAAGGTTGGTGATCCATCAACAACACCGGATAGCTGAAGTCAACCTCGTGCAATACTTCTTCCAGTGGTTTCCGGCTCCTGCCCGTAAAGCGCTGCTTGTCGCGATCGTCGCGTCCGGCGAGCCAGAAGCTTTCGTTAACCATAACAGCCGTATCGCGGAGTATCTGCAACCCATGACGCTCAAGGTACTCTTGTGCTGCATTGTGGCCGCCAATGTGTTCGTGATTGCCCATCACGGCAAAAACGCCAAGCGGTGCACGCAACTGATGCAGTGTTTTTCCGATGTCTTGCCTGATCACAGGCGCCAGGTCTTCGTCCAGAATGTCGCCTGCCAGCAGAATGATATCCGGTTCCAGTGCCATGGCCTTATCCACAAGCCGGCTGAAATATCCGTTGCCAATAATGGTGCCAAGGTGGATATCGGAGATGAGCACTGCGTTTACTTCACTCAGTGGTCCGGCAGGCTTGTTGATGTGAAGCTCGAGATGCCTCACCACAGGAGAACGTGCATTGATGAAACCTGCCACCATCAACAGGAAGACAACGGCAACGGATCCTGCGAAAGCATAGAACCTGACTTTAGCCATGTTGCCGGTAACAAACCCAGGAAGCCAGGGCAAGAGGGCGTTGCTCAACCGGATAAGGTCAAACAAGAGCACAAGCAGAAAAAAGTAGAGGAGCGCTCCCAGCCAGAAAGAGCCTGTCCAGACCAACACATCGCTCAGGTAACTGAGATGTATATTTTCAAGGACTCTTCCGGCGATATAGGTGCCTGCAAGAACCCAGAACCATACGATGTAATGTTTGCGCAGCATGCTTTCCGGCGGAATGGCTTGCAGCCCGCGGATGAAAACATAATAATTTCCCAGGGCATAGATGCCCAGAACAATGGTGAAGAATATAAAAAATGCCATCCTGGTGTTCAATTTATTTATGATTTAACAGGTTGATAAACCTTGTCTTATGTTTTATAAACCAGATGAGTGTTGCCTGAAGCAGTCGGGGGCCGGCCCGCATGGGCATACCGGCTCAACAGCACTGAAAACAGGTGTTGGTCCGGGCATCATAACTGGTAATATGGTGAAACATGGTATGATACCGTCATTAAAGATAAATCACCTGCCTCTTTTAAACAAAGCAGCTTGTAAAAATGTTTTTTGATTAATAAAAGGAGTAACTTATGGATCTGAACGAGAAAAATGTCATGATAACCGGTGCCACTTCAGGCATTGGCCGCGTAACAGCCCTGGATATTGCAGGAAGAGGCCCCCGGCTTATTTTGCCTGTCCGGAATATGGAAAAGGGCGAAGTGCTAAAAAACGACATACAGAAGCAAACAGGCAACACACAGGTTGAACTGATGCATTGCGACCTGGCCTCCATGAACTCTATCCGGCAGTTTGCCGCCGACTTTATAAAGAAACATGACCGTCTTCATTTGCTGGTGAACAATGCAGGATTGTGGGAGGTAAAACGAAAAGAGTCAGCGGATCACATAGAGATGAATTTTGCCGTTAACCACCTGGCCCCTTTTCTTTTGACCATGCTTTTGCTTCCTGTGATCAAAAGAAGCGCCCCGGCCCGCATTGTCAATGTTTCCAGCACGGCACACAAGTATGGCTCCATGCGTTTTAACGACCTGGAAGGAAAAAAGCGCTGGGGCAGCATGCAATCCTATGCTCAAAGCAAGCTGGCCAACATTTTATTTACCCGCAAACTGGCCGCTGTGCTTGAGGGCAGTGACGTAACGGTCAATTGTCTGCATCCCGGGGTGGTCAGCACCAGGCTTTTCGATAACATGCCCGGCCCGTTTCAGCGGCTCTTTTCTTTGTTTATGATCTCTCCTGAAAAAGGGGCGCAAACGAGCATCTATCTTGCCACTTCACCGGAAGTTGACGGGGTTACAGGGGAGTATTTTGCCAGGCGCAGGATTGCCAGAACGTCGTCACAGGCCCGGGATATGAAGGCTGCTGATATGCTCTGGGACATCAGCAAGGAATATTGCGGATTGTGACAGGTGTGCCCTGTTCAACTGCGGAATAACATCCACGTCATTTCGAACACCGCGCAGCGGTGGAGAAATTCTTTCACCTGCCGGAAAACCCAAAGCCCGAAAGCAAAAAGAACGGCCGGAAGGCAAATCCCGCAACAAAAACTAAAAATGCCACAGATGCACAGATTATTATTAATTATCAGGATCAGGCACTCAGCGTTGAATAAGAGTACCCCAGTGATTTAAAATCAGTTTTCGGCACGGTCTCATCACTCAAATAATCAACAAATAAACGATTCAACGATTAAACGATTCAACAAAAACTGAATAAACGATTCAACAAAAACACACACAAACACAAACCCATGAAAAAGCCCAATGCCCTTTTAGGACAGAACAGTCCGTATTTGAAACAGCACTTATACAATCCTGTCGAGTGGTATCCATGGGGTGAGGATGCGCTGAAGAAGGCGCGCAGTGAAGACAAGCCGTTGCTTGTCAGTGTTGGCTACTCGGCCTGTCACTGGTGTCATGTAATGGAGCGCGAAAGTTTTGAAGATGCTGAGGTGGCCCGTCTGATGAACGCCCATTTTGTTTGCGTGAAAGTTGACAGGGAGGAGCGTCCCGATGTAGACCATCTTTATATGAATGCGGTTCAGATGCTTACCGGGCGCGGGGGTTGGCCGCTTAACTGCTTTGCCCTGCCCGACGGCAGGCCTTTCTGGGGTGGCACTTACTTCCCTAAAGATCAATGGAAAAGCATTCTTTCCAGGATTGCGGAGCTCTATGAAAAGCAACGCCAGGATATTGAAGAGCAGGCCGGGAAAATAACAGGCGGCATTGCCGAATCCGGTTTTATTGAGATTGACGACGGCAGGCCCGCCTTTGGCATGGACGATGTACGGACCATGTACACTAACCTGATGGAGTACATGGACAATAAAGAAGGGGGTCTCCGTGGGGCGCCCAAATTCCCGCTTCCCAACAACCAGGAGTTTCTCCTGCATTATCATCAAAAAACCGGCGACAAAAAAGCCCTGGATCAGGTTGTGCTGACACTGAAGAACATGGCCATGGGCGGTATTTATGATCAGGCAGGCGGCGGTTTTGCCCGTTACACCGTTGACGATCGGTGGAAAATACCCCATTTTGAAAAAATGCTTTACGATAATGGCCAGCTGGTGTCGCTCTATGCGCTGGCTTACAAGCTGGTAAAAGAGCCGCTGTTCAAAGAGGTGGTTTATGAAACTGTTGCTTTCGCAGAAAGGGAACTGTGTTCTCCTGACGGCGTCTTTTACTCGGCGCTTGATGCTGACAGCGAGGGTGAAGAAGGGCGTTTTTATGTATGGAAGGAGCGGGAGCTTGATGCCGTACTCGGGGAGGATGCGCCACTCATCAAGCAATACTATCATATTGGAGGCAAGGCATTTTGGGAAAAGGGATACAACATCCTGCTGAGGGATCAGGACGACAGGGTGTTTGCCGGGCGATCGGGACTGTCGCTTCCTTCATGGCAAAGCGTGCTTTCGCGGGCTAAGCAAAAGCTGATGGAGGCACGCAGCCGGCGTGTTCGTCCGGGCCTTGACGACAAAGTGCTGGTGTCGTGGAACGCTTTGATGATAAAAGGTCTGGCGGATGCTTTTTCTGCTTTCGGTGATGAGGCGTTGTTAAGCAAGGCTTGCAGGGCGGCCGATTTCCTGCTGCAGCATGCCATGAAGGAAAACGGGGCGTTGTTTCGCTCCCTGCAGAGAACGCAGGCATCCATTCCCGGCTTCCTGGAGGATTATGCCTTTTTTTCTCACGCCCTGATTCGCTTGTATGAAGTCTCTTCTGAAGAAAAGTACCTGGCCGCGGCTCTAAAACTGGCCCGCTATGTGATGGAGCACTTCTCTGTGGCTGACACCCATATGTTTGCGTTTTCGCCGCTCGACGGTGAGCAGCTGGCTGCCCCTCATTTTGAGCTTTACGACAATGTGATGCCGTCATCCAACTCTGTAATGGCCAGGGTCTTGTTTTACCTAGCCAATTACTACGAGAATCCTGACTTCGGGCGCCGGAGCTCATTGATGCTCAACGACCTGAGATCACGGCTCAACAAATACAGCAGCAGCTTCTCCAACTGGGGCATACTGCTCATGCATCATCTCCGGGACTTTTACACCGTGGCCGTTACAGGACCGCAAGCTGTTGATACGGCGCGCCGCCTTTCAGAGCATTACCTTCCGGATGTCTTGCTGGCCACAGCTTCATCGGAAGCCGCTACAAAAAGCATTGATGTCCTTCACGGGCGTTACTCAGGCGTAAAAACACAGATTCATGTTTGCAGTATGGGCTATTGCAAGCTTCCCGTGGAAGGCATCGAAGAGGCACTGGCGCAGATGTCATCAAAGGCTTGATTGCTTGCTGCGGTTGTTCGGCCAATACTTCCGCTAAAATCCGGAAACGCACAAAGTCACCCTTACCGGTTCCCGGCCAGCAACTTAAAGTCCGCCAGTGCGATGGCGGTAATGGCTTCAGCGACCACGGGCACCCTGAGTGCGATGCATGCATCGTGACGGCCTTTAACTTCGAGGGTTTCCACTGTTCCAAGCTTCATATTCATGCTCTTTTGTTCGCGGGCGATGCTCGAGGCAGGCTTTACGGCCACCCTGAACAGCAGCTCGTTGCCGTTGGTCAGTCCGCCGCTGATGCCTCCCGCATGGTTGGTGGCAGTCTTCCCTTCTTTGCTGATGATCGCATCGTTGTGCCGGCTGCCCTCCATGCTTGCCGCTTTGAAGCCCGATCCGAATTCAATGCCCTTTATCGCTGGAATGGCGAATGCCAGATGGCTGATGACAGACTCGACGGAGTCAAAGAAGGGTTCGCCCCAACCCGCCGGGATGTTTTGGGCGCGGCATTCTACCAGTCCGCCGATGCTGTCGCCGTCGTTGAGCGCTTCTTCTACCGCGGCTGTAATGTCTTGCCGGCCTCCTGCTTCCACCAATGCAGCAGAGATGCTGATGTCCTTCAGTAGTTTTTTGGCTATCACGCCGGCAGCCACCAGTGGCAGGGTCAGCCTGCCGCTGAAATGTCCTCCGCCCCTGGGGTCGTTGAAACCTTTGTAACGCACTGAGGCAACAAAGTCTGCATGTCCGGGCCGAGGCCTGTGGCGCAGGTGCTCATAGTCGCCCGGACGCTGTTCCCTGTTCGCGAACAGCACCACCAGGGGGGCTCCGGTGGTTTTCCCGGCATATACGCCGCTGATGATCTCCGGAAGATCGTCTTCATGGCGTGTGGTGGTGCCGCGCGCACCGGCTCTCCGGCGGTTAAGGTCAGGTGTAAAATCAGCCACAGACAGTGATACTCCAGGAGGACAACCGTCGATGCATACGCCCACCGCCGGACCGTGAGACTCACCAAAAATCTGTATCCTGAATAAAGTTCCAAATGAGTTCATAACGCTACATATTTATTGATACCGGAGAAGCCGCAACACAACAGTCCGGAAAGCACAAACGCCAGCATCTTAAATTACCGGTGTTTTCCATAAAATCGATGATGCCTTCAACATTAAAAACAACATATTCACAAAGGTATCACTGTTTGGGTGCAGAAACAGCCTCAAGATCGTTAAAAAAACCCGGATAAGATTTTTTTACACACTCAGCGCCGGATATTTCAACAGGCCCGCAGGCATTCAGTGCGGAAATGGCAGCCGCCATAGCCATACGGTGGTCGCCGTGTGCGTTGGTCAATATGCCCCTGATGGGACCTCCGCTGATCAGCATGGTATCGTGTTCGATGCGGGTGCTGACGCCCATGTCGCTGAGCATCCGGCTCAATACCTGAGCCCGGTCGCTCTCTTTGTCGCGCAGACGCTCAGTTCCCTTGATCCTGCTTGTGCCAGCGCAGTTTGCAGCAAGCACTGCGAGCGGAGGAAAAAGGTCAGGGCAGTCGGTGGCATCAAAGCAAAAAGCGTTCAGCAATTTTTTTTCTGTCCGGACCTGCTCGTTTTCAATACTTACAACGGCACCTGCATCCCTGAGTGCTTTCACAATCTGTTTGTCTGCCTGGAAAGACCCCGGGTTTATTCCCCGCACGGTGACGCTGCCGGCAATGGCCCCTGCCACCAGCATGAAGGCGGCACTGCTCCAGTCTCCTTCCACCCTGAAGTGCCTTCCCCGGTATGGCTGCCGGTGACTGACAACAAACCTGCGGTATCCTTCCTGCTGAACCCCGGCACCAAAAAAACGCATGATGTCCACAGTCAGGTCGGCATAAGGCTTACTTTTCAGCGCGACTACGTTAAGCCGGACATCGGAAAGAGCGTATGGTGCGCCGATCAGGATGCCGGTCAGTACCTGTGAGCTTTGTGAGGCATCAATACTGGCTTCGCCGCCTTTCAGAGGTCCTGTTACACAAACGGGCAAATGTCCTTCGGTTGTTGTGCACTGCACGCCCAGGGCGATTAAACTAGTTTGAAGCCCTGCCATGCTGCGCTTCAGCAGGCTTTTGCTGCCGGTAAGACATACTTGTTCTTTAAGCGTGGCAGCAACGCCCGCAAACATACGGGCGCACAAGCCTGATTCGCCGCACTGCAGGACTTGTTTTGGAGCGCTGACACCTCCCTTGATCTCGAGCACATGGTCGTATTCCGAAATGCTTGCACCCAAAGCCCGGGCAACCTCAATGGCCGCCAGGACGTCGTCGCACCGCCCGGCATGGTATATAAATGAAGGCTCACTGCACAGGGAGGCTATGGCGATGGCACGTTGCGCCACGCTCTTTGAGGGTGGTGCCACGAGGCTTCCATTAACGGCTGAAGGCAAGACGCATTTCTTCATCAATGATGTTTTTTACAGCTTCCTCATCAAGCCCGAAACCTGAAACGATAAGGTCATAACCGGCCGGATCCGGTTCAGGGATCGTTGTTTCATTAAGCACGAAGATACGCACATTTTCAGGCCTGAGCACTTCATGAAGCCGGCTGCCGAGCAATTCAGCCCATGCTTTGGTTTTGTCATCCGTTGCTGCTTTGTGCGTAGTATTGTCTACTGGATCGTTGTTGCGTGCGGATGATGGGGCATGCTTTTCGTCAGGCTGTGCTATGTAGAAAGCTGCCGCGGCGACACCCTGGTGTATGAGCCAGCGCTCCCCGGGGATAATGCGGACACCCCTGTTCCGACTGTGCTCTGACATTTTCGATCGTTTATAGACGGCGTCAAGAAGCTGACCGTAAGCCAGATAGCCGGCGAACGGAGGCAGGGCTCCGGGAAGCAGGGTGGATACGACGGCATCAAAATAAGGCATGATGCCGGGATTTTCCCAGTGGATGTGAACGGTTCCGAATGTCCTGGCCAGGTTTTCGGCTTTGCTGTAGGTACGGTTGCTGACAAAGACTTCGGCGCCGGACGTGGTCAGTCCGTAAACGGCCGCCCTGGCAGCACCGCCGGCACCAAGCACAAGGATCCTGGCCTCCGGAAGCGTTATGCCCGCTTCACTCAGCGCAGCGGTAACGCCCACATGGTCGGTATTGTGCCCGCTGATTGCACCGTTTTTGAACCGGATGCAGTTGACGGCACCAATAACCCTGGCTGATGCCGACACCTGGTCGAGCAAAGGAAGTATGCTTTCCTTGAACGGAGAAGTCACACTCGCACCTTTTATGTCTAAAAGCTTTACAATGCTTATTAAATCATCAGCAGTCTGAGGCCGGATGCGAGTAAAAACATCCCCGGCTTTCAACAATGTGCGGAACAGCTGCGGGCTTTTGCTGTGCAGCACCGGCTTCCCAAAAACCGAATAGTGTGTCATTTTATTCAACAGTTTCAGCTACTATCATATTGATTTTAAGGAGCTTTTGAGGAGTCATAGAGGGCAACAAATGCTGTTAGCTCCCGGATGCTGATACTTTCTGTGACAGCCCTTCCGATACCATGCAAAAAGACAAAATGTAGTTGTTCGTCCTCTTTCTTTTTGTCTTTCAGGATGGTCTGCAGAACGTGTCGTGGGTCTGCAGCGGCTCTTACAGGCAGGCCCAGCGACTTCAGCAAATTTTCAATGTCGTTAAACTCTGCATGTGAAAGCAACCCTCTGTGTTCTGAGAACCGTGCTGCAAAACACAACCCGATGCTCACCGCCTGGCCATGTGGTATGCCTTCGGTTTTTTCAACGGCATGTCCCCAGGTGTGGCCAAGGTTCAGCAAGCGCCGCTCACCACGCTCAAATTCATCCCGGTTCACAATAGTGACTTTTACCCCTATGGAGTGCCCGATAACTTTGCGGAGCATTGCTGCATCACGTTGCAACAAAGCATCGGCATGATCCCTGATGTTAGAAAACATGTTTTTGTCAGCGATAAGGCAGTGTTTTACGACTTCTGCCAGGCCGTTTCTCAGTTCTTCGTCCGGGAGGGTGCTCAGAAAAGACGGATCGCAATGCACAAAACGGGGCTGATTGAACGTCCCAATGATGTTTTTGAACGCATTGAGGTTGACCCCGTTTTTCCCTCCTATGGCTGCATCCACCTGTGCCAGGAGACTTGTCGGCACAAAGCCGAAATCAATGCCACGCATATATATCGAAGCCACAAACCCTGCCAAATCGCACACCACGCCACCGCCAACACCACAAACAAAAGCATTGCGTCCGGCACCCTCATCCATGAGCCAGCGACAAATGCGAAATGCGGTGTCCGCTGTTTTGCTTTCCTCTCCTGGCCGGATCACAAAAACAGGGAACGAAGCAAACCTTTCTTTATGAAAGCGGAAGACATTTTCGTCGGTAATGATAAATGCATTGCCCGGCGGCAGAATCGCAGACAGGTCCGTTGCGACGCTTCCGGCAGCAATACGGCATTCCTGGAATGTTCCTTTGATTATAAAGCGCTTCATTTGGATATGTGAATGCTGGGTTTTCTGTGTTTTGTAAGTATACCCGGGGTGCTGAATGAAAACCGGAGGCCGGAGACCGGAAGCCGGATGTCAGCATTCAGAGTTCGGAGCATATATTGGTGTATGTTTTTTGTTGAATCGTTTTATTGTTGAATCGTTTATTCGTTTTTTGTTGAATCGTTGAATTGTTGATTATTTGAGTGATGAGACCGTGCCGAAAACTGATTTTAAATCACTGGGGTACTCTTACTCAACGCTGATGCCTGCCCCTGATAATTTATAATAATCTGTGAACCGAACGAAGTGAGCTCATGAACACCTTTGAAATGAATAATTGTTCATAATCTGTGGTTTTTTTAACCTTTTGCAGTTGCTTCAATGGTTTAATCTTTTTTTCCATATCAAAAATAACAAACTATTTTCATTATACCCGTATGGTTGCACTGTAAGAATACCATGAAACACCATTGTCCTGATAAACAGTGTCGACTGTTTACTCTTTTTCGGAGTCGCAACAGCATATACGACTGAATTGCCCCTTTCTTATATTGATCAGGATGCTCATCTGACAAGATACAGAGAAATATAATTTTTTAAATGTGATGAATATATCAGCTCTTTTTGTATATTTAACATCAAATTTACAGATCTGTTTTGTCTGAAAATTTAGAAACTTAGCCGGCAGAGGCTTAAAAAAAACCTCAAAAAACTTTTTTATGCGCACCAAAACGTTCCTGATTTTCCCGGCTCTCGCATTGCTGCTCTATTCCTGTGCCGATTACGACGCGCTTCAGGATATTGAGATAGAGCCTTTTACCACATCTTTCGTGTTACCTCTGATTAACTCAGAGGCTACCATTGCAGAAATGATTGATGCCGGAACGACCGACCTCAGTTCATTCCTTGAGGTTACGGACGACCGGTTGATTATGAAGTTTGATAATGAGCTAAGCATCAGGCCTTTTCTGTTTATTCCAGAACGAAGGTTTGAGCAAACCATTCCGATTCAGGCAGCTGCCTTTGAAATTACCATTGAAGAGGAGTTTAGCGGCTTTGGCACAGGATCGGAATTGAAGCATCTGTTTCTGAGCAGGGGCCAGCTATTGGTTGAGTTTGAAAAGGATTTTGCGGATGATGTGGAAATTAAGATTACTTTCCCCGGCATGATATACAATGGCAGGCCGGTAAGCATCACCGCCGAATGGGGTGAAAACCCGTTTCTCTCCAGCAATATTGTTGACCTGGCCGACACAAGGCTGGATCTTTTCCGTGTTGAAGGCACAGATACGCTGTACAACAACATCACCTACCACATTGAATTTGAGTCAGCAACCGCTGATGCAGGAAGCTTTAATACCTTTATCAGGTTTGGAGCCTTGCGTTACGAAAAAGCAGTGGGGTTTATTGAAAATGCCGGAGAACTCGGAGATAACGAGATCAATTTCGGATTATTTGAGGCCATCATCGAAGATCCCTACATTTATCTTGAAGATATCTTTATTGAATTTGATATTGGCACATCCCTGGGTGTTCCGCTGGCACTGCTGATCGGCCATATGTACCTGGTTAATCATGATGAGGATACCCTCAACATTCAAAACACAGGCGCTGCGGCAGGTATTGACGATCACTGGAAGGACTTTCTTCTGGGAGAAATGAATTATCCGGCTTATGCAACCGAGGAAGAGGGCTTTGTCAGAACAAGGTTCCGGCTGAATAATGATAACTCAAACATCAACGACCTCCTTTCATTTATTCCCGTTTCGATGGGTTTCACCGGAGGGTATTATCTGGGCGAAATAAACCCGGCCACCCCGGTTGAATACATTCATGATTTTTTTGTTGCTGACACCAGCCGGGTCCATTTCGTCACGAAAGTGGAAATGCCGCTTACTGGCAGCATTCTCGATCTGTTCTTTGATTTTGAACGGGAAGTAGGAAGCTATCCCGAGTTGGGGTTTGTTGAAGATTTTACCGCTTCAATGGTCGTGGAAACTAAAAACGGGATTCCTGTCAGCCTTGGCATGCAATTGATCTTTGTTGACAGCGAAGGAGCTGAACTGGTGCGGATTTTCGATGACGTAGCAAGCTTGATAGAAAGCCCTGAAATTGATGATTCAGGCGATGCCATCGGTTACCGCGAACAGACCATGATCTACTCACTGACCCGGGAACAATACGACAAAATGCTTGATGCTGCCGAAATGAGAGTGCTGTTTAAGGCCCAGACCAAAGGTGCCAGGGACAGGAGCGTTAACATCAGGCCCTCTGACTTTCTGGGGATAAAAGCCACGCTGTACATAGATGCCACCGTGGCACCCTGACGGCATGCGAGAACATATAGATTAAAACCAACTGTGTACACGATAATAGTTGCGAATCATGAAAAAAGCCAGTATAATAATCCTGTTTGTATGGATCTGTTCGTTGGGAGCCAGGGCACAATCAGAAACAGTGCTGCCCCTCTTTAACGATGTATTTCAGTCCTCCTTTCTGAATCCGGCGTTGACGCCTGACCACAGGGTGAGTCTTGGGCTGCCGGGAATCTCTTCAGTTTCATTCCAGATGATCCATAACGGCTTTGTGCCAAACAGGTTTATCTCGAACAAGGATGGCCGGCAGGTGTTAAATACTGGTCAGATGCTTGCACACCTCGCCCATCAGAACATGCTGCACTTTGGGGCCGACCTCGATATTTTTCACCTTCGGATTAACGTTGATCAATGGAATTACTGGTTCGCCTCAAGGCAAAAACACAGCATGTCCTTGTTTTATCCCAAAGATTTTGTTTCACTGCTGTTGCGCGGTAATGCCGACATGGTAGGTCAACGCTTTGATTTTACGCCTTTCGGCGTAGAAGCCAATTTATACAGGGAGTTCACTTTTGGCGCCTCCAGGGTGTGGGGACCCTGGGTCTTCGGAGGAAGGTTCAGTGTGTTGCACGGACTTGCAAACCTTTCGCTCGAACCGGAAAATATCCATATAGCCGTCCTTAACAATGATTATGAACACTCCGTTGCCACTGATTTTACCCTGTACAGCGCGGGAGTGCCTTTCGATGATGATGTTGATGATGAATGGATTGGGGATTTTCTGCTCCGATTCAGAAACCCCGGCTTTGCCTTGTCGCTGGGCACCGTATTCAGATTCGACGAAAGGACAACCTTCAGCGTAGCCATAAACGACATAGGCTTTATTTCCTGGAAAGACAACACCAAACATTACCGCATCAGGGGAGAGGCGGTATATAACGGCATCGACATTTTTGCAAACAGTTCTTCCGGCGATGACAACGATGACTCCAACGGATTCATGGACGATTTCCTGGACAACTTTACTGATGAAGAGCTCGAAGGTGGTTACCGGACATGGCTGCCTCCCAAAATCTATCTTTCCGCAAGCTACAGGCTTGCCGCCAGAACCCATGCAGGATTTCAGTTTTACAGCACGGTTAACAGAAAACATTATCCGGCAGTTTCACTGAACCTTACCCAGGGGGTGGGCCGGACATGGACAGTGGCCACCAACGTTGCTTTCAACCAACGAAGCTTTGCCAATTTCGGTCTCGGGCTGATCTTCAAACCCGGACCCCTGCAATTTTATGTGGTTACCGATAACTACTATGCCCCACTCATTGACCCCCTGAGTTTAACCAACTTTAACCTGCGTTTTGGCGTGAATATGGTATTTGGAAAACTAACCGAACAGCAAGGTCTGCCGTATAGATAATAACCAAACCATACACTTGAACCATGTATGATATCGTAAAAACTATTGTTACCCTGCTTACAGGTCTTTGTTTCATTTTCAATCCCGCCACCGGCCGCTCCCAGCCAAAGGTGCAACCGGAAAATCTTGGAATAAGCATTAACACCGAATATTCAGAAATAAACCCGGTGCTGTCTGTTGACGGAAAGATGCTTTTTTTCACCAGGGTGAACCACCCGGAAAACAGGTATGGCGAAAAAAACAGCCAGGACATCTGGTATTCCAGGCTTCAGGATGATCATTCCTGGAGTGAAGCTCAAAGATTGCCGAACAGTGTCAATATAGGACGTTCCAACGCATTATTGTCGGCGCTTGACGATGGGACATCATACCTTATCCTGGGAAGATTCAACAATGCTGGTACCCGGTGGCGCAACAGGGGATTCTCCATAGTGCAGAAAACAGGTCCGAACGAATGGAGCAAGCCACGGCCCATTAAGGTGTCCGGCTTTGCCGGTATGAACAGAGGTTCGCTGGTAAATGCGTATATGAGCCCCGACAGAAGCCTGCTGGTAATGTCGTTTTCCAACTCCCGGCAAAGACAAACCATGGATATTTATTTGTCCAGGCAAACCGGGAGATACAGGTATGCCCGTCCGATCAAATTATCATTCAGCAACCTTATTCCTTCCGGCCATCAAAGCCTGGAAGCACCATTCCTGTCTCACGACAAACGGCGTCTGTATTTTTCCGCCAACCTGGAAGAGGATCCCGATGTGTTTAATATTTATTATGCAAGACGGATTGATGCAGGCTTCGAAAACTGGGCCGGTCCGATACAGGTTGACGAAAATGTGAACAGTCCCGGATGGGATTCCTATTACAGAATTGACGGTAATGAAGCATGGGTGTATTACAGTTCTGTAACCAACTCTTTTGGGAAAGCAGACATATTCAGGCTGCGACTTGACAAGGAGGCCCCCGTGGTTCAGGTTAAAGGGTATCTTCTCTACCATCAGGATCAGTCAAGGATGCTTGATGATACCACGTACCATATCCTGGTAAACGGACGCCGGGATTTTCCCGGTCTGATCATCAATAAAGGTGAGGCATTCTTTGAAGTGCAGCTCGAGCCGGGAGCCTCCCATACGCTGAAACCCCAAATGGATAATTGGGCAGGAGTGGCTGCCATGATTGACCTCACCCGGGTTCAACCAGGTACCGTGATCGAACAAAATCTATACTTTGCCCAAACCGATGTTTTTCAGATCAGGGGCAGAATTATAGATAAACTCACAGGACAGCCGGTTCCGCCCGGCCTCCGGCCAAAAGTCCTGATCAATTATCAACCTTCAGAGGCTGTTCACTATGAACTGTTTTCCGATGCGTTTCGTGTGCTGCTTCCGCTGGGACACAGCTACACACTGACCGTTGACCTTGACGGCTATATCTCCGAGCCGTTGATCATTGACGCCACTCGCGAGCAGGACTTTTTTGAAACGGAAGTGTTGTTGAATGTTTTTGAGGCCCCCTAATTGACAAAATACGTTGCGGTCAGACACACCGCCCTGCCGTTACCTCCATGGACCGTAAGGCAGGTTGCGGAGAAAACGCCGCCGGCAAAACCCGGAATATGAAAAGAGAGAAAGCGCTGGAACTGCTTCACCAATATGTAAAAAACCCGAAACTTATTGCTCATTGCCTGGCTTCAGAGGCTGTGTTGCGGGCACTGGCAAAGCATTTGGGAGAAGACCCTGACCAATGGGGACTGGCCGGCTTGCTGCACGATGTGGACGTTGAAATAACCCAGGCCGATCCGCTGGTGCACGCCATGGATGGGGCCAAAATACTGGAAGAATACGGGGTGGACTCTGAAATTGTTGAAGCGGTGATGTTGCACAATGAACTGGCCGCCCACGGCCGGCAACGATACAAGCCCCTGCACCATGCACTGGCCGCCGGTGAAACCATTACCGGACTGATTACGGCTACGGCCCTTGTTTATCCCGACAAAAAAGTGGCCGCCGTCAAAGTTAAATCCGTCACCAAACGAATGAAGGAAAAGGCTTTTGCTGCCTCTGTGAACAGGGATACCGTTATGGAATGTGAGAAACTCGGGCTGAGTCTTCCGGAGTTTGTTGAATTGTCGCTCAATGCCATGAAAGAAATCGGCCCCGATATAGGCTTATAATACCTGTGATCACTCTTTTTTCGTAGTGAGTGTAAGCAACAGCTCTTCATTGCCGAGCGTTTGCAAAGCCTTCTTAAAACCCCTGTCTTTTTCGTGCAGCACAGGGTAAAAAGCCTGCGCTCCAAAAATGTTTCTGCCGGTATATGCTTTCAGGTGGTTTTTAATCATCGCCTCACTTTCAGGACTGATATCGTCCGGAATGCGTGTTCCCTGTGCCCTGACAAAGTCAAGAAATTCGAGGTAGTCGGCGTGGCTGAACGAAAACTCGCTGACAAACCCGGCTGCGTTGCTTTGTTTTTCCAGCTGTGCCCTGTGCCTGTCGGCGTAGTTGAAGGCAAACATATAAATGTGGCCGCGGTTCGATACCAGGTTGAAAAAGGAAAGGTTTTCAGACGACAGCGGCACAAAAACGTCGGGCATGATGCCGCCACCACCAAACACTGTTCTGCCGGCAGGTGTTTCGAAGCGCTGTGTGTCATCAAAGAATATGCTGTCGGGGCTGTGCATTTCGCCGTTGTGGAACCTTTGCAGAAATTCGTTAAAGTAGGCTTCGTCGCCTTCGTCATAAGGGTTTTGTATGCTTCTTCCGGTAGGGGTGTAGTACCTGGCTACGGTCAGGCGCAGCGCTGAACCGTCTCCAAGCTGCACTTGCTCCTGGACCAGGCCCTTGCCAAAAGACCTGCGTCCCACGATCAGCCCCCTGTCGTTGTCCTGAACGGCACCGGCAATGATTTCGCTGGCAGAAGCCGACCACTCATCAATAAGAATAACCAGCGGCTGATGTTCAAAAATTCCGGGCCGTCGTGCACGGGCCTGGGTGCGCGAGCGTTTTCGTCCATCGGTATAAACGATCAGCCTCCCCGGTTCCAGCAACTCATCGGCCAGCAGGATGGCAGCGTCCAGAAAGCCCCCCGTGTTGCCCCGCAGATCAAGGATCATCTGTTGCATGCCTTCGGCAAGCAATTGTTCAACACCGTTGACAAACTCCTGGTGCGTGGTCGCCGAAAACTTGTTAAGCTTGATGTAACCGGTTTCGTGGTTTACCATGTAAGCAATGTCAAGGCTGTACGAGGGTATCTTGTCCCTGATCAGCGAAAACCGGAGCAACTCAGGGATGCCCAACCGGAACACGGCAATGTTGACCTCCGTGCCCTTCTTTCCCATCAACAAATCAACTATATCTGCCGTTGACATGCTGACGCCGGCAATCAGGGTGTCTTCAACCATAACAATGCGGTCGCCGGGCAGCAAACCGGCCCTTTCGCTCGGCCCGCCGGGTATGGGCTGAATGACCACAACCGTGTCCTTGATCATGTTAAACTCAATGCCAATGCCCTCAAAACTTCCCATTAACGGATCGTTGAGCCTTCTGAACTCCGAGGCGGGAATGTAGGAAGAGTGCGGATCAAGGTTTTTTAGAAGGCTGCGAATGGTCTCTTCGGTGAGTTGCTGCCGCGAAACGCTGTCAACATAAGCATCCAGCACATAATTCAAAACATCGTTGACCTTATTGTGCCGCTCCGTTCCGATAGAGAAAAAACGACCCTCACTGTCGGCGGGTCCGCCCATACGCAGGTTCAGCCCCATGATAAAACCTGCTATTAGCGTCAGTGCCAGAATTACAGGCAGATATTGTTTAAACAGAGGCTTGCGGCGTTCTTTCTCCATGGCAAAATATTTTAGGGTATCAGTAAGAAAGGATGTGTTGTTTTCCTGCCTGCATGATTCACATTTTTTTTATTTTTTCGATGATGCGGGTAGTGGAGTAGCCTTCGAGCAGCGGAAGGTTCACCACTTCGCCCTGGTTGGCCCTTACCACGTCGGCGCCTACCACTTCATCGGCGTTATAGTCGGCTCCTTTTATCAGCACCCCGGGCATAACAAAATTAATGAGGTTCGCAGGATCGTCTTCGTCAAACAGCACCACCGCATCCACATAAAAGAGCGAGGCCAGTACTGCTGACCTGCTATCCTGGTTGTTGACAGGTCGGTTGCTGCCTTTAATCCGACGAACGGAGGCATCGGTGTTCAGTCCGACGATGAGCACATCGGCCAGGTCGGCTGCTTTGGCCAGATAGTCTGCATGGCCGGCATGAAGGATGTCGAAGCAGCCGTTGGTAAAAGCAATCCGAAGACCCCTGCCTCTCCACTCCGCCAGCTTAAGGCTGAAGTTTTCCCACTGGTGCGGCGAAAAAATTTTTGACTGCAGTTGTTGTTGCGTGTTCATAGGCTTTTTATTCACTGTTGTAAATCATGTCCGGTAGCCGGGGTGTATGTTTACGCTCTATTCTGATAACAGTATTTTGCTCAAAATGTTGTTGATGCACTTTCCCGGAAGCGCAATACCGGTACTATTTCTTCCTGACGGAAAGCAACATCCACGAGAGCAGGCCGAAAACTACGTTCACTGCTATCTGTGTGGCGTGTGTGATGTATGCGTATGAGGTGGCGGCTTCGGGGCTAATGCCGTACAGTTCTTTTAAGGTAATGATGGTAAGAAAGTGATAGGTGCCTATGCCACCGGGTACGGGTGCCAGTATGCCTATGCTGCCCACCGTCAGCAGGGTAAGGCCGGCAATAGCGGTCAGGCCGGAGGTTGCGGATATCGCAAAAAAGCAAAGGTATACCGTGAGGTAATACAGCCCCCAGATCAGCAGGCTGTGCAAAACAAACCATCTTTTTCCCTGCATCCGGGTAATGGCTTTAAGGCCGAAGACAAACCCCCTGAACTGTCTTTTTATTTTGTACACCAGGCTTCCGTGTCCGGGGTTTTCTGACTTTCTCCGGATTACAACCATGGCAACCAGGCCAATGATCAGCGCCAGGGCCAGCATCGCCGCCAGGAGTTCCCAGTTTGCCCTGCCCCGGCTGATGAGCGGGTCCCAGAAAATTTGCCGGAGAAAGGTTTTCAGAAAGCTAAACTGAAGACTGATGGTCACAACAATGATACCTGCCAGGGTCAGGAAGTCAAACACCCTTTCTGCCACCACGGTTCCTGCCAGGGCGCTGAACGGTGTTCCGGATGCCTTGCTGAGCGTAACGCAGCGGGTTATCTCCCCCATGCGCGGAACGGCAAGATTGGTGAGATAGCCTGTCATGACGGCGTAAAAAGTCAGGGAATCCTTTGTCTTGTACCCCATGGCCCGGATGATGCGGTTCCATCGTATAGCCCTGATGTAGTGACTCAGGATGGCGCAACCCATGGCAGCAAACACCCAGAAGTAGTTGGCGTTGCGAAATTCGTTCCGCAGCAGCCCAGGGTCCTGGCCGCGCATGATCAGCCAGAGCAATAACAAACCTGCCGACAGCGAAAGAAGTACTCTCGCATACCTTCTGAAGTTTTTTCTCAAAACCTTGCTTAAATTTTATTCTTGCTGTCCGGAAAGATAATGGACGGAACGTGTTGTTTTGCCTGTTCCGCCTCCATGAAAGCATAAGCAATGACGATAACAACGTCGCCGGGCTGAACTTTTCGTGCGGCGGGACCGTTCAGACAAACCTCCCCGCTCCCTCTTTTGCCTTTAATGACGTAAGTTTCAAGACGTTCGCCATTGTTCACATTGACCACCTGCACCTTCTCGTTCTCAATAATACTGGCGGCATCCATAAGGTCTTCATCAATGGTGATGCTTCCAATGTAATGCAGTTCTGCGGCAGTTACCACAGCCCTGTGTATTTTCGACTTCATTACTTCTAATAGCATATGCTTTCTTTTTGCCAACTGTTTTGCGGGGCATTTGTTTTTAAGTAATGCAAAACAGCGCTATTTGTTCACAAAATTACGAATTTAATGACATATTATCAATCAGCCTTATGTTTCCTGCATTTACGGCAACGCATGTAACGAGTTCAACATCATCCGTGTGCTTTTCCGCGGGCAGCAGGGTGTCGGCACGGACAATCTCCACATACTCCACTTCGAGTTCCGGTGATGCGTTGATCTGGCTGATGACCCGTTCCCGGATGTCGTGCAGCGGCACGTCAGGATACATGCTTCGGGCAGCCGTCAGCGCCCGGTATATAGTTGAGGCTTCGCTGCGTTGTGATGCTGACAGCCGCCGGTTGCGGCTGCTCATCGCCAGACCGTCTTCTTCCCTTACCGTAGGACAGGCAATGATTTCCACATCAAGGCCTTCCATAACAACCAACGCCCTGATGACCTGCAACTGCTGAAAGTCTTTCCTTCCGAAATAGGCACGGTCCGGCGATACAATGCCGAACAGCTTACTAACCACAACGGCCACACCGTTAAAGTGTCCCTGGCGGTATTTGCCCTCCATCACCTTGTCAAGCGTCCCGAAATCATAGTTCTTTTGTTCAGGATGCGGGTACATTTCCTGTACTTCGGGACAAAACACCGCATCGCAGCGCACCGTCTCCAGCAGCTTCAGGTCTTCATCCAGGGTGCGCGGATACGTTGCCAGGTCTTCAGGCCTGTTAAACTGTATCGGATTGACAAAAATGCTGCACACCACCAGGTCGTTTTCCTTGCGGGCTTGCTCCACCAGGGCCAGGTGCCCCTGATGCAAGGCTCCCATGGTAGGGACAAACCCAATGCTTTTGCCCGCCTTTTTCTCAAAGGTGGTCCAGGCAGAAATCTCTTGAATGTTGTTAAAAATCTTCATAAACGGTTACCGGTACATTAAACCCAAATGTTGTATTTCGATTGGCGTTCATTGGCTCTTATTATAGCAGTCGGCGCTAGTTTTATTTGCTCATTCATAAGGGTATAAGGCTTTTTGGCGCGCCTGCTGTTGCCGAAATAACCGAAAAAACAAATCCGCAAAGCTATAAGGATTATTTGAAAGATAGCAAAAAAAAGTGTACTTTTGCATAATATTCTAATTCAAGTTAAGTAAACAGCATACTAATTTATGGAAAAGCCTAAAGTTCTGTTTGTTCAGCAGGAAATAACCCCTTATCTTAAGGAAACCCACATGGGTCATATTGGCCGTTACTTGCCACAGGGAATACAGGAACGGAAAAAAGAGATCCGCACCTTCATGCCCCGTTACGGATGCATAAACGAGCGCCGCAACCAGCTGCATGAAGTGATTCGCCTTTCAGGAATGAACCTGGTGATTGACAACACCGACCATCCTTTAATTATCAAGGTGGCGTCCATTCAATCGGCGCGGATGCAGATTTACTTTATTGACAACGAAGACTTCTTCCAGCGGAAGTTCACCCTTACCAACAAAAATGGCCAGTACTTCGAAGACAACGATGAGCGTGCCATCTTTTTTACCCGCGGGGTGGTGGAAACGGTTAAAAAACTTGGTTGGGCTCCTGACCTGGTGCATTGCCACGGGTGGTTCACCGGCCTGATGCCTTTTTTCCTCAAAGTGGTGCTTAAGGACAACCCCATGTTCTCCGACGCCAAAGTCATCTATTCCATATATAATGATGATTTCCCCGGCAGCCTCGGAGCGGAAATGCCGAAAAAAATGAAAACCAAAGGCGTTGACGCTGCGCTGCTGAAACAATTCGATGACCCGACCTTCATAAACCTCGGCAAACTGGCTATGGATTATTCGGACGGCATCATATTCGGAGATAAAGAAATCAACCCTGAGCTTGAAACATATGCCAGGGGACTGGGCAAACCCTTGCTGGAATTTCATGACACGGACACCTATATCGACGCATATAACAATTTTTATGACGAAGTACTGGTGTCAGAATCCATTTTGGAACAATAAATTATTACTACCTTTGCGTTTGCTTTGTTAGAAGTAATCGAATCGTTCAAAAACATTTGTTGAGTCTTGAAAACTTCCAATAACCCCCGTGGTAGCGGGGTTTTTTTCACATCAATACCTGTACTGTTTGTCAGTTTCATTGGCCTGATCATCTTTTTTTCCTGTTCGGAGTCCAATGATATTGGCCTGGATCTTATCGACACCCAGGCATCTCTGCATACAACAGACACCCTGACTATCAGCGCTATAACGCTCGAGGATGAGAACCTTGCGACAAACTTCAGTTTCATGAACGCCCTGGGTGTGCTGAACGACCCGGTGTTCGGCAAAACAAGAGCCAGCATCTACACCGAAACCCGCCTTCCCATGAACAACCTGAGCCTCGGTGACCATCCCATCCTGGATTCGGTGTACCTGGTGCTCAACTATACCGGAAGATATTATGGATCGCTGGCAGATAAGCTTACGCTGAAAGTTTATGAACTGGCGGAAAACTTTCCTGAGAAAGACACCCTGTATGCGTCACTGGAAATCCCGCATCACCCGAAGCCAATCACTAAAAACCCTTTTGGCGTTGAGTTTCTGCCGGCACCTCTTGACAGTGTCATGATTGACTCCATTATGTTTCCCCCGCAAATGCGCATCCGTCTTTCGGATGAGTTCGGACAAAAATTCATTGACGCCAACGGCACCGACGCATTTGTCAACGTTCCAAACTACCTGGAAGAGTTTAAAGGCCTGTATATCACCGTTGATGAGAATATAAAAGACATGGGGTCGCTGTTCATGCTTAACATGATAGCCACCACTACCTCTGTTGAGCTGTATTACCACAACCGCGGTGACACCATTAACCGCATGCAGCGTTTCCCGATCAACGAATTCGCCAACCGGAGTACCAGGGTTGAGCATTTTGGCTATGATCATGCTGAAGAGTCGCTTAGGCTTCAGGTGCAGGAACAGGACATGCAGATGGGGGACTCCCTGTTGTTCCTCCAGTCACTCGGCGTGCTCCGGGCCAACATTTACATACCCTTTCTGGATGATTTAAAAGACCTGCCGCGCCTGGTTATCAACAGGGCGGAACTGGTAGTGCCGGTTCAGCAAGACTTTTCCACCGATCTGCTTCCCGTTACCAACCGGCTGCTTTTACTGATGATCTCGGAGGACGAAGAACTGGAGTTTATGGCCGACTATTTTGTAGGCATCAATTATTTTGGAGGTGCTTACAACGCTACCAAACAGCAATACTCCTTTAATATCACAAAGTACATACAACAGGTTATGGATGGGTTTCATTCAAACAACGGGCTTGCCCTGGTGGTTTCGGGTGCGGCCGAAGATCTGAGCAGGGTAGTGGTGCATGGTCCCGGCCGGTCGGAAAAACCCATGCAGCTGGTTATCTATTATTCAGTGTTCGATTAACTCATTAGCATATGTGTGGAATTGTCGGTTATATCGGCCCCAGGGAAGCTTACCACATTCTGATCAAAGGGCTGTACAGGCTGGAATACCGTGGATACGACAGTGCCGGTATGGCGTTGCTGGATGGCGGGTTAAATCTATACAAAACACAGGGGAAAGTTTCTGAGCTGGAACAGCAGATGCAGGGTCAGCATACTTCTGGCACTACCGGCATTGCGCATACCCGCTGGGCTACCCACGGTGAACCGAATCAACTGAACGCCCACCCCCATTTCAGCCCTTCAGAAAAGATTGCTATAATCCATAACGGGATTATTGAAAACTACGGAGCCCTGAAGGCCGAGCTCATGAACCGGGGATATCTGTTTAAAAGCGAAACAGACACAGAAGTCCTCGTCCATCTTATCGAAGACATCCAGCTTAATGAGCAAATCAGTCTTGATGAGGCCGTTAGGCTCGCGTTGAACCAGGTGGTAGGAGCGTATGCCATTGTAGTGATTGACAGGGAAGACCCCGACAAGCTCATCGTGGCAAAAAAGGGCAGTCCCCTGGTCATCGGCATTGGCGAAGGCGAGTACTTTATTGCTTCTGATGCCTCACCCATAGTAGAATATACCAAGGACGTAGTGTATCTCGAAGATGAGGAGATCGCCATTGTACCGAGGCACGGAAACCTCAGGGTGAAAACCATCAAAAACAAAGACAAAACCCCTTACATCGTTCATTTGGAGATGCAGCTGTCTGCCATTGAAAAAGGCGGCTTTCCGCATTTTATGCTCAAGGAGATCTATGAGCAGCCGCGAAGCATAAAGGACAGCATGAGGGGGCGCCTGAATGCACGCACCGGAAAAATATCTCTTGGCGGTATTATTGATTATGAGCAAAAGCTCATGAACTGCAAAAGGGTCATCATCATAGCCTGTGGAACTTCATGGCATGCAGGTCTTGTCGGAGAGTACCTGTTTGAAGATCTTGCCCGGATCCCCGTAGAGGTTGAATATGCCTCAGAGTTCAGGTATCGTTATCCTGTGATTTATGAAGATGATGTGGTGATTGCCATCAGCCAGTCGGGTGAAACGGCCGACACATTGGCCGCCCTGGAGCTGGCCAAGTCAAAAGGCGCTACTATTCTGGGTATCTGTAATGTAGTTGGCTCGTCGATAGCGCGGGCCACCCACGCCGGGTCGTACACCCATGCCGGACCGGAGATAGGTGTGGCCTCCACCAAGGCCTTCACGGCCCAGGTTACCATACTTACCCTGATGGCACTGCTGGTGGCTGAGAAAAAAGGAAGCATAGCAAAATCGCGTTACTTTCAGATGCTCAGCGAAATGGAGTCGATACCCGACAAGGTTGAAAAGGCATTGGAGGTAAACGACCAGATCCTGAAACTTTCCGAAATTTTCCAGCATGCACGGAACTTCCTTTACCTGGGCAGGGGTTATAACTTTCCCGTTGCCCTGGAAGGGGCGTTGAAGCTTAAGGAGATTTCATACATACATGCCGAGGGTTATCCTGCAGCGGAAATGAAACATGGGCCTATTGCCCTGATTGACGAACAAATGCCTGTGGTTGTCGTGGCCACCAGGAAAGGAAATTACGAAAAGGTGATCACCAATATTCAGGAAGTGAAAGCCCGCAAAGGCGTTATTATTGCTGTGGTCACAGAAGGCGATATGGTAGTGCGGAACATTGCGGATTATGTCATTGAGATCCCCGACACGGATGAAGCGCTTGTGCCGCTTCTGGCAACCATTCCCCTGCAGCTTCTTTCATACCATATCGCAGTGTTGCGCGGCTGTAACGTCGATCAGCCCCGAAACCTTGCCAAGTCCGTTACGGTGGAATAACAACTAAAAACAATAGTCCAATGATGAAAACAGTTTGCTCAGGTATCATGACGCTGTTTTTGGCTACTGCATTGTGGGCCGTTGAGCCCACCGTGCTGATCGTATATCACAGCGAGACAGGAAATACCGAAATCATGGCCAAAGCCGTAGAGGAAGGGGCCCTTTCCGTTGAAGGTGTTACGGTAGTGCTCAGGTCCGTTGATGAGATCAGTATTGAAGAGGTCTTGCAGGCCGGTGCCATTATTGTCGGAAGCCCGGTGTACAACGCCAATGTTTCTCCCAGGATAGCTGAGTTCATTGCTTCATGGCCTTTCGAGGGGCAGCCGCTCAAAAACAAGCTGGGGGCTGCCTTTGTAACGGCCGGCGGAGTGTCGGCGGGCGAAGAGATCACCCAGATGAACCTGTTGCAGTCGATGCTTATCTTTAATATGATTGTGATAGGAGGGCCTGACTGGTCCACACCTTTCGGGGCATCTGCCATCCGCGGAAATCAGTTTTTCCCCTACGATGAGCCCATCCACCCGGGGTTTATCGAAAAAGGACGGGGCCTTGGGAAACGGGTTGCAGAAACCCTTGTAAAAATCCACAAATAACATGAGTTTACTGGTAGTCGGCACGGTCGCCTTTGACCGGGTAGAAACATGTTCTGACAAGTCCGGGAAAATCCTGGGAGGTGCGGCGACCTATATAGGGTTGGCCGCCAGCCACCTTACGAATGATGTACGCCTGGTCTCCATTGTGGGCGGCGATTTCCCGCAAAAATTTCTTGACGTTTTCATCAAACGAAACATTGATATCTCAGGGATTAAAATCATACCCGAAGAAAAAACGTTTTTCTGGTCGGGTCGCTATCACAACAACATGAACAACCGCGACACGCTATGTACCGAACTTAATGTGCTTGCGGGCTTTGATCCGGTCTTGCCCTCACATTACCGCAACAGCCGTTTTGTCATGCTGGGCAACCTCACACCGTGCATTCAGAAAAAAGTGATACAACAGATAGCCGGCCATCCGCAGCTCATTTGCATGGACACCATGAATTTCTGGATGAACACCGCCCTGGATGACCTGTTGGAGGTGATTGGCATGGTGGATGTCCTTGCGGTAAATGAAGAAGAAGCGCGACAGTTGTCGGGAGAATACTCGCTGGTGCGCGCTGCCCGCAGCATTCAGGCCAGGGGGCCGCGCATCGTCATTGTTAAGCGGGGAGAATACGGGGCGTTACTCTTTTATGGAGAGCAGATCTTCCACGCACCGGCCCTTCCGCTTGAAGAAGTAAAGGACCCTACAGGTGCAGGAGACGCATTCGCCGGAGGCTTTATGGGGTATCTCACCAAAACCGGCGATGTTTCGTTCGAAAACATGAAAAAAGCCGTAATATATGGCTCCGCCCTGGCCAGCTTCGTTGTGGAAAAATTCGGCACCAAAAGGCTGTCAGAAATCAACCAGGAAGATATCAGGACCCGGGTAAACGACTTCCTTAAACTGGTATCATTTGCCATATAGGCAGTTAAGCACCATTTATTTTTGTTTTTTATCACGGCGTCCGGCTTTTTTTCTTAACTTTGGCCGCTCCCGGAAATGGCTGCCCAGGGAAGCTCCAGTTGTCAAAAAACAGAGAACTGGCAATCAACAGAGAACGAACAATCAATACTAATATAACCCTTTAATATCGTACAAGTATCATGAAAGTTTATCAGACCAGTGAATTAAAGAATATTGCCCTCGTTGGTGGCGCCAAGGCAGGAAAAACCACCCTTGCCGAGGCTATGCTGTTTGAGGGCGGCATAATTAAAAGAAGGGGTACCGTGGATGACAAGAACACGGTTTCGGATTACCGGGAGGTAGAACTTGAACGACAGGCTTCTGTCAGCTCAACCGTAATGTATGCCGAACATGCAGGAAAAAAAATAAACATCATTGATGCACCCGGCTTCGACGACTTTATCGGAGAGGTGATTGCTGCACTGAAAGTGGCAGATACTGCAGTGATGCTGATTAACTCCCAGAATGGCGTGGAGGTTGGAACAGAGATTACCTGGCGGCACGTCAAGGCTATGGATAAACCCATTGTGTTCCTGATGAACCAGCTGGAGCATGAAAAGGCCAACTTCGATGAGGCTGTCCGGCAAATGAAAGCACAGTTCGGCGAGCGGGTAATGATTGCCCAATACCCGGTAAATGCAGGACACGGATTTGACAGTGTTGTTGATGTTCTCAAGATGAAACTGCTTAAGTTTCCGGTCGGCGGCGGAAAAGCAGAAGAGGCCGAGATCCCTGCAGATGAAGCGGATAAGGCTGAAGAATACCGCAACGCCATCATTGAAGCGGCTGCTGAGAGTGATGAAGCTTTGATGGAAGCGTTCTTTGAAAACGGAACCCTTTCCGGAGAAGAACTGGCGAAAGGGATCAACCTTGGTATCGCCACGCGCACGATGTTCCCGATCATGTGTGCTTCTGCAAAAAACAACCAGGGCGTCTTGCGCTTTATGGAATTCATCACCGAAAACCTTCCCGCGCCAAGCGAAGTGGAAACGACCAGGGATGAAAAGGGCAATGAGTTCGGCTTTGACGAAAAGAAAGACCCGGTGGTATTCGTATTCAAAACCGCCGTTGAGCCCCACCTGGGCGAACTTTCGTTCTTTAAGGTTTATGAGGGCGCCGTTGCCGAATCGGCCGACCTGATCAACTCCCAGACGTCATCAAAAGAACGCCTTTCACAACTCTTCCTGGTGGCCGGCAAGAACAGGCAAAAAATTGAGAAAATCATGCCTGGCGACATTGCCGCGACCATAAAGCTGAAAGACACCAACACCAACAACACCCTCACCGGATCCAAAAATCAGGGTGTAACAGTGACGCCCATCGTATTTCCGAATCCGAAATACAGAATGGCCGTCAAAGCCAAAACCACCGGTGATGAGGAAAAGCTTGGCACCGTGCTCAGGGAAATGAACAACATTGACCCCACGCTGCTGTTTGAACAATCGAAAGAGCTCAAGCAGATGATCCTTTCAGGTCAGGGCGAAATGCATCTGAACGTGGCCAAGTGGATGCTGGAACACCTGCATAAGATTGACGTGGAATTTTTCTCGCCGAAAATACCCTACCGCGAAACCATCACCAAAGATGCAAAGTCAAGCTATCGCCACAAGAAACAATCGGGTGGTGCCGGCCAGTTTGGCGAGGTCTTTATGATGATAGAGCCTTATGAGGAAGGAAAACCCAATCAGACCGAATTCCCTGTAAGAAAACAGGACGTGCATGACTTGCCCTGGGGAGGGAAACTGGTGTTTAATAACTGCATCGTTGGCGGATCGATCGATGCGCGGTTTATGCCGGCCATCCTTAAAGGGGTGATGGAAAAAATGGAAGAAGGGCCTCTGACAGGGTCTTATGCCCGCGATATCATTGTCAACATCTATGATGGGAAAATGCATCCGGTTGACTCTAACGAGATTTCATTCAAACTGGCAGGCCGAAATGCTTTTAAAGATGCCTTTAAAAATGCCGGTCCAAAGATTATGGAACCTATTTATGATGTAGAGGTGATGGTTCCCGAAGAGAAAATGGGTGATGTGATGACCGACCTTCAGGGCCGTCGTGCGCTGATCATGGGTATGGAAAGCGAGGGCAATTATCAGCGGATCAAGGCCAAGGTTCCTCTCGCAGAAATGAACCGCTATTCAACAAGCCTCAGCTCGCTGACCTCAGGTCGTGCAACTTACGGAATGAAGTTTGCCGAGTATCAGCAGGTGCCTTCAGATGTTCAGGATCAGCTGCTTAAGGCTTATGAGGAAGAGCAAAAAGAAGACGAATAACCATTTTCGTATTCCTTCTGAAAAACCCGGTGCCCAGGCACCGGGTTTTTTTATGATTAGTAAAAAAAAACCCTGTGTTTCACCGAAAATAGTATTTTTGCCCATACCTGTAAGGCCGGCAAAATACGTGAGTTATCCGGTATGTTTTTCGTAACGCAAATGATTTCATCAATAAAGGATTATTATGGCACAGAACGACAAAGACAGGCAGACTGCCAAAGCTGTAAATGAAACAAAGTCGCCGGAGAATTCAACCGGTGAAACCTCCAACGGCATATTAAGGTGGATAGAGCGCATGGGGAATAAGCTGCCGCACCCTTTCTGGATTTTTGTCTGGATTTGTGTGCTCATCATTGCGTTGAGCTGGGTAACGGCGATGTTTGGTGTCAGCGCCATTCATCCCGACGACGGCTCACTGGTGGAAGCTGAGAATTTGATCTCCGGTGAAGGACTGCGTCGTTTTTTACAGGAGGTGGTTACCAACTTTGCCCATTTTGCTCCCTTTGGCCTGGTATTGGTAATGCTCATGGGGGTTTCCATTGCTGAGCGCAGCGGATTGCTGGCCGTAGCCTTGCGAACGGTGGCTTTTTCGGTGCCCAAAAAGGTGGTCCTGCCCGTGATCTTCATCATTGGGGCATGCGGAAATATTGGTTCTGATGCCGGCATTGTGATCGTGCCGCCCATAGCAGCCCTGATCTTTACCCAGATGGGGCTTAATCCCATCGCCGGACTGATTGCGGGCTATGCGGGAGCAACAGCAGGCTTTACGGCAAACTTCTTTATTGCCGGTACCGACGTGTTGCTGGCGGGTATCAGTACCGAAATAACCCAGCACATGCCCGGTGGCCAGGAGGTGAGCGCCACGGCCAATTGGTATTTTATGATAGCCTCCACGGTGCTGCTTGCCTTCGGCGGCGCATTTATTGCAAAGCGCTACACCATCCCGCGTGCGGCCAGGTTCGAGATCCTGGGTGCATTTGACCATGAAGTGCATGATGGCACCTTGTCGCCCGATGAACACAGGGGACTGAAACGCGCCGGATGGGCCTTCCTGGTGTATGCGGTTGTGATCATTCTCCTGGTAGCCCCCACCGGTGCCCCGCTGCGAAACCAGGAAACCGGCGGACTGGTGCCCTCTCCCTTCCTGAGAGGTCTTATACCAATATTGTTCTTTGCCTTTGCCATTCCGGGATACTTCTATGGCAAGGCAGTAGGCGCCATCAAAAAGCCCAACGACATACTGCAGCAAATGGAGCATGGCATGAAAGAACTGTCCGGCTATATCGTGCTTATGCTTATCGTGGCCCAGTTCATCAACCTCTTCAGCTGGTCGAACCTTGACACCATACTGGCCATTACCGGGGCAGACTTTCTGAAATCAACCGGTCTGACAGGGCCTCTGCTCTTTATTGTGTTTATGATACTGGTGGCGGTGCTGAACATCTTTCTCGGCAGCGGTTCGGCAAAATGGGCCATATTTGCCCCCATCTTTATTCCGATGCTGGCACAGCTGAATTACAGCCCCGCTTTTGTTCAGCTGATGTACCGCATCGGCGACTCCATCACGAACTGCGTTACCCCGCTGTACGTTTATTTCCCGCTGCTGCTGGGCTGGATACATAAATACAACAAGAACATCGGCATAGGAACCATTGTGTCAATGCTGGTGCCCTACGCGGTGATCCTGTTCATTATGTGGGTGGTACTGCTCTTTGTATGGTATATATTCAACATCCCCATTGGAGTAGGGGAGTTTATCTACCTGGGCTAAACAGAAAATACAAATTATCCGCACTTGCTTTCACCGCAGGAAGTGCACGTCAGGCATCCTTCCTGGTAAATTACTGAATCCTGGTTGCAGTTGTTACAGATGCGGCCTTTGGCTTTTGTGCCGTCAGCTATGAACTTTTTCAGGGCACGGGCCACGCCGTTCTTCCAGGTATGCAGGCGATCACTGTGTAAGCTGAGGTCCTCAATTACGTCAACAACCGACGGGATCGGCATACCATGGCGCAACACCCCGGAGATCAGCTTGGCATAGTTCCAGTATTCCTTGTGAAAGGAGCGCGACAGCCCTTCGATGGTCACTTTATAGCCGTCTTTGTCCTGAAACTGGAAATCGTAGCGTTTTTCTCCTGTCTCGAGTTTGTTTTTAATTACCCAGCCTTTGACAATATCCGGGGGCAGGTAGAAACCGTCTGCTTTCCCGGTGAAAATTTCATAAGGGCGATCGTGGAGCAGTCCTACAACAGCAACCCATTTTTCAGTGTCATTATTGAAACGAACGATTTCTGCTTCAAGCACCTTGGGCCTTTTGGGCGCCTCTGTCTCCTTGAATTCCTTGTGCTTGTCTTTTTTGCTGTCTTTTACCAGGACTCCTGAGCGTGATCCGTCACGATACACCGTAATGCCTTTACAGCCACTTTCCCAACCGGTTTTATAAATCTCTCCCACCAGCTCTTCAGTGACGTCTCCGGGCACATTAACGGTGACGCTGATGGAGTGATCAACCCATTTCTGGACAGCACCCTGCATGTGGACCTTGGCCACCCAGTCAACATCGTTTGCGGTAGCCTTGTAGTAAGGAGACCTGTGAATGATGTCCTGCAGTTCAGCGTCTTTCATGTGCTTCACTTCCTCCACATCAAAATTGTTAATAGTAAGCCAGTCAAAGAACTTGTGATGGAACACATTATATTCCTCCCAGTGATCGCCTACTTCATCAACAAAATCAACACGGACATTTTTATCGTTCGGATTTACTTTTCTTCTTCGCTTGTAAGCAACCATGAACACAGGCTCAATACCTGAGGTGGTTTGGGTCAGAATGGAGACGCTGCCTGTTGGCGCTATGGTCAGCAGTGCGATGTTGCGCCTGCCGCTGGTCAGCATTTCCTGGTAAAGTTCCGGGTCGGCCTCCCTTAGCCGTTGTATGAAGGGGTTGGTTTCTTCTTTTTTGCTGTCATAGAGCGGGAAAGCGCCCCTGGAGGCGGCCAGCCTTACGGATGAGCGGTAGGCCTCAAGAGCTAATGTTTTATGAACCTTCACAGAAAAGTCGGTGGCTTCATTGGTGCCATACCTGTAACCAAGGGCGGCAAGCATATCCCCTTCGGCGGTAATGCCGATCCCTGTACGCCGGCCTTCAATGCACTTATTCCGGATCTTTAACCATAAGTTACGCTCTACTTCCTTAACCCCCGCTTCCTCCGGGTCTGCTTCAATTTTTCTTAGGATGTTGTCGATTTTCTCAAGCTCAAGGTCAATGATGTCATCCATCATGCGTTGCGCATGGGCAACATGTTCTTTGAACAGCTCGAAGTCAAAGCTGGCTTTATTCGTGAAGGGATGTTTCACGTAGCCGTAAAGGTTGATGGCCAGCAGACGGCAGCTGTCATAGGGACAAAGCGGTATTTCACCGCAGGGATTTGTCGAAACGGTGTTAAAACCATGATCCGCATAACTGTCGGGCACGGATTCCCGTATTATGGTGTCCCAGAACAGAATGCCCGGTTCAGCTGATTTCCACGCATTGTGCACGATCTTGTTCCACAACTCCCTGGCTTTGATCTTCTTTATGTATTTCGGCTTACTGGAATGAATGGGGTACTGCTGCACGAAATCATCGTCGTTAACCACGGCCTGCATGAAATCATCGGTGATTTTTACGGAAACGTTGGCACCGGTCACTTTTCCCTGTTCCAGCTTTGCGTCAATAAAGCCTTCAGCATCAGGGTGTTTAACGGACACTGTCAGCATAAGCGCACCGCGACGTCCGTCCTGGGCCACTTCACGGGTGGAATTGGAATAGCGCTCCATGAAGGGTACAAGACCTGTTGAGGTCAGCGCACTGTTTTTAACCGGACTGCCTTTGGGACGAATATGCGAAAGGTCGTGCCCGACGCCACCGCGTCTTTTCATGAGCTGTACCTGTTCTTCATCCAGCTTCATGATGCCCCCGTAAGAATCGGCAGTGCCTTTGTTGCCGATAACGAAACAATTCGAGAGCGATCCAATCTGGAAAGGATTGCCTATGCCGGCCATCGGACTGCCCTGGGGCACAATGTATTTGAAGTCTTTCAGCAAATTGAAAAGAGTGTCTTCTGAAAGCGGATCAGGATATTTTTTTTCGATACGATGAATCTCCCGGGCAATGCGGCGGTGCATGTCGTCGGGTGTCTGTTCGTAAAGGTTGCCCTCAGAATCCTTTAATGCGTACTTGTTGACCCACACTCCGGCAGCAAGAGTGTCTCCGTTAAAATAGGCAGTGGCTTTTTTCAGGGCAGTGTCGTAGTCGAATTTAACCAGCGGATGATCATTGTCTTCAGGGAACATCAGCACATCCTGCTTCGTTTCAGCCTGTGGCTGAGTTCTGTTGTCCAGGACCTGATCGTAAATATTTCCGGTTTCCGGTTGCTGGCTTTGTCCTTGCTGTGCGTGTTCCATAGTCTTGTTGCTGCCCATATTCTTTAAAAATTTGCCGTTGATTTCCCCGGGGCAGAACCCCAAACCTTATCCCGGGAAAATTATGAAAACCATTTGGTGAAGACGTAACAGCGAAATTATAAAACAAAAAAAGAAAATGCACGGCATGTTTTCAACAAAAGAGAAAAGTTATAAACAAGCAAGCTTTATGTGCTTGTTTTACAGGAAATAAATAAGGGCTATCTCCACTAACTATTAAGGTTGTTGTTTAAGGCTTTGGCTGTCAGGACGATGGCTTTTTTTGCTGCGACAGAACCGGTCATCAGGCAAATTCCATGAGATACGCTTTGATAAAATCATCAAGATCTCCGTCCATGACTTGTTGCACGTTTGAGGTTTCAACATTGGTGCGCAGGTCTTTTACCATTTTATAGGGATGGAAGACATAGCTTCTTATTTGCGAGCCCCATTCGATTTTTTTCTTTGTGCTTTCAAGCGCTTCAATTTTTTCCCGTTTTTTTCTCAGCTCCAGTTCGTAGAGCTGTGATTTCAGCATGGTGATGGCCTTTTCACGGTTTTGAGCCTGCGAGCGTGTCTCCTGGCATTCTACGACCAGCCCGGAGGGTGCATGCCTGACGCGTACGGCGCTTTCCACCTTGTTGACGTTCTGGCCTCCCGGGCCGCTCGATCTGAACGTGTCCCAGCTGAGATCCGCAGGATTGATCTCAATATCGAAATGATCATCAACAACCGGATAGGCATAGACGGAAGCAAAGGAGGTGTGTCGTTTGTGGTTGGCATCAAAAGGCGAGAGCCTGACGAGGCGGTGGACTCCGTTTTCTCCCTGCAGGTAGCCGTAGGCGTATTCGCCTTCAATTTCAATGGATGCGCTTTTAATACCGGCGCCGTCGCCTTCTTGCTGGTCAAGCAGCTTGGCTGTGTATCCGTTGCGTTCGGCCCAGCGCAGGTACATGCGCATCAGCATTTCGGCCCAGTCCTGGCTTTCTGTGCCCCCGGCGCCCGAATTGACCGAAAGAATGGCACTAAGCCGGTCTTCTTCCTTATTCAGCATCTTTTTGAACTCCAGATCCTCCAAAACCTTAACGGTTTCCTGGTACTGTCGCCTGACTTCGTCTTCAGAGCCCTCTCCTTCCTGAAAAAACTCATACAACACATTCAGGTCCTCGAGTTTTTGCCGGCATTCCTCAAAGCGCTCCACCCACTTTTTCAAACCGCTGATGTGCTTCAACTGCTTTTGTGCCTCCTGGGGCTGGTCCCAGAACCCCTCCGTTTCTGTAAGTTTTTGAAGTTCGTCTATCTCTTTTTGTTTCCCGTCAAGGTCAAAGAAACCTCCTCAGGGCGTCAAGCCTCTTAAACAAATCCTTTATGTGATCACTGTGTATCATTATGGTCATTTTTTTGTTTTTGCTCCTGCAGCTGCTGTTCGTTAAGTTGCTTGAAACACGGTGTACTGGTTAGGATTGCCTCATCTCATCAAGCAAACGGATGACATGGTCCGCCTCAAAGCCTTTTTGTACACAATAGGCAACAATTTTTGTGCCGGCATCCCGGGCGTTCTTCCTGTCCAGCCCGGCATTCTTTTTGTCAATGAGCCAACGCAGGCAGTTGTCGTAGGCTTCATCATCAATGGTTGCCAGGGCTTGCCGGATCACCTGCTCTGTTATCCCCCGCTTTAAAAGTTCGGCTCTGATTTTTTGTTTCCCCCACCGGTTGTTGCGAAACTTTCCCGTGGCAAAAAATGCGGCAAAACGCGAGTCGTCGAGGTATCCCTCCTCAACCAGCTCCCCGATGATGTCGGTGATATCATGCCCTGATGCTCCGAGACGCATCAGCTTCTGCCTGACATCCCAGGTGCATCTTTCCGCATAGGCACAGTACTTGCGGGCTTTCTCGCTTAATGCCGTCCTGCCTGACTGTCGGTTTTCTTTTTGGGTTGACATATTTTCCGCCATTTACCGGGTTTGTTTAACAAACGGCAGCATCATAGCTTGATTTCATCATCCAGTTTGTTAAAAAACCGGTATTCGAGAAAGTGGTAGGATGTTGAAGGATAAACCCGGATCCATTTTTTATATTTAAAGAACCATTTCAGTCTTTGTGATATCATGCCTTTCGTCAGGTAGGCATATATGAAAGGATGTACGCGGAGGGTGAGTGACTTTTCGTTCTGTTCCCTGATCAGATAACGCAGGTTGCTTTCAATTTCATCAATATAGATGATGCTGGGTTTGATTTTTCCGGTACCGTCACAAGCAGGGCATTTTTCAAGTGTTTCCACGCTTGTTTCGGTCCTTACCCGCTGCCGTGTTATCTGTACAAGGCCAAATTTGCTGGGCGGAAGCACGTTATGCTTTGCCCTGTCCTTTTTCATTTCCTCCTTCATCTTTTCGTACAGCTTCCGCCGGTTGGCGGCCTGCACCATGTCGATAAAGTCAACCACAATGATCCCACCCATGTCACGGAGCCTCAGTTGCCTGGCAATTTCGGCAGCCGCTTCCAGGTTGACCTCCAGGGCATTGTCCTCCTGGGTGTTCTCACTGCTGATACGTTGTCCGCTGTTTACATCAATCACATGCAGCGCCTCCGTATGTTCAATAACCAGGTAGGCTCCGCCTTTTATGGATACTACTTTGCCGAAGGATCCTTTAATCTGTTTTTCAACCCCGAAATGATCGAAAACATTGATCTTTCCCTTGTGGATTTTCAGAATGTCGGCCTTGTCGGGGGCAATGGTTTTGATATACTCTTTCAGCTCTTCATAGACCAGGGGGTCGTTAACATGAATGTTATTGAACGACTCGTTCAGCAGATCGCGCAAGATAGCAGAAGACCGGTTTAGTTCGCCCTGTATGATTCGGGGAGGCTTTGAGGATGCCAGCTTTTCGGCAATGCTGTACCATTTGTCAACCAGCTGGTTCAGGTCGGCGATAAGGTCGGCAACCATCTTTCCTTCGGCCACGGTTCTTATGATGACACCGAAATTTTTTGGTTTTATGCTTTGCACAAGGCGCTTCAGACGGCTTTTCTCCTCATTGTTCTGTATCTTTTGCGATACGGAAATCCGGTCTGAAAAGGGTACCAGCACAAGATACCTTCCGGCCAGCGACAGCTCACTGGTGATGCGCGGTCCTTTTGTTGAAATGGGTTCTTTGGCAATCTGAACAAGTATCGGCTGGTTGGTGGTAAGAACCTCGGAAATTTTCCCTGTTTTCTCAATTTCCTTTTCAAGGTGAAACTTTTCCATGGGAAGTATCCTTGTTTTGCCGGCCATGGCAAGCTTGGTATACTTGTTCAGGCTGTTGACCTGGCTTCCCAGGTCGAGATAATGTAAAAAGGCATCCTTCTCATATCCTACGTCAACAAAGGCAGCATTAAGCCCCGAGATGATTTTTCTGACCTTTCCAAGGTAAATGTCCCCGACAGAGTAGTTGTTGTTTCTTCGCTCGCGATGCAGCTCCACAAGCCGTTTATCCTCGAGCAAAGCCATGACAACCTCTGAAGTGCCAGAGTTTATAATCAGTTCTTTGTTCACAATGAAGATACTTTAACGTTACATTCCATCAGTTCAGTGATAGGAAGGAAGGGTGTAGAAGTCGGTATTCCCGCTAATCATAACAAAATTACATAATACCCCGGGGTACTATGTAATCTGTTGCAGGAAAAGAATACAGGCAAGGTGTTTCCCGTAAGGCATTACTTCTTCTTGTGCCTGTTTTTCCGCAGGCGCTTTTTGCGCTTGTGGGTGGCCATTTTATGTCGTTTTCTCTTTTTTCCGCTTGGCATGGTTTTTCTCCTTTACTATAACGCACTGTTGGGCATGAAACCCGGTTTAACCAATTGCCTGATTATAATTTAACGGAAGCCTTCACTTCGTTTACAAACTCCTTGGCGGGTTTAAAGGCAGGAATGCAATGAGCAGGAATAACGATGCTGGTGTTTTTTGAAATGTTCCTTCCTGTTTTTTCTGCTCTTTCTTTAATGATAAAACTGCCAAATCCTCTCAGGTAAACGTTTTCTCCCTTAACAAGCGAGTTCTTCACGGCAGTCATGAATGATTCGACAGTGGCTTGAACAGCTACTTTCTCAATGCCAGTTTTTGCGGCAATTTCATTTACGATTTCAGCTTTAGTCATAATTCTTTATTTTTTTGGTTATAAGGTAATTAGAATCGTTTTTTCTATGTTTTAGGCTTGCAAAGATAATTCTTTTCTTTTATTAAAAAAATAAAATAATCATTTTTAGCTCAACTAATTAGAATAGAGTAACGCTTTTGTGATTACTTTTGGATGCACTTATGGACTTTACCCGCAGACTGCTTTCCTGGTACGATATGAATCGAAGAAGCCTTCCCTGGCGTGGCACGGGAGATATTTACCGGCTTTGGGTTTCGGAGGTAATCCTTCAGCAAACGCGCGTTGAACAGGGCCTGTCCTATTATTACCGCTTTCTTGACGCCTTCCCTGATGTGTATTCCCTGGCAGCCGCTTCTGAAGAACAAGTACTCAGGCTCTGGCAGGGTCTGGGCTATTATTCAAGAGCCCGCAATATGCATGAGGCTGCACGTGATATCGTCAGCAGGCATAGCGGAAACTTTCCCGGTAACAGCCGGGACCTGAAAAAACTGAAAGGTGTGGGTGATTATACGGCTGCGGCCATCGCCTCCATTATGTTCAACGAAGCTGTGCCTGCCATCGACGGCAATGTTTGCCGTGTTCTGGCCAGGGTTTACACCGTACCCCACCCCCTGCACACCATAAAAGCCACCAGAACTTTTACACAGCTGGCCGGTGAACTCATCCCGCATGACCGGCCGGGCGACTTTAACCAGGCAATGATGGATTTTGGCTCACTTATTTGCAAACCAAACAATCCGGACTGCCTGAATTGTTTTTTTAACGAAACATGCCAGGCTTTTCAAAAAAATACCGTTGATCAATATCCGGTACGCACAAAAAAACTGCCGGTCCGTGACAGGTTCTTTACCTACTTGTATATTCAGCCTCCCTCGTGCCGGTCCAATCCTGTGTTTTTTGCACATCAGCGAACGTCGAACGACATTTGGAAGCACCTGTTTGAGTTTCCCCTGCTGGAATCCCAAAAAGAGCTTGCTGAACAGGAGGTGCTAGCGCACGAAGGATTCACCTCCCTGCTATCTTGCCACGAGGCTCCTGTTGTGCGCGCCCTGATTCGCTTGCGGCCGCACAAGCTTTCGCATCAGCGGATTCATGCTCAATTGTTTGTGCTGGATGCACCGGAGTGTGCCCTTGCATCCTTAAAGGACCGGTTTATCTTAACCGATCTCGAGCATTTTGAAAAGATGGCAAAGCCGAAACTGGTGGAGCGGTTTTTACACAGGCTTAACTCCTTGTACCCAAGGGGCAGTTCTGAACCATAAACATCAGGGCGTGGCTGGTCAGTATGATTTTGGGGTTCTCACGGGAACAATCCACGCTTTTTTCGGAAACTTCAGCCATGCCGGACAGATCCGGCTGCGTTTTTTTTCATATTTTTAACCCCGGCTTCCTTTAAAAGCATTATTTTGACCTCAGCCTGTTTTTTGCAGCCGGTTTATCAGGTTAAAATTTGGACAAAAGATAAAAAAACACTACTTTAGTGTCGAAAAACATATTATTAACAGAAAAAATTAAGTTATGGCAGGAGTAAACAAAGTTATTTTATTGGGAAATCTTGGAAAAGATCCTGATATACGAACGCTTGAGAGTGGCACTAAGCTGGCGCGCGTTTCGCTGGCAACGAATGATTACTTTAAAAACAAGTCGGGTGAAACCATCGAGCGCACGGAATGGCACAATGTAGTACTGTGGCATCAGCGTGCGGAGCTGGCCGAGAAATACCTGAGAAAAGGGAGTCAGTTGTATGTGGAAGGCAGGTTACAGACCAGGCAATGGGAAGATAAAGAGGGTAACAAAAGGTATACCACAGAAATTATTGCTGACGTGATAAACCTGGTTGGCGGCAGGCCCGAGGCGGGCGACACCACGCCGTCTCCTCCCGACAGTATGGGAGCACCTGCCGACTCAGACATGCTTCCCGAAGAGGATGACCTCCCTTTCTGAACATCCTGAAAACATCACCGGTCACAAAAGGAAGGCCTTCCTTTTGTGACCGGCTGTTGCTGCTGACACTGTGCAGATGTGCAGATGTGCAGATGTGCAAATGTGCAGATGTAAGGCTATTGTTTAATTGTTTAATTGTTGATTCGTTTAATCGTTTAATCGTTTAATCGTTTAATCGTTTAATCGTTTATTTGTTTAATTGTTTAAGGGTTAATTTGTTGAAGCCATCCGACTTCTGACCTCTGACCTCTCTTTCTTCCTTCGAGCTTCCAGCTTCGAGCTATTTTGCATCCTTCGGGCTTCCACCTCCGGGCATTAATAATCTTTCTCATGTGTGCTAAAAGCCCCGACACGGCCTTTTTCTATGGCTGTACCGTTGAAACAGAAGGGTTGTACTGGCTTATGTTGTAACCGGCACCTTAGTAGGTCACGGGTGTGGCAAAACCGCCACCCCTTAAGTTACCCTGCCCCTGGAGAGAAAACGCTTCACCATATCCTCGAATGCCTTTTTGTCCTCTCCATGGAATGAAACCTCTATGGGGATAAAAAAAACAGGAAGCTCTGCAAGAAATTGTTTAAGTTTCGGTCTTTGCAAACGCATCGCATCCTTTTCGGTGGTTACAATGATCTTGTTGCCGCCGATGGTTCTTGAAAACTTGCCGTAAACCTTTTTCAGGTCTTGCAGGCTGAATCGGTGATGGTCAGGAAAACTAAATACATGAAGGTCGTCGCAGATCCGCTTGAGGTATTCTTCAAGGGCAACCGTATTGGCAATGCCGGTAACCAAAAAAATGCTCTTCACCCTGGAAGGGAGCTCCATGGAATACTCCGGGTACAAGGGCTGTAACTCCTGGTAGCGAAACGTTGAGAAAAAGACAGGACCATCATAATATGGCTTCAGCTTTTTCAGGAAAAAACGGCGGTCGAGCGGAGAAAAAACAAGGGGTGTTTTGGTTACGATCAGGGCATCTGCACGCCGGGCACTCTTTTTTGCCTCCCTCAAATAACCCACCGGCAGAAGAAAGTCCCTGAAAAAAGGATTGTAGTAGCCTGTCAGCAACAAATTCAGACCTGGTTTAACATAACGATGCTGAAAGGCATCATCCAGAATGATCAGGTTTACATCCGGATTCTGTTCAAGGATTTGCTTAATCCCCTTTATTCTTTTTTCATGAACAGCCACACAGATGTCCGGAAATTTAGTGTGTATTTGCATGGGCTCATCGCCTATGTCCCGGGTAGAAACACCCTCGCCGGCCATAACAAAACCCTTGGTTTTTCTTTTATAACCCCGGCTTAAAACAGCTATCCGGTACTTATCCCTGAGCATGCGCACCAGGTATTCAACATGCGGGGTTTTTCCGGTTCCGCCGATGCGGAGGTTTCCGGCGCTGATCACAGGAACAGAAAATTTCCTTGAGCGCAGCACGCCTGTATCAAACAACAGATTGCGCAGCCACATGACCATGCCGTAAAGCATGGCAAAAGGCAAAAACAGTAAACGCATAAACCCCATAGCCTTACCTAAAAGCAAACAACAAATCCGTGTAAATTTCGTCAAAAATCCATTACTTTTGACATAATATTCATCATTTTCAAAATAAAAATATGCAACTTGGAAAAATTTTGCAGGTACTCGAAGACATTGCTCCGTCTTCACTTCAGGAATCATACGACAATTCCGGATTGCAAATTGGCTCTCCTGGGCAGAGCGTGAACAGGGGATTGATTTGCCTGGATGCCACACCAGCCGTTATGCAGGAAGCCATTGATAAACAATGTGATCTGGTCCTGTGTCATCATCCGCTCATCTTCAAGGGAGTAAAGAAGATCACAGGTGAACAGGCAACCGATAAGGTGCTTATTGAGGCGATCAGGCACGGCATTGCCGTGGTATCGGTGCATACAAACCTTGATAACACCTTGATGGGCGTCAATCATGCCCTTGCTTCGGAGCTGGGACTTACACAGGTGAAAATACTCAAAGTTGCCGAAGGGCTGTTAAAAAAGCTTGTTGTGTTTTGCCCGCTGGAGCATGCAGATAAACTAAGGGCCGCTATCTTTGCCGCCGGAGCAGGACAGATAGGAAACTATGATTGCTGCAGTTTCAACACTGAGGGCAGGGGCTCTTTCAGGGCAGGTGACGGGGCAAGTCCTTTCACCGGCAAACTCAACGAGCTGCACTATGAGCCCGAAGTGCGTGTAGAGACTATTTTCCCCGCCTATCTGCAAAAATCCATCCTGACAGCCATGTTCGCCAACCATCCCTATGAGGAAGTGGCCTATGACATATACCCCCTGGATAATGCATTTGACAAAGCCGGCGCAGGCATGATCGGCGACCTGGACAGCCCGCTGCCGGTTGACGACTTTCTTCAGCATGTGAAACTAACATTGTCGGCAGCCTTGTTGCGGCATTCCCATACGCAAAAGGAACAGATTAAAAAAGTGGCTGTGTGCGGTGGTTCAGGCTCATTTTTAATCCAGGAAGCCATCAGGGCCGGAGCCGATGCTTTTATAACAGCCGACGTTAAGTACCATCAGTTTCATGAAGCGGAACAAAGAATACTGTTAATTGACGCCGGACATTATGAAACAGAACAATTTGCAAAAGAATTATTACTCAACGGAATTAAGAAAAAATTAACTAACTTTGCACTCCTGATTTCAGAAGCAGATACCAATCCTGTCAGGTATTTTTGATTCATTGTATCCAACAAAAAACATATACAAAACATATGGCCAAGAGCACAAAGAAGAAGTCAGCAAAAGCCGCTGCATCCGAAGAAAAAACACAGCAGAAAAAAATTAACCCGAGTACAGGCACCGAAGATTCGCCAGTGGTTACACCGGAATCGGCTCTCGACGAAAATGTTGAATATACAGTAAAGAATAAGTTGATTTCCCTGTATTCTCTGCAGCGTATAGATCAGCGCATCGACAGTCTGCGGCTTGTCAGAGGTGAGCTGCCCCTTGAAGTTCAAGACCTTGAAGATGAAATTGAAGGCCTGACCACCAGGGAAAAAAAGTTCCGGGATGAAATAAAAGAGCTGGAGACCCAAATATCGAACAAAAAAATCGCCGCACAGGACAGTCTTGAGCTGATTAAAAAATATGAAGCCCAGCAAATGAATGTGCGTAATAACCGTGAATACGACTCGCTTTCAAAAGAGATCGAATTCCAAACCCTGGAGGCGCAGCTGGCTGAGAAAAAGATGAAAGAGTTTGCGGCTGAAATAGAAATCAAAACTGAGATTGTAAACCGGGTTCACGAAGAACTTACCGAGAGACAAGCTGACCTGGAGGCCAAAAAAGCCGAACTTAATGACATCGTTGCGGAAACCGAAAAAGACGAACAGGTATTACTGGAGGCATTAAAAAAGCAGCAGGATTCGATTGATGAGCGCTTGCTGAATGCTTATCAGCGCATCAGGGACAATGCACGTAACGGACTTGCCGTGGTTCCCGTTGAGAGGGATGCCTGCGGTGGTTGCCTTAACAAGATTCCACCCCAGCGGCACCTGGACATCAGGATGCATAAAAAAATTATTGTTTGTGAGTACTGCGGCCGCATCCTCGTTGATGAGGAAATTACGAAGCTGGTTGTTGAGCCATAACCAAAAAACCCGGATCGTAATCCGGGTTTTTATTAAAACCTCCATCCTACAGTAGCCCTGAAGGCACTGCTGGCAAAGTCCCTGCTGACAGGCTTAAGGTTATTCAGATCATACAGGAAAAAATCCTCTGAATAAAACGCATAGGTGTAGGCAAAATCAATAAAATAATTTCCTTCACGAATGCCGATACCGGCAGCTATCAGGCTGCGTTGTCCGTCGTTGACCCCCGGTTTATAGGGGCTTGAATAATAGGCATATCCGGCCCGGATGATGAGCGGGTTCAACAGCAGCTCACCTCCTATTCTCAGGTTATGTTGTTCGGTGAATGCCTCTTTGATCCTGTTGTTTTCACTGGTGAAGAGATATTCGGAGTGGCGCAGGCGGGTTTTGGTATAGTCGATATATTCATAATCGATATTGATAAGCCCGCGTCCTCCAAACACTAGCCCCAGGCTGCCGACAGCTTTCATGGGAGTGTTGATTTCATAGTCGAACCGGCCAATGGGTGAGCGCTTAAATCTGGTGTCGACATCCAGGTTAAGGTCTGCACGCATGCTGGAATGATACCTGTCGTCAAGCTCGAAAAACGTTGGCGTATGAAATGCCCCTCCCAGCCTGATAACGTCTGTTACCCGGATAATTGCACCAAGCTTTAAGTTAAAGCCCGAACCCCGGGTTCTAATGTTATGTGTATAGGTCAGGCTGTTGAATACGGGGTTGATGTCATTCCTGTCTTCTTCTCCAAAAACGCTTTCTTCCTTATAACTGAGGTTTGGGATGCCCATGCTGGCACCGAGGTAGAGCCTGTCGCCATAGTTGGCTCCCAAAGAGAAAACAAGTTCGTTCAGTGACCCTGAAAGGGTTGTTTCGCGGCGTTGCAACACCTGGCCATTGGGCATGTCTGCAGAGAAACCATAATCATCGTGATAGTCAAGCAGGTAGGTGTCCCAGGCCAGTCCGGTTGAGAAAGGATCAAGGCCTCCCAGCCCTTCTCTGTTGGCCTGTGCAAGCATGCTTGTCATGAAGGAGTTTTCGGGATTGAAGCCTTCTGCAATCCATCGGTTGTTGAAGTTGTTTTGGCGGTTGAACCCAAGCCCGATGTTGAAATATTGCCAACCGGACTGAGTGCCTTCATTATTGAGAGGTATGGCAAAAACCAGCCCCAGGCTGTTGAGGTTGAAGTTATACTTCATGTCCTCTTCTCTGTTGTTGAAATATCGGCTTGTTACCTGGCTGTAGTTCACCGAGGGTGTGATGCTGAACTCTGAACTCCTGTAGATTGCAATTCCTGCAGGGTTGATGCTCAGGGAAGAGAAGTCGCCCCCGAGGGCGCCAAAAGATCCTGCCATTGCTGAAAAACGCGCTGTACCGCCGGGGAATGTCTGGGCATAGCGTAATGCATCGCTTTCGTTTTGAGCAACACCCATATGGGTAAATAACACAGAAACCGTCAGTATTAAAAAGATTCTTTTCATCATTTTTTCGGTTTTGAATGCATTCTAAGAAAAAGCCTCCCGGAAAAAACCGGGTTCTGGTTCCGGGAGGCTTATGCTTGTTTAAACATTTATTGGTGTTGGCTTACCTGTTTCGACCACCGCTTGAGGATGAACCGCCTGATCTTGCAGGTGGTGATGAGCTCCTTGAGGATCCGCTTGACCGTGCGGGTGCTGCAGAACTACCGGACGAGGAACTTGACCTTGCGGGTGCTGCAGAACTCCTTGAGGGCGTACTTGATCTTGAAGGACTTGCCGAGCTTCTTGAGGGCGTGCTCGGCGGACTTGTTGTTGTCCGTGTCGGCTGCTGCCTGGGAGGCGTATAGCTTGGCTGTCCCCTGTCAGTGCGCGACGGTTGTGTTGCCGGTCTTTGTGTGGGTTGTGAAGGAGTGCCCTGATCCCTTGAAGGCCTGGTAACGTTTGTTGGCGCCGGTGTTGCTGTTCCTGGCCTGGTTCGCTGAGGAGTACTGGGCTGCCTGTAGCTCGGCGAGGTGTATGTCCTTGGCATGGAGTAGTTCGGATTGCTGATTTCGCGCACACGCTCCGGAGAGGTTTGCTGCGGTCTTGTATAGCGCTGAGCTGCCGGTTGTTCAGTTTGCTGTCTGGCGGCTGCCCTTTGCATTTCTTCGCGGTGCGTGTTTTGCATAGACTCCATCCGCTCCCTTGTCATGGTAGTGGTGGCTGTTTCGTCTCCGGTGCCACGTACCAGTTGTTCAGAGCTGCGTTTAGGATCAACGGGTGCTGTGCCTCTTTGTGACTCAACCGACTGAGTTGTTTCGCCAGGCCGTGTTGCCAGCATGTCGCGTGTTCCTGTGGTTTCCCTGCCGCTGGCGGGCCTGCCCACGGTGCCTCCTCCCGCGGTACCCCGTGGCCCGTAGTGATAGGTTAAGCCGCTACCATATTGCGGGTACATTGGTCCGCCCCAGGGGCTATATCCTCCGTAGCCGAAATAATAGGGGTGCCAGATGCCATAACCGAACCCTGTGTAGAAGCCATGGTGATATCCGGCCCAGTAGGAACCCGGCCCATAAAACCATGGGTTACGCCAGTAGTAATGATGCCAGAACGGGTTGTAAAAGCTCATGGGATAATAGCCGTAATATCCGCCGAAAAACCATGGAGACGGTCCGAACCCCAGGTAAATGCTCGCACCGAAATGGTAAGGGTTGTACGTATAATAGAACATGTTGGTATAGAAAGGATCAAAATACCCGAAGCTTACGTACGAACGGTGAAAGCGCCTTATCCTGGAAGCATAGGCGAAATCATAGTGATCACCGTAAAAGTTCTGAATTATGATCACCTGCCCGTCTTCATCAACATAATAGGCTTCTGCATCTGTTACCTCAACAGTATCCTGATGTTCAGCAACAACAGCATAGGCGTCATCAACGACCTCTACGGTTTTGGCATCTTCCGGAATATATGCCGAACCACCTCTCACTGTTTGCGGGAGGTAGTACACATCGTCTTTTTGTGAAACGTAATACGTTGAAGAACAACCTGCAAGTGAAATCAGCAGTATGGCTGAAAAAAGTTTAAGTAAAGCTTTCATGACTCTTCCTCCTGGTTGTTTTGTTTGGTTTTTATAAAAAGTCGTTATAAGCGTCTTTTTTGTTAAATTTGCCCGTTTTAATGTTCATAAACTAAAGCACAAATATTATACCAAAGCCAGTATGGATAAAGATTTTTCAACCAGGGAAGAGAATTACTCCAAGTGGTACAACGACATTGTACAACGTGCAGAACTTGCTGAAAACTCGGCGGTAAGGGGTTGTATGGTGATCAAGCCTTACGGTTATGCCATTTGGGAGAAGATGCAAGCTGCGCTTGACAAAATGTTCAAGGATACCGGTCATTCCAACGCATATTTCCCGCTGTTTATTCCCAAATCCTTCTTCAGCAAAGAGGCTGATCATGTGGAGGGTTTTGCCAAAGAGTGTGCCATCGTAACCCATTATCGGCTGAAAAATGCACCTGACGGCAAGGGTGTGGTTGTCGACGATTCGGCCAGGCTTGAAGAGGAGCTGATTATCAGGCCAACCTCCGAAACCATTATCTGGGACACTTACCGCAACTGGGTCCAGTCCTACCGCGACCTGCCGATCCTGGTTAACCAGTGGGCCAATGTGGTTCGCTGGGAAATGCGGACGCGTATGTTTTTGCGCACTGCCGAATTTCTCTGGCAGGAGGGGCACACTGCCCATGCCACGGAGCAGGAAGCACTGGAAGAAACCTACAGGATGCTTGATGTGTATGCCGATTTTGCGGAAAACTTTATGGCGATCCCGGTGTTAAAAGGCATTAAGTCTGAAAATGAACGTTTTGCAGGAGCTGTGGAAACGTTTTGCATCGAAGCCCTGATGCAGGACGGTAAAGCCCTGCAAGCCGGTACATCACATTTTCTTGGGCAGAACTTTGCCCGGGCTTTTGATGTCAAATTTGCCAGCAAGGAGGGCAAGCTCGAATACGTATGGGCTACATCCTGGGGAGTGTCCACCCGCCTGGTGGGTGCGCTTATCATGGCACATTCCGATGATCATGGCCTCGTGCTGCCACCAAAACTGGCACCCATACAGGTGGTTATTGTCCCGATTTATAAAAACACGGAACAGTACAACCTGGTGTGCGAGCATGCCCGAAAGATTAAAGCGTCGCTGGAACAAAAAGGACTGCTTGTAAAACTTGACGACAGAGACACCCATAAACCCGGGTGGAAATTCAACGAATATGAGTTTAAGGGCGTGCCCGTTAGAATTGCCCTCGGACCGCGTGATGTTGAAAACAAAACCCTGGAGATTGCCAGGAGAGATACCCTCGAAAAAAACATTATCCCGGCCGACCAGCTTGTTCCGCATGTTGAAGCACTGCTGGACACGATCCAGAAAAATCTGTTTCAGCGTGCCCTGAAATTCAGGGAGGAAAATACGCGCCGTGCCGACAACTGGGATGAGTTCGTGCAGCTGATTGAAGAAAAAGGGGGGTTCGTTCTGGCACACTGGGACGGCACCGCAGAAACCGAAGAAAAGATAAAAGAGGCTACCAAGGCCACCATTCGCTGCATTCCCTTCGACACCGGAAAGGAACCCGGCCGGTGCGTCTTTACAGGCAAACCTTCGCAGGGCCGGGCCGTGTTTGCAAGGGCCTATTAACCCGCTGTAGCAACCTTTTTTAAATATACACCGAAACCGAACAGCAGGACCCATCTGCCGTACAAACAGACAACGCTGTATGTGCCGCCACCTGACTGCCCCCGGATAAACTTCACACCTCACGTTTCCGGTTATACCAATGAAACGGCTATTAATGAATAAATTTGGTGTAACTTTGCCAACAGTGACAGCGATTGCCGGAAGGAAGTAAAGTAGCTCGAAGCTGGAAGCTCGAAGGAAGAAAGAGAGGTCAGAGGTCAGAAGTCGGAAGTCAGAATTCAGAAGTCGGATGGCTTCAACAAATTAACTCTTAAACGAATCAACGAATAAACGAATCAACAATTAAACGATTAAACGAATCAACAATTAAACAATTAAACAATAGCCTTACATCTGCACATCTTCACATTTGCACATCTGACCTCCGGCATCCAATCATAACTTTGGTATAAACATAAAACACAACTAATCAAACATATACGCAAATACAAACTCATGAAAGCTTTCTTTTTCGGATGCTGTTTGCTGGCGTTTACTGCAGCTGTAGCCGGAGTTCAGCCTCCCCGGCCTGTTGTTGAGCATGCCGGAGACACACTGAGTCCCGATACGGTTTTTTTTGACACGTTTTATGCTGATACGGTTGAAGTGCAGCACCTGCTGCCCTGGGAGCATATTGCACAGAGCGAACTTATTGACCTCCTTGTGAAGGCTCATAACGAAGCTATGAAAGAAAAACCGGGCATCCCGGGTTTCAGGGTGCATATTTACATGGATTCGGGCAATCGTGCGCGGCTAAATACACAGCAGGCCCAGGCTGATTTCGAAGAGAAATACCCGGAACAACCATCCTACATTATATATGAAGAGCCTTATTTTAAACTCCGCGCCGGTGACTTCCGCACACGGCTTGACGCCCGGAGGTTCCTGGAATCCATACGGAGAAACTATCCGGCAGCATATATTGTGGTGGATATGATCAACTACCCCGCCCTGGATTAGTTCCTGTCAATGGCGTTAAGGTCTTCAAAAGCCAGCTTTAACCTGTCGCGCATGCTTTCCTCTCCTTTTCTCAGCCAGGTGCGTGGGTCGTAGTATTTCTTGTTGGGCTTGTCGTCGCCTTCCGGATTGCCGATCTGACCCTGCAGGTAGCCTTCGTTCTTTTGATAAAAGCCCCTGATGCCATCCCAATACGCCCATTGCGTGTCGGTATCTATATTCATCTTGATCACACCGTAAGAGATTGCCTCCCTTATTTCTTCGCGGCTTGAGCCACTGCCTCCGTGAAATACAAAATCAACCGGGTTTTCGCCGGTGTTGTAGAGTGACTTTATGTGTGCCTGGGAATTTTTTAAAATAACAGGTTGTAACTGCACATTGCCCGGCTTGTATACGCCATGTACATTGCCAAAAGCAGCTGCAATGGTGAACTGGTCCGATACGCTCATCAGCGCTTTGTACATTTGGGCGACCTCTTCGGGCTGCGTATACAGTTTTGAACTGTCGATGCCGGTATTATCCACCCCGTCTTCCTCGCCGCCTGTAACGCCGAGTTCTACTTCAAGGCTTATGCCAAGCTTGTGCATCCTCTCCAGGTAGCTGCAGCTGATGCTGATGTTTTCTTCCAGGCTTTCTTCGGAAAGATCGAGCATGTGCGAACTGAACAGGGGTTTGCCTGTTTTGTTGAAATGCTCTTCGTTGGCATCCATCAGTCCGTCGATCCAGGGCAACAGCTTTTTGGCCGCGTGGTCGGTGTGCAGGATGACGCGGACACCGTAAGCCTTAGCCATCATATGTACGTGATGTGCGCCCGACACAGCACCTGCGATAGCTGCATGCTGCTGATCATTGGAAAGCGACTTCCCTGCAAAGAAGTGCGCCCCGCCATTCGAGAACTGAATGATGACCGGGGAGTTGACCAACCGGGCCGTTTCCAGCACACCATTTACGGAATTGGTGCCAACAACATTTACCGCAGGAAGGGCAAAGCGGTGTTCTTTGGCAATCCGGTATACCTCCTTAACGTCTGCCCCGGACAATACACCGGGCTCGATATGCTTCATCAGGTTTGCTGTCATTTTTTTCGTGTTTATCGTTTTACTTAATTGACTTTGATCGTTCAAAATTAAGAAATAAAAACATATTTTTGCCTTTTTGATTTGGCCGGCTCATGCATCGACCGCCCGGCCTGTTTTGTATAACGATTAAGACACAGGTTTTGAAAATCGCCGTAAACACCCGCTTGTTGCTGCCCGGTAAGCTTGAAGGAATTGGGTGGTTTACCTGCCAAACGTTCAAGAGGATTGTCAGGTCGCATCCGGAGATCACCTTTTATTTTTTGTTTGACCGTCCTTACAGCCGGGAGTTTGTATTTAGCGACAATGTCATCCCGGTGAAGCTTTTTCCACAAGCCCGGCACCCGTTGCTGTATTATCTCTATTTCGAATACGCAGTACGCCATTTTCTACAAAAAGAAAAAGCAGATCTTTTTGTTTCTCCCGACGGGTTTCTTTCGAAAGGTTTCGATGGCCCTCAGCTGCCGGTGTTTCACGACCTGAACTTTATGCATAAACCGCGCTACGTACCTTATCTTACCGGAAAATACTACACCCATTTTTTCCCAAAGTATGCAGCCGTTTCAACGCGGATTGCCACGGTTTCAGAGTATTCAAAACATGATATTGTGAACACCTTCAACTATCCTGCCAGCCGGGTTGATGTTGTGTATAACGGGATACATGAGGTTTTTGAGCCCGTAGATGACGCGGTGAAGGCAGCTACGCGAAAGTCCTTCACCGGAGGAAGTCCGTATTTTGTGTACATCGGCGCACTTCACAAGAGAAAAAACATTGACAGCATGCTGCGTGCGTTCGATGTGTTCAGGAGAAATGATACGCAAAACCATAAACTGCTCATTGTTGGCGCCCAAATGTTTGGTTCGGGTAACCTGAAGCAGGTTTTTCAGGCGATGCAGTTCAAAAACGACGTTGTTTTTACGGGGCGCCAGTTTGAGGAGTCTTTGAAAAACATTGTTGCGTCTGCCCGTGCATTGCTGCTGGTGTCCCACTTTGAGGGTTTTGGCATACCCATTATTGAGGCCATGCAGTGCGATGTGCCGGTGATCGCTTCCAACGTGACCAGCATGCCTGAAGTTGCCGGTGATGCCGCCCTGCTGGTAGAACCTGATTCTGTCGGGCAAATTGCGGATGCCATGCACCGGATGGTCAACGATAATGTGCTGGTGAATGATCTGGTACACAAAGGCCGTGTGCAGTCAGGCAAATTTTCCTGGGACAGGACTGCCAAATTAATGTGGCAAAGCATGGAACGGTGTCTCTGAAAAAGTCTTCGTTCGAAAATTGTACGTATTTTTGCAATAGGATAAATCTTGTGTTTTATCCTGATTGTCGGATAACAAGTGTTGATTATGAAAGAAATAAAAAGACAGCGGGTTTATGAACTTCTGAAGGGCGACCATGGCCGGCTGCTGGGAAAAGAGATCAATGTAAAGGGGTGGGTACGAACACGCCGCGGCAACAAGAATGTTGCTTTTATTGCCCTCAATGACGGCTCTGTCATTCATAACATACAGCTGGTGGTTGACGTGCAGTCCTTTCAAAACGATGAACTCCTCCGGGGCGTCAGCACAGGAGCCTGTATCTCTGCCAATGGAATACTGGTGGAGTCACAGGGAAAGGGACAAAAAGTTGAGATACAGGTTACGGAGCTGGAGCTTTACGGTACAGCCGACCCGGAAAAATACCCCCTGCAGAAAAAAGGTCACACCCTGGAGTTTTTACGTGAAATTGCTCATTTAAGACCCAGGACGAACACCTTTGGTGCGGTTTTTCGCATCCGTCACGCGCTTTCGTTTGCCATCCATAAATTTTTTAACGATAACGGTTTTTACTATTTGCATACCCCGATCATCACAGGCTCTGATGCCGAAGGTGCCGGCGCCATGTTCAGGGTGACTACCTTTGACCTGAAAAACATTCCTATGGACAAACAGGGAGCCGTGGATTTTAGCCAGGACTTTTTCGGAAAGGAGACCAACCTCACGGTGTCCGGTCAGCTCGAAGGCGAACTTGGAGCCCTGGCCCTGTCCAACATCTATACCTTCGGCCCAACCTTCAGGGCGGAAAACTCCAATACCTCAAGGCATTTGTCTGAATTTTGGATGATAGAGCCGGAGATGGCTTTCTACGACATCCACGACAACATGGATCTGGCCGAGTCCTTCCTTAAATACCTGGTAGGATATTTGCTTGAAAACTGCGAGGATGATCTGGAGTTTTTACAGAACATGTACGACAAAGATCTGTTGGAGAGGCTACGGTTTGTTACTGAAAACCGTTTTGAGCGTCTCAGCTATTCTGAAGCCGTACGTGTTCTGGAAACCGCGGGGCAGAAATTTGAATTTCCCGTGTCATGGGGCGTTGACCTGCAGTCGGAACACGAACGTTACCTCGTGGAACGGCATTTCAAAAAGCCTGTTATTCTTACTGACTATCCCAGGGAAATCAAGGCCTTTTATATGAAGCTTAATGATGATGGGAAAACTGTGCGCGCCATGGATGTTTTGTTTCCGAAAATCGGTGAAATCATCGGTGGCTCACAGCGGGAGGAAGACTATGATAAATTATATGGCCGCATCAAAGAAATGGGCATAAAGGAACAGGATGTGTGGTGGTATTTGGAAACCAGGAAGTTTGGCACGGCACCTCACAGTGGTTTTGGGCTGGGGTTTGAACGGCTGATGCTCTTTGTAACGGGCATGGGGAATATCAGGGATGTGATACCGTTTCCCCGCACACCGCAAAATGCTGCATTTTAAGTCTGGTTTCTTTGCCGGTGAATAAATCTTTTTATTATATTTCTCCTGTAAAAAAGCATCTTCATTTTGTTGAAACAATTTACAAAATGAAGATGTACAGGAGGAACCGATTCGCTTTCCCATGAATTTTTTTCATGCGTTTGTGTGTAATTTCGCATGAAAAAAATTTCATGTATATTTGGTAAGGTCCTGCATATGGACAGGGGCATAGGCCCGGAACACGAAATTTAGTGTTTTATGCTTAAACAGAAATTACAGCAAAAACTGATACAAAAGCTGTCGCCTCAGCAGATTCAACTGATGAAGCTGCTGCAGGTGCCCACGTTGTTGCTGGATCAGCGCATCAAACAGGAAATCGAAGAGAACCCCGCCCTGGAAGAAGGTGAGGACCTGCCCGAAGAGTTTGACAACCAGCCGGAGGATGAAGAGTTTGACAATGCCATGGAAACCGGAGACGAGTTCAGCGAGAATGGCGAAGAGTATGATCCTGATGATGAATTTGACTACAGCGACTATATTGAAGACGACGATATTCCCGACTATCGCCTGTCGGCCCAAAACCACGGGGCCGATGACGAAAGCAGGGAAATCCCCCACGCTTCGGCAAGCAGTGCTCAGGAGGTGTTGCTGGCACAGCTTGGCCTGAGAAACCTGTCGGAAAGAGAACACCTCATTGCCGCGCATATCATTGGCAACATTGATGAGTCCGGATATCTGCAACGCGATATTCATTCGCTGGTGGACGACCTTGCCTTCAATCAAAACCTGAAAACCAACTTTACCGAGGTCATTAACACGCTGCGTATCGTACAGGAATTCGACCCGCCGGGGATCGGCGCACGGGATCTGCAGGAATGCCTGGTGATACAGATACGCCGGAAAGGGCCCCAGACAAAACCAGTGTATTACGCCAGACTGGTGCTCGAAAAAAGCTTCAATGATTTCACTAAGAAGCATTTCGATAAGATCAAGCGAAAGCACGGAATGAGCGAGCAGGATCTTAAGGATGCGATGGAAGTGATACTCAAGCTGAACCCAAAACCCGGCAATGCCCTGCACGATGCAGGTAAGATGGCCGAATATGTGGTTCCGGATTTTATCCTGACACATAACGAAGGGGAGCTGGAATTAACATTAAACAGCCAAAACGCACCGGATCTGCGCATTAACCGCACCTATTCGGAGATGTTTCAGGCTATGGCCGATTCAAAAGGGAAAGCCGATAAAAGACAGAAAGAGGCATTGTTTTTCGTTAAACAGAAACTGGATAGCGCCAAATGGTTTATTGATGCCATAAAACAACGGCAGAATACACTGATGATGACCATGCAGGCCATTCTGGAGTTTCAGAAAGATTACTTTGTCACCGGCGATGAGACAAAGCTCAGGCCAATGATTCTGAAGGATATAGCCGACATGGTCCAGCTCGACATCTCTACCATATCAAGAGTAGCTAACAGCAAATACATCCAGACGCCCTATGGGACCTTCCTGCTGAAAGAGTTTTTCTCAGAGTCCATGCAAACAGATACCGGCGAGGAGGTCTCAACCAGGGAGGTTAAAAAGATCCTGCAGGATTGCATTGCAGCGGAAAACAAGAGAAAACCCCTCACCGATGACGAACTGGCGGGTATTCTGAAAGATAAAGGGTACAACATTGCCCGCAGGACAGTGGCCAAATACAGGGAACAACTGGATATACCCGTGGCCAGACTACGAAAGGAGTTGTAAGCATGCTTAACCAGCAGAATGTAGCAAGGGCCTTTTCCACGCTTTTTCATCCCATACTCATACCCACATTGGGTTTGTTTATCCTGTTTCAGCTTGACACCTTTCTTACCTTCGCCATAAGTGCCGGAGCCAGGCGTTTTTTGTTGCTTATCGTGTTTATTAATACGGCTGTTGCCCCGATGCTGTCGGTCTTATTAATGAAACATACGGGCTATGTGAAAGACATCAGGCTTTATGACCGTAATGAACGCATTCTGCCGTTGATGGTCACCATCGCCCTTTTCTTTATAACGTATTACTTGCTGCGTCAGCTGGCACTGCCATCGCTGATCTACTTCTTTATCATCAGCGCCACACTATTGGTTATTCTGACGCTTATGGTCTCCTTTTTCTGGAAGATCAGCATCCATATGGTTTCTCTTGGAGGTTTGACGGGATTTCTCATCATTACCTCCCTGTTGCTTCAAACCGATATTTCCTGGCTGATTGTGACGGCGATACTGGTGTCAGGGATAACAGCCTCGTCGAGGCTTATACTCAGGGCACACAATCCTGCACAGGTGTATGCCGGGTATTTGCTCGGCCTGCTTGCCATGCTGCTGTTGTTTTATTATTTCCGCACCTGACTTTCATGTCAGCGCTGCCTTGGCCAACCCAGGTCTTGATCTTTTTCCCCATCTCTGCAAAATAAAACCCTTACACAGCTAATGCTATGCCCGGTTTTTATTTTTGAAGCTGAGAAAGAAATCTCTGCGACTTAACCGATACAGTTGCATGGAAACGACACTGGCGCTGATGCTGTAAAAGCCGTTAAAAGACGACAAAGGAAACACCCACTGATACAGGCCGCATATCTGCTGCGCTGTTGTCCCTGAAGATGTCTGTCAGCGGGTAATACATGAAGAAATTCAGGGCACCGTATCCGATGGTTGCCGTAAGTCCGATCCGGTATTCGTAGAGGTTTTTGAGGCGATGTTCCTTTATCTTTACCTTTCTGTTCTCATAGGGTAATATGATGCCTGCGGAGGCAAAATGCTCATCTCCCTCGTATTTGGTATGCGCATTCATCAGCCATCCGGCTTTTATCCCTGCATATACCCTGAAGGTGCGCGAAAGGTCGCGGGTCCTGAACCGGAACTGTACAGGCACCTCCAGATAGTTTAGGCTGAGCTTGTTTTGGTCGTAGCGGTACTGCGAGTGTATGGGAAAAAAATCAAACTTATCCTGTTCAAAAAGCCATACGTACCTGTGATCGCTGTACAGGTTGTGGCTGGAAAATTCAAGTCCGGCGGCAATGCTGAAATTCGTCCTTCCCAGGGGCATGTCCTGCAACGCGCTGATATTTATGCCTCGCTGGATCCGATTCAGCTCCATGCCCTGGGGCACGTTCTGCCAAAGATCAGTGAACGCAGTTACGATGAACCTGTCGTCGGGGAACATCCTTTCCGGCTGAAAAGCATGCAGGTTTTTGCTTCCGCAAAGCATAACCAAAAATCCGAGGACAATAATTGTTGTTTTTTTCATACAGGCAGCGCTTAAAATATCCATAACCGGGAAACCATAAAATTACGAAAAAACAAAAGACATGAAAAATTTTTCATAAGCCGGTGCCCTAATTTTATTTCTTTTTTTTATGATGGAAAAATGACTAATGCGCACAACAGGGAACAATTGGGAAGTTATCGCTTTGAAGATAAACAAGCCGGCAGCAAGCTTTCTTCACTGAGCTCTGTCCACCAAATTCTGCTTCCGGGCTGATATTCTCCAAACTATGTCTTGTGGTTTCCGGCGGCGTATGCGGTAATGAATACGATGCTGTTAGCTGATTTTGCTCCAGTGCACTTTATCCCTGAACAGTTCCCTGAGTTTTTTTGCTGTTTTGCGGTGCTCCGGCAACTGTAAGGATGGGTCTTTTTCGAGCAGCTCGCCGGCTTTGGTCCGTGCAATTTTCAGGATGGCTTCATCTTTGGTCAGGTCGGCAATTTTCAAATCCAGTATGCCGCTTTGCTGTGTTCCCTGGATGTCGCCGGGGCCGCGCAGCTGCAGGTCGGTTTCGGCAATCTTGAATCCGTCGTTGGTTGACACCATGACCGCGATTCGTTTCCGGGCATCGGCACTGAGTTCATCTTTCGTCATAAGAATGCAATAGGATTGATCTGCGCCTCTGCCCACGCGCCCGCGCAACTGGTGAAGCTGAGAAAGTCCGAAACGTTCGGCGCTTTCAATGACCATCACGGATGCATTGGGTACGTCAATGCCCACTTCGATCACGGTAGTTGCCACCATGATGTGTGTTTGTCCGCTGACAAAACGTTGCATTTCATAATCTTTGACCTGGGGTTTCATTTTACCGTGCACTATGCTGACGGCATATTCTGGCGGCGGAAACTCCCTTACGATGCTTTCGTAGCCGTCGTTGAGGTCTTTGAGGTCCAGCTTTTCCGATTCCTGAATCAGGGGGTAGACAACATATATTTGTCCTCCCTTGCGTATCTGGTCGCGCATAAACCCAAAGACCTTCAGGCGGTTGCGGTCGTATTGGTGTATAGTTTTAATGGGTTTTCTGCCGGGTGGCAGTTCGTTGATGACGGAAACATCAAGATCGCCGTACAGTGTCATGGCCAGGGTGCGGGGTATGGGAGTGGCGGTCATGACCAGCACATGTGGTGGTGCCTGGCTTTTTGACCATAGCCTTGCACGCTGAGCGACACCGAAGCGATGCTGTTCATCGATAACCACCAGGCCCAGTTTGTTGAAGGTAACCGCATCCTCTATCAGCGCATGGGTTCCAATCAGCAAATGAAGCCTGCCCTGCTTTAAATCATCCAGGAGCACCCGGCGGTCTGCTGATTTTGTGGAGCCGGTAAGAAGAGCCACCTTGATATCCATATCGTGCAGCATGGCTTTTACTGATTCGAAGTGCTGAAAGGCCAGTATTTCGGTGGGAGCCATTAGGCAGGCCTGGTATCCGTTGTCGAGTGCGATCAGCATGGTCATAACCGCCACTACGGTTTTTCCGCTACCTACATCGCCCTGCAACAGGCGGTTCATCTGTTTGCCGGAGAGGGTGTCGCTCCGGATTTCTTTCATCACGCGTTTTTGTGCACCGGTCAGCTCAAAAGAAAGCCGGTTATGGAAAAACCCGTTAAAAAAATCACCGATGTGTTTAAAGATGTGCCCTTTGGCTTTTTCGTTACGCAGCAGCTTGTTCTGCAACAGGCTGAGTTGAATGAAAAAAAGTTCCTCAAACTTCAGGCGTGCACGTGCCTTTTTGAGCAACAGGATGTTTTCCGGGAAATGGATCTGTGCAATGGCGTCTTGCTTGCCGGTAAGCTTGAGCGAATCTAATACATCAGGCGGCAAACCCTCTTCAATGTGTGTTTTTGCTGAAGGCAGCAGGGTTTTTACCAGTTTTGCGATGCCCTTACTGTCGAGTCCCTTTGCCCGGAGTTTTTCGGTTGAGTTATATACCGGTTGCATGGCCGTGCTTTGCTGCAAGGATCCCGGCGTTAGCTGTTCGACTTCCGGATGGGCTATGGAGTATTTTCTCCCGAAGAGAATTGGTTTGCCGAAGATAATATATTCTGTTCCGGGCTTAAAGAGGTCTTTCAGCCATTTGAATCCCCTGAACCAGACCAGCTCCATGCTTCCTGTATGGTCGCTGAGAACGGCTGTCATCCTGGTGGTTCTTTGTTTTCCGTGCAGCTGGATGTCCGACACTTTTCCACGTATCTGAACATAAGGCAGGTCGGTTGTAATTTCTTTGATGGTGTGGAAGCGGCTTCTGTCGATATGGCGGAACGGGAAAAAAGAAAGCAGGTCATGGAAGGTGTCAATATCCAGCTCTGCCCGCAACAGCTCTGCGCGTCTGGGTCCAACTCCTTTCAGGTACTCGATCGGTGTATCCAGGTATGATTGTCTGTTTGATCCTGTCATCCTAAAACAACTTACCGGATTGTAAAAATAGTGTAAATTATGAGTTGGTGCTGCTGTTCGTTTAATGCTTTGGTGTCCGGCATATAAAAACCGTCTGCAGCCGTTGAGCTGAGACGGTTTCCATATACTGTATGATCAGGCTTAGTTAAGTCTGAAACGTATAGGCATGTTGAACTGCACCCTTACCGGCTGGCCTCTTTGACGGCCAGGCTGCCAGCGAGGCATCATTCTTACAACCCTCATGGCTTCTTCGTCACAGCCACCGCCAATGCCGCGCAAAATACGGACGTCGGTAACGCTGCCGTCGGTTTCTACCACAAAGGTAACGAACACGGTGCCCTGGATGCCGGCTTCGCGGGCCATCTGCGGGTACCGGAGGTTTTCCTCAAGGAATCTTTGCCGTGCTGCCTCACCGCCCGGAAATTCAGGCTGGTCTTCCACAACCGTAAAGATGACATCCTCATCCACCTCTTCTTCTTCCTGGAAAATGATAGGGGTAAATTCCTGCACCTCTGTAAAGACGTCAGCGTCAATGTCAATGGTGAACTCTTCTTCCAGTTCTACGTCATCATCCACAATGATAAGCTCCTGAGAAGGCTCCGGTGGAGGAGGAGGTGGTGGTTGCTCCTGGCGGGTGATCGGGATATCTTCCTCTTCGATAAAATCGATCTCGAGCACGCCAAGATCAATTTCAGGCCGCTCATAAGTCTTCCATTCGAAGGCAACCAAGGCTGCGCCAAGAGCAAAGGCAATGCCGATCTGCAAAAAGACGCGCTTTTTGCTCTCAAGGTCTGCTTTTGGTGTTTTCTTTGCTTCCATATCAGGTATGTCTGGTTTTTTTACGTTTCTGTCCTTGCGAGAGACAGAAAATCAGTTTGCTAATATACAAAGTATTTTTCAATAATGAATCTCATCAAAATTATAACCAAAAAATATACCAAACTCATGCTTTTAATTTCCGGACCAGCACAACGGCAAATACGCCGAAGAACGTTCCGGCTGAATTGGCGTAAAAATCGGCAATATTCCCATGGCGAAGTGTGAAACAGCAATGTTGCAGGTACTCCGTTAGCCCTCCGTACACTATGCCGGTAATAAGGCAAAGCACCATATACCTGTTGACAGGCACTGAAGGTTTTTTGGTTTTGATGAACCCCACAAGCAATAACATCCCGAATACAAAAAAGATGACAAAGTGTACTATCTTGTCAAAGTGTGGAATGCTCATGTGTTTTGGCACGGGCAGACTGGACGGTGGCAGGCTGATGATCAAAAAAATAATTACAGCCCATACCAAGGCGGGCAGAAAAAACAATGGATTTCTCACAATACTGAATTATTTCACGCTTATGCCAGGAGTTCTGAGCGCCATCAGGCCGGATATCCGGATAATACTCAGCCCTCAATAAGAGCTTTGTATTCATCGGCCGTCAGCAGGTCTTCCTGTTCAGACTCATCACTTACTTTAACTTTTATGATCCATCCATCGCCGTAAGGATCCTTGTTGATGATGTCAGGAGCATCTTCGAGTGCTTCGTTAAACTCCAGCACTTCACCGCTTACAGGCATGAAAAGGTCAGAGACGGTTTTAACCGCTTCAATGGTGCCAAAAGTTTCTTCCTGGTCAAGGGTTTCGCCAACAGTGTCAACCTCAACAAAAACGATGTCGCCAAGTTCGTGCTGGGCGAAATCAGTTATACCGATGGTGGCCGTGTCGCCATCAATTTTTACCCATTCATGGTCTTTTGTGTACTTCAGGTTGTCTGGAATATTCATGATTTCGTTGTTTTGAGTGATTAGTGTATTGACTGCTATCTAAGGCAGCCAAAAATACAATCTTTTTTTCTTACAAAAAAATCTAAAACAAGATCAATACAGTGTCCGGCTCAAAAATGCCATCCCATTAAAGCAAGCCCAGCTCAAGCATGGCTGCATCCGACATCTTTTCCTTGGTCCACGGGGGGTCAAATACCAGCTCCAGTTCTACGGAAGCAACCCCCGGCACCTCTTGTATAACTTGTTGTACCCGGCGAACCAGGTCGTCTGCTACCGGGCAATTGGCGTTGGTTAGTGTCATGGTGATCTGAACGCGATGGTCCTCCTGTATGTCAATGCCATAGATCAACCCCAGATCGTATATGTTAAGCGGAATTTCCGGATCATGGACGGTTTTTAATGCATTGATCAGTTGTTCTTTTTTGATGCTGTCTTGTTTTTCGCTCATATTGAATGCTTTTTTTTGGATGATTGATTTCTTGCACCTGGCCGGTGACTTCTGTGCGTTCATCATTAAGATGATATTGACGGCCTATGGTTTCTCCGTTTTGTCTGACTTTCTGCCGGCCTGTCCCTCGCATCCAACGGAAGTTGAACCCTGATAAACCAAAAACGGTTTACAGGTTCAGGGGGCGTCGTTGAAGGGCCGCTGCCAGGTGAGTACCCGGTTTGCCGCTGCATGCTTACGGTAAGTTAAAAGTACAAATTTTTCTGAAGAACTGTGAGCTTTTCACGCGGAATCCGGCAAATATGAGTTCCGTTTTGTTTTTGTACATTTCTCCTGTAAAAAAACATCTTCATTTTGTTGACAATATACAAAATGAAGATGTACAGGAGGAACCGCTGCGCTTTCCCATGAATTTTTTTCATCTGGTTATATTTTCGTTACTGTTTGATTAAATATGTTTTGTGTTTATGTCTAAGATACTGATTGGATGTCAGAATTCAGAATTCAGATTTCCGACTTCTGACTTCCTATAATCATGCTCCTGTGTGTTGAAAAACTTGTTCCCGAATGGTCGGGATTTTCAACATTGGCGTTTGGCTTCGCCGAGCTCGCAAGTACTTGGTTCATGTGTCTGTGTATAATTTCGCATGAAAAAAAATTCATATATATTTGATCTGGAAGTGCACCTCCGGTGCCATGGCGTAATGTAACATATGTAGTTTGTATGGCTGATTCTGATTTCATTTTTATGACGGCGCAACGATTGATCCTGATGTCTTTTTTTGCCGTATGGCTCCTATTGCCGGCACATGCACAAAGCCGGCAGGACATTGAAGATGCAGGCCGCCGGTATCTTCAGTTCAGGGAGTATTTTGAAAGCATAACGCCCGACAGCAGTGTCAGCGAACAGGGTGAGCGGCGGTTTGCACATGTTGCCTATCCTGAAAGGCTCCCCGACTGGTTGTTTAACGCTTGGCCCGGGCATCCTGACAGTGTTTACGTTGTGGCTGCCTCTGATCCGGGCATGGAAGCGGACGCGGCCCTGGAACTGGCGATGCACCGTGCCCTTATCATGAATGCGCTCACTGGCAGCATGCAGCTTGCCAACATGCGCGAGCAATTCATTGCTGAGACCGGTGATGCCCTGGACAATGTGTACCGTGAGTTTTCACGGTTTAGCGGCCGCGTGTATGTATCCCTGAACAATATTTCGATTGTGCATGCTCATACCACAGCCTATGATGAGCTGATCATCATGGCGCGTATGCCGGCAACGGCCCCGTCTGAATTTTCGGGACAGCAGCCCCACTGGCAACTCATGGCGGGATTGTATTCACAGGCGTTCAGCGCAGGAATCCGGATGCAAATTGACGAGCAGCTGAACCTTGAACTGACACCGCATGATGACATGCCAGGAAGACGCTATGTCCATCAGTATGCCATAATAAACCGTATGGTAAATGCCCAGGCTTCATTGGACGACGATTTGGTGTCAGACTTGCCGGCCATGAACCTGAGGTATGCAAGGGTGTCGGGCGGCAGGTCAGCAGAGCCGGACAGCGCACGGCAGCAGGGCTATCCCATGCGGAACGGAATCTGGCATGCGCTGCTGGCTGGTATGCTCAGCGCGCTGGCTGACGGTGCGCATACGGGAAGCATTCATTTCAGGCAAGTGGGTGAAGTGTATGATATTATGCTGCGTACATTGAGCTCCGAAATGGTCACGACAACACTGAGGTCTTCACCGCCTGTCCTAAATCTGGACAATAACCGGCTTACAGTTGAAGTTTCTTCGGTTCTGATTGAGGAGTGACGGATTATTGGTGCGCCTGCCGGAACGCCAGGGCATATAGCTTCATCTGTTTAATCATATTCAACAAACCGTTTGACCTGGTTTGCGACAGGTGTTCTTTCAAACCAATACGGTCAACAAACGACATGTCGGCGTCAACCACATCTTTTGGCGGCAGCCCTGAAAGCACCTCAATAAGCAGCGCTGCGATGCCCTTGGTGATCAGGGCGTCGCTGTCGGCCGAAAAATAGACTTTTCCATCCCTGTAGGTTGCATGAAGCCACACCCTCGCCTGACAACCTTTAATGAGGTATTTATCCTGCTTCAATGACTCTTCAATCTCCGGAAGCGACCGGCCCATCTCAATAATGTAATTGTACTTATCCATCCAGTCGTCAAACATTTCAAAATCGCTGACCAGGGCTTGTTCTTTTTCCTTTATCGTTGACATGTGCTGCTATTCATGGGTTTGTACTTTGCTTGTGATGTTTTGTAACTGCTTACAGTGCCGGGCTTCTGGCGGAATATGTGTGGTTACCCGAACATCGCCCGCACTTTTTTGAGCCCTTCCACAAGGATGTCGACTTCGTTGCGCGTGTTGTACAGGCCAAACGAAACTCTGACGGTACCGGGGATGCCAAAGAAGTCCATTACTGGTTGTGCGCAGTGATGGCCTGTGCGTACAGCGATGCCCATTTTGTCAAGTATGGTGCCGGTGTCGTATGGGTGTATGTCGTTGAACAGGAAGGAGATGACGCCAGTTTTATTCTTTGCTGTGCCCACTAAACGGATGTTGTCGATTTCCTGCATCCTGGCGGTAGCGTATTGCAAAAGGTCCTTCTCGTGGGCTTCGATGTGCCGGAGGCCAAGTTCTGATAGGAACCTGACGGCGGTTTCCATACCAAGCACGTCGGCTACATTCGGGGTGCCTGCTTCAAACTTAAAGGGCAAGTCGTTAAAAGAGGTCTTTTCAAACGTGACCTCACTGATCATTTCTCCACCACCCTGGTACGGTGGCATGTCATTAAGCCATTGTTCCTTGCCGTAAAGCACACCCACACCCATGGGGCCGTACATCTTATGTCCTGAAAAACAATAAAAGTCGCAATCAAGCGCCTGAACGTCAACGGCTGTATGGGGTGTTGCCTGTGCCCCGTCAATAAGCACCGCAATGTTTTTTTTGTGTGCTATATCAATAAGATCCCGCACGGGGTTGATGCTCCCCAGTGCATTGCTGACATGGGTGACAGCCACCAGCCGGGTTTTGTCGGAGAGGAGCTTTTCGTAAGCCTCCATGTCCAGTTCTCCGGCATCATTCATCGGAATGACTTTCAGCCTTGCCTTGTGATCCTGGCAGGCCAGCTGCCACGGAACAATGTTTGCGTGATGTTCCATGGCAGAGATCACTATTTCATCGCCCTCTTTAACAAACTTTTTGCAGAAAGAACTGGCTACAAGGTTGATGGCTTCAGTAGTGCCGCGTGTGAAAATGATTTCGTGGGCGTAAGCCGCATTGACATAAGCCTTTATGGTTTTCCGGGCATTCTCATAGGCTTCGGTAGCCTGACTGCTTAAAAAGTGCGCCCCCCTGTGGATGTTGCTGTTTTCGTTTTCATAATAGGTCTGAAGCCGCTGCAGTACACACGCCGGCTTCTGCGTAGTGGCTGCATTGTCAAGATAAACAAGCGGGCGTTGATTGATCTTTCTGCTGAGAATAGGAAACTCTTTGCGCACCTGGTTGCTGAAGGTTGTCATGGGTGTTGCGGCTAAATTTTACTCATATCGATGTTAAAGCGTGTCGGTTCTTTGGTGCTGCAATGCAGGACGCACTGGTCACAGATGGACAATTCTCCTTTCAGGCGTTTTTCGACCAGGTGCTGCATGCGTTCCTTCAGGGCCACGATGCTTATTTTTTCAACCACTTCTCCGGCAAAGGCGATCATCATCATTTGCCGGGCGGTTCTTTCGCACAAGCCGCGTGATCTTAGATAAAACATGGCATCCGGGTCAAGCTGTCCTACCGTAGCACCGTGCGAGCATTTTACGTCATCGGCATAGATCTCCAGGTGAGGCTGAGTGTTGGCCTTCGCATCGTCGGTAAGCAGGATGTTTTTGTTGTTCTGATAAGCCTGGGTATGCTGTGCGTTGCGGCGCACCAGCACTTTTCCGGAGAATACCGCACGGGCCTCGTCGTCCAGAATTCCTTTATACAGCTGATTGCTAAAGCAGTCAGGTGCTGTGTGGTCAATGAATACCTGGTTGTCAACATGCTGCTTGCCGTCAACAAGGTAAAGGCCGAAATGCTCTGAATGACAACCGGGCTCCGTGAGCTGAACGTCAAGGATGTTTTTGGTGAAACCACCGTTGAGGGTGATCATGCTGGTAGCGACCCTGCTCTCTTTTTTCTGATGGAAAAAACTGTTGGTGATCAGGGCGGAGTTATGTCCTTTGTTCTGAATTTTATAATGATCCACAACGGCATGTTCTTCAGCGAAAACCTCCATCACGGTGTTGGTAAAGCTGACGTTGTGTGTGAGTGAGTGGTCGCAATGCACCAGGGTGAGCTTGCTGCCTTTGTCGGCGACAATAAGGTGCCGTGGCTGAAGAAAAACAGGGTGCGGGGTATTAACGATGTTGATCAGCTGAATCGGTTTTTCCACCTCAACGCCTTCGGGCACATAAATAAACAGTCCGTCCTGGACAAAGGCTGTGTTTAGTGCCGCCAGTTCGTGCTCTTCAGTTTTTACCGCTCTGCCGAAATACTGATCGGTAAGCTCCGGATAAACCTCCATGGCTTTAGCCAGGCTGCCAATAACCGTGCCGTTCGACAGTTTTGTCAGAGGTGCGCTCTTGTACACAAACCAACCGTTTAGGAGCGTAATGCTGAATGTGTCAAGGTCATATACGTCGCAGGTGAAAATCTTTTCAATGTCCATGCTCCGGCTTTGGTTGCTGAAATCGAAAACAAATTCCGTTTTCAGCAGGGGCATCAGGTCGGTGAACCGCCAGTTTTCTTGCCTGGTGCCGGGAAATCCATGTTTCCTGAACCTCGACAGGGCATGCTTCCTGATCCGGTCGACCAGTGGAGTGGTTGTACCCCGCAGGGTTTCCTGCTCTTTCTCAAAAAGAGCAACGAGCTTGTCTTTCATCAGGTCTGTATAGGGAACCGTCATCGCTGATTTTTTTTTGGTTAACTGCTAATGGCTTCTTTTTTTACCCAGTCGTATCCTTTTTCTTCCAGTTCAAGTGCCAGGTTTTTGTCACCGCTTTTAATGATGCGGCCGTCGTAGAGCACATGAACATAGTCGGGTATGATGTAATCGAGCAGGCGCTGGTAGTGCGTTATCACTACGGTGGCATTGTCTTTTCTCTTTAACTTGTTGACGCCATTGGCAACCACCTTCAGGGCGTCGATATCCAGTCCCGAGTCGGTTTCGTCGAGGATGGCCAGGCGGGGCTCCATGAGGGCCATCTGGAAAATTTCATTCTTTTTCTTTTCACCACCGGAGAAACCCTCATTAACAGAGCGGTTGGTAAGCGCTGACTGAATGTCAACCATCTTCTGTTTTTCTTTCATAAGCTTGAGGAACTCAGCGCCTGTGACGGGTTCGAGACCAAGGTATTTGCGTTTTTCGTTGATGGCGGTACGCATAAAGTTGGCGATACTCACCCCGGGGATTTCCACCGGATACTGAAAGCCGAGAAATATTCCTTCTCTGGCCCGGACTTCAGCCGGCATTTCGAGCAGGTCTTTTCCCATATAGGTGATGCTGCCCTCTTCTACTTCATAGTTTTCGCGGCCGGCAATGACGGATGCCAGGGTGCTTTTCCCCGAACCGTTCGGCCCCATGATGGCATGCACTTCACCTGCCCGTACTTCAAGGTTTAAACCCCGGACGATTGTTTTTCCGTTGATGGAAACAGAAAGATTGCTGATGTTTAACATATTATGTTTCGTATAAAGTTGGTGTTCGAATTTATCCCACACTGCCTTCCAGGCTGATGGAAAGCAGTTTTTGTGCCTCCACGGCAAACTCCATGGGCAGCTTTGAAAGCACTTCTTTGGCGTAGCCGTTGACAATAAGGCCAATGGCACCCTCCATGTCGATTCCCCGCTGGAGGCAGTAAAACAGCTGATCGTCGGAAATTTTGCTTGTGGTTGCTTCATGTTCAACGACAGAAGACCGGTTTCCCACATCAATGTACGGGAAGGTATGGGCGCCGCACTGGTCGCCCAGGAGCAGCGAATCACATTGCGAGAAGTTGCGCGCGTTTTCGGCACGGCGGCTGGTTTTTACCAGGCCGCGGTAACTGTTGTTGCTTTTGCCGGCCGATATGCCTTTGCTGATGATGGTGCTCCGGGTGTTTTTCCCCAGGTGAATCATTTTAGTGCCGGTATCTGCCTGCTGCATGTTGTTGGTAACCGCAACGGAATAGAACTCTCCCGAGCTGTTATCGCCTTTCAGCACCAGGCTGGGGTATTTCCAGGTGACCGCCGAGCCGGTTTCTACCTGTGTCCACGATATTTTCGCATTTTCTCCTTCGCAGATGCCCCTTTTGGTGACGAAGTTGTATACCCCGCCCTTGCCCTCCTTGTCGCCGGGCCACCAGTTTTGAACGGTAGCATATTTCACCTCAGCATCCTTGTGGGCAATGATTTCCACGATGGCTGCATGCAGCTGGTGCTCGTCCCTGATGGGCGCAGTGCAGCCCTCCATGTAACTTACAAAGCTTCCTTCCTCCGCTACAATAAGAGTGCGTTCAAACTGCCCCGTATTGGCGGCATTGATCCGGAAATATGTTGACAGTTCAAGCGGACATTTAACTCCTTTGGGAATGTAGGCAAAAGAACCGTCGCTGAATACGGCGGAGTTCAGCGCAGCAAAAAAATTATCCGTATATGGAACCACGGAGCCCATGTATTTTTTTATGAGTTCAGGATGCTTTTGCAAGGCTTCGCTGAATGAACAAAATATTACTCCATGCTCTGCCAGCGTCTTTTTGAATGTTGAGCCAACCGATACACTGTCCATAACCGCATCAACGGCCACTCCGGCCAATGCCTTCTGCTCGTCAAGCGGTATGCCCAGCTTTTCAAAGGTTTCCAGGAGCTCCGGATCAACCTCGTCGAGACTGTCGTACCGGGGTCTATTGCGCGGCGCTGAATAATAGATAAGATCCTGGTAACGGATGCGGGGATATTTCACGTGAGCCCACTCCGGCTCCCTGAGGGTTTGCCAGTGCCGGAATGCCTTAAGGCGAAACTCGAGCATGAAATCGGGTTCCTGCTTCTTTGCGGAAATAAAACGGATGGTGTCCTCCGTAAGCCCGGGAGGTGCCTGATCCATTTCAATGTCGGTGTAAAAACCGTACTTGTATTCCGACCCGGTTACCTCCTCCAGTATCCTGTTGCTGTTGTTTTCCATTTTCGGACGTCTGATTACTTGTGAATCCAAAGAGTAAACAAACCTTTAGGCTTATTTAGATTTATTATAAATAATCGCGCAAAGATACGAAAGCTTACCTACTTATCCAAGACAAACAGGTGCTTTTTGCATGCTGCAGGGTGACGGTCGTTTTAGTCGTCGTCTTCGGGTTTGGAGACAAGCAGTTTGAATCCTTTTCCGTGCACGTTGAGGAGTTCCACGGAGGGATCGTCTTTGAGGTATTTGCGGAGTTTGGCGATATATACATCCATGCTCCGGGCGTTGAAGTAATTGTCGTCAAGCCAGATTTTTTTGAGGGCTTCTGAACGCTCGAGCACGTAATTGGTCCTGTCGCATAACATTTTAAGCAGCTGGGCTTCCTTGGAGGTGAGCTTTTGCTCTGTGTTGTCAATTTTCAGAATCTGGCGGGCGTAGTCGAAGCTGTAGTTGCCAATTTTGAAAAAGGTTTTGTCAGAATCGCCGGGCTTTTCAAAATAAGTGCGCCGGTATATGGCATTAATCCTGAGCAACAGTTCGTCCATGCTGAACGGCTTTGTCATGTAGTCGTCGGCACCGATTTTCAGTCCCTCCAGGATGTCTTCCTGCATGTTTTTTGCCGTAAGAAAAAGGATGGGAACTTTTTTATCCACCTTCCGGATGTCTTTGGCAAGTGAGAATCCATCTTTAACAGGCATCATCACATCCAGAATGCAAAAATTAAAGTTCTCCCGGATGAAGGCGTCATATGCTGTTTGCCCGTTTTCGCAGAGGGTGGTTGGCAGCCCTTTGGCTTCCAGGTATGCTTTCAGAATGGTTCCGAGGTTATGGTCGTCTTCTGCCAGTAAAATGTTGATTTGTGGATTCTCCATAGCTTGTTTTTTTTGTTAATGTTCACCGGAAGCACTGCCATCATATCCGAAGGGGATAAAGACGGTGAAGCGTGAACCCTTGCCGGGCTCGCTTTCCAGGCTTATTGAGCCTCCGTGTTTTTCAACAATAGCCTTTACATAGCTGAGCCCAAGGCCAAAACCTTTTACGTCATGTATGTTGCCTGTTGAAACGCGGTACAAGTTATCAAAAATTTTCTTTTGATTTACACGGCTAATGCCGATTCCTTTATCTTCGACATGTACGACAACCCCCTTCTCTGTGTTTTCAGTGCTGATCCTTATCTCCGGCTTGGTGGGAGAATATTTGTTTGCGTTATCGATAAGATTTGAGAAAACATTGGTTATGTGCACTTTGTCGGCCCGCACAAAGCTGTATTCCGCCGCCAGGCTTGTTGTTATATTGCCATGCTTAGCTTCCACCTGCAGCTTGATTTTGTTGATGGCATGCTGTATCATTTCATGAAGGTCTACACCGGTAATGTTGAGGCGGATCTTTGCGTTTTCAATAAGTGCGGTTTGCAGCACCCTGTCGGCAAGTATGCCCAGACGTTCATTTTCTTCATTAATGACTTTTATATAGCTCTGATAGAGTGGTTCGGATTTTTTAACGTCGTGGTCGTTCAGTGCCTGACAGGCGAGCGATATGGTTGAGATGGGTGTTTTCAGCTCATGGGTCATGTTGTTGATGAAGTCATTTTTCATTGCCGAGAGTTTCTTCTGCCGGATTATGGTAAGTATGGTAAATCCGAAAGAAGAGATCAGAACGAACAGCAGCACGATGGATGTAGCCAGCATGGCGTTCATCTGCGACAGGATGTAACGTTCCTGGTAGGGGAAATACAGCAGCAGGTATTCCGGGTTTACGAACAGGTCGTTTGGAAACAAATGAAAGGCATATTGGCTTGTCAGCAACTGCTTGCTGAAGGCGCCTGTTTTTTCGCTTACCAGGGCATGCCGTTGGGGATTGTAAACCCCGAATTCATAGGGAGTTTTGATTCCCTGTCGGTGTAGCTCGAATTCGAGCAGCGAATCAAGGGAGGCAATGCTCTGCTGGTTGGTAACCTGAAAGGTATAGCGGTTGCTGAAGAGCTCATCAAACAGATCGTTGATCATTCTGCTTCGCTCAAAAAACGCACTGAAAGGGTCCTGTTGCATACGCCGGTCCGGGTTAGGCAGATAGCCTGAACTGAGTCCTGGATAATTTGGCCTTCTTGCCCTGTAGCTTGTGTCTTGCGCCCATTGCTGCAATCCATCAATGTATTCATAGCGGTGCAACAGGTCATATTCAGGCCAGAGTCCCGGTTCGTCCTCATCTCCCGGAAGGTTTCGATCGGACTGTTGTGACAGGATTTGATTGTAATGAAGACGATTCAGTGAATCAAGCATGCTGTTAAGCTGGCCGATGAACTGGCTTCGTTCCTGCTGGCGTATGAGTTTGCGTGTCAGCTCTTCTTTATTGAAGCGGTAAATTGCACGGGAGGCAGCTTCACTAACACCGCGTTCAAAATTTACCTCCTTTATGGCAACCGCATTCCGTATCCAGTAAAGCTGAATAATAAGAAGCCCTGTAAGAGATACACTTATCGCAACAATAACAAGTATGATAAATCTCTTTTTCATAGATCCGGAATGTACGTGCAAAAAAACTAAACGGCTAAAACAAACCCTTGCCGCCTCTTGCTTTATTTCAAAAAATAACAGCCATAAGCTGTGGCTGCATACTACACCTCTGGAACCGTTCAGGGTTCCGCATCAGTCAACACAAAAATAAAGCGTAAAACACGATTCAGGGCGTGCTTAACACAATTTAACACGCGTTTAACGTTTTTTAAGCTACGGTGTGAAAAAGACAGGCGGAGTTGCCTACATTCGTGAGGCCACCTTGTTCCAGTCAATTATTTTCCAGAACGCTGAAACGTATTCCGGTCGCCTGTTTTGGTAATCCAGGTAGTAGGCATGTTCCCACACGTCGCAGCAAAGAAGCGGCTTAAGTTCGTCGCGCAAAGGATTTCCGGCATTTCCTGTTTGCACAATGTGCAGTTTCCCATTGCTGTCGGCTACCAGCCATGTCCAGCCCGAACCGAACAGGGTGAGGGAGGCTTTTGTAAACTCTTCCCGGAACCGGTCGAAGGAGCCAAAATAGTTGTTAATGGCATCCATCAGCTTGCCCTCAGGCATACCGCCGCCATTTGCTGAAAAACCCTCCCAGTAAAATGTGTGGTTCCACACCTGGGCGGCGTTGTTAAAAATGCCTCCTTCTGCTTTCATCACGGTTTCTTCAAGCGAGGCATCAGCAAACGGGGTGTCAACAATTAGCTCGTTCAGTTTTTGAACATACGTCATGTGGTGTTTGCCATAATGGTATTCAATGGTCTTTTTTGAGATGTGGGGTTCCAGGGCTTCCGGAGAGTAGGGCAGTTTTGGTAATACATGTTTCATATCTGCAGGTTTTTTGGGTAAGAAAAAGGCGAATATATAAAAAATATGCATGTTTTGCAACACAAAGGGTTCGCGCATGCCATTGAAGGGGTAAAAGCTCCCGGCCGGACTCACGTGCCCGGGTTTTTTGCCCGGCACATCATCCGGGGCAAAATCGTGGCAGGAGATAAGGCTTGGGTGGCCGGCAGGCTTCTTGCCGGATGTCTTATCCTTAACAATTAACGATCCGGGCATAAAAAAATTCCTGTATTTTTGAGAAAGAAATCAGTCATCTCAAAATAATAACGTCAAAGATGGATTTAAAGCAAGTGTTTGCAAACAACAAAGCCTGGATTGCCAGGAAGCTTGAGCAGGACAGCGATTACTTCGAAAAGCTGGCGGGGGATCAGCATCCCGGCATCCTGTATATTGGTTGTTCCGACAGTCGTGTGTCGGCTGAGGAGCTGATGGGGGTGGCTCCGGGCGAAGTGTTTGTGCACCGGAATATTGCCAATATGGTGCCCAACACCGACCTCAATGTAATGTCGGTGATCAACTATGCCGTGCGCTACCTTCGTGTACAGCATGTGGTGGTTTGCGGGCATTACCAGTGCGGAGGCATACACGCAGCCATGCAGCAAACCGACATGGGCATATTGAATCCCTGGCTGAGAAACATCAGGGATGTGTACCGCCTTCACAAAAAGGAACTGAGTCTTCTTGACGACCCTGAATTAAAGCACAGGCGTCTCGTTGAACTTAATGTCCGGGAGCAGTGCATTAACGTCATCAAAACGGCGGTTATTCAAAAGGCTTACAAAGAGCGCCGGCTGAAGGTGCACGGCTGGGTGTTCGACATCCGCAGCGGAAGGCTTACAGACCTGCAGATCGATTTCAAAAAAATACTCACCGAAATTATGGAGATCTACCGCATTGTCTGACCGGATAATGCCGATAGTGAAATTACCTCAATCGATGCGGGTTTCGCTTTGCGCGATAAATATGAATATTCCCGCTCTTAACCTGACCGGTTAATCAGGCCTTCGGCTTGTCTTTTTTGATCAGGGTCCGGTGCGGGTAAGGGATTTCAATGCCCTCCCGGTCGAAACGTTCTTTTATCGTCTTGTACAGGTCTGTTCGCAACACAAAGGCATTCATTGAGGTGGCGGCCCATGCATAGGCGCGGAGGTTAACAAAATATTCACCCAGGCCCATGACGCGAACCACTACAGGTGGCTCATTGGCCGCCAGTTGCTCTTCCGTCCTGTTGTCCAGAAAGAACGGATGTTTCAGCACTTCTTCCTGCATTATTTTTATAGCACGGTCAATGCTGCTGTCAAAGCTTATGCCCAACTCTATCAGGCTGCATACTTTTTCGTCAACAATGTTGCTGTTGATGATGGTCTGGTTGTTTATGACCGAATTCGGGATGATGATACGGCGATTCTCATTGTTGCGTATCACGGTGTGGCGCAGGGTAATGTCCTCCACCGTGCCGAAATGCTCATTGCTGATCTTTATGTAGTCGCCTACCCGAAAAGGTTTGGAAGTAACAATGAAGATGCCTGAAATGATGTTCGAAATAGCGGCCTGGGAAGCAAAACCAATGATGATGGCCAGGATACCTGCACCGGCAAACAGCGTAACCCCCAGCGACCGTAACTCGGGTATCATATAGAAAATAATGATGAAGGCCACCAGGAAAATAATAAAGCTTACCGCATTTTTAAAGAAACGGTAGCGGGTGAGGTCCACATGGAGCAATGTCGCGCTTTTTTCAAAATACCGGCGCATAATGCTCCTGAAGATCTTCGTTATCAGCGAAGCAAGAATCAAAACCACCAATGGGGCAAGCACATAATGGATCAGGTGTGCGCTTAAACCGGGAAGCCCGGAAAAAAATGAGGTCATCATGGTGCAAATTATTTGTTGAGCGTTGGATATCTTGTCGTGTGTTTATAATTATTCAGCATGTTGTGATTCTGTTTCTCGCAAAGAACGCAAAATATAAGACACGCAAAGAACGCCAAGAAGAATCAATACAGCCTTTTGCGACCTTCGCGTTCAACTCTTTGCGATCTTTGCGTGGAACATAAAGCTGGCATTTTCTCGCAAGGTGTCGCAGACATAAAAAATCCCAGGCAGTCATAATCATCCTCCGGTGTGTCAAAATTTGGTCATGCCGGTATCATCTGTAAAACACAGTTTTTATGAGTTGTGCAAATTTCGCAATTTAAGTGTTTGAATTAAAGGTAAACGCTGAAATTTTATTAAGATGCCGTTGCTCTTGCTTAACTTCTTGGCTAACAACAGAAAACAATTACACCACAACTATGGATAAATCAATAAAAAAAAATGAAACGATATCTGCAACGGCAATGAACTACTGTGTATATTAGCAAGGTGAAACAATCCGTAATAAATCCATGAAAACATCTGAAAAATCACGCATAGACAATTTTTTAGGCCAGCAGCATATTGCTTTGGCGGGCTACAGCCGCAGCCCGAAAAAATTCGGACATGAGGTTTACAGGATTTTGAAGGGGAAAGGCTACACCCTATATCCTGTTAACCCGGCCGGAGGCAGGACTCCTGACGGAGAGGACATCTATACGGACCTTCAGGAGCTACCGGCTGAAGTGAAAGCCTTGTTGGTAGTTACAAAACCCGATGTAACATCAGAGGTTTTTGAAAAAGCTGTTTCTCTTGGGTTTGAATACCTGTGGATACAGCAGATGTCGGGCAGCAGGAAGGTCTATGACCGGCTTTGCAAACAGCATGAGAATGCAGTTTGCGGGAAATGTATTCTGCTGCATGCACAACCCGAGGGTGTTCACAAATTCCACCGGTGGCTGGTAGGGCTTGTCGGCAGATTGCCCAGGTAGGCTATACGGATTTATAATGATTGTTAAGGGATGGCATGTGTGACGTGCCGGCCCATTGAATAACGAACTGATACATATCGAACCTGGTGTAAACACCTAAACTTTTTTCTTCAACATGAGCAAAGCAGCAAGAACGTATCTCCGGGCCTTGATGATTGACGCATCAACCGGCTATTACCGCATCAACAAATACCCTGTCGGGCCTTTTTTTGGTCCTGTTGACCTGGGCATCCATCTGGCACATAAGCACAACAGTTTGAATGTCGGTGCCGGATTGTTGGCTGGCAGCATATTTACGGGGTCAAACAGGTTGATATTCAGCGGGA
>JAVIYP010000053.1:0-17624 GCA_031323845.1 Bacteroidales bacterium | reverse complement strand
CACATTTCAAATTTTATTTGCTAAGTATCGGTTATTGCCTTTGTGAGAGTAAAAATTGACGATTGTTTTCATTATTTTTAGACTTTAAATTGGAATGCTGCTATGCTTTTTATTATTGCTTGTAACGATCGAGGCTAAAAGCTGGCGGGCATTTCGGAGCACTTCACTGTCAAATTACGATGAAGTTTATTAGTTGTCCTGCACTTCAAATTACCACTTTCCGCCCGCTTGATTTTAGCCTTTGTTACCGTTTCGTTGTTTCTTTTTCTCATTAATAATCTTTCATTTTTGCTGCATTGTCTTTCTTTCGGTGTGTTGGGGCAAGCATACTCTTTGGCAAGTTTTGGTTTGTGCGTTCGCTTTTTGAGCGACTTGCCAATGTGTATGATTGCATGGGTCAGGTATTATATATTGTGATTAGGTTTTGGATATGCAACAAATACCAAAGCGTCTAATATCAATTCATCTGTCAAATTACCTTCAATGATATAATACTTTCCTTTTTTTTCTCTTGAATCAAAATCAAAAAGTCTGTATAGATAATAAGTTTCTGAATTATTTGCTGAAACCACCAATTCATTTCGTGTTAAATAAAATGGTCTAGATATATCGCTTCTTGTTGTTTTAACTTCAATCTTTTTCTCATTTCCCAGAAGATCATAAGATAGAATATCATAACCTAACCCGTCTCCAATTTCAACAGAAACGTGTTGAACTTTGTTAGCTAACTCGTCTTTTCCATTTGATTTTAAAAAGTCAATTTCACCTTTAAGTATAAACAATTCTCCTAATAACCCGAGATGTTTGTTTCTGATTTCTTTTTCAATAAAATCAATTGTAGAAGAAGTAATTGCTCCGTTTTCTTGAATTCGTGATAAATTAGGAGCTGGAACGACTTCAATGCTGATTTCATTAATGCAATTCTCCAATATGCCAACCTCAAAACCTTGTTTAAATGCACAGTTGGTACATTTGTGTCTTCCTGTTCCACCTTGATTGTCACCTAAATTAGATAAAATGTGAGTAGGGGCAATTGAACCTATTTGACAAGTCTCTGGATCCGTTAGTGAATTGCAATAATCTTCATAGGTATTCCAATTTCCACTACTACCAATGTTAAACCCCTGTTCAAATGCACAAGTTGGACAACGATGCCTGCCGCTACCAGCTTGGCTATGGTGTAAATCAGCTAAAAGCGATATTGGCGAAACACCACCGTGTATGCAAGTTTCGTTATTTTCCATTTATAATATTATTTCATTTCCGTAATTAACTGTCGGTTCATCTACTAAAAATAATTCAAGTTCTTTATCATTATTGAAACCAGCAATTTTATGTTTGTAACTTGCCGCAATTCTTGAGTTTTCAATTTCAAGTTTTCTGTTTTTACTTATTGTCAAAAATTCTTCTTCTTGATCAATTCCTAAAAATCGTCTATTTGCTAAATTAGCTGCAATTCCTGTTGTCGAACTTCCTGCAAATGGGTCTAAAATCCAAGCATTTGGCTTTGTCGAAGCCAAGATAAGTCGTGTTAAGACAGATAATGGTTTTTGTGTAGGATGCTTTCCACAAGATTTTTCCCAAGGTGCAATTGCGGGCAATTTCCAGACATCTTTCATTTGTTTGTCCCCATTAAGTTGTTTCATTAGTTCGTAGTTGAAGTAATGAGGAACTTTTTCGCTTTTTCTTGCCCAAATGATTTGTTCAGTTGAATATGTAAAGTAGCGACATGAGAAATTTGGTGGGGGATTGGTTTTTTCCCAAGTTACAATATTTAGGATTTTAAAACCTAATTCTGTTAATATTTGTCCAACTGAAAAAATATTGTGAATTGTTCCGCTAATCCAAATGGTTGCATCATCTTTCATTTTATCTCGTACCAATGAAAGCCATTTTCTATTGAAGTCGTTAACATATTCAAATCCTTCTGATTTATCCCACTTGCCTTTGTTTACACTAACAATTTTACCACTTTGAATAGATAAGCCATTGTTTGACAAAAAGTAAGGAGGATCAGCAAAAACCATATCAAACTTATGTTCAAAATTTGGCAAAAGTACCATTGTATCTCCTTTTAGAAGATAGAAATTTTTATCTACAGATTTGAAAAATGGCTCAATCATTAGATTTCAATTATTCCTTCTTTTTGAATTTTTTTAATGAACAAATGAAGGGTTGAGAGATTATATAAACTCGGAATAATACTAAACGCCTCTTCAAGTTTGTTTTTAGCGGTATGCCAACCTTGTCCGTCTGTAATCCAAACAAATTCGTAATTTTTGTATTGATTTATTTTCGGAGCAACATCAGAATACGATCTTGCTGTTTCGTTAAGTTTTGAACCACCACCATTGTAATAATTGGTTTCAATTAAGTAGGTTTTCTTTTTTGTTTTAATGACAAAATCAAATCTTTTTACATCAGCACCTAAACTAATAATATCAGTGAAAACAGTATTGCTAACTTCCTTTTTGTATATGATGTTTGCTTTGTCAAAAAATAACGAAACTGCCTTAGACATGTTTTCTCCACCTCTGTTTTTTCTTGCGTTTGTGTCTAAACCAACTTCAATTCCGAAAACATAATCTACTAGGTTTGTGATGTTTTTATTTCTAAAAATATCAGCTAAACCTGTTTCCTCAATGTATTCAAAAATAGACTTTGATGTATGAAAATAAGTGTCAAGTAAAACTATATCGCCATTGCTGTTAAAGGTTTTGGCTTTCTTGTTTTTTCGAACTGCAATAAGAATATCTAAAACTTCAAAAACTTTTGGATTTTCGTCAAAAAGTTCTTGAATTGCTTCTCCTAAATTCTCTTTCCCAATTAAGTAATTTAATTGATTGAGTTTGATGGATATTTTATTTACATTGCTTTTTATTTTCTCGAAATCAGTAAAATAGTCAAGCGTTGCATTTGTCTCGGATAGTTGAGATAAAAAGGTTTTAAACTGCTCTGACATAATCTTGAATACTAGTTTGGTTTGTAATTAGTAGTTCTTTTAGCGAACCTCTTTTTTCTGGATTCGCATTTATACTTCTTCTTGCATCAACACGCTGAATGTAAAAGTCAGAATATAAATCGTCAAAAAAGTTGTCGTTCAAATCTTTTCCTTTAACGTCTGAATTACTTAAAATCCAAGTATGATTTAAAGCATCTAGTTTAGTACAAAAGTTTTTGAGTCGGATTTGTTCGTTATCGTTGAACTCGTCTTTTGCATAAGAATTAAAGCTAGATGTTTCACTCAAAGGCTTGTAAGGTGGATCAAAATAGAATAGTGAATTTTCTGTTGTGTATTCGAGTGTTTGCTCAAAGTCGCCACACAAAATTTCGACTCTTTGCAAAGCGTTACTAACAGCTAAGATATTTTTATTGTCACAAATGGTTGGCTTTTTATAACTACCCATTGGGACATTATAACCATTACTTTTATTTACTCGGTACAATCCATTAAAGCAAGTACGATTAAGGAAAATAAACAAAGCGGCTTGTCCGCTTTGTTCTTCTTTTCTTGTGTTGTACAAGTCTCTTTTTTGGTAATAGTATTCTTTCTTTTCTTCGGGTTTGTTTTCTAAAAAATGAAATTCGTTTTGCAGTTGTTGAAGAATTGAAATAAGTTCTTTGGGCTTAGAAGCTATAGTTTTATAGGTGTTTATTAAGTCTTCGTTAATGTCGTTTATTACTGCTTTCTCCAATTTTGCAAAGTTGTTAAGCATCCAAAACAAAACGGCTCCACTTCCAACAAATGGTTCTATAAATGTGAATTTATTGTTGGTCAAATCATATGGTAACGACTTTTCAATCTCATTTATGAGTTGTGTTTTTCCACCAGCCCATTTTAAAAATGATTTTGCTATTCTATTATTCATTACTGTTTTTTATATTCAATTTGTTTTATGCAAAGTTAAGATTTGTACTCTTATGATTCGAATAATTTATTGTCAAGTTATCAAAATTCATGTGTGCGTTTGTGCAAAATAAAATGTGGTGTTTTGAGTTGGCTTGTGTATTGGCAAAACACCTCTTTTAATTTTGCTAAGGGTTGGCGACTCTTCATTTTTCTTTTTTGTCCTTATGCAGCAAAGATTCCTTTTTTATACTGTCGTCTGTTTTGTCTTTTTACAATGAACGGTAACTCGTTTATATATACATAAAAACTGCACAATACTTCATTCTGTGGTATGTATTGTGCAGTTTGAAATGTATGTATGTCCTTTACATGTGATTATAACAAATATATAATATTTTTCTATAAATCATCAAAAGGAGATTTGATTTTTTGTATGTGCTTCTCAGATACATGCGTGTAAATCTCGGTGGTCTTGCTGCTCTTGTGCCCTAAAAGCTCCTGGATGTACCGCAGATCCGTCCCGGCCTCCAACAAATGCGTGGCATACGAATGCCTCAACCAATGCAAGGTTACCGGCTTTTTAATTCCGGCCTTTTTTAATGCACTCTTTAAAACCGCCTGCAAACTGGTCTCCGAATAGGAAGTGCCTGCCTGCTGACCCTCAAATAACCAAACCACCGGCTTGTAACGCCTGTAATACGCACGTAACAATTCAACCATCTTCACGGAAATGGATACCACCCTGTCTTTTCGTCCCTTTGCATTCTTGATGATCAGCAACCCGCGCTCACTGTCTACATGCTCCGGCCTGAGATTCAGCAACTCACTGCGTCGAAGCCCGCAAGCATATACCAAACTTAACATGGCCTCATGCTTGATGTTGGAAGGTGCCGACAAAATCGCCCTGATCTCCCCCTTGCTCAACACATTCGGCAATTTGTGCTCCCGCCTTGGACGCTCCAACTTGTCAATCTCAATCCTGCTCTGCATTACCTCCCTGAAAAACAATTTAACCGCATTCACCACCTGGTTCTGATATGTGAAACTCAGTTGGTTCGGAATAATATACTCGTTCACATAATTAACCATGTCTTGATTGCATAATTCAGCCAACGGTTTTGGCTCAGTGAAAAGCAGAAAGTTTTTGAGTACTCCCATATAATTTTTTATCGATGAAGCACTGTATCGCTTATGCAACATCCACTTCCTGAAAGCTTGAATTTTTTCAAGAGTCGATGCCGGTAACTCTTTTTCTGATAATAAAGTTTTTCTTTCTGTTAGTGATGGTAGTCTACCCCGAACACAAGTACTTGCTGTTTCGGCCCGCAACCTCGAATAGTCAATGTAAGCTTTTCCTCTGAAAACGTTGAAAAAATCATTCAGCACAAACCGATCTGCTGAAAGACACCACCTTTTAGCTGTATGACTCCATTTGGCACCGAATCTTGATTGCAGCAAAGGGATCAGTTCACTACAACCGTTGATTGATATAAAAACAACCTGGTTTTTTCCAAGTATGCCCCGCTTTAAGGTTATTGTGCATTTTTTCACCATTAATCATGAAATTGGACAAGTTATCTTTTTTCGTATTGTTAATTGATCCTTTTATTGATGCATATCATGCAAATATAAAAAACATATCACAAAAAATAATTAATATGTTTGTAAAAAACAATAATATGGAAAAAACCTGCATGCTGGAAACAGTGTCTGGATTGTGTGACCTTGGAAATTGATTTGATAATTCGTTCAACCTTTGGTATTAAGTTATTGGCATGCACCTTCTGCATTTGTTACATCTGCGTATTTTAATTTAAAGGCTGGAAGGTAGTAACCTGTCCATGCTAACCTTGTCGTCTGCAAAAAGCAGGTGCCTGAACAAACCTCCGGGAAAGGCAAAGAAGAAGATAATCTCAGTTTTCTTGTGAAAACATTTGGGCAATAAAAAAGAGCCACAGAAAAAACTCTGTAACTCTTTCATTTCCAGTGGGACGTGCTGGAATCGAACCAGCGACCTCATGCCTGTCAAGCATGCGCTCTGAACCAACTGAGCTAACGCCCCATAAACCCCGTACGCGACAGGGAATGCAAAAATATAAAAAAAACAATCATCACCAGCGTTTTTTTGCCTCCAATACACCAACAACATCTGCGACATGCCAAGGCCGCATCAGCCATAACAAACAGCATACCTGCCGGGTCTCACGGGGAAGAAAGCAGCTTCGACGCAAAAAATCAGTTGTTCATATGTGCACTTTCGGACAATCCGTTGCGATAACGTACAGTTAAGCCGCCTGTGGGGAACATGACCGGTTTTTATAATCACATGATTATTAGAATTATAGGATTTTTGGAGCAACTATTGATCTGAGACCGGTATGATTGCATTCCCTGTATAATTAACTTAACTGTGTCGTGATGAAAAAATATGTTTCACTGTTTGCCATCTTCCTTTTCCTCTTATCAGCCTGCGAAAAAGATACCGAGTACGAGCCCGAAATCCCCGAAGAAGAACCTGTTAACTGGGAGCCCGTTAACAACATGCAAAACATTGGCGTGCTGAATCTTCATATGGATGAAGACAGGTTGTTTGCCCTGGGCCAAGACTTCCTGTTTACCGTTGAACTGGATGATCCGGAAGAAATGGAACCGGATGACTATTTTCTGGGCGTCTTCAGCGAGTCAAGAGCTACTGAGATTAATGATCGGTTTTTTGTGAAGATTGAAGCATCCATGATTTTTGTTTTCAACACCGATAACCCGGATCAGTATGCCGGATTCGATATCAGGGAATACTACCCCGATTTTGGGAGCTTCTTCTTTCCGCCTGCCTGGATGGGAGATGTCATTGTCTCAAACGATCAGAACATCTTCCTGACGGTGTACCGTCCCAAGGTTGACGGAGTGGTTATTGCTGAGCCGCGCCTGCTTCTGTTCCGGGCCGAAAAAGATGCCGCAGGTAAGGTTTCCATTCATGATATTATGGAATCGGCCATTGACACGGACTACGTTTTCGGCAATCTGACCGGTATATACTCATGTGGCGAGAACTTCCTCATCTCACTCAATCCCTACACCTATAAGGTTTCTCCTGATGGAAGCTGGGAGCTTGTTTTTGATGACCGCATTTTCGACTTTATAAAGCATGGTGAGAAGTTGCTTGGCTTTGGTGATCAAGATGTTTTCGTTTCTTATGATGAGGGAAGCAGCTGGGAAGTGTTCGTGTCCGGCTTTCCTGGTGGCCTGTTAGCCTGGCAGCAAAAAGGGCTTAGCCTGAACAACCGGCTGCTCGTATGGGATGCCTACCGCATTACACAGATCGAAATCACTGATGCCGGACTTCATTGTGCCGCTTTCTGCACCGAAGGCCTTGACCCGGGTCCGGGGAGATACATTCACCGCCTGATCGTGGGTGAGGAATATGTATTTGCCGGAACACAACAGGGACTGTACTACAAGCCCGTGGACGATTTTTGGGCGTCAACCCTGTAATCCTGACCCGGAACTGAACGGTCAGCCACTTTTTCTTACTGCGAAATATCCTTCCCGGGTGGACACGGCAACGAAGCCCATCCGGACGCCGTTTCTTACCCCGTACCAAAGCACCAGCACCACCATCGATGCATCGTTCTGCACTGCCAGTTTCATCTTCATTAGTATTATAAATTGTTGAAACCGGCATGACCAATTTTTGACACACAGGAGCATGCTTATGCGAATACTGTCGGGAAGCCTGACATTTGCACAATCCGACTTCCTGGCAGATTTCTCACTGCGTTCGAAACAAGCCTCTGACCTCTGACTTCTGACCTCAGAATTCAGTTTTCATCCGTAACAATGAACAAAAAATCAATAAACGATTCAACAATTAAACAATTAAACAATAACCTTACATCTGCACATCTGCACATTTTCACATCTGCACATCTGAATTCCGACATCCAATCAGTATCTTATAAATAAACACAAAACACAGACAACCAACCACATACGCAAATATAAACACATGAATATCAATTGGTTTTGAGTAATTTTTTCGGGTTAGTTCAGAAAAATACCTTATATTGTTCTCTGTAAATGTTTACATACATATTTTTCTGAATCCATAACGAAGAAACATGAAAACCAAAACCCTTTATTATTTGTTTTTCGCTGCCATTTTGTTTCTGGCTTTGAAGCCGCACGGTGGCGATAAAAACAGCAGCCAGGCACCCCTTGGACGCACCGGTGCGCCGGGCGAAGGCAGCTGTGCGGGATGTCATTCGGGCGGCTCCTATACAGGCACGATGGACTTCCAATTTGGAGAAGACCATGACGCCGGATATGCACCGGGAGAAACCTACGTCCTGACCTTCACGGGCGATTATGGTGCGCCGAGATACGGCTTTTCCATTACGGTGCTCGATGCCGGCAACAATGCGGTGGGGGACTTCAGCCTCCTTGACGAAGACAACACGTCGTTTGGCAGTACGGCCAATGGCAGGCAATACGTGGGGCATAGAAATGCCGGCGCCAACAACGAATGGACCTTTGAGTGGACCGCTCCAGCGCAACATGCAGGTCCCGTAACGTTTTATTACGTGATCAATGCCGCAAACGGCGATGGCGGCACGGGCGGCGACCTGATTCAGACCGGCTCAACAAGCATCAATCCTGCCAACGGGGAGGATACCTATGTGTTGTCGTTCGTCGTGGAGGATGAATCCGGCGAGGCTGTTACGGATGCGATCATCACGCTTGACGGAAATGCATACGATGCCGGCGTTTATGTTTTTGACAACCTGCCCCCGGCTGACTATGACTATGTAGTGAGCAGGGACGGGTTCTTCGACAGCAGCGGCACGGCCCAAATTGTTGATGAAGATGTCACCGTTACGGTGGTGCTTGAAGCGGATGAGACGCAGGCTTACACCATCGGTGAACTGATCACGGTGAATATATTCCCCAACCCGGCCACCACCGGCATCACCATCATCAGCAACCAGGACGCCCTTGAGCAGGTGAAGGTATTCGACATGCAGGGCAGGCTTGTGTATGAGCAGCAGGAGTGTGGCCATAGATACACCCTGGATGTCAGCGGTCTGGATGCGGCCATGTACCTGCTTCAGCTAAAAACGGCAGGGCAGCTGTCAACCCACAGGATCCTTGTTCAACCGGGCCTCTGACGCTGATAACCGGGGATTGCATTGTCTGGAATGCAACACAAAGTTGCACGTCTGGTCCGCCCATGCGGGAGCGATTTCACAGAGTCAGCCAGAGAGAGTCTTAGACAGGGACGCTACACATGCCGTGATTTTGTCGTATCTTTAAAAAATGAACCACAAATATTCTTGCATTATGAAAAGAGCTGTACTACTGCATCGTTTGTTTCAGGGCTTAACTGCCGCTTTCTTCCTGCTCATTGTTTTCACTCCGGCCTGCAGCTCGGACAGTAAAGACGAAATTACTCCCGATTGCGACCTCAACAACGTCACCTATTCCGGCACCATAGCCCCCATCATGGCTGCCAATTGCAACAGCTGCCATTCGGGCACCATTCCATCGGCAGGGATCAGAACCGACAATTACGAAGACCTGCGCGTCATCGCGCTTTCGGGCCAGCTGGTTGGTGCGGTCAACCATGACGTAGGCTTTTCTCCCATGCCGCAGGGGCAGCCACAGCTGGCTGAATGCCCGAGAGAACAGATTGCCGCCTGGGTGGCGGATGGCGCAGAGGAAAACTAAAACGCTTTCTTATGAAAAAATGGCACATCGTGCTGCCTGCCCTTGCAATGACAGGCATCGTTGCAGCAGCAGCCCTGTATTTCCTGGTTTACAACAAGCCCCATCCCGATTATGAGAAGGCAAAGCCCGATTATGTCCTCTCCGCTGAGGCCTTTTATCGCTCTTTTGTTGATGATGAGATGGCGGCAAACAGCAAATTTACCGGCAGTATTGTTGTCATTGACGGACAGCTTGCGGAAGTGGAGCAACTTGACGACCTGGTGATCGTGACCTTTGTGTTTGATGAAGGTTTTTTTGGTGGTGAAGGAGTCCGCTGCACCATGCTGGAAAGGCATCATGCAACAGCCCTGGAACTTGTTCCCGGCCAGCAGGTGACTATCAAAGGCTTGTGTACCGGGTTTACCGGCAGCGATGTGATCCTGGAACACTGCTCTTTTCCCTGAGATCAAGAGTAGGGTGCGCCGGGCACCGGCTATGCATCTTACACGAACAAGTCCATTCGAATCCCGGCAAAAAACCGAAAATCAATAAATTCACATGACAAAAAGATATTTTTTCCTGACTTTAGTGTGCGTGCTTGCCGTGCATGCGGTTACGGCGCAGGTATACCTGACGCGCAACGGCACGATCAGGTTCTTTTCGGAAGCGCCACTCGAAAACATTGAAGCGGTTAACCGTCAGGTTATGAGCGCTTTGAATACAGAAACCGGAGAATTTGTATTTCGCCTCCCCATCCGTTCTTTTGCTTTCGACAAGGCGCTGATGCAGGAACACTTTAACGATAACTTCATGGAGTCGCACACCTATCCCAATGCCTCATTCCAGGGTGTGGTCGAAGGCGTGGACGCCATTGACTTCAACACCGCCGGCACCTATGATGTAGAAGTTTCGGGGGCACTGACGATTAAAGATGTAACCAAAACCGTCAGGGAGCCTGGCACCCTGACCGTCAGGGATGGTCAGATCAAAGGAGAGGCTGTGTTTATTATCCGGCCGGAAGACTATAACATCAGCATTCCCCGGCGCTATGTGCGCAACATCGCTTCAGAGATTGAAGTGTTTGTGGATGTAACCCTGCGCCCGCAGTGAGAAATTTGTAAGGAGCTCGAAGCTCGAAGCTGAAAGCTCGAAGGAAGAAAAAAGCTCTTGGCTCCTGGCTGTTTTTTCTTGCTAATAGCCAAAGGCCAAAAGCGGAAAAAATGAAAAGTGAAAAATGAAAAATTTCAGGAAACCTGGAGAATCAGAATTCTGACTTCAAAATTCCTAACGATTCAACAAATAAACAATTAAACGAATCAACGATTAAACAATTCAACAATAATCAAAAGTCAGAGGCCAGAAGTCGGAAGTCGGAAATCTGACATCTGAATTCTGACATCCAATCAGTATCTTAGACACAAACACAAAACACAGATAACCAGCTATATAAGCAAATATAAATATATGAAAAAACAACTTTTATGGATGCTGGTGTTCAACATCCTGCTCTTTTCCCACCTTCCCGCACAGGATCTTTTTGATCTTTTTGATGATGAAGAAGAGGTGGCTGCCGATATTGCCATCAATACCTTTTTCTCCACGCGGGTCATCAATGGTCAATCCGTTGAAAATCCTTATCCCGGCGACCTGATCTTTGTCGTATCGCATCATTTCGGGCGTTTGAACCAGGGCTTCTACGACCTATTCGGCCTTGATCAGGCTACCATCCGCCTGGGTCTGGAGTATGGTGTGAACGACAGGTTGGCCCTGGCTGTCGGGCGAAGCAGTTATGAAAAAACCTATGATGCCTTTTTGAAATACAAGATCCTGCGACAGCAGACGGGACTCAGGGAGGTGCCCGTGACCTTGTCTTGGTTCTCGGGGGCCTATCTGAAAAGCCAGAAGTGGCCTGCAGGAACGGATTTTACCTTCGGCCACCGTATGACCTATGTCCAACAGCTGTTGCTGGCCCGCCAGTTTTCGCGTGCCATCAGTCTGCAGCTGACCCCGGCTTGGGTGCACCGGAATCTTGTGCCCGCAACCGATGACCCCAATGACTATTTCGTGCTTGGCATGGCCGGACGGTGGCGCATCACCGACTGGGTGGCGCTGAATATCGAATACTTCCATCGCCTGAACGAGCCTGTGTCGTTCGAAACCAACAACACCTTTTCGGTTGGGTTTGATCTGGATACCGGCGGTCACGTTTTCCAGCTGCACTTCACCAACGCCCAGCCCATGTTTGAGCCCGGCTTCCTGACCGGCACCCGCGGCAGCTGGCTTGACGGCGACGTGTATTTCGGCTTCCACATTACCCGGACCTTTGCCTTGCGTTAGCGGAGTCGCAGCATATTAATCACAGAGCAAACGGCGAGCCGGCATGACCGGAATCTTTCTTTGGATATATAGAAAATATTTATATCTTTGATTGCACACGTACGTGCAGTTAACCTGTGTTTTAACCCCAATCTGTGTTTGCCAATGATCGCGTCCATTCACTCTTACCGGGGGGGTACAGGCAAGTCAAACCTGACGGCCAACCTGGCCTACCTCCTTGCTGTCGCCGGAAAACGCGTTGCCGTGGTTGACACGGACATCCAGTCGCCCGGCATACACATCATCTTCAATGTCGATCAGCAAAAGCTTACCTGGTGCCTGAACGACTTTCTGTGGCGAAAGTGCAGCATCGAAGATACTGCCGTGGAAGTCGAGTTTGAAGAACCCGTGCCATCGGGCAGGCTTTACCTCATACCGTCAAGCACCAACTCCGGCGACATTGCCCGGATCCTTAACGATGGCTACAATGTAGAGCTCCTGAGCGACGGCTTTGAACAACTGTGCGAAAAACTGGCCCTCGACTTCCTGCTTATCGACACCCATCCCGGCCTGAATGAAGAGACCCTGCTGTCGCTCGCCATTTCAAACAAACTGCTGGTGATCATGCGTCCCGACCAGCAGGACTTCGAAGGCTCATCCATTACGCTGCAGGTGGCTTCACGCCTGCATGTGGATGACATCATGGTGGTTATCAACAAAGTGCCTTCGCGCCTTGATCAGCAAGCCCTGAAAACAGACGTTGAAACTGCTTACGGGTTTCCCGTGGTTGCCGTTTTGCCCCATGATGACGACCTGATGGTGCTCGGAAGCAAACAGCTCTTTACACGCGTTTTTCCGGAACACGACCTCACTGGACGCTTTAAACTGCTGCAAAACCATTTCCTCAACAGCATTGCCTGAAACAGGTTTCAGTGATGAAATCCAACCGGATGCTGCCGGATGTGTCGTTCTGAACAACAATGGAAAATGACAAAAAGCACACATAACAAGTGGATCCGGTATGTATTGCCGGTGTTGTTTTTTGCCTTGCTGACAGGTTTGCTTAACCGTTTACTGGGAGGTCTGCTGCTGCCCGGTGCCGACTTTATCTCTTTCAGGCCGCAATTGGTGATCCCCGTCCTGTTCAGCCTGATTGTCAGTCCGTGGGTAGGCGGGCTGATCGCCATGCTGGGCAACTTCTTCGGCGATTACCTGCTTGGCTATGACCTCATGTTCTGGCACTATTCTCTGGCCAACTTCCTGATAGGATTCATTCCCGGCACGGTTGTATGGATGGGCATCAAAGGCATCCGCAAGGTGAATGAATTCGTTACCGTTCTCCTTTTTGTGTTTATCGGCAATGCCGTCCCGCTGTTTCTGGGATTTGCCGCACAGGTGATGCTGTACGAAGGGCATACCCTGCTGTTTACCCTGCAAACCTTTTACATCCCTGCAGTGATCTCCAACACCTACACCCTAATGTTGCTCGTGCCTCCCTTATTGATGCTCTTCAAATACATAAAGATGAACATAGAAACACGCACCATGTTTGTCTTCTTTTTTCTGAGCATGGTGGTGCTGAGCGTGGTGGCAGGCGTGGTGTTCGTTTCACAACAGCAGGGCATCGGAGCCATTCCGAAAGCAGCCTACACCGAAGAGGTCGCGGCAATTTTTCAGGGAGTGGTGATCGGCATGTTCAGGTGGATTGGCCTGGCCCTGTTGCTTATCGTGATCCTCAGCGGTGGCGTCGGCTACTTTTTTTCCAAAAAGTACCTGCAACCCATCAACAAACTTACTGAGGCTGCCACTGATCTTAAAATGGGAGCATGGCAGGAAAACAAAAAGATCGAAATCGGCACCGGTGATGATGAGGTCAGACACCTTACCGAGTTGTTCAACAGCATGGCCACAGCAGTGGTAAAACGTGAGGCGCTCATGAGCAGGGAGATAGAACGCCTGAAGCTGTCTATCGATAAGAAGAAAGAGGAAAAAATAGTTGGAGAGATCACCGAAACAGACTTCTTTAAACAACTGGAGGAGCGTTCACTGGCATTGAAAAAGAAAAAAAAATAATTGAAAAACATATGGCAAAGAAGAATGTTCGCGGTGTGCTCGACGAGTTGATCAGGGACTCAGGAAAGGTCCGTAAGGAAGGCGATTTTGATAAAATTGTTTCGCTCGGAATTCCGATTATCCCCATTGATGAGACTATGGTGGAGGTTAAGCTGGATGATGTGGTTGTTTTTGAAGGGATCGAGCACATCATCGTCAAGCTTATGGATGAAGTGCGTGAGTCCTGTTTCATCGGACAGACAGATGTGATTGCGGTGGCAAAGGTTGAGCGGGAAACCTGTCCGCAGCTCCATGATTTCGGCATTCATAAAATATTGTTCTATGCCGCCATAGAAACCCTTGAAGACCTGCCGCTGCTCAATGAAAGCATCAGGGATCATATCCGCTACATTTTCAATGCCCTGCAAAGTCCGGCGATCTACCGGGGCTTTTTTGACAAAACCGGCGACGAAGGGCTACCGTCATTGCTGTTTCCCTTTGGCCGTGACGCGGCGGATGACAGCACCGGCCTGCAGTACCTGGTGGAAAAAGTAGCCGCCTCTCATTTTATCCGCATCACTGTTGAAAAAACCGGCACATCCCGCCTTAACTACAGAAAGATAAACCACCGCGTCATTTCAGAGCTGAACCTGGGAAACGGTTCCAAACACTATGACTTCAATGCTTCGGTGATCTATTCTTCCATCATTAATAATTGCAGAAACAACAAGGTCAGCCTGAAAGACACCGGTCTCGAGCTCGGCGAACTGCTTAAGGACCTGAAGGCTTCGGGTTACAATGACATCAGGGAGTTTGCCGTAAACTGGTCGCGCAAGGTGTCGGCGGAGTTGCTTAATCCGGTGAATAACGACTGGAGAGAACTGGTTGAACGGATGCTGATCACGGTCAACGACATTGCCGTTACCCACTACCTGAAAAAGGACATCACGATACGACTCGTTTGCGGTCAGGCACAGGCTTTTCTCAAGCTGAAGCAGCGGGGGAGAAGCCTGCAGTTCGACCTGGGTGAACTGGTGCAGACGGAAGGCCTGGAACACTACCTGGGTACCCTGGGCATGCTGAAAGATTACATGAACCAGAACCGGAATGACCTGAGTGACCATCACATCATATTCATTCATCATTTCACCAATGAAACGCTTGCGACTTTATGCGCTTTTGATCAGATGAATGTGTCGAAGACAGACACCTTGTGGGTCAAGTATTTTGGAAGCATCCCCCTGGGATACATGAACACCATTATGGCACTGCCGCTGGCCGTGTACCGTTTCTTCGGACTGCAGCCTGTCGATCCCACCGATTACAACAGCGGCTTTTTGTTGAGCGACACCTTTTCGCCATTGCAAGGGTTTGAGCTGCTCTCTGAACACATGCGCAAGAACCCTCCCGGTTTTATGGAGTCGATGCAGCTGGTGGCCATGCATATATTTCTGGATGCCATAGTGGAGGCAGGCGGCAACAGGAAGGTGGTCATTGCTGAAGACGGCGGTTACCTTGCCCCTTTGGTCAACAGCTTGTCGTTGAAGAGACTGACTCTTGGCAAGGTTTGCGAGCTTTACCGGTACCCCGGTGACCGGATACCCCACGGGTCGATGAATGAGATTTTTTCTGACTGGATCAGCAGGTCGTATGTAGGCAGCGTGGAGCATACCCGCAACGGTTACGACAGCCTGATGGATGTGGAGAAGCTTCATGGCAGGCTTGCATTTCCTGCCTGTACGCTGGCTATTTCCAAATATAAGGTTTTTGATGAATCGATTGAGGTGGCTTATTCATGCATCAGCGCCATCGAAAACATGCTGAACGGACAGGGCTTTGTTTTCAACTACCGCAAATGCCTTGTGCTTGGCTCATTGGGGGCCATCGGCATACAGTCTATGCATGCCCTGGTGCACAGGCTTGGAAAAGAAAACGTGGCGGGTGTTGACCTGGCCCGGAAGCCCGGCACGAACTATGAATGGCGGCAATACACATCCCCGGATGAACTGCCGGAGGAGATCAGTTATACCTATGACATCATCTTTGGTGTGATCGGCAGGTCGATACTTGATGCTGCCTATTTTGAAAAGATGGTGCTGCACACCAAGTGCAGGAATATTTTCCTGGCCAGCGGTTCAACCAAGCAATATGAGTTTACCGATTTCATCCGGTGGAGCAATGCGCTGTTGTCGGCCGCTGATCCGCAGATCGGAGGCTATCCGCTCCGTATTGATTCGGAAGTTTTTGATGATCCGCAAACCTCAACCGTTTTGGGCACCAGGCTGAACCTCGCACTGCAAATGCCACAGGGCGAAAAGCATCTTAGCTTTTTCCTGCTGAGCCAGCTGATGCCGGTCAATTTCCAGTATTATGGCGTAGCCCGTGAGACCATGGACAGGGTGATGACCGATTTTGTGTCGCTGGTGAGCCTGGTTTCACTGCTGCCCGAAAAGAAACTGCCGGCAAGGGTGCTCGCTCTCGACCATGATATCGACAGGGAAGGAAACACTATTTGAACATTAGTTACCTGTTCACCGGTCTTTCGGCCTGAACGTAAACGTAAAACACTAATCGCTATGAAAGGACTCGTATTTGACAACGAACTGCATTACCGTACCGACCTGCCAAAACCTGCCGTGCCTGCCGGGGAGGCGCTGATAAGGGTGCTGGTGGCGGGTGTGTGCAATACCGACATTGAGATCACCAGGGGGTATATGGGTTTTTCCGGGATCCCCGGGCATGAATTTGTCGGTGTGGTGGAAGAGATCAATGATGCCGGCAAACACTTGCTGGGCAAGCGGGTTGTTGGCGAGATCAACTGTGCCTGCGGTTCCGCCGGTTGCGAATACTGCAGCCAGGGCCTGGGCAGGCACTGCCCCAACAGGACCACCCTCGGTATTTTTCAGCGTGATGGCTGCCTGGCGGAGTACCTTACGCTGCCGCTTGAAAACCTGCTGGAGGTTCCCGATCACGTATCCAATGAGGAGGCGGTGCTGGCCGAACCGCTTGCCGCCGGCTTTGAAATCCTGGAGCAGCTCGACATTCAGCCCCGTCACGAAGTCCTTATCGTGGGCGATGGCAAGCTGGGGTTGCTCATCAACCATGCCATCAGCACCTCCGGGGCATCGGTAACCCATGTCGGCAAGCATGCTGACAAGCTTAAGCTCCTGGAGTCGCTGGGCGGAAAAACCCTGTTGCTGCAACAGGGAACTGACTTTCTAGGGCAACAGTACGACATTGTGGTGGAGGCTACGGGAAGCATCAGCGGGTTCCAGTTCTCGGTAAGGCATACCAAACCACGTGGCTTTTTGGTGCTGAAAAGCACGCTTGCCTCAGACCAGCAGATTGACCTTTCCCCGGTGGTGGTGAACGAGATCACCATCGTTGGCTCACGCTGCGGGCTTTTTCGTCCGGCCCTTGAATACATTGCCGGAGGAGCAGACCTCAAACCACTCATCACAGCCACTTATCCGGCAGACAAAGCCGTTGAAGCGGTGGAACACAGCATGCGAAAGGGTACATTAAAGGTTCTGATCGACTTTTCGGTCTGACAATACGCACAAAAAACCGGTTTGTTACCTATAAGGGAAGGTTTCCGTGTTTCTTCGGCGGGCCGGTTTCCCTTTTGTTTTCGGTCATTTCCAGGGCCTGTATGAGCTTCAGCCTGGTATTTTTCGGGTATATCACTTCATCAATATATCCC
>JAVIYP010000052.1:0-18792 GCA_031323845.1 Bacteroidales bacterium | reverse complement strand
CCTTCTTAAGCTTGTATTCCGTTCCCCACAAGCTTGCATTTCTCTCCCCAAAAGCCTGCTTTTAATGGGCGGAGGGGTTGCTGTGTATAGTGCTTTTATAAGCACCACAAAACCTGTTATGTTGCTGCCTCCCCCAAAGGGATCAACGCAGTTAATCTCATTCCCAGCTGCCTGGCTCATCAGGCCTGATTTTCCCTGGCCGTGCCAGGACCAAAAAGCGCCTTCTTGAAGGCTGTTTTTTCTCCGGGATGAAAAAAATGCGTATCTTTGTGATACTTGTCACAAATAGGGGTGCCCGAAAAACAAGGGCTGAGATCAAACCCATTGAACCTGATCCGGGTAATGCCGGCGAAGGGAGGGATTTTAAACAAATGACGGCTTTTTACTCCTATTTTGTCGTTGATTGTTTAATATAAACGTACCAGAGATGTTCAGAATTAACTTCATTTTGGCTTTGTGCCTTCTTTGGCCATTGTATGCCGTGTCCCAGTTTGAGGTAAGCGGACGGGTCTATGATAAGGAGTCGGGAACTACATTGCCCGGTGCTCACGTGGTGGTGGAAGGCACCACCCATGGAGTCTTTACCAACCGTGACGGGGCCTTTTCCCTGGGCAAGCTTGCCGAAGGGGAGTATGTCCTGCGCATTTCTTTTCTCGGATACCGGGAAACAAAAAAGAGCATTGTTTTGCTGCGGGACCTGAAGCTCGATATTTATCTTGACCGGCACATGACGATCACTGAGGAGGTGGTCGTAACGGCCTTACGTGCTGCAGGTCAAGCCCCGGTGACCTTCACGAATGTGGATGCCGCTTATCTGACCCCGAAAAACCTGGGCCAGGATTTGCCGGCACTGCTCAGCCAAACGCCATCACTCGTGTATAGTTCCGATGCCGGTACCGGTGTCGGTTATACCTGGATGAATATCCGCGGCAGCGATCAGTCCAGGATCAACATCACCCTGAACGGTATTCCGCTCAATGATGCTGAATCGCACGGCGTGTGGTGGGTGAACCTGCCGGATATCGTTTCTTCTATCGACAACCTGCAGATACAAAGAGGTGTGGGGTTAAGCACGCATGGCGCAGGGGCCTTTGGCGCAAGCATCAATTTGATGTCAACAAGCCTCAGGGATCAAACCTATGCCGAACTGAACTCCTCAGCCGGGAGCTTCAATACCTTGAAAAACACGGTAAGCTTCGGTACCGGCATGATGGCAAATACATGGTCTTTTGACGGAAGATTGTCCAGGATAACCTCTGACGGCTTCATTGACAGGGCCTCTGCCGATCTGAAATCATTTTACCTTTCCGGAGGATACTACAGCAGCAACTCCATGATAAAAGCCGTTGTTTTTTCAGGCCAGGAATCGACCTACCAGGCCTGGTACGGCGTGCCGTCAGACTCGCTCGCCACCAACCGGACCTTCAATCCTGCGGGCCTTTATGTTGATGATGACGGCAAGATAGCCTTTTATGATAATGAAACGGATAATTATCAGCAAGATCATTATCAGCTCCACCTGTCACACAGCTTCTCCCAGAACCTGATGGCCACCGCAGCACTGCACTACACCTATGGCAGGGGATATTATGAGCAGTTCCGGCACAATGAACGCCTGAGCAGGTATGGTTTGCCGCCGGCAGAAATTGGAGGCGTCGAGTTTAACCGCTCTGACCTGATCAGAAGAAGATGGCTCGACAATCACTTTTATGGTCTGACCTATTCGCTGAACTACAATAACCTTGAAGGGTATTCACTGATCTTCGGCGGCGCTTATAATGAATATCACGGCGATCACTTTGGGGAAATCATCTGGGCGCGGCACATGCCGCATACCGATATCCGGCATCGTTATTACGACAACAATGCCCGAAAAAATGATTTCAACACGTTTGTAAAAACCAGCTATGAATTGTTCCCCGGACTGCATCTGCTCGCCGATGTGCAATACCGGTATGTCTACTATAACTTCCTTGGCCTGGCCTGGGTGCTTGAAGAGGTTGTGCCTCTGCAGCAGTCAGCCCACTTTCATTTCTTTAATCCGAAAGCAGGGATCACCTACAATATAGATCCGGCCAGTACGGTCTATGTATATGCAGGCATTGGAAACCGGGAGCCTGTGCGACGGGACTTCACGGAATCATCGCCGGAAAGCAGACCACGACATGAGACGCTCAGAAATATTGAAGCGGGATACAGGTTTAACCGGCATAAGGCCGAATTCGGACTCAACCTGTACCTCATGGACTACAAGGACCAGCTTATTCTTACAGGTGAAATCAATGATGTAGGAGGTTTTACACGGAAAAACATCGATCGCAGCTATCGCCTGGGCCTGGAACTGGAAGCCGGATATCAGTTCAGCAAGATGCTCGGATGGCGCGGAAACCTTTCCCTGAGTCGCAATAAAATAAAACACTTCATTGAATATTCGGATGTGTATGATGCCGACTGGAATTGGGTGGGAACGGATGTTCGCGAATATTCAAACACCGATATTGCATTTTCTCCGTCTGTGATCGCTGCCAGCACCCTTAATATACAGCCCGTAGAAAAACTAAACCTTAGCCTTGAAAGCAAGTATGTCGGACAGCAATATATTGACAATACCATGAACAAGGATCGCATGCTGGACTCTTACTTTGTTAACAATGTGCGCATCAATTATGGATTAAGCACTTCTTTTATCAGCAATATGGAATTTGTGGTGCAGATAAATAATGTTCTGGATGTGCACTATGAAACCAATGCCTGGGTCTATAAAGGCGTTTATGCTGATGAAGGCCTGGTCACCCTTGACGACGGGTATTTCCCCCAGGCAGGCCGCCACCTGATGGTTGGTCTCAGGCTGCGTTTTTAACACCCGCACCTGAAACTGCATCTCAACCATTTCATGATTGCCGGGCATCTGTCCGGATAACATATAAAAGCATAAGATGTTGATTAACAGCCTTATGTCTTGCATGTTCGTATTTTTTCCATTAAGCGGTGCGCTGTTTTAGGAAAAATAGAATATTTATTTTAGTTTTGAAACAACTTTTTATGGAAAAGAAGTAAAAATATTTTACTTTTGCTGTATGTGTTTGGCATTGCGCACGCTGTTTCCGGTTTTATGATTGCACACGTATCCAGTCCCGCATAGCCTCTGGGAAATATAAAACCAAAACGAGTAAGACAATATCATGAAAAAAATTCTTGTCATTGAAGATGATCCTGTAAGCAGGACGCTGGTATCCGAAATCCTGAAAAAAAGCGGTTTTCAGGCTATTGTTGCAAAAAATGGACCTGAAGGAATTGAGTTAGCCGCAAACAACAAACCTGATCTTGTGATCACTGATTATCAAATGCCCGGAATGACAGGTGTTGAGGTCTTATCAAGACTGAAAGAGCTGAACCCTTTGTTACCGGTGATCATGTTAACGGCTTATGGTGACGCATCGCTCACCATAAAATCCATGCAGTCAGGGGCGTTTGATTTTATTGAAAAACCCATCAATCCGAAAGAATTGGTTCAGGTTGTCAGAAATGGCCTCAAAGCCTCCGAAAACATTTATACCTCTGAGCAATCAGATGGTGATCAAAGAAGAAAGAAAGATGAAAACATCATGGTGGGGAAATCTCCCGCGATGCTGTCAATTTTTAAGAATATCGGGCGCATTTCACAAAATTTTGTTAACGTAATCATCTCCGGTGGATCGGGTACGGGCAAGGAGCGCCTGGCAAAGCTGATCCATCAGTCGGGGCCGAATGCAGAGAACACTCTCACCATCATCAGTTGCAAGGCTTTGAGCGAAGATGATTTTCACAGGGCATTTCTTGGCGGTACAAAATCAGGCACTATCGTATTGGACGAAGTCGGAAGCCTTTCTTATGAAATGCAATCCTTCCTTCTTGAGCTTCTTGAGAAGTATCCGCAGCATAGTGTCCAGGGAGAGGGCTCAAATTACCGTATCATATCGACAACCCGGCTGGATATTGCAAAGATGGCAGAACAGGAGGTTTTCCTGAAAGAACTCTATTATCAGCTTAAAGTATTCACCTTCCACCTCCCGCCGTTAAAAGAGAGGATCATTGATGTTCCATTCCTGGTGGATCATCTGATTCAGGAACTGAATCAAAGTCTGAATAAAGAGATCACTAAGATCGAAGATGGGATCATTCCGCTGTTCCAGGCGTATGACTGGCCCGGCAATATACGGGAGTTGAAAAATGTTTTGATGCAGGCCATGGTGCTTTCGCATGGGGATTTATTGCAGAAAAAACACATCAGGATAGAAGGTGTTACCGCTGATGAGGGTGAAGAGCGTGAATCCGTGAACATCAAGATGCAAAGTCTTGACGACGTGGAGAAAGAGCACATAGCCAAGGTGCTGAGCGTGGTGGGCTGGAACAAACAGGAGGCTGCTGCAACACTGGGCATTACAAGACCTACACTCAATGCTAAAATTGACAAGTACGGTTTAGTGCGAAAATAAGACCGTGTTTACTCTTCTGGTTTTTTATGAATGGCATAATTACGCCATTTGTTGATCACCTGTTCCATGTCATCGGCAAGCGGTGAGTCAAAAAACATGTGGTTGCCGGTTACCGGGTGCCTGAACCCCAGGGTTTTTGCATGCAGGGCGTGTCTTGGCATCATCTCAAAGCAGTTCCGGATAAACTGCTTGTAGCGGCTGTGGGTAGTTCCTTTGAGAATTTGATCTCCTCCATAGGTAGCGTCGTTGAACAACGGGCGCCCGATATGTCTCAGATGTGCCCGGATCTGATGAGTGCGTCCGGTTTCCAGCTTGCACTCCAGCAAACTTACATATCCGAATCTTTCAATGACCTTATAGTGCGTGACGGCATGTTTGCCATGGTCTCCCTCCGGAAATACATCCATAACCTTACGGTTTTTAAGGCTTCTTCCGATGTGGCCCGTTATCGTTCCCGCGTCATCCTGAAAATCGCCCCAAACCAGGGCATGGTAAAGCCTGTCAATCTCTCTTTTGTAAAACAAATGCGCCAGCTTTGCCTGTGCGTATTCTGTTTTGGCTACCAGTAGCAGGCCTGATGTGTTTTTGTCGATCCGGTGCACCAGGCCTGGCTTTATGTCTTCATCATCGCGGCTCGGCAAATGTCCAAAATGATGCACCAGGGCATTCACAAGCGTTCCGGTATAGTTTCCGTAACCGGGATGTACCACCATGCCGGCTTCCTTGTTAATCACCACCAGTTCGTCGTCTTCGTAAACAATGGTAATCGGAATGTCTTCAGGGATCAGCTCAATGGCTCGTGGCGGATGAGTCATCAGGATGCTGATCTCATCTCCCGGTTTAACTTTGTAATTTGATTTTGCGGAATTATTGTTAACGAGTATGTTACCTGCTTTTGCGGACTGCTGTATCTTGTTCCTGCTGATGTTTTCAATTCTTGCCTGGAGGTATTTGTCAATCCGCAACAACCCCTGACCCCTGTCTACCACAAAGCGATGGTGTTCATAAAGGTCCTGGTCCTCACTTCCGGTGTCGTTTCCGGTATCGGGATGTTCTTCCGGTGTGGTATGGTCTTCTTGGAACATAAAGCTTCTTATCTGCTGATGATGAATCGGGCGGCCTGACTGCTGTGGGTTGCGGTGTCGGTTATCCGGAGCAAATATATTCCGTTCTTTAGCCCTGAAACATCCACAGGCGATGAAAAATTTCCTGAATGCATCATCCTGCCCCGCACATCAAAAATCTGAAGCAGCAGGGAATGTCCGGCCACCGGGGGCTCATCCGTATGTATTTCCAGGTAGTTGCCATGGACAGGGTTGGGGTAAAGCACGAAGTGTAACCCTGGTGCTTCGGGTGAACTGATGCCCGTAATGCCCTGGCGTTTCATGACCGGACGCATCATGAGTGCACCGGCAATGCCCGAGGTGTACCAGCTGCCGTCTGCCTGTACATTATCCTTTATGTACAGACGGTCCCGGGTGTTGTTGCTCATGTCGAAACCCAGCACAAGTGAGTGGCTGAGTTGAACGGTTCCGGGCTGCCTGATTCCCACAAAAAAAGTGTCCTCAACCGCCACAGCTTCGCCGAGGTTCAGCTGGACAAAGGCCCCAAAGGCATCTGTCGGAGGATAAAGCACCTGGGTTGAGCTGTAAAGTTCTTGTTCAGGAAAGAGACTGCTGTAAACGACAAGCTCAAAGGCCTTTTCGCTGTTCTGGTTGTTCATGGTCGACATAAAAAACAACCGGACCGCCTCAAGCGTGTCTTTGTGTGCGAGCGGAAACTTCATGACGCGCTCGGGATTGAACCCCTTGGTCAGATGCACAGCCTCAGGACTTCCATAATCATACGCAAAATAGTCTGAAAAAACCTGCCTGAAGGCAATGGTGTCATTACGAGTAAAATCGTCGCCCGTAACACCTTCCCGAATCACATGAATAATGTCAAAGTGCCTTTCCGTGGCGGGTGTCAGCGGTGTCAGCGGATTTGTAAGGAGGATGGGGTTGGAGTGCGGCACGTAGTCCTGGTATCCTTCTGTGAAAAAAGGCGGTATCACCCACGAACCTCCCGAATAGGTGCGCAGGGTACTGCCTTCTTCATCAACAATAATGTATTTGTAGGTGTAATTGTAGGATTTGTCGTCGAGGTTCGTGATGGCCACATTAAAACGGTTTCGGTGAAAGTCATTTGGCTGGGCCATGTATTGCGACCAGGGCATGGATGTGTATTTATCCAGCATGGACTCCGCGGAAGAAACAAAGGCAATGTCGTAATAAAACGAGTCATGAACGCTGCGGCCCTGATCAAGAAAAACATAGTCAATGTTCCAGATGCTTCTGGTTCCGGAGGTATTCCACTGCCCGTGAGGAATGGCGGCAATGTTTTTAAAGCGGAAACGGAAGTCATCCCTGAAATAGGTTTCTTCTTTTATTGGGATGCTTACTCTTTGAAAGTAGGGAAAGGTGTCCTGTGCGAAGTCAGCAAGGCTTTCTCCCTGGGCCGACCACACGCTGATCCATTGCTCGCCATTGTCGGGGTCATCGTCTTTGCCTGTGACTCCTGCAAGCAGAAATTCCAGCACCAGTTCTTCTTCACGGCCGGGGTTCCCGCCTTTACCCTGGGGCTGATAGTAGAAGCTCAATACCAGCGAGTCGGCAGCTTCATACGGGGCCAGGTTTATAGGGTGAGAGGTCAGATGGTCGGCTGTAAAAGGGACATTGCCGGACAAGGCATGATCATATACCCGCCCTGTTTCATCGAGGATGTCAAAGGTGGCCACCCCCTGTGTTTTGGGGTGGACGCCAAAACCATTGTTGATAAACACAAAGTTGTCGGCCCACAGCGCAGCATCGGGGTAGGGGCCGGCATGGGAGAAATCGTCACGGAAGGGAAGCTCAAGCGGCAGGTTTATGCTCTTGCCGTGTGCCTGTTGTTTGCTGATGGCCTCTGACGATTTGTTCGGATTGTACGGCAGCGGCAACACCGCCTCCTGTGCTGTCAGCGAAAGGGCGGTTAAACTAAGTATGGTAAGAAAGAAAAAGTGTACTCTCATTCAATGAAATCGTTTGGGTCTTCTGCTTCAATTTCTTCTTCGGGCTCATACCATACATTGATGGCTTCTCCTTTTTGGATGATGGCATCCTCTTCAAAGGGAGGGTCTTGCCTGACCACAACAGCATTATCGCGGCTTGCTCCATGCAGAAATGATTCCCTGCCAACGATCAGGTCCTGTTTTTCAAGAATGATTCTCACTTCGTCGGGTGTTTTTCCGATAAGGTAGGGCAGGGGAACTGACAGCAGTTCCACTAGATAGGATTCGAAGTCGAAGGCGTCGTCTGACCGGTATGTGAGATTGACGGTGCTGCCTGCCTGCAGGTAAACATGTCCGTCAAGAGGATGGGGTGTTTGTTTGTACACCCTGGGATTTGTAGTGATGTCGCCTGAAAAAGATTCCTCGCCGACATTCAGTGAAGCGCTTACCAGGGTCCGGGCGGCCTCGGCTGGTGTCATCCCGAACACAAAGGGTACTATCGTGATGTTTTCTCCAAGGCCTTCTCCCAGCACAAGATCTATGGCTGTCCCTTTGGCAACCGGTGCGCCGGCTTCAATGTGTCCGTCGTTGAAGAGCTGTTCGAGCACGGCGTTGCGCGCAATATCCGGCCGGAATTCAATGCGGCCAACCTTAAGTCCGTGTGTCTCCAGAACAGCAATGGCCTGGCGACTGCTCAAATCAACCAGGTCAGGCATGGGAACCATCTCAGGCAGCAAGGCCACCGTAGTTAAATAAACCGTCCGGTTGCGTTTAACACCGCTCCCGGGCAGGGGATCCTGCAAGGCAACACTGCCGGGCTCTCTTGTACTGTCAAAAATGGAATCGTTGATCACATGGCGGAGGTTCATGTTTGCAAGTATGGCAGCAGCCTCTTCGGCCGGATAGTACTCCAGGTCAGGGACCAGGATCAATTGACCGCGCATGGTATACAGGTCAAGCATCTTCAAGGCAGCCCAGATAAGAACCACCGACAGCGAAACAGCGATGACCAGTTGCTTTAAAAAATAACGGCTGAATATAAACTTCCTGACACTCATCTGAATAAACTAATAAACAGGCTTGAATGGCAAAAATAATATAATTTATGGTGTCCTTGCCTGTGCAGATACATTCAGTAAACGCTTTTTTCCCTGTTTTATGTTTTGAACCACAAAGAAAAGAAATAGTTATTTCTTTCAGGTGTTTATATTTTCGTTACTGTTTGATTATTTGTGTTTAGTGTTTATGCCTGAGATACTGATTGGATGTCGGATGTGCAAATGTGCAAATGTGCAAATGTGCAAATGTAAGGCTATTGTTTAATTGTTGAATCGTTTATTCGTTGAATCGTTTATTGATTTTTTGTTCATTGCTACTGATGAAAACTGATTTCTGAGGTCAGAATTCAGAATCCAGAGGTCAGAATTCAGAATCCAGAGGTCAGAAGCTTGCTTCGAGCTTTTATAGTCATCCTCTTGTGTGTTAAAAATCTGTTCTCGAGTGGTCGGGATCCTCGACATGGGCGTTTCATAAGTTGAAGACAAAGGACGAAAAGAACCTGAAAACATGAAGTGGTGGAAAGAAAAAAAGTATAAATTTCATGTATCTTTGACCCGGAAATTCATCCAAGTTGTTATAAAACGTTTTTATGACCAAAAAGAACATCGCCCTGGTTGCCGGCGGAGACTCCGGCGAATACGTCATCTCCATGAAGAGTGCCCGTACGATAAAGGATCACCTGGATAAAGGGAGGTATGACATATATACTATACTGATCAATAAAAAGAAGTGGGTTTGTATTGATGATGATGGCAATGAATGGCCTGTTGACAAGAATGATTTTTCCGCTCATCCCTGGGGAGAGAAAATTACTTTTGACTGTGCTTTCATAACCATTCACGGCACCCCGGGAGAAAACGGGCAACTGCAGGCTTACTTTGAGCTTGTTGGTCTTCCTTACACGACGGCCGGTGTTCTTCCCTCCGCACTTACCTTCAACAAGTATTTTTGCAACCTGGTGGTCGCCCGGCTGGGTTTTCATGTGCCTGGGTCGGTATATTTAACAGGTGCCACAGCACAGAGCTCCGAAAGCATCCTTGAAAAAACGGGCTTGCCGGTTTTTGTAAAACCCAACGAGGGCGGGTCGAGCCTGGGCATGTCCTTTGTAAAGGATGCGGCGGATTTGCAGGAGGCCATCGAGTTGGCCTTTCAGCATGATCGCTCCGTGCTTGTCGAAGAATACCTCGAAGGGCAGGAGCTTACCTGCGGAGTCTTTTCTTATAACGGAACAACAACGGCATTGCCTGTTACTGAGATTATAAGCAAAACCAAGGCCCGGTATTTTGACTTTGAAGCCAAATACACCCCCGGTGCCGCCGATGAGATCACGCCGGCACGCATCCCCCTGGCTTTGTCGAAACTTGTGAAAGATACTTCCGTGAAGTTGTATGAGAAGCTTGGTCTGGCAGGCCTGGTGCGATTTGATTTTATCCACAGCCGCAAAAAGTTGTTTTTTATTGAAGTGAATGTCACGCCGGGTATGACGGAAACGAGCCTCGTTCCGCAGGCCGCAGCAGTAGAAGGCATCAGCAATACGGAATTGTTCACCATGCTGATAGAGGAAGCCCTGAACCGGCAGCGTGGATAATCACTGCTTACACTTTTTTAAAAAATCGCTCAAAGCCCTTGTGGCCTGGTAGCGATGACTGATGCTGTTTTTCTGAGTGGCGTCCATCTCCGCAAAGGTCTGCTCAAAGCCATCCGGGACAAATACCGGGTCGTAGCCGAAACCCTGCAAGCCTCTAGGCTCATGTGTTATGTGCCCGTTCACAACGCCTTCAAAAAGATAAGACTGTCCGTCCAGCACAAGCGCTATCACAGTCCGGAACCGTGCCTTACGGTTGGAACGGTGACTAAGTTCCTGAAGCAATTTCCTGATGTTGGCGAGGTTGTCTTTCTCAGCACCTGCATACCTTGCAGAATGCACCCCCGGCAAGCCGTCAAGCGCTTCAGCTTCCAGCCCCGTATCATCAGCAAAACAATGGACACCGTATCGTTCTGCCACAAAAGCGGCCTTTGCCAGGGCATTCTCTTCAAGGCTTTCGTAAGGCTCAGGAATATCGTCATAGCAGCCGATATCACCCAGGCTGCCCAGTTGGATACCGGCGCCCAGGATTGCCCTGACTTCTTCAAGTTTATGAGGATTGTGACTGGCAAATATCAGGTTAAGCAATGGCAAGGCAGGAAATTTTTGTGCATCAAAACTTCATGGCAAAGGATGAGAATCAGCCTACTGGAATTCAACGAGAGGATGGTTTTTGGGCACAATGTCGCCTTCTTTAATGTTCACTCTCTTTATGATGCCTTTGTGCGGAGCTACGATGATGTTTTTCATCTTCATGGCTTCAAGGACACAAAGCTCGGTTCCTTCTTCCACCTCCTGGCCCTTGCGCACGAAAACCTTCTGGATATTCCCCGGCATAAAAGAGCTTACGATGTTCGGGTTGGCAGCCTTATAGGGTTTGCGCAGCGTGTGCATCTTGTTTGGAAGTGTGGTGTAGCTGATATCATCCACCTCCAGTAAGATCATGTCTTTCTTTTTTACCCTTTTCTTCTTCATTGCAATTGCTGAATAAGGTTTCTTCTTTCCGGTATGCGTTACAAAGTTGTCTTTATCCGTTCTTTCACGTACCTGGTGCTTCGATTGCACTCAATGGCCGTTTGGTACTGATTCCGCCCTGCCGGCATAAGCTTTTTAGAACGGGGGGATCCCATGCTTTTTGTAAGGTGTTTGCACCGCTTTTTCAACCGATATTTCCAGGGCGTGCAACACGAAACGTCGTGTTTCGGAGGGTTCAATCACCGCATCAATGTAGCCGTGTGCTGCAGCAACATAGGGATTGGCAAATTTTTTCTTGTACTCCTCAACCTTCTTTTTCCGTGTTTCTTCCGGGTTTGCGGCATTCATGATTTCGTGCCTGAAAATGATGTTGGCGGCACCCTCAGGTCCCATTACGGCAATTTCAGCGGTGGGCCAGGCAAACACAAAGTCGGCCTTCAGATGGCGCGAGCACATAGCGATATACCCTCCCCCGTAGGCCTTGCGAAGAATGACCGTCACTTTTGGAACGGTTGCTTCACTGTAGGAATAGAGGATTTTTGCCCCGTGCCTGATCACACCGGCATGCTCCTGGTCAATGCCGGGGAGGTAGCCCGGAAGGTCAACCAGCGTTACCAGGGGAATGTTAAAGGCATCGCAGTAACGTATGAAACGGGCTGCCTTATCGGAGGAATCCACATCAAGAACTCCTGCAAGCACCATGGGCTGATTGGCGACGAAGCCAACGGTTTGTCCGTTCATGCGACCGAAGCCTATAACCATGTTGCCGGCAAACAACTCCTGCACCTCAAAGAAATCGCTGTCGTCGCTGATCGCCCTGATGATGTCCCTTACGTCGTAAGGCTCACGGGGATCAGTCGGGATAATATTGTCGATTTTGTATTGCCTGGTTTTGGGCGCTTTTTTGGGGAAGGTAGCTGCTTTTCTGCTGTTGCTCCAGGGTATGTAGGAGAACAGCTTTTTTATTTTTTGGAAGCACTCGGCTTCGCTTTCCGAGAAAAAATGGGCATTGCCTGTGATCTCACTGTGCACTTTGGCGCCTCCCAGGGCTTCCATGCTGATTTCTTCACCAAGAACCGAGCGAATAACCTCAGGCCCGGTAATGAACATTTTCGAGATCTTGTCAACAACAAACACAAAGTCGGTTAGTGCAGGAGAATATACGGCACCCCCGGCGCACGGGCCAAGGATCACTGATATTTGAGGAATCACGCCTGAGGCCTGGGTGTTACGGTAAAAGATCTCTCCGTACCCGGCGAGGGAGTTGACCCCTTCCTGGATGCGGGCGCCACCAGAGTCGTTGATGCCGATGATGGGGATTTTCAGGCTCATGGCATGATCCATGATTTTCCCGATCTTGCGGGCGTGCATCAGTCCCAGCGAGCCGCCTGCCACGGTAAAATCCTGTGCATAGATGCATACCGGGTGCCCGCTGATGGTTCCCGTTCCGGTGATGACGCCATCGCCGGGCAGATGCTTCTTGTCCATGTCGAAATCCTTGGCGGCATGTTCGACGAACAGGTCGTATTCGTGAAAGGAGTTGGGATCGAGCAGATAGATAATGCGCTCTCGTGCCGTCATCTTACCCATGGCCACCTGTTTCTCGATAGCCTTCGCGCCACCGCCCTGAATGGCATTCTGCATCCGTTTTTTCAGATCCAGCGTCTTTTGCTTGATTGACATAGTTTTTTCAGGTTTTGATTTGTAACAGTCTGAGTCACACAGACTGGCCCAGACGATTTCCGCTAAAAATACGGTTTTTAGAGCGGAAACGAACTTCCAAAGTAACGAAAAAAATCATAAACATGCCTCTTTTTTCAATGTATTTTGATCAAAAGAGAGGCAATCAAAACAATAAATTGTGCTTAGTCGGTCACTATCAACTTGATAGCCCTGTTAAACTTTTTACTCGCCACATGCACTACATAAACACCTGCCGGAAGATGCCCGACGGAAAGGTTAACCTGCTGACCTTTGTAAATATCAGCAAGGGTTTGCCGGTAAACCGGACGGCCATTCTGACCGAGAATGCTGATGTCTGCCGAAGGTAAGGCACTATGAAACACTATCGCCATATCATCCCTGGCCGGATTGGGAAACAAACTGACGTCGCCATCACTGCTTAACATCTCTTCTGCAGACAGCACCGTGTTAAATCTGGCTGTCAGGGTTTTATTCGTGGCCGGCATGCTGAAAAGAAGTTCGGTTTCGCTCCCAAGCGTTACCGAGCCGTCCATCCATGCCTCAAAGTCGTAAGTGACGTTTGGACGGGCTTTCAGCAACACCGACTCACCTGCCAGATAGCTTCCTTTGCCCGTTACCGTCCCGGCATACTGCGGCGTAACGTTAACGTTGAGGGTGTAACGGATGGCCGCAGCGTTTGTTAGCTCCACCTGATCCAGGGCAATATACCCGTCAAGGGAACCCCGGTATTGAAAGGCAATGCGAATATTTTCCATTCCGCCTAAACGGGTCAGGTCAACCGTATTGTTCAGCCACTGAAACATGCCTTCCTGGTCCATAAATTTGGGATGCTGCCTGCTGTCCCATAAGGTAAGGAAGGACTCGCCCGCGCGGCTTGCCAGCACCACAAGGTATCCCAGTCCTTCAACATCTTCAAAATAATGATTGAACATAAACCGCAGGGCAGGCTGTTCCAGCTCAGAAAAATCAATTTCGGGAAGAATAAGCCATTCGTCGAGCTGGCTTCCGTTACCGTGCAACAGGTAAAACTGCTCTCCTGCGAAAGCTTCCAGTGTGCCCGCACCGGAATTGTGCTGGTCTGCAAGCGCCCAGGGATTGTTGTCGGGACTGTCCGTAATCCAGCAATCTTCCGAAAAGTCATCGCCGAACACTTCCGTATAAGGCCACTCGTTGAGTATATGATCACAATCGCCGGCATTGAGCACATAAGCCGTGTTTGATGGAGGCGATGACATATTGTTATAAGTAGCGGTTGCATGGTAGCGGAAAAAGCCTTCACCGGGAAGGTTGTCCGTATATTGTGCCTCATCGTCAGCCGCTGCAGTGTGTATGATCTCATTATCGCGGAAAATGCGATAACTGTCTGGAATGCTCATGCCGGTTAGTTGCTTAGCAGCCTTTGCCTGTTGATTGACCGTTTCCTGATCCGCATCCTGGTGCAGATGGGACAACCGGAACACTTTTGCCGCCTCATCGGCCTCCTGAGCCACATAGATGCTGAACAGATAGGCAAACGAGCCTTCCAAATTGCTGTTGTGCACATTCCAGGTTGGTGCGCTTCCGCTGAAAGAGTAGCCTTCTCCGAAGTTGACCAGGTTCATGAGTGTTGACGGATGTCCGCCTGAGTGTTCCGTTCGGACGGCAACGTAGAAATAATCATAAAAAGTAAGGCTTTCTTCGAGTTCGTAAACATATTGCTGCAGGTGGGCAGCAGTGAGGGGTTCGGATTCATAGAGTACGGTTAATCCGTCGGTGTCATAGATTTTGAACCGGAACCTGTCGTCCGGCCAGGGATAACTGGAGTGCTCCACGAAGGTATGGGCGACTTTTTTCAGATGTACGGGGTAATTCAGGCCAAGGGCATGGGCGTCAAAAACGGTAGCCCGTTCTCTTCCGGCCCAGGTAAGATGCGTGTAGCTGTCAACGTAGCTGTGCCAGCCATCAGTGTTGGGCGCGGTACCCGGGGCGAACCAGCCGATATCGGCCTGCTGGTCACCGGTAAGGCTGGCGCTGAGAAATCCGGGCGCCGGCAGAGGCTCATCGTAAGGGTCGAACCCATCAATATATTCTGCACCGCTCCCGATCGGATCCAGGAAGGCATCCAGACGCTGATGGGCAAACATGCCGTTCCTGTCCCAGTGATACCAGATCTTCCCGTAAAAGTCAAAACCATAAGGATTGTCGCAACTGCTCGACCCTCCCGTAAGCGTACCGATGATCCTTTTTTCGCTGTTGAAAATGGGTGATCCGGATGATCCGCCTTCAGAGACACCATGTCCGTTCTGGGTAGGACTCCAGATCACTCTCCAGGTGGAGTTTGGTGCCATCTGCTGACCACTGACCACTGGAGAACCGGTGGCAAGGGCTGATGTGTACGTGGAAATCTTTTTGGCATCACCGCGGGGATGATGAATGCCAACCCCCGAATTGCTTCCCTCATTCCTCCTGTCCCATCCGTTCCAGTAAGGCCTCCAGTGTGCCGGAGGAGTGGTTTTCAGCAGGAGAAGCCGGAAATCGGATCCATTAAGCAGCGGCCCGATGGACAAAGGCTCTGCTCCATGTATCATATTGTAGGTGGGCATGCTTTCATTGGAACATCCCTGGTGCTCAAGGTTAAAATAAAACTGCCAGAACAGGTGGTCTTCAAAGCTTGCATTCCTGCCGCAGTGTTCAGCAGATAAAAAATAAGGTGTTGCATCCTGTGCTGTGGTGTTGATCAGCGAACCTGTACACCAGGAATAGTTTTCACCGACACGCATGAGCATACGGGCAATCCCCCTTTTTTCATCCTGCCAGTCATTGCCTTCCACACAGTTGATGTTTACCTGGCAGTCGCCTGCACTGCCAATGCTGCGACCCGAACCAAACACATCGAGGCCGCCGCCGTAACTCAGGTGAATGACACTTTCCAGTACGAGCGACGAAAATTCCAGCTGCTCCGCTTTGCCCGGGTAATAGGGCTCCTGGTATTCCAGGATAACATATTCTCCCGGAATAACCGCCGTTGAAAACACCTGGTTCTTATTGTTGTTCCTGTAATCAAAAGCCCCCAGCACCACGCGCCGGTCAGGGTCATAAACAAAGAGCCGGGCATCTTCGTGCAGGTTAAAGGAAGAAAAGTTCAGGCCTGTGGCAAGGGCTTCCGGCGAATGCAGCTGTACGCGCCAGATGTGCCATGTCCCGTCAACCACATCCCATTGACCGTCAATGGCGGGGTTAAGTACGGCAGGTATAGAAAAGCCGGCATGCAGTGCTTCGCCCGGTTTATAAACCCCGGAAAGCTCCTTCCTTTGTTCCAGCATGTCACCGGTTAAGGCAAAGGTGCTCACCAGATTCTCCGGCATCATTAAATCATGCCGGACACTGAGAGGCGTTCCGCCGTATTGTACCTGGGCATAACCACAGTTTACAAAGGCAAAACTGCTTATCAATAACAGGGCAAAACTTACAAGCTTGGTTACATAAGTTGTCATGCGTTTGGATTTTAATATATGTATGTTGATGTATCTACATCTCCGAATGCGGACATAAAGATGTAAAAATCAATAAAAATAAGATTTCAAAGGTAAAGCCAAATTCCAAATTCGCAAAGAAACTGGAAACTCTTAACGGAAAAATGATTTTTTTTTATTTTGTACAATAGTTTTTAAACCCTCGTATAACACTGCAAAACAGCGGGTTGCGTGTGTTTTGTGACACATTCTTCAATGCTGTCAGAAAAAACCGTACAGGAAAAAGGGATTATTTTTTCCTACATAAAAAATTATTTCTATATTTACGGCACGAAAACAGTTTGTTATTTACTGAAATGCCAAACGACTAACAAATTAACAATTAACCATTTGTTTCATTAAAACACAAAAATTATGAAGAGAATTTTTACATTAATGCTTGTATTTGCTGTCACTTTTGCTTTTGCTCACAGAGGAGAAGTTTCTCTTGACAGCAAGTCTGATGTTTCTTTCTCGGCTAAGGATGATCATGGTGATGTTCTGATGCCCGGAAATTGGGCAGATGCCACCCAGGTAGGTACCTACAGGTGGGTTGACTCCGAGCAGAACCCGCTGGGATGGATATACGGAAACAACACCTATGGTGATAAGGCTGCAGCAATGCCCTTTGAGATTGATGAGGATTTGCACATACTCGGGGCCTATGTATGGTTTGGTGCTGTGGCCAGCGGATCCGGGGATGTTCATTTCCGGGTTATGGAGTATAACGGCGAGATCGGCGCGGAAATCGGTTCAGTGAGCATTGCGCTTAATGACATTGATGAATTTGCTACCGGTGAAGGCATTACCCCTGATATGTACGAGGATGCCTTTTACGTGGAATTTGCCAGCCCGATTGCCGTAAGCGGCGATTTTGCCTTTGTTGTTGATTATGGCGATCTGGCATGGAACGCACACGGCGACGGTGTCGGACTGTCCAGCACAGTCGGCAGTGGCGCGGGCATTGCCATGATCAAAGGCAGCGATGATGTCTGGGTAAAAGCTACCGATGTCAACCCTGCTTTGATTTTTGACCTTGGTATGTTCCCCCATGTTGAACCCGCCGACGACAACGGTGACCCCGACGACACCTTCATGGTTACTTTCAATGTTGATATGACAGGTGCCGTTGCTTCAAGCGGCCTGGAGTTTGATCCTGAACTGCACCGCGTGTTCATGGCTGGAAACTTCCCCGATGCTGAATGGAATGAGCCCGGCAGCAACGAAGACCTGGAACTTCATATGGTTACCGCAAAAACAAAAACCGCAGTTGAAGTTTATTATGAAGATTTCGACGGTGGTTTGCCCGATGGCTGGGAAAACATTGTTATTTCAGGCCCCGACGGCTTCCCCGGCTGGGAATGGACTACCACAGGCGCTGCTTATGGCGGAACCCTGGAGTCTACAACAGCAGGCAACGGATATATGAAGCTTGACTCAGATGCTCACGGTGCTCCCGGAAGTCCGGAAGAAGCCGATTTGATCACTCCCTCCATAGACCTGAGCAATGCCGTTTCGGATGTGATGCTCTCCGTTGAGCATATGGCAAGGACCTATGGCGCTGCAGAAATCCGCATTTACATCTCAACCGATGATTTTGAATCCCAGACCATGATCTATGAATGGCAGGGCGGTGAACAGCACAGCTACAATACTGATGACGGCGAACGTCCGGATCCAGCAGTGGTTGTTGATGAGTTTGACATCACAGACCTGGCTGCCGGCCACGATAACGTTAAGATCAAGTTCAACTGGATCGGCGACTGGGATTACTGGTGGCTCATTGACGACGTCAGAATCATGGCTGTTGTTGAAGATGACAACGGCGAGCCCGGCGAAGAGTGGCACTATACACTGACCCTCGAATTACCCGCAGGCGACTATATGTACAAGTACTTCATCGTTGCAGATGATCCTTCCTGGGCCAATGGCGAATGGGATGGCGATCCCAACAGGGAAATAAGCGTTGATGAAGACAAAGTGGTTGACGACGTTTGGGGTGAATACGGAGATGATACCTCCGTTCCCGAAGTAATTGAAGAACACATGCTGGCTATCTATCCGAACCCGGCTGCTTCATTGCTGAACATTCAGTCAAACCTCGATGTTATCGACGTAACCGTTTATGACATCACCGGCCGCAGCCTGATCCGCATGAACAACACCAATGTGGTTGATGTATCCAACCTGCCCAACGGCATGTACATCATTCAGGTAAGAACCCTCGAGGGCGTACAGGCACTCAGGTTCCACGTAGCCAGATAAACAATCTGTTTTCAGGTTTAATTAACTACCTGTAAAAAGAAACCCGCCCGGATTTCCGGGCGGGTTTCTTTTTGGCCGGTATGCCTCACCGTGTCCTCCGTGTCCTCCGTGAGAGAAAAAAAAGCATCACCGTGTCCTCCGTGTCCTCCGTGAGAGAAAAAAAAGCATCACCGTGTTCTCTGTGTCCTCCGTGAGAAAAAACACACCCAC
>JAVIYP010000051.1:0-18978 GCA_031323845.1 Bacteroidales bacterium | reverse complement strand
ATTCACACCGCCGTAAACAAACAGCGAGAAGCCGTGAAACAACTCCGCCACGGTCTTTCTGCCCGAGTGTTCGAGCAACTTTTCAAAATACATTTCCACCCATGGAGGAATACCGCTGATGAGCGTCATATTTTCATTCATGGTCTCCCCGACAATGGCGTTAAGCTTTTCATCCCAGTCCGGGATGCAATTGGTATCGAATGATGGCAGCCTGCGCCTGCTTATGTATCCGGGGATGTGGTGATGCACGATACCCGACAATCTTCCGGTCAGGACATCCCCGGTCCGGTCCAGTTCGGGACTCCCTGAAACAAAGATCATCCTGCCTTTAAGGAAGTCGGTTTTGCCCGTCTTCCAGACATACATAAGCAAGGCATGCCTGGCACCATTAATGTGATGGGGCATGGATGCTTTTGTGATGGGAATATACTTGGCTCCGGAAGTAGTGCCGCTGGTTTTAGAAAAATACAAAGGCCGGCCTGGCCAGAGCACATTGTCTTCGCCCCCGACGATACGGTCGACATAGTGCTGTAAGCCCTCATAATCGCGCACCGGAACACGCTTTCTGAACGAAGCATAATCAGTGATCTCATCAAAATGATGATCTTTACCAAAAGCAGTGTTCCTCGCTGTGTCAATGAGTTCGCGAAAGGTTCGTTCCTGAAGTTTATCAGCTTCTTTATACCAGCGCTTAAATCGCCTCCGCATTATTGCCGATAAAAATTTTGCTCCTGCACTATACAGCATAAGTGTTGTTATTTATATGTTGATGGGATAAAAACAAGGATACAGCCTGCGATAAATGCATCATCAGACAATCTTGAGTTAACACGTTTGTTCCTGCAGCAGGGATCATTCTTCAAGCAACCTTTTCAGCAGTCTGACATACACTTCGATGCCTTTGTACAGTGCATCCACCGGGAATCTTTCATCAAAATAATGAATTGACTCCATAAGTTCGTCTTCCATTATTGCCGGTAAAATACCGTATGCGGGTATGCCTTTGCGGCGGAAAAAACGGTTGTCGTTAACCGCCACAAACAGGAAAGGCACCACCAGGCTTTCTTCAAAGACATCGTAAATGGCTTCTTCCATAAGCCTGTAATAGTAGCCCTGTTCGGACGCGGGGGTATAGGGTCCTGAGCGTATCACCTTTACTTCGACATCATAGGGCGACACGATGCGTCTGACATGAGCCAGGAAGGCTTCATCATCTGTTTCGGGCAGCAGGCGGCAGTCAAAAACAGCGCGGGCATGCGTGGGTATCATGTTGTAGGGTCCGGGTGTACTGGTAAGGCTTGTCAGCGACACGGTATTGGTGATCATGGAAGCGATGATGGGGTCATTTAGCATAAAACGGCCGAACAGCGGGCCATAGAAGCCAATATTGTTCATTACGCGGCGCCTGAGGCTTTTTTCGTACCGTGCCGCCATCTGTAACGATTCTTTAACCACAGGGTTGATCGTTACCGTTGGCCGTGCATTCAGCAAGGCATTGGTTGCGTTGATCACTTCTCGTGTAGGATATCTTCTTCGCGGGACAGAGCCATGACCGCTGGCCTCCACCGATGATTCGATGGCAAGCCAGAGTATCCTTTTCTGTGCAACGCCCAGTCCAAAGACAGGTCTGTCGGGCTGCGCAGCTATAATGCCTTTCACACCTGCACCCCCTTCGCCATAAACCACCACAGGGTTCAGTATGTCAAGAAATTCATCTACGATGATACGTGCACCGGTGTCGCCACCGGTTTCCTCACCGGAAACAGCAAGCATGCTGACGTTGTAAGGAAGGTCGTTTTCCCTTGCCAGTTCCAGGAGCTCCATCAGCGCAAAAACCTGCATCACCCCCATGGCTTTGTTGTCAATAGCGCCCCGCCCCCAGACAAAGCCGTCGATGATCTTTCCGGAAAATGGCGGGTAGGTCCAGCCTTCTTCTTCTCCTGCAGGTACGACGTCAATATGCGTCAGCAGCACGATGTTCGGCTTCATCAGCTCCAGCGGATACAGGGATGCCGTAAAGTTGTAGCTGTCTTCTTCGTCTGTAAAGACATGAACATAGAGCCCCTGATCGCGGCAAAACTGAGCAAAAAACTCACCGGCCTCCTTTTCCTGTCCCGACACTGAAGGGATCTGCACATAAGTGCTCAGCAGTCCGGCGGGACTCAGGGGCGTCTCAGCAAAGCCCCCTGCGGATGCAACACCTCCTGTTATCATCAGAAAGACCGAAAGGAACAACAGGTATGTTTTGTAAAACAGAGAATTCATGGGTTTATGTATCATGTTATTCCACAGGAATGTGATTAAAAAACCTGGCACTGACAGAACACTTTTACTTCCGGGTACCTGAACGCTGCTTTGGCAGGGAAGAGCCCTCCGGTCATACCATCAAAACGCTTTACAAGGTAAAAAATTATTCAGTTATTCAATGACTTTTTCCCACCCGGTACGGCTCAGGTTGTAATAAATAATGGCGGCGGCCACGGCGGCGACACCGTAATAGAACAATGCCGGTCCATATTCAGCAAAGATCAGGCGACCGGTGCCAAACAGGCAGAACAGCACCATTACGCAGCCGCAGATGTAATTGACAAAGAGTGACAGATAGCCGGTGTCTTGTTTCACATGAGGCATATCTGCCGCAATCTGTTTCCATCCCGGCCCGCCCGGATGCACTTTTTCGTAAAAGGACTTCAGCTGCGACGTTTCCGTGGGGCGGGTCAGAAAGGTTACGGTGACCCACACCAGCGTTGACCATGCCACGATGATGAGGAGAGTGTTTTCGTAACTCAAGCCATAGTGAAACACCAGTGTGGGATAAACGGCGTAAGGTGCGATCATAGCTGCTATCTCCGACCAGGCGTTGATACGCCACCAGTACCAGCGTAAGAGGAGCACCAGTCCGATGCCTCCGCTGCAGGCCAGTATAAAGCGCCAGGCATCACTGATCATCTGGAACTGCGTGGTTACGAGCAACGAAAACACCATAAGCAGGAAGGTGGTGATCCTGGAAACTTTGACATAATAGGTTTCACTTCCTTTTGGCTTCAGGAAAGGTCTGAACAGGTCGTTGATGATGTATGAGGTGCCCCAGACCGTTTGCGAGGCCATGGTGGACATATAGGCGGCAAAGAAGGCAGCCAGCAGCAGACCGAGCAAGCCTGTGGGCAGCAGGTCACGGATCACCATAACATAGGTGGCGCCTTTATCGGCCTCATGGGGGTACATGACGAGTGCTGCCAGGGCAACAATGATCCAGGGCCAGGGCCTGACGGCAAAATGGGCCACCTGAAACCACAGCGTGGCCAGCAGACTGTGTTTTTCATCCTTCGCCGACATCATACGCTGGGCCACATAACCACCCCCGCCGGGTTCAGCACCGGGATACCAGCTGGCCCACCACTGCACTCCCAGGTAGGCCACCAGGGCTACCACACTCATCTGGAGCAGGCCACCGCCCGTGGCTGCAGCACTGCTGCCTTCAACAACGGGGAAAAAATCAAACACCCATCCCACTTCCGACAATTGTTCTTTCAGTCCTGAAGCACCTCCTACGTGATCAAGAGCCACAAAAGCCAGAATGATACTGCCACCCATCGCTATCACAAACTGAAAAGTGTCGGTAATGGACACACCCCACAAGCCTGATAAAGCGGTGTAAAAAGCCACGAAAACCATCATGCCGCCAACCACGATCAGATGCGATGAAAAGGTCATCCCCAAAAATGAAACCTCCGTGATGCCAAAAACAGTCAGCCCCGGAAACATTACACTCAATATTTTTACCATGGCCAGGTTTACCCAGGCCATCACAATGGCATTCATAAAAACGCCAATGTACACGGCCCTGAGGCCGCGCAAAAAACGGGCCGGGCGACCGGAATACCGTATCGCAACAAATTCAGCATCCGTCATGATGTTTGAGCGCCGCCATAAACGGGCAAAAAAGAAGACCGTCAGCATGCCGCCAAACAACATGTTCCACCAAAGCCAGTTGCCGCTGATGCCGCTTTGAGCTACCAGTTCGGTGACCGCCAGGGGCGTGTCGGCAGCAAAGGTGGTTGCCACCATGCTGGTTCCGGCGACATACCAGGGCAGGTTGCGCCCCGTTAGAAAAAAATCGCCGGTGCTCCTTGAAGCCCTGCGCGACATATACAGTCCAATGCCAATGCTGATCAGCAGGAATGCTGCAATAATTATCCAGTCGATAATGTGAAGGTGCATGGTGGTATGTTTTAGCCGGGACCAAATGTACATGAATTTTTTTATTCAAAATCACACACGGTTACATGAACCGGGCACTTGCCAACCCGGCGAAGCCAAACGCCCATGTTGAAAACACCAACCATGCGGGAACAGGATTTTTGACACACAGGAGGATGAATGTATAAGCTGGAAGCTCGAAGCTCGAAGGAAGTCAGAATTCGGAAGTCAGAGGTCGGAAGTCGGAAGCAGCGGGTCGCCCTGAAGGGGCAGCTAAAACTTACATCGATCAAGAGAAAAACTGTATCTTTATGCTTTGTTTCGGTTTTCCTAAACACGTATTGTTTCATCAAAAAATATTGAATTATGGAAAATAGTCATGTTACAGGGTTTAGTCCGGAAGCACTTATGCAAACAGCCATGGATTTTATTCTTGCAAACGGCATAAGGCTGCTGGGTGCCATTGTCGTTCTTATTGCTGGTCTTTGGCTGGCCGGCAAGCTTAGCAGGGTTCTATACAAAATCATGGAGAAACGCGAGATTGACCCCTCACTCAGAAGTTTTTTACGCAGCCTGATAAGCATCACCCTGAGAATATTGGTGTTCATTACGATTTTAGGGATGGTGGGCGTGCCTATGACCTCATTCATTGCCATACTCGGAGCGGCAGGTCTGGCGGTAGGTCTGGCACTTTCAGGCACGTTGCAGAATTTTGCCGGCGGAGTGCTTATTCTCATCCTGAAACCTTTCAAAGTGGGGCACTTTATCGAGGCACAAGGCTTTATGGGGACAGTGCTCGAGATCCAGATATTCAACACCATTCTAAAAACCCCCGACAACCTAACCATAGTCATCCCCAATGGAGGACTGGCCACCGGGTCAATGACCAATTACTCTCTAAATGAGACGCGCAGGGCGCAATGGGTATTTGGCATTGCCTACGGTGAGGATTACAAAAAGGCGGAGAAAGTCCTCCAGGGTATCCTGGACGAAGATCCCAGGGTGCTGAAGGATCCTCCTACAAAAATATTTCTCTCGGACCTCGCTGACAGTTCTGTCAACATAACCGTAAGGGCATGGGCTAACCTGGATGATTTCTGGCCGTTGAACTTTGAGATCAAAGAAAAAGTGTATGATGCCTTTAACAGGGAAGGCATAGGCATTCCTTTCCCTCAGCTGGATGTTCACCTGCACAAAAAACAGGATGGAAAAGCTGAAAAATAAGGCACCAGTGTCAGGTTTCTTTCGCAATTCCGGTCAAGTCGGAGAGGATGGTTCGTGAGATCACCAAAGGAGCACAGGCAAACAGCCTAAGCATCGCTGCTATAAAGCCTGCTATTGTTTTTACGGTATGAAAGCATCCTTAAACATCATTTCCGGAACATAACTGAAAAATCAACTTTTTACCTATCTTTGAGCGTGTTTTTTAGATGCAGGCTTATGATTACTTTTATTCTTAATGATAAGGAAGTCACAACCAGCCATAAATCCGGACTGACGTTGCTGGATTTTATACGGTATGAGAAGGACCTGGTAGGGACCAAAATCGGTTGCCGTGAGGGAGATTGTGGTGCCTGCACCGTGCTTGAAGGACGTTTGGAAGAGGACAAGCTGGTGTACCGCAGCATTGTATCCTGCCTGACGCCGCTGGGCAATGCGCACGGCAAACACATAGTGACCGTTGAAGGACTTAACATGGATAAGCTTTCACCGGTGCAGTCGGCCATGGTAGAGCATAATGCTTCACAATGCGGTTTCTGCACCCCGGGCTTTATTGTTTCACTGACTGGCCACACGCTTGAGTACCTTCCTTCTGACGAACAAAGCGCCATAGATTCCGTAAACGGCAATATTTGTCGTTGCACAGGCTATAAGTCGATAGAAAGGGCAGCGATAAGCATTTCCCGAATGCTCAGTGAAAAAAACCCGGAACAGCCTCTCGGCTGGCTAACGGAAAACGGATTCTTACCTGCATACTTTTTAAGCATATCAGAACGCCTGAAAAGCATGCAGCTCAATCTTAACAAAGATCCTGATTTTTCATCCGGCGGCCAGATCATTGGCGGAGGCACCGACCTTATGGTTCAAAAACCCGACGACATTGCAGAAGCTTCGCTGAATCTCTTTTTCGATAAGAAGCAGATGCAGGGCATCCGGCGAAAGAACGGGTACATGATCATCGGCGCCTCAGCCACAGCCAACGACATTATGCACTCTTCGCTGATGGGCGAATACATACCCGAAATTAAAAAGCATTTCAGGCTGGTATCCTCAGATCCCATCAGAAACATGGGAACCGTTGGCGGTAATATTGTCAACGCCTCTCCCATTGCCGACCTGGTGATCTTCTTCCTTGCACTGGGCACCTCATTAAAGCTGGTCAAAGGCCGGCAAACCAGGAACCTTCCGCTGGAAGCATTCTTTCTTGATTATAAAAAGCTTGACCTGCAAGCAGGTGAATACATCGAACAACTATACATACCCCTTGCCAAAGACCGCTTTGGCTTTAACTTTGAAAAAGTCAGCAAGCGCACCCACCTCGACATTGCCAGTGTTAATTCGGCCATTTTCGTGAGAACCCAAGAGGATCTTTTGGTCGAATGCCGGCTTTCCATCGGGGGTGTCAGTCCAGTTCCTTTGTTTTTAAAGGACACCAGCAGCTTCCTCAGCGGCAGTAGATTATCAGAGGCAACCCTGAGGGAGGCAATGAAGATCATCGAGGGGGAGATAGCGCCCATCAGTGATGTACGGGGCAGCAAGGAATACAAGCGTCTTTTGGCCCGCCAGTTGTTCATTGCCCATTTCCTGAAACTCTTCCCGGAGAGGTTTGTAATAGAAGAACTGATACGTTAAAAGATGCACAATACAGACGCAAAATATCATGTTACCGGCAAGTCCGTTTATGTGGACGATATTCCCGTACAAAAGGGAACGCTGTTTGGAAAAGTATTCGCTTCTCCCCTGGCTCACGGTATCATCAAACGGCTGGACGTTTCTGCGGCAGCCAGGTTTCCCGGTGTGGCCGGAGTGTTCACGGCGGCTGACATTCCCGGAATCAACCAGATCGGTGGGATCATTCCGGACGAGGTACTGTTTGCTGAAGACAAAGTTGAATTCAACGGTCAGCCACTGGCCTTTGTGGCTGCGGTTGATGAACTGACAGCACGCAGGGCGGCTGCCCTCATAAAGGTTGACATTGAGGCGCTCGAACCCATTACCGATCCGCGCGTAGCCAAAGAAAAGGGACAGCTGCTGATACCCCCCGGTACCTTCAGCTCCGGCAATGTTGAAACGGCATGGCAGGAATGCACCTACGTTATTGAAGGCAAGGCCGACGTTAACGGACAGGAACACCTCTACATTGAAACACAGGGTTCGTACTCGTACCCTATGGATAACGGCAGTCTTAAAATTCACTCATCCACCCAGGGGCCTACCCATGTTCAGCATACCGTTGCACACGTGCTCGGCATCCCAATGCATCGTGTCGAAGTTGATGTAACACGTCTTGGCGGCGGTTTCGGGGGCAAGGAGGATCAGGCTACAGCCTACGCCTGCATGGCTGCGCTTGCCGCTTACAAACTGAAAAAACCGGTAAAAGTTATCCTGCATCGCATGGACGACATGCGCATGACGGGCAAAAGGCATCCTTACAGTGCCGATTTCAGGATTGGGTTAGACAACGACTATAAGATACTTGCGTATCAGGCTGATTTCTATCAGAATGGAGGTGCAGCCGCCGACCTGAGTCCAGCCATTCTGGACAGGAGTCTCTTTCACAGCACCAACACTTATTTCATCCCAAACACAAAAGTTACCGCATACAGCTGTAAAACAAACCTGCCTCCAAACACTGCCTTCCGTGGCTTCGGCGGCCCGCAGGGGATGTATGTCATCGAAGCTGCCATCGCCAAAGCTGCACATGAACTGAAAATCCCTGCAAGCATTATACAAGAACGTAACTTCCTAAAAGACAATGATTTTTTTCAATACGGACAGCGAGCTGAAAACGTAAGCATCGGCAAGTGTTATGATGCCCTCAACAACAAACATGAGCTTGAACGAATCCGTAATGAAATTGATGCCTTCAACAAGAGCAACAGTACTTTAAAAAAGGGGATGGCAATTATGCCCATCTGTTTTGGCATTTCGTTTACGAAAACCATGCTAAACCAGGCAAGGGCGCTGGTGCACGTGTATAACGATGGAAGCATTGGTGTAAGCACCGGTGCCGTTGAGATGGGTCAGGGTGTGAATACCAAGATGCTGCAGGTGGCCTCACATACGTTTTCGGTTTCACCGAAGCGTGTAAAAGTTGAAAGTACCAACACAACACGGGTGAGCAACACATCCCCCACTGCGGCCAGTTCAGGCGCCGATCTTAACGGCAAAGCAACACAGATTGCCTGCAACGCCATCAAATCAAGACTGCTGGCCTTTGCTGCAGCCTTACTGGATACCCGGCAGGAAGAGGTCAGCATCATTGACGAATGGGTCTGGCATAAAGGCAAAAAAACAGAGATACACTGGGAGCAGCTGGTTAAACAAGCCTATGCCGAAAGGGTATGTCTGACCGAAAACGGCCATTACGCCACACCTCTCGTTAATTTTGACAACAACACCAAAAAAGGACATCCTTTTGCCTATCACGTTTACGGGGCATCCCTGTGGATTGCCAAAGTTGACTGTATTAGAGGCACCTATGAGTTTGAAAAAGCAGGTGTGGTGCACGATTTCGGCAACAGCATGAACTATGACATCGACAAGGGTCAGGCCGAAGGTGCGCTGGTTCAGGGCATGGGCTGGATGACTATGGAAGAGATCGCTTTTGACCGCCATGGCAAGCTGCTGTCAAACAGCCTCTCAACATATAAAATTCCGGACATATATTCGGTTCCGAAGATTCTCGACATAGAAGCCCTGGATACCGAAGGACCCGAACATGCAATACTGCGGTCAAAAGCCGTAGGCGAACCGCCACTTATGTATGGCATCGGTGCCTTTTTTGCACTTCAAAACGCAATAATCGCATTCAACCCCAAAGCAAAAGTTGATTTCGATGCGCCCATGACCCCCGAAAAAGTGCTGATGCGGTTGTATGGTGGTTAATGGAGAAAATAATAACTTCTGAATTCCGGCTTCTGAATTCCATTCAGCCTATAAGGCTTAAGCACAAAACACAGACAATCAACAGTTGCAAAAATATAAACACATGAATATATTGTTCCGCTATTTTTGTTTTTTATTGTGTATTTTTTCGCTGAACATAGTCAGGGCAAATACCGATGCAGGTGAGCCCATGCGAGAGTTCCGTGCCGTATGGCTGACCAGTGTATGGAACATTGACTGGCCGCACAGTACCAGCGTGTCGGCACAGGCTCAGAAAAACCGGCTTGTTACTATGCTAAACACCTTGCAGGCAACAAACATCAATGCCGTTTTGTTCCAGGTACGCCCCAACGCTGATGCTCTTTACCAGTCGGCTTATGAGCCATGGTCGCAATGGATCACCGGCACACGGGGCCAGGCTCCCGGTTATGACCCGCTTGCCTTTTTAATACAGGAAGCGCACAAGCGGGGCATAGAGGTGCATGCCTGGCTAAACCCGTACCGTTTCGAAAACACGGCCGGTCAATATTCAGGCATGCCCGGCGACTATTCACAAACGCATCCCGAACTGATCTTCACCCACAACAACAGAACCTTTTTCGACCCTGGAAGGCCAGGCACCACACAGCTGATAAAGAGCATCATCGCCGACCTGGTGGAAAACTACGACCTTAGCGGAATTGTTTTTGACGACTATTTTTATCCATCCGGAATACCGTTAAGTGCCGACCAGGAAACTTTTGACAGCTTTACCACAGAAGCGCTCGAAGCGTTGATTTTGCCATATTACCCAACCATCACCAGGGGCAACTTCCGCAGGGCTTCGGTTAATAATATGATCAAAGAGGTCCATGATACCATTAAGGCCATTGATCCACATATGATCTTCGGAGTAAGTCCTGCCGGTATTTATTCCATGCAGGCTTCGGCTGCTGCCAACTGGGGCACCACACTTCCGCAGGGCATCATTGGCGCCGATAACTGGGCGACTATCTTCTGCGACCCCCTGGCGTGGCTGCATGACGGCTCCGTTGATTATCTTTCGCCACAGCTGTACTGGCCAATTGGGGGCAACCAGGATTACCTGACACTCGTGGAATGGTGGGGACAGGAATGTGAAAGCAAGGGCCGGCACGCCTATCCCAGCATAGGGACATACCGGCTGCCAACAGGGTTAAAAAACGAATCAGACATCAATGCGCTGTACCCCATGCAGGACGAATATCTCAGGAAAAAACTCAGTTACAAACTTGGCGATTATCGTGCTGAAAAAATTGAATATACGCTTGAAGAAATAGAGAATCAAATCCTGGCAAACAGGAATAACACCGGCAACAATGTGTTCGGTTCAATATTTTACAGCACCCGTGATCTGACCAGCCGTGTGCCCAGCCTGGCACCATTTCTGGCTGATGGCGTATATGCTCAAAAAGCCGTTCCTCAACTGTTGGACTGGATGGTTCCTGTAGCACCGGGCGCACCGGAGATCAGCGAGATCGCTGCCACCGCAATTGACCCGGAACTCGCTGCCATAAGCATCATCAATTCACCGGCAAGGCAATTCCTGGTCTATGGCTGGGAAGAGCCTCCTTCAGGACAAAACAAAAACAACCCTGGGTACATGCAAATGGTTTTCGGAAAAAACATGGCACTGTTCTACCCGGAGAATAAAAACTATTTTGCCGTTTCCGAATTACTGCCCAACAAACAAATCGGGAACTTCTCTGAGCCGGCAGCCTGGGAATACCTGGCCCCTCCCACCATAATCAGCCCTGATAACACGCAAATATGCCATGGTGAACTTTTCACATGGACAGCAGTTAATAACAGCGACGGATACCAGGTCGTAATTGCAAATCATGAACAGCAGGACAGTATCGTATTTACCAGTCCAATGCTGGAAGACAATAATTTTTCACTTGAGAGTGGCCTCATTGAAGGGCAACAGGATTATCTATTCCGTATCAGGGCGATGGCCGGTGCCGCGGTTTCATACTCCCTGCCTGGCTATTTTTCGACCGGATATCCTTCGAAAACACACCTCATCACACCTGCTGACGGTGAAGAAGAAGTGGATATGAACGCCTTTTTTGAGTGGTCAGCCGTGCCCGGGGCGCAGCATTACCACCTGCAGGTGGCAACCGATGACTCCTTTGGTGACACCTACCTGGTTATTGATGCACAGGAGATCAATGATCCCTCCTACAGTGCAACACTTGAAGCTTTTGGAAATGAACATTTTGCAAGGGTAAGGGCGTTAAATAACTGTGGTTTCTCAACATGGTCGCCGATTACCGCCTTCACAACCGTTTATCCTGAAGTGATACCCGGCGATGCAAACTGCGACGGCGTTATAAATATACTTGACGTGATAACAATAGTCACCTTCTACCTGGGAAGTCTTCCTGATCCTTTTTGCTTTGAGAATGCTGATGTTAATGGTGATGGCATTATTAACGTTATTGATGTGATCGGAACGGTTGAACTGTTTTAACACGTTTGTGAAACCCTGCTGATTGTCAATCTGCTGATCTTTTAGCATCACCCTGCCTGTTTCCCTGTATTCGCGCATACTCCTCCGGCGTATTAATGTTGACCAGGATATTCGGATCTGATATTGGAACGGATACGTGCTGATACCTGTCAAGGTAATCCCGCAGATTCCAATCATAGTTGCTTTCGCTGATGATATCCGAAACGACCCTGCCACGGATAAGCACCGGGTGTCCGCGCCTGCCCATATAAGCCGGGCTTACTATATCAGATGTATGTTCTCCTGCAGTAAGAGCTGCCAGCACACCGGATGTAACAAACGGATTATCCACATTATGAAAAAAGGTATCCGTATTCAGGGACAAGGCTTTAAGTCCGCACTGTAACGAAAAAAAACGCCCGCGCCCGGGGTGTTCATTCAACACAAATCGGGCATGTCCCTGCAGCTTCATTACATTTGAATCAATCTGCCTGTATAACAACTTATTAACAACTACCACGACCTCAGCACACCCCACATCATTAAAAGCTTTCAGACAGGCTTCAAGGAAATTAATACCATTTTGAAAAGGCAGCAACGCCTTGGGGGTACCCATGCGTTTTGAGTCACCGGCGGCCAGTATCACAGCGTTTTGTTTCATTTGCTGAGGTTTTTTTCTGCGGCTGCAGGTGTTCATTACCCTGTTTACCGGGCGGTTTTGCTCATGCTGCATCCGAACACCCAATCTCATTGACAGCTAAGCTGTCTGAAATGCTACCACAGCATAAAAATAAACAAAAGACGACATCTGTGAACAGATTTTGAAGAAGCATAGTCAAATCCCCGTAACAATCAAATGCAAAACATTTCCTATTTTTGGTTCCGGGTATTCCCCGTCATTCAATAAAAAAGCACACCTATGTCTGACAAATTTTTCCCTCTCGCGATCACACACCTTCTGGAGCTGATCTTTAAGAATATGGATACGGGCAACGGCATTTTCGGCATTCCGGCGGAGCTGTTCTTTAAACCTGAACACCATAAGTTTTTGCGTCAGAAGCAGTTCGGAAAAACTATGGATACTCCCTTTGGTGTGGCTGCGGGGCCACATTCACAGTTAGCCCAGAACATCATTGCTGCCTGGCTGACGGGGGCTTCATACATAGAATTAAAAACCGTACAGACACTTGATGAGCTGGAAGTGTCCAAGCCTTGCATCGACATGCAGGATGAGGGATACAACTGTGAGTGGTCGCAGGAGTTAAAGATCCGGCAAAGCTTTGATGAATATCTCAATGCCTGGATCATCATTCATGTGCTTAACCATTACCTTAATCGGGCTGATGATCCCGGTGTGATCTTCAATATGAGCGTAGGATATGATCTGAAAGGCATCATGCAGGACAATGTCCGGTGGTTTTTCGAAAAGATGAATGACTGTTCTGAAGAACTCCACCAAAAGATAAGTGAAATCAGACCCATATATCCGGAAATTGACCAGATCAGCATCCCTTCCAGAATCTCTGACAACATCACCTTATCGACCATGCACGGCTGCCCGGCAGATGAGATTGAGTCGATTACGCGCTATCTGCTGGAAGAGAAAAAATTGCACACCCTGGTGAAATTGAACCCGACACTTCTTGGTCCGCAGCAGTTAAAGCATATCCTGAACGACACTTTGAATTTTACCACACAAGTGCCTCTGCAGGCTTTTGAACACGACCTGAAATACGATGATGCCATCGGGATCATTACCTCTTTGCAAAAGACAGCGCGTGATCATCAGCTTACCTTTGGCCTGAAGCTCACCAACACGCTGGAGTCGGAAAACATAAAGGCGGTATTTGGCGACGATGTGGATATGATGTACATGAGCGGTCGTGCGCTGCACCCCTTGTCGGTAGTCCTTGCTGATAAGCTGCAGCGCGATTTTGACGGACATCTTCAGTTGTCTTTCTCTGCAGGGGCAGATGCGTTCAATTTGCCAGCACTGATGGCCGCAGGATTCAGTACAGTGACGGTATGTACGGACATTCTGAAGCCCGGAGGCTACATGAGACTGGCCCAATACGTTGAACAGTTGCAGCAGGCCATGGAACAACACAAGGCTGAAAACTTCGACCAGTTGATCTGCCAGACTGCCGGTGACAAGAACCGCCGGGCTGCTGCATCTGAAAACCTCAGGAACTATGCCGCAGCAGTTCTGAAAAACAAAAAATACCAAAGGGATTATATTGTGCCACCGGATATAAAAACCGGGCGCAAGCTTGATTTTTTCGATTGTATCTCAGCACCCTGCCGCGACACCTGCGCTACGGCCCAGGACATCCCCGAATACATGTATTACACGGCCGGCAAACAATTCAGCAAAGCCTTCGAGGTGATTTTGCGCACCAACCCTTTTCCCTCCATTACCGGTATGGTGTGCGATCATCTTTGCCAGAACAAGTGCACGCGCGTGCATTACGATGAATCGTTGCTCATCCGCGAGGTGAAGCGGTTTATTGGAGAGCAGCCGGAGCAGCGGCTGGCGGCGGCTAAACCCAATGGCTTAAAAACGGCGATAATCGGGGCAGGCCCGGCGGGTCTTTCCTGTGCGTATTACCTGGCGCTGGCCGGCTTTTATATTGAAGTTTTTGAAGAAAAAGCCAAAGAAGGCGGCATGGTCGAATATGCCATTCCCGGTTTCAGACTTACGCCCGAAGCCATTCAGAGGGATTTCAGGAGGATTACCGACCTGGGTGTTCAGATACATTACAACACCAGGGTTAACGATACGCTGTTTAAAAAACTTCAGAAAGACTTCGATTATGTTTTCGCAGGTCCCGGAGCACAGCTATCCGCACCGCTGAACATTGAAGGCAAAGACGCTGAGGGTGTGCTCGATTCCCTTGATTTCCTTTTTAAAGCCAGGCAGGGAGAACCTGCAGGACTGGGCCGGAACGTTGTGATCATTGGAGGAGGCAACACCGCCATGGATGCAGCGCGTACCGCTTTTCGCCTGGTGGGCGAAGAAGGAACCGTAACGGTGGTTTACCGCCGCCGGATCCGGGAAATGCCCGCCGACCAGGGCGAGATAAAGGCTGTGCTCGATGAAGGCATGCAAATTATTGAGCTTTGCGGCCCCGAAAAAGTAATCACAAAAAACAACAAAGTTACCGGGCTGTTGTGCAGCCGTATGGAGCTCGCCGGCACCGACAGTTCAGGAAGACCAAAACCGCAGAAAATTAAAGGGTCGGCTTTTGAAATACCGTGCGATACGATAATTCCGGCCGTCGGGCAGGCCTTCGACATTGACTTTGCTGACAAAGATCTGCTGGAGGCCGACACGGTAACTTACGAAACAAAAATCAACAAGGTGTTTACCGGGGGTGATGCTTTACGAGGTGCCTCCACCGCCATAAATGCCATTGGCGATGGCAGAAAAGCCGCTGCCAGTATCATGAAAAAGGCAGACAAAGACCATAACATCCCCAAGCCGGAAAACGGCAAAAAACACAGTTACCGTGAACTGATACTCAAACGCGGCAAACGGGTTTTCGCCCCTGAACAGCCAATGTTACCCGTTCATGACAGGAAAAACTTTAAGCTTGTACAGGCGACCCTTGACGAAAACAGTGCGGTTCAGGAAGCGCAACGGTGTCTGTATTGCGATGAAATTTGCAGCATCTGCACAACTGTATGCCCGAATTTTGCCAATTACGCATACGAGGTGGAGCCCTGTGTAATCAAGATGCAAAAGGCTGTCCGGCAAAAAGACAACAGTCTTGTGTTAGAAGACGATGACGTGTTTGAGATCAAACAACGCATACAGATACTGAACATAGCCAATTTCTGCAATGAGTGCGGAAACTGCAACACGTTCTGCCCGACAAGCAGTGCCCCTTACAAAGACAAACCGCGCCTGCATCTTACCCTGGAATCATTCAGGACGGATGAAGAAGGCGGGTATTACCTCGCAGAGCTTCCCGACAGGAAAAATCTGATTTTCAAACATAAGGGCACTATAAAAACCCTTTCGGAAACTGAAGATGCCTTTATTTATGAGACTGACTTTGTAAAGGCCAGGTTCAGAAAAGAGGTTTTTGCCCTTGAAGAAGTGCAACTGCTGACGCCATGCGTGAATATGGCAGCTTTTCATGAAGCAGCCATTATGCGTACCATTCTCGAAGGGGCCGGTCAACTTGTTTTCGGATAATCAAATGCTTTGATTATCTTTGTCCGCAACCTTTCCTGAAAGGTGACCGGGAATCTGCGAAAAGTCAGGTTAGACTCAACGCTCAGTCCACCTATCTTTTTTTTAAATAACCCCAAAGGCCACACCGGCCCTAAGCCATTATAATAAACCAGTTAAAATAACCTACAAAACGTAATTCTTATGATTCAGTTAACAGACAACATCTCAAATGAGAAAGCCCTTGCCAATGCCGTGCAGCGTTTCCGGGAGCGACAGATCGTGTTGCCCACATTTGAACAACAAAAGGATCCGTCGCTTGTGCCGCAGAAAATAAAAGAAAAACTCAAAAGCATTGGCTTGTGGGAGCTGCATCCGCTGAATCTTTTTCGCATCACCTGGAAAAATGAACCGGTGGAGCAAGGCGGTTTGTTCGGCAAGGTAAACTACCTGGAGCTGCCGTCCTCCATCACCGGGGTGGAAGCACGTATTGTGATGCTCGTCGGAAAATGGTTTCCAACGGGTGCCCATAAGGTAGGAGCAGCCTATGGATGCCTGGCGCCTCAGATCATTACAGGCGGCTACGACCCTACCTATCACAAAGCCGTATGGCCCAGCACCGGGAATTATTGCCGTGGTGGCGCCTTCGATTCAAAGCTGATGGGTTGCGAGTCGGTTGCCATCCTGCCTGAAGAAATGAGCAAGGAGAGGTTTGACTGGTTGCGTGACGTGATCGGCAGCGAGGTAATTGCCACCCCCGGTTGCGAAAGCAATGTGAAAGAAATTTATGATGCATGCTGGGAGATCCGGCGCACAAGACCCGACTGCATAATCTTTAACCAGTTTGAAGAGTTTGGCAATGCTGCATGGCATTACAACGTCACCGGAACCGCCCTGAGAGAAGCTTACGAGCTGGTAAAAACACCGGCCAGTAACATCGCAGCTTACGTTTCAGCTACCGGCTCGGCGGGGACCATAGCCGGAGGTGACTATTTGCGTACCGTGGCGCCACACCTTAAAGTTGTGGCATCGGAAGCGCTCCAGTGCCCTACCCTGCTGATGAACGGATTCGGAGGCCACCGCATCGAAGGTATAGGTGATAAACATGTGCCCTGGGTTCATAATGTAAAAAACACCGACGTGGTAACCGCCATCGACGATGAAGACTGCATGCGCATTTTCCGCCTGTTTAACGAGAAAAAAGGGCAGGAATATCTTCTCTCCCAGGGTGTTGAGAAGGAAACCGTGGCACAGCTTCCTCTCCTGGGCATATCATGCATCGCCAATATGCTCTCGGCAATAAAAACTGCAAAATACTTCGAAATGACGGCCGATGACGTCATTCTCACCATCGCTACCGACTCTGCCGATCTCTACCGGTCGAGACTTGAAGAGCTTACAGAGCAAAAAGGTGAATACTCAGGTTTACAAGCTGCCCGCGACTTTGAAAAGTGCATCTTCGGAACCACTACCGATTACATGAAAGAACTCGGCTATCATGACAAAAAAGCCATTCACAACCTGAAATACTTCACCTGGATAGAGCAACAGGAGAAAGATCTTGAAGACCTGAACCAGATGTGGTACGACAGGGATCTTTGGCCAAAGCTGTTTAGCCAGGTCCATCGCTGGGATGAAATGATCAATGAGTTTAATGAACGTACGGGTGTGATGAAAACCTTAGTCTGATGAGTGCTCATCAAGGAAGACAAGCCAGTGTTTCATAAACTCTTCAAGATGGGTTTCCATGGGGTTATGACCCACATCTTCCATGAGAACCAGCGACACTTCAGGAATTCTGAGCAAAGCCTGCTCCCGTGATGCATAGGGCACCCAGGTGTCGGAAGTTCCCCATATGGCCAAGGCCGGAACACTTAGCATGGAGGCATCCAGTTCATACAATTCTTCATGAAAAGTGGCCGCAGACAAAATGGCCCTGGCAGTGCCGGGCACCGTTAAGGGATACAAATATCCAAGCACCTGTTCACGGCTTGGCTCCACACCATAGGCAGATGACAAAAGACGTTCAAGCCTGGCCTCACGTATAAACCATTCTTCAGCAAGCTCACCGAAGAAAAACCTCAGCGGCGACAAACGCAGCATGTTGCGCACAGGCTTGTCAGAAATCCGCAATGCAGAAAACAAGGCAGGTGCTACAAAAGTGACCGACACCAGGTGCTGCGGATAGCAGATGGCATAAGCCTGAGCAACCGCACCACCCATCGAATGGCCGGCCAGGTGCCACGTTCTTCCGGGCAACTGCTGGCTGAGCAGGGCATGTAAGCGATCAGCATGCGCCGTTACGGATTGATTGATGCGGTGTGTCTTATCGCTGTAACCAAAAGGAGGCATATCAACGGCAACAACCTCATAACCCAACTGGTTAAGACTGTCCGCAACCTCTTGCCAGGAAAAAGTGGAACCACCAAAGCCATGAATCAGCACAATGCTGCCCCTGGCCGTTGCAAGATCTTTTTCCCAATGGCGATAATGCATCCGTACATCATCCACCGTGGTGAACACACTGTTGTCAAAAGGCTTTTGAGCAGCAGCATAAAACACACACAAGCACAGCAGTGCGAAAAAAACAGGGCTGATCACGGAAACAACGAAAGTATTATTCATCAAAAAATACAGCTTAGGTCAGATGCCTGCTGAATGCAGTCGTCACTCTGCCAAATATACATGAAATTTTTTAATCTGTTTGTGTTTAGTTATCTGTCTGATTATCTGTGTTTTTGCATATCTGCCTAACATGCTGGATGGTTGTCAGATGTGCAGATGTGCAGATGTGAAGATGTGCAAATGTCAGATTCTGACTTTTTGACCTCTGACTTCTGATTTCTGACCTCTGACTTCTGATTTCTGACCTCTGACTTCTGATTTCTGACTTCTCTTTCTTCCTTCGAGCTTCCAGCTTCCAGCTTCCAGCTCCTAATCCTTCACAAAGAAAAAACCAACAAATAAACGATTCAACGATTCAACGATTCAACAATAGTTTTTCCGACCTCCGACCTCC
>JAVIYP010000050.1:0-19642 GCA_031323845.1 Bacteroidales bacterium | reverse complement strand
ACTCGTTACTCGTCCTGAATTTTGTTTACACTTTTCACTTTTTTCCTTCGAGCTTCCAGTTCCTGGCAGGTTTCTCCCTGCGGTCGAAATAAACTTCGAACTTCGAGCTTTTATAATCATCCCCCTGTGTGACAAAAAATTATGTACCCGCATGATCAGGATCTTCGACATGGGCGTTTCTTATAAATAATTTGACATTGCCTTTCACACTGGAATTTGTTTGATTAAGGCAAACATGTTTCATCAACTTATTTCAAAGAGATATAAATATATTTAATATTAATATAGTATATTTACAGTTAAAATAAATATTGAATATGCTATAATATGAAGAAACAATATGCAACCATGGGTTTGGCAAGCCTGTTGATGGGCTGCTTCATGCTCATCTTCTCATTGCCGGGTTTATCATTTGGATTTTTTGCCCACCGCTCTATTAACAGGATGGCCGTATTCGCGTTACCCCCGGAAATGATCGGCATGTATAAACAGAACATTGAATTTATCAGTGAGCGGTCTATAGATCCGGATAAGCGAGCACATGCAATGCCGGGTGAGGCTCCCAGGCATTATATTGACATAGATCATTTCGGAGATGATCCGTTTGCGTTAATGCCCAGGAAATGGGCGGATGCCGTGGAGGTTTTTACAGAAGACACCCTTCAGCTGTATGGCGTGCTTCCATGGCATATCGATGTGATGATGCACAGGTTAAGAAGGGCTTTCCTTTCAAACGACATGGACCAGATTCTGCTGATGTCGGCACACCTGGGCCACTATACGGCAGACGCCTGCACTCCGCTCCACACAACCAAACACTACAATGGCCGCACCCCTGAAGAAAGAGGCATCCATGCCTTATGGGAAAGCAGGCTGCCGGAATTATTCAGCAAGCAGTATACGTTTCTTACAGGACGGGCCGATTATGTGCATTCACCTTTGGACAGGGCCTGGGAATTGATCGAGATCAGCCATTTGAAGGTGGATACGATTTACCAGGTGTTTGACAGTCTTATGACCCATTTCCCACATGACAGGATCTTCGCTTATGAAATGCGAGGACAGGCATTGAACAGGGTATATTCGCGCGATTTTTCCGAGGCTTTTCACGATGCACTCAAAGGAATGGTGGAACGGCAGAAGCAACTTGCAGCAAAAGCAACTGCCGATTTTTGGTTCACTGCATGGGTGGATGCAGGTCAACCCGACCTGAAACCTTTTCAAAACAGACGCATTTCAAGAAGAACCTTGCGTTTATTGGAGCAAGAGCAACAAGCCCTGGATAAAGAACCGGAACAGAACGCACGGTACGAGCTTGAATAAATCGTTAATTTTTTTATTGGTGTCAAACTGTTCATGCAAATGCTTAATTTTGCATGACAATTCATAATATTTTCAGGTTTCAAAACAAAAATGCAGATAGTCTGTTAAGAATTTCCGGACTGGATTTGGCTTTACCTGAAGAGATCATCAATAAGCTTTAACTAATACACTCAACAAATACCTGCTTAATTATGGGTTCTATAACATTTGATAAAGCACAGCTCATAAACCTTGAATACTCACTGGAAAAAGAGCTCATCAGATCGAACCGTGCAGGTGCATTCTCCTGCACCACCATACTGGGTTGTAATACAAGAAAATACCATGGCCTGCTTATATGTCCGCAGCACCAACTTGATGGCGAACTGCATGTATTGCTGTCTATGGTTGATGAGACGGTAATTCAACGAGATGCTGCTTTTCACCTGGGGGTTAACAAATACCCCGGCAAATTTCATCCCAAAGGACATAAATACGTTCGGGATTTCTCAGCCGATATCATCCCCGTTGTAACCTATCGCGTTGGAGGTGTCGTGCTGACCAAGGAAACCATGTTTGTTACCGAAAAAGAAATGGTGCTTATACGCTACACTTTGGTCGAAGCCCACTCTCCCACCCGAATTCGTCTGCAGCCATTTTTGGCATTCCGGAACATCCACAGGCTCAGTAAACGAAACATTGATCTGAACACAAAATACGATAAAGCAGCTAATGGCATCCGGGTTAAGATGTATGAAGGTTATTCGGATCTGTACCTTCAGTGTTCCAGGAAGAATGCAGAATATGTGCATGCACCCGATTGGTATAATGATCTGGAATATATTAAAGAAGAGCAAAGAGGGTACGAATGTCATGAGGACCTTTATGTACCCGGTTTCTTTGAGATGCCGATAAAAAAGGGTGAAAGCATTGTGTTGTCAGCTTCCACCACGGAAGCGCACCCCCCCTCTTTGCTGAAAATCTTTAACAGGGAATTAAGCAAACGCAGGCCCCGTGATTCTTACAAAAACAGTTTGCTCAATTCAGCAGAACAATTTTTCGTGGTACGGAATAAAAAAGCAGCCATCACTGAAGGATATCCCTGGTATGACTATTCGGGGCGTTTTACCTTCATTTCCCTGCCCGGCTTAGCGATGGCTGATGAGGGCGGCACCATGTGTGAAAAAGTGCTGGAGCATATGATTGAGCGAATGAAAGGACCTTTATTCCCAGAATCTTATGTTCATCAGAAGCCTGTCTATAATGCGGCCGACACCTCGCTGTGGTTTTTCAGGGCTTTGCAGTTGTGCTATAAAAACAAGGACAAAAAGACGCTTTGGAAGCAATACGGAAAGGTCATGCGTACTATTCTTGAAGGATACGAGCGCGGTACTGAAAACGGTTTGCGTATGCACGACAACGGTCTGATCTTTATTGAACCTTCTGCCGGTAACCAGACCTGGATGAATGCTACCATACAAGAGCGGCAGGTAACACCCAGGTATGGTTACGTAGTGGAAGTTAACGCACTGTGGTACAACGCAATATCTTTTGCCGTTGAGCTGGCGCAGTTTAGCGGCGAAAAGGAATTTGCGTCGAAATGGAGAAAAATAGCGGAACAAATTCCGGATACGTTCAATTCAGTTTTCTGGTACAAGGAGGGCGGTTACCTGGCGGATTATTCCTTTGACGGGAAGATGGATTTGAGTGTAAGACCCAACCAGTTAATTGCTGCAGCCTTACCTTACACTCCATTATCAGAAATTAAGAGCAAACAGGTTTTGGATGTAGTTGTGAAACAGCTTCTAACACCTCGGGGACTTCGTTCGCTCTCACCACAGGACCCGCGCTACAAAGGCAGATATGCCGGTGATGCCTATGCCCGCGACCAGGCTTTTCACCAGGGAACTAGCTGGGCATGGCCTCTGGGCCTGCTCGCAGATGCCTGGTTTAAAATATACGGAAAAGCAGGTCGTGAGTTTATTGAAAAGCTGTACTATGGTTTTGAAGAAACCATGGCAGAGGCTGGCATTGGTTCGATATCGGAGGTATACGACGGCGATCCGCCGCATCAGCCAGGAGGAGCCATCTCTTACGCTCCCAGTGTGGCGGAAATGGTGCGCATAGGTGCAATGTTGGGCAACAGCAGAAAAAAATAAATCATTAAACATTTAATGTAAACCTGATATGAAGGTATTGATGTTTGGCTGGGAATTCCCGCCGCATATCTCAGGAGGACTGGGTACGGCATGTTACGGATTGACCAAAGCCCTGGTAAAAGCCGATGTGGATATATTGTTTGTTGCCCCAAAGCTTTTCGGCGATGAGGAACCGGGAAGGATACGGTTGCTTAGTGCTTCCGATGTTGTTGTTGATGTCAGGGATGAAGTATACAAATCATATGAGGACAGAATTTCTTTTATGGAAATTGACTCTACGCTGCTACCCTATGCCACTGAAGAGGAATATTATAACCTGGTAGAACAGCTGGAAAGCGGAAAACGAATCGAACAACTGAACCTGCACACACAAAAATTCCAGTTTTCAGGAGGGTATGGAAAAAACCTGATGGAAGAAGTGCGTCGCTATGCTGTGGTAGCATCGGCAATCGCAAAAAACCAAAATTTTGATGTCATTCACGCTCACGATTGGCTAACCTATCTGGCCGGTATTGAAGCCAGAAGGGTAAGCGGCAAACCCCTGGTCGTACATATGCACGCCACTGAATTTGACCGTTCGGGTGATAACATCAACCAACTCGTGTATGGCATTGAGCGTCAGGGCATGGAAGCCGCAGACATTGTTGTCGCAGTCAGCCATCTCACAAGAAATATTGTGATCAACCGCTACGGCATCCCCGCTGAAAAAGTCATCACCGTTCATAATGGCGTGGAACCCTCCGAAACCTTCGGTCGCATCCAGGTGGATAAACACCTGAAAGAAAAAATAGTGACCTTCCTTGGCAGGATCACCTATCAAAAAGGTCCGGAATATTTTATTGAAGCCGCCAATAAAGTCTTGCAGAAAGACCCTAATGTCCGTTTTGTAATGGCCGGCAGCGGCGATATGCTGACCCGCATGATCAGGCGGGTGGCACAGTTAAAAATAGCAACGAATTTTCATTTCACAGGATTTCTCAAGGGAGATGATGTTGACAGGATGTTCGGTCTCAGTGATGTTTATGTAATGCCATCAGTTTCCGAACCCTTTGGCATCTCGCCGCTTGAAGCAATGCGTTCAAACGTTCCCGTGATCATTTCAAAACAGTCGGGAGTCGCCGAAGTACTAAAACATGCCCTGAAAGTGGACTACTGGGATGTGGATCATATGGCAGATGCCATTTACGGTTTATTACACTATCCCTCCCTGTCGAAAATGTTCAGGATGTACGGCAAGACAGAAGTGGAGAACATTAAGTGGGATCAGGCCGGAATAAAAGTAAAACAGATTTATCAAAAACTAATTTCAGCTTCGTAACATCAACAACTATTCTATTCAAAATAATACACAAAAGCGAACATTATGAAGTCAATCTGCTTGTATTTCCAGGTGCATCAGCCCTATCGTCTTGCAACATACCGTTTTTTCGATATCGGCAAGAAAGATCATTATTTCGATGATTATGCCAATCGCTATATCCTTCAGCAAGTCGCAGAGAAGTGCTATCTGCCTGCTAATGAAATCATTTTGTCACTCATTAAGAAATATGGCAAAGATTTTAAAGTAAGTTACAGTATTTCCGGTATCGCCCTGGAGCAATTTGAACAGTATGCACCAAAGGTCATTAAAAGCTTTCAGAAGCTTGCAGAAACAGGTAATGTTGAGTTTCTTGCCGAATCGTGGGCACATTCACTGGCGTCACTTACCAGTAAAAAAGAGTTCACCGAACAGGTTAAAATGCATGTAAAAAAGATCAGGGAATTGTTCGGTCAGAAACCGTTCGCCTTTCGCAATACGGAGCTGGTGTATTCCAATGATATTGGCAATATGGTGTATGACATGGGTTTCTCAACCATGTTAACCGAAGGCGCAAAACACATTTTGGGATGGAAAAGTCCTAATTTGCTGTATTGCAGCGCTGCCAATCCAAAGCTGAAACTCCTTCTGAAAAATTTTCAGCTTTCTGACGACATAGCGTTTCGTTTTTCTGAAAGAAACTGGAGCGAATGGCCCCTCACTGCAGAAAAATTTGTCGGCTGGATTGAAAAGATCAGTCCGCGCGATGAAGTGGTGAATCTTTTCATGGACTATGAAACTTTTGGCGAGCATCAATGGGCCGAAACCGGGATCTTTGAGTTTCTTAGAACCTTTCCTGCCCTGGCCATTGAGCAGGCAGGCATTACCTTCAAAACGCCATCGGAGCTTTCCGGTGAACTGCAACCCGTATCACAATTGAACGTACCTCATGCGATTTCATGGGCTGATGAAGAACGTGATCTTACCGCTTGGCTGGGCAATGAACTGCAGGATGAAGCATTCCGGAAGCTTTATGCACTTGAGCCAAAGATCAGACGCCTTAAAAACGATGGGTTGACGCGCAACTGGAGATACCTGCAAACCAGCGATCACTTCTATTACATGTGCACCAAGTGGTTCTCAGACGGTGACGTGCACAAGTATTTTAACCCTTACAGCTCACCATACGATGCTTTTGTCAACTATATGAATGTGCTTTCCGACCTGTACATAAGAGTAGATCAGGATGCTGCGGCAAAAAAGCGGAAGAGTACCGGGAAGTGACATTACTTTATAACCTGCCTTTAAAACGTCAATAGATATGAAAACTCAAGCAAGCCCCAAGACCCTGTCCTGTCTGTTTATCCTGTCTCTTATTTTCTTTTTACAGGCATTTACAGCCACCGGACAGGAATTGTTCAGTACCAATTTTACTAATGCAGCCCATTGGATTGACCTTCCTCCGACCGGCTGGACCAGTTATAACCCAAAAGCCTATGAAGAAGGTGAGTGGTATATCCACAGCACGGAAGCGGTCAGAGGAACTTCAGCTGAATCCTTTGATGGGTCAGCCTATTCGTTCAGAGACCGTGGCATATTTACTGTAAAAAACACCGGCCAGGTTTCAGGCATGTCGGGCTTCAGTCTTCAATTGCGCGACTGGATGCTTGGAAGCGGTAATCAGCGCGAGCTGAAGCTCAGTACCGATGGCGGACAAACGTGGGAAAGCATAGCAGTGATCAACAAATCCTGGTTTGATGCCTACCAGGTGTACCAGGAGTTTATATACTTTTTCCCTGACGGTGCGCTGACGTTCACTGCGGAAGAATTTATGCTTGAGCTCGATGGCGGCGACCAGGTAAACGAAGGCCGCATCAACATAGGTCAATTTACGGCACTTGGAGCAATGACTTCCGCCATTGCTCCCGTTTTCAATCCTGCAGGCGGTTTCTTTTTCGTGCCTGTAGATGTTGAAATTACAAGTGCGACACCTGGAGCGCAATTGTTTTACAGCACCACATCAGCTGACGGCCCGTGGTCTGAATATACCGTCCCGGTTACGGTAGAGGAAACTACCACCATCTGGGCTTATGCGACAACTGATGACCTGGATGACAGTACTGTCTCCAGCGCCACATTTACCTTTCCCGAAGTTGTCGAAGTGAATTCACTGGCTGATTTGCGCACAATGCCCGATGACGGCAGCTTTTATAAATACACTGGAGAGGCAGTTATTGTGGCGATGGACGGTTTCCGTAACAGGAAGTTCATTCAGGACGAAACAGCAGCTGTTCTGATTGATGACCAGCACGGGATCATCACTACCCAATATGAACTCTATGACCTGATAAGCGATGTCATTGGCCAGATCAACGTATCCAGCAATATGATCCGCTTTCAGCCTGCAACGAATACACCGGTCGCATCTCAAAACATGCCCGTGGCACCTTATGTATTTACCCTTGACCAGGTGAGTCCTGATGACCAGGCAAAACTGATTCAGTTCAAAAACGTAAGTTTTGCAAATGTTGATGAAGGTGCTGTTTTTGCCAATGGAACCAATTATACCCTGACCGATGGCGTGCACAGTTTCGTACTTAGAACGGACTTCTGGAACATTGACTACATTGGAGAACCGCTCCCGCTGACTCCTTTGAATATAACCGGAGTGATACTGCAGTATGAAGAGGTGCTGCAGATCATCCCGCGCTTTGCCGCTGATTTTGAAGAAGCTGAAACAGGCCCGGGCAGCAACGCATCGCTGTCTGTATTTGAGGTGGGCGGGAAAAATGCACTTCTGCTGGGCGGTATCGTTGTGGATGATCCTGAACATGATCCCGGTGCAAAACTGTATGTGCAGGACTTTTCCGGTTTTCAGGGAGTTCTTGTTGAGACGGAAGATGTCCTGGCCGGTTTTACGGTCAGGATAAACGGTATTGAAATTGATGCCGGAGAACTTGATGAGGTTGATCTTGAGCACGAAGATGAACTCCTGGTTAAGGTTACCGCTGAAGACCAGGAAACTGTAAAATACTACAAGGTGACCACACTGCTGGAGGTTCGGGAACTCACTTTGGTTTCGCCCGGTGCCGGCGATCAGTTCGTTACCTACCAGAACGTTGTGTATAGCTGGATTGCAGAACATCTTGACCAGCTCCTGTTGGAGGTTTTTATTGAAGACATCAATCAGGCCGTATTCAGCACGGTGGTTGACGCCGGTGACGAGGAATTTTCACAGGAAGTGCCCAATGGTTTTCATGGTCCGGCACAATTCAGACTGACCGACCTCAACGACCCATCATTCTTTGCAGAATCTGAGAACTTCTATTTTATTGATAACGTACCCCCGGTTTTGATTGAAAAATACCCGGAAGATGGAGCAACGGATATTCCTTTCATCACTGAACTTATACTGACTTTTGACGAGCCGTATATTGTACCGGGAACCGGAAGTCTGCATATTTACAAACAGAATGACGATCAACTGATTACTTCAATGGCTGCGGAACAAATGAGTATTGACGGAGCCAGTGTTTCGGTTACTTTGCAACAGGATCTTGACCATAATACAACGTATTACATCCTCATCGATGATGATGCTTTTGGTGATCTGGGAAGTAACTATTTTGAAGGAATTACAGATCCTGCATACTGGACATTTACCACCGCCGGAGACGATGAAGAGCCCGAAGATATTATATGCAATGGTGATTTTGAAAGCTGGACCTCAGGACTGCCCGATTGCTGGTACGGTTCAAAATCGAACATCGGACTTGCAAATGTAAACCAGTACGCAGAAAACCCCTATACCGGGAGTTTTGCCGTGCAGCTGATCAACACAACAAACACGCACAGCCGCTTTACATCACAGGCAGTCAGCGTGGAAGCCGAGGTCTCCTACAGGATCTCATTCTGGGTAAAAGGCAAGGGAGATATCCGCACAGGATTGTTTGATGACAGAGATACGGGTTTTGGCTATGCCCAGTACAACGACTATATCCTGGTTAACTCTGACGAATGGAGCGAACATTCACAGCTTGTAACCGCAGTGAAAACCACAGATAATGCCGAATTTATTTTCTCACTGAGAAACACAGACGAAAGTATGAGTCACCTGCAGTTGGACAATGTGAGTGTCGAAGTATTCAGTGAGGGACCGGCTGAAGTAAGCACCATTGCGGAGCTCAGAAATTCATCCATAGGTGGATTGTTCACAATAACGGGAGAAAGCATTCTGACGTTTCAGCAAAGCTACCGTAACCAGAAATACATCCAGGATGAGACGGCAGCCATCATGATCGACGATCCCAATGGCATCATAACAACGGCGTATGCGCTGTATGATGGCATAACGGGTATTACCGGCAGTTTGGGCGTATATAACCAGATGTTGCAATTTGCTCCTGCCGAAGACCCCGGCCCTGCCACCTCCTCAGGCAATGAGCTGCTTCCTGAAGTCCGGACCCTGTCAAGCCTGACTTCAGATGACCAGGCCAAACTGGTGCAGGTGTGGAACGTCAGTTTTGAACAATCAGGCGTGTTTTCCACCGGCCAGGAATATGATCTGAACTCCCCGCACGGCAATGGAATATTCCGCACATCCTTCTTCGATGCCGACTACATCGGTGAAACCATACCTTCCGGTCCGCAAATCATTACTGCCCTGGTAAACCAGTTCATGAATACTATACAGATCACTTCCAGAAGCCTTCAGGACATAGAGGTTTACACAGGCATTGCAGAAACCGGAACCGTCAATGTAATGGTATTTCCCAATCCATTTACTGATAATATTTACCTCTCCGGAGAAAAGCGCCTTGAAAAAATCCAGTTGTTCAACGCACAGGGACAATTAATTGCTGAGTTTGCCCCCGGACAGCAGGAATATGTGATCTCTGTTCCCGATTTACCTGTGGGGTTGTATGTTCTGCACCTGTATGATACAAATGGTCAGCGCAGTACAAAGAAGATCATGAAAAGATAAGGCAGTTTATCTCCGCTTTTGTCATTATTCTTGCCTGTTTCTGCCCTAATGAAACAGGCAAGACTTTAATGTGCTGATAATAAACCAGTACACGAACAAACGGCTCATATTGCGCCGCTGTTCTCGATTATTTTTTGTAATTTCACGCGTTTTTTTTATTGTTTAACTCTTTACTCGAATCAGGAAAATATCATGCAAGAATATATATTTGAGATTAGTTGGGAAGTGTGTAATAAAATCGGAGGAATACATACCGTAATCAGTACAAAGGCTCCCCTGTTGGTTGAAAAACATAAAGATAATTACATAACCATTGGACCGGATGTCTGGAAAGAAACACACCGGAACCCTGAATTTGTTGAAGACCAGAACCTGATGCGTGAATGGCGTGAACATGCCGAGCATAGCGGGCTTCATTTCCGCATAGGACGCTGGCAGGTACCCGGAGAACCTTTAGCCATTCTCGTTGATTTTACGCCACTGTTTGGACAAAAAGACAAAATCTTTTCCGAATACTGGCTGAAATTTGGCCTCAATTCGCTCAGTGGCCAGTGGGACTACACCGAACCGGCCATGTTTGGCTATGCAGCTGGCCAGGTTATCGAAAGCTTTTATGACTTTTACCTTTCTGCACACGACAAGATCGTTGCGCAATTTCATGAATGGATGACTGGTGCAGGAGTGTTATATCTTCACGATAAGGTGCCCCAGGCAGGAACGGTATTTACCACCCACGCCACGGTGCTGGGACGTTCTATGGCAGGGCATGGCAAACCCCTTTACAGCGAGCTTGAAAGCCTCGATGCAGATGCCATGGCTCATAACCTGGGAGTGGTGTCCAAACATAGCCTTGAGCAAACAGCAGCCCGTATGGCTGACATTTTTACCACGGTTTCTGCCGGAACGGCCGACGAATGTGCGCGAATACACGGCAAGAAACCCGACCTTGTTACTCCGAATGGTTTCAGCAACGACGCCATGCAGTCGTCTGAGCTGCTGAATAAGAAAAGAGTGGAAGCACGAGAGATGTTGCTTCAGGTGGCCCGCGGATTATTTAGCCAGGATCTTCCCGCCGAAAGCCTCTTAATTGCCCACAGTGGCAGATACGAATACCGTAATAAAGGTATTGACCTGTTTATTGAATCTCTTGCCGGCTTAAACAGGAAGAAATTAAAAACCCCTGTGGTTGCCTTTATTCTTGTTCCTGCCAACCAGGCCGGCTCCAGGAATGAAGTGAAAGACAGGATCGCATCAACCGATTTTAGCAAGCCTCTGACCGGTGAATTCCTTACACATCGCCTCGTTGACCCCGAAAACGACATGATTTTGCAAAAAATTGCACAGGCAGGCTTGACAAACAGTCCGGAAGACGCCGTAAAGGTCATATTTTCACCGGCCTACTTAAACGGTGAAGATGGCATATACAACATGGATTATTTTGATGTGCTTGCCGGTTTTGATGCAACGGTGTTTCCCTCATACTATGAGCCATGGGGCTATACACCTATGGAAAGCCTGGCCATGAGAGTGCCGACGGTAACCAGTTCGTTATCCGGTTTCGGACAATGGGTGAAACAATCACAGCAAAAACACCTGGAAGCCATTCATCTGATTGACAGAAATGACGAGAACTATGTTGAAGCCTGCAAAGAACTGACATCAGTTATGCATACCTGGACCGTTAAGGTTGCAGAACAGGGGTTCAATAAGGCTGATCATAAGGTCCATCCTTTGTCTCACGGCTATTTTTCAGGAGCGCGTGAAGCAGCCGGCAATATAGCCGAGCAGGTGGTCTGGGAAAAACAGCTGTGTTTCTACAGAAAAGCGTATTCGGAAGTCCTTAAAAATGCAGCCAAACGCTTTGAGCTTTTCAAGGACAAAAAGCCGCCTCTCAGAAGCCTTACGTTACCTCCTGTTGAAAGCATGCGTCCGAAATGGAAGAAACTGAGTGTAGAGATCAATATGCCCGAGGCCCTTAGACAATTGCCCGATATTGCCAGGAATCTTTGGTGGACATGGAATTATGAGGCACGTGAGCTTTTTGAAAGCATTGATTTTGATCTATGGGAGAAATGTGAAAAGAACCCCATCACACTGATGGAAAACCTTACCATGGAACATTTCGAACGTCTTGCCGGTGATAAGGTTTTTATGAGAAGATACCAGCAGGTTATTGAGCGGTTCAACACTTACATGGAGGCAGGCAAAAAGAAAAACACCAAAACCATTGCTTATTTTTCAATGGAATACGGCCTCCACGAAACCATAAAGATTTACAGCGGAGGCCTGGGGGTACTTGCCGGAGATTTTCTGAAACAAGCCAGTGACGACAACGTTGACATGATCGGTGTAGGATTGATGTACCGATACGGATACTTTACTCAAAGCCTTTCTGTCAGCGGTGAGCAGCTTGATACGTACCACCCGCATGATTTTGCAAAAATGTCGGCGGTTCCCGTCCGGAAGAAAAACGGTGAACGGTTGCGCATCAGTATTGCATTTCCCGGGCGTACCCTGCATGCCAGGGTCTGGCGCATGGATGTCGGGCGCGTACCCCTGTACTTGCTGGATACTGACATCTCTGAAAATACTGCCGTTGATCGTTTCATTACCCATCAGCTTTATGGCGGTGACTGGGAAAATCGCTTCAAACAGGAGTTTCTGCTGGGTATTGGCGGTATCCGTCTGCTCGATGCCCTTGAGATACAACCCGAAGTTTATCATTGTAACGAAGGGCATGCTGCATTCACAGGCCTGGAGCGATTGCGTAAATATGTACAGGATGAGAAACTCAGCTTCCACGAGGCACTTGAAGTGGTAAGGGCAAGCAGCCTGTTTACCACGCATACCCCTGTGCCTGCCGGACACGACTTTTTCAGCGAAGACATGCTCCGTACTTACATGCCGCACTACGCAGACCGTCTTGGTGTCAGCTGGGAAACCTTTATGGGATTGGGTAAGATGAATCCGCAAAACACCCAGGAAAGCTATTCTATGAGCGTTCTGGCGGCCAAACTTGCACAGGAAGTTAACGGGGTGAGTAAAATCCATGGAAAAGTCTCCAGGAGCATGTTTAAAGAACTATATCCCGGTTATTTCCCGGAAGAACTGCATATCGGACATGTAACCAACGGAGTCCATTACGGCACCTGGACTGCAAGGGAATGGCAGAAGCTGTATGCCGAATATTTTGGTGATGCGTTTCAGCAGGACATTTCAAGCCAGAGTGTCTGGGAGAACATTTATAACGTTCCTGACAAGGTAATCTGGGATATTCGACAGGAACGGCGTAAACAATTGTTGCTGTACATTAGGAAACGCCTGCTTTCAAACCTGACACGGAGGCAGGAAACCCCCAGGAAGATCTACCAGATCATGGAGGCGATTGATGAAAATACGCTAACCATTGGTTTCGCCCGCCGGTTTGCCACCTACAAAAGGGCACGTCTGCTCTTTAACGATCTCGAACGCCTGGCACGAATCGTAAACAACAGTGACAGACCCGTTCAGTTTATCTATGCAGGAAAAGCACATCCTGCTGACAAGGCCGGTCAGGACCTCATCAAACATATCATCGAGATAAGCAAAAGAGACGAGTTTCGGGGGAAAATCCTGTTTCTTGAGGATTATGATATGGAACTTGGCCGTGAATTGGTCAAAGGAGTGGACGTGTGGCTGAACACCCCTACCCGGCCGCTTGAAGCTTCCGGCACCAGCGGTGAAAAAGCCGTTCTAAATGGCGTCTTGAACCTCAGCGTTCTGGATGGATGGTGGGCTGAAGGCTATACCGAAGAAGCCGGATGGAAGCTTAAAGAAGAAAAAACATTTGAGAACCAGGAGTTTCAGGATGAGCTTGATGCCGAGACCGTGTATAATATTCTCGAAGCGGAAGTGGCTCCGCTTTTCTATGACAGAAATGAGCAAAACATCCCGGTCGACTGGGTGAAATGGATCAAAAACTGCATTGCCAGGATTGCTCCCCACTACACCAACAAGCGTATGCTCGACGATTATTTCAGGTTCTTTTACAACAAACTGTTTGATTCTTCCGAAAAGATGACAAGGGATCAGTACCGCGCGGCTAAAGGGCTGGTTTACTGGAAGAACAAGATGATCAGGGCCTGGGACACCGTTACCCTTATTGACAAAAAGGTGATGAGCAATTCGGGAAAAACCCTGCGTTTGGGAGAGCTTTTCATTGCCGAGATAACACTGAAAATAAAAGGTTTGAACGATACTGATTTCGGGCTTGAAGTGGTATTTGGTCAGAAGTCGCTTGATGGCAGCAGGGAACTGGTATCTGTTTATGAAATGGAGAAAGTCAGAGAAAAAGACAGTGTGTTCACCTTCAGGTGCGAGGTGCCTGCAAAGCGTACAGGTGACTTTAATTACGCCTTCAGAATGTTCCCGAAGAATCCAGACCTGGCTCATCGTCAGGACTTCCATCTAATCAAATGGCTTTAGCAGCCGGCAATGAATGATGTGGCGTACATATAAGGATGTACAGATTTGCTATTTACCCTGATCTTGATCCGGGGTGATTGCTTAACCGATTATTTTTTATAATTTTACGTATCGTGAGGTTTTGTTTTAGAGATTGATAACTGAGCCAAAGCTGAAAAGTCGACAATAACCACAGGTTCACAGAATACAATTTTGTAGATTTTTTTAATGCGTACATAATTAACAACATAAATTGCACTCAAATTCACAAATGATCAAAAATTAGTTTTAGGAGAGGTTTCATAACTTAAACTTCTTATTCAAAAAAAAAGATAACAAGCATGAAAATACTGCAAGGAAAAACAGCCCTGATTACAGGCGGATCCAGAGGAATAGGCCGCGCCATAGCCTTAACATTTGCCGAAAGTGGTGCCGATGTCGCTTTTTCTGATATCCGGTACGATGAACCTGCCATGGAGCTCGAAAAAGAACTTACCGCCCTTGGAGTCAAAGCAAAAGCTTACGCCTCCGATGCCAGCAGTTTCGCAGACAGCGATAAGCTGGTAAATGATGTGGTGAATGAATTTGGCAAGATTGACATATTGGTAAACAATGCCGGGATTACCAAAGACACGTTGCTTATGAGAATGACTGAGGAAATGTGGGATGACGTGATAAGGGTGAACCTGAAGTCAGCATTTAACCTGACCAAAGCGGTGCAGAAATTTATGCTCAAGCAACGAAGCGGCAGCATCATCAACATGAGCTCCATCGTTGGCCTGGGCGGAAATGCCGGACAGGCAAATTATGCGGCTTCCAAAGCAGGAATGATAGCATTCACGAAATCCGTAGCCCAGGAAATAGGCGCCAGGAACATCAGGGTGAATGCCATTGCCCCAGGTTTTATTGAAACCGAAATGACGGCCAAACTTCCGGATGAAGTAAAAAAGGAATGGGCGGAAAAAATTCCGCTGAAACGGGCAGGCACCCCTGATGATGTAGCCAACATGGCTGTATTCCTTGCTTCCGACATGGCATCTTATGTAACCGGACAGGTCTTTACGGTCTGTGGCGGAATGAACAAATAAAGTACCGGGACCATGCATTGCAGTCAGTTAAACCTTGTACAGTTCAAAAACCTGGAAGAACTGACTCTGGAGCTCTCTCCCAAGTTTAATTGTTTTGCCGGCCATAACGGAGCCGGCAAAACAAACATACTGGACGCGATCTATTACCTGTCTTTCTGTAAAAGCTTCTCTAACCCTGCTGATACCCAGAATATCCGTTTTGGGAGCGATTTTTTTGTCATACAGGGGCACTACAAACTAAACGGCCAGACCGACGTTATTTACTGCGGCATGAAAAAAGGCCAGCGTAAGGTCTTTAAGCGCAACAAGAAAGATTATGAGCGGCTCTCCGACCATATCGGGCAATACCCCCTGGTATTGCTTAGTCCCGCCGATACGCAGCTCATACTGGGCGGAAGCGACGAAAGACGAAAGTTTGTTGACGGTGTTATTTCGCAATACAACCATGAATACCTTCACAAACTCATCACCTACAACAAAGCACTTCAGCAGCGCAATGCCTTGCTCAAAATATTTGCCGAACAAAAACGCTTTGATGAAACCTCGCTCACCATCTGGGATGAACAGTTGATCACAACCGGGCTATATATCTATACGGAAAGGAAATCCTTTTTTGATGCGTTTCTTCCGGTTTTCCGCGATTATTACACCTTCTTATCAAAAAACAGTGAAGAAACCGACATTCTTTACGATTCAACGCTTCATGAAGGGGATTATCAAGGTCAACTCATCCATGCCAGGGAAAAAGACAGGGTTTTGCAATACACCACTGTAGGTATCCACAAAGACGATCTGGTTTTCCAGATACACAACGAGCCCATCAAAAAATATGGAAGCCAGGGACAGCAGAAATCATTCATTATTGCGCTGAAGCTGGCACAATTTGCCTTCACAAAAAAAGTAAAGTCTTTTAATCCGATATTGCTGTTTGACGATGTTTTTGATAAACTGGATGGCTTAAGAGTAAAGCAACTTATGCAACTGGTGAGCCAGGAGGATTTTGGCCAGGTGTTTGTAACGGATACGAATCCGGAACGCCTGGAAACCCTGTTCCATGAAATCGGTTCCGAATGCAAACTGTTTGTGGTAGAGAAAGGCGGTATCAGCGACACCAGAATCATAAACGGAGCTTCTGAAAAATAATGTGATTTAGCTATGCCTGCGGGAAACGAAAAAAGTCTGGGCGAAATCATCCGGGAGGTGATTCACCATCATGGGCTTGAAAATAAGCTTACCGAAAAACGTATTTTCTCTTCATGGGAGAGTATTATGGGGCAGCCTATTGCAAAATATACCGTCAGGCTGTCTTACAAGGATGGGCGTTTGACGGTTAACCTGAGCTCTCCTGCTTTGCGAAACGAGTTAAGCCTGGCTAAACAGAAGATCATAGACATGATCAACAAGGAGATGGGGGAAAAACTTGTGAGTGACATACAGTTCAGATAAGCTGTTGGTCAGAAATTTCAAGCTCCGGCATCCCTTTCCGAATTCTCTTCACGCTGGCAATGACCAGGCGGTTCTGACCCAGCAGCGACGCAAGCCTGTCGTCGGTAAATACCCTTACATCCTTCCCAAAACAATCCTTTAACACCAGAACTTTTTGCGTGAAGCCGTCATTGAAGATCATCCGTTCAAGCCTGTCAACCGGAAACTCGTATCTTTTTCCGGCTTCATAGCATGGATGCAACGGCTCAAGCATCAGGAAGCCTTCCGTGGCGATGGCATCGACAGTGCACATGATCTGATCACCCTTCTTAAATCCGTAATGCAGGTAATGTTTCTTTTTTAGTATGTGATTGTAGCCGTTCCCGTCCTCCAGAATGAAATACGCTGTGTTTTTTTCCTTGTCCGTCTTTTCACCAGCAATCGTAAACAGGTAGGACTGTCCCGTTTGCAGTCCGTGACGGTCGGGGATCTCCCCGGCAACTTTAAGATACAGCCTCCCCTTTTTAATCTTGCTCACATAACAACTGATTTCTTCAGGGGGATTGTCCCAAAGTTTTTTTGAGAAGGTCTTAACTTTCCATTCAAGGTGATGGGCATCACGCACCATAAAATAGTGCTCGTCGCAGTCGAGAATATCTTTCCGGTGCCCCGTGCAAACCACAGTAAAGGTGTACACCTCTTTTTCTTTATAAATGGGATGCTCCGGTTCCAGGAATATTTTACCGTTGCAATTGATTTTATCAACCCTGCAGTTGATTTCCATGCCCGGTTCAATACCGTAATGAGTGTAAAGGGATTTGGACAGTAAAATTTTATATCCCAGGGGATCCTGCAGAACATACCAATCGTCTTCCGGACCCATCGAAACCGTTTTTACCACACGGAATGGATACACTTTGCCTTCAACAAGCCTGGCATTGTCGATATTAATGTTCTGAATATCCATCAGTCAGCGGTGCAGAGGCCTTCTGTGGTGATGATCTTTCCTCCTTTTGCTTCAATGCTTTCTTTCATTTTGATGAATCCTTCAGCGCTGATAGCTTTTGTGGCATCTTCAATCACAAAGGTCTCAAAACCAACATCCAGTGCATCCAACGCCGAATAGGCAACACAAAAATCACCGGCAAGTCCTGCAATATACACCTGTGTAACCCCTTTTGCCCTGAGGTAGTCCGCTAAATTGGTGTTTTTTAGTCTGTGGTTGTCAAAAAATACACTGTAACTATCTATGTCGGATTGCATTCCTTTCCTGAAAATGGCCTCAACAGCATCCAGCGACAGTTCACTGGCCAGTTCAGCCCCTTTGCTTCCCTGCACGCAATGGTCGGGCCAGAGGATCTGTTCAACGTCGCCCAGCATGACGGTATCCAGAACTTTTTTACCGGGATGCGAGGACGCAAAGCTCTTGTGTCCGGCCGGATGCCAGTCCTGGGTGGCAACAACCAAGGGAAAATGAGGCTGTATCGCGTTAACCACACTGATGATCTCGTTCCCTTCGGGCACGGCAAGCGCACCTCCGGGCAGGAAGTCATTTTGTATATCAACAATCAATAATGCTTTCATTTCTAATGTATTTGTTTGAAAAGTTCTTTTTGTACGCCTTAAGATTCCTTTTGTATCGGAATGTTCAGAATTGTTAAGGAGGCGGTTTCTGTGCACCACTCCTGATGCAGGGCATCACACCGCAGTTTGTTCCTGGTACGTTTATGGGGGCAGTATGTGCTTTTGTAGTTTCTTAATGATGTCTGATTGCAGATTCAACAGTGCTTCAGAAACGCCCACTTTATAGATGTGAGGATAATCAAAGCGCTTGTGTTCTTCAGGAAGCAGTGCAAGCCTTGTATACACCCTCTCTTTTAATTCATGGGGGGGGACAGGTTTTTCCGTTAATTTTCCATCCTTCATGCTGCAAAAAAACAGTTCTTCATACTTGTGGCCCTTCAGCGAAAGTGATTTCTCCTTTTCAAAAGGATGTATCATTATTTCAGGTTCCGTTTCATTTTCGGTGGCAATGCAGTCTGCATAAAACTGCCCTTCAGCGTTGAAATACCTAAGCACTTTTTTGTTTCCGGGAAGGGTGGTTTTCTGGATGTTTTCAGAAATTTTCAGTTTTGGCCGGCCGTTCACCGATGACAGCTTGAACACGCCATCGAGGGCACCGTCGGGTCTGCCGGTGATCATACTTGTACCTACGCCAAAAACATCTATGGGAGCTCCCTGGTCGAGGAGGCTTTTTACGACAAATTCATCGAGCTGGTTTGATACAATGATTTTTGTATGAGGCAGTCCTGCCTCGTCAAGCATGTTCCGGGCTTTTTTTGACAGGTAAGCCAGGTCACCGCTGTCTAGCCTTATGCCACGGAGGAGGTGGCCCTGCTCCTTTAGTTCAAGCCCAACCTTAATGGCATTGGGTAAACCGCTTCTTAGCGTATTGTAGGTGTCAACCAGCAGCACACAGTCATCAGGAAAGATCCGTGCATAGGCCCTGAACGCATCCAGTTCGTTGTCGAAGCTTTCGATGTAGGAATGTGCCATGGTGCCACTTGGTTCAATGTTGTGCATGCTTGCCGCCATGACATTGGAGGTTTTGTCGAAGCCTCCGACAATGGCTGCCCTGCTTCCATGTATGGCACCGGTACCCTGGGCCCTGCGCAGTCCAAAATCAGTAAGAGTTCGGTTCCCTGCCGAAAGGCGCACACGGCTTGCCTTAGTGGCAATAAGAGATTGGTAATTGAGTATGTTCAGAAGCATGGTTTCAGCCAGCTGTACTTCAATCAAACGCCCTTCCACCCTTAACACAGGCTCAACAGGGAACACTATTTCACCCTCTTTCATACCACAAATGCAACCCTTGAACAGAAATTCCTTCAGGTATTCAAGAAAATCCGGATGGAATCCTTTTTTATAAAGAAAATCGATGTCT